>JADGEQ010000048.1 GCA_016744295.1 Desulfobacteraceae bacterium | reverse complement strand
TGAACAGGGGGGAGTGAACCTGCGGTCCCCCCTGTTCAATTCCCTAGTGGCTCATTTTCTAATGACCATTTTTGGCTCAATTTAACATGACCATCGACAAACGTAGCTGTGATAATCGCCCAGGCGTTATCTTTACCCATAATGCTTGTAATAAATTCTTGAGGCACATAAAAGATAATTAATGCTTCCAGAAAAAATGCCAAAGTCATAAATTTAATTACCATTAATGTGGCATCCATAGATTCCTTGCCCAATCGTTTCCAGAATGATTTTTCCCCAGAGCACCCATATGATTCTGAACTATTGTCTGTAGTGCAGGAGTCTCGAGTTTTTGTTTCTGTAGGTGTAGAAGGCTGAATTTGAATCGCATTTACCGAACCCTCAACACAACAAGCTGAAGCCTGAGCAGGAATTAACGATTTCGCTTTAAAGGAAAACAGACGTTTAAAATTTGAAGTGAAAGAAAAAACTGTTCGTTTTATCTTTGAAGACTTTTGAAATACAATGAATTCTGTTTTCCGTTTAAGAATATCAGGACGGATCCATCCTACCTGCATCAGGGCGTGAGTGATGAACCCTGCGCTTAAGCTCATAACCAGTGTGCCAAGTAATCGCCAAATTGCTAAATCCCAGCCAATTGTCCCAACACTTAAAAAGAAAATTTCAGGGTCCATAGAAGGAGATGCGATCCAGAAAGCCATTACAGGAGGAAGGGGGACTCCACCGATTAACAAGGCAGCAATGACAGGGATCACACCACATGAGCAAAAAGGACTGAAGGCACCGACTATTGTTGCCAGCAAGATGGCTACAATAGGCCCCGCATCAAAAGCACGCTTTATATGTTTTGAAGCCCCAGACATATTAACCGCTACAGCAATCGGTATAGTGATAACAAGATAAGGCCAAATATGGATAAACGCTTTAACCATGAAATCCGCTATTTTGTAAAGTTCAGTCGTCACAATAATTTCTCTCTTTTATTTATTCTATATTTCTAAATACTTCGAAATGTCTAATCAAAAAAATATTACGGCTTATATTTTGCTTCCGTGCAGCACTCGGACTTAAGAAACGCTACAAGCTCATCCAAAACATCAAATTGTGGGATACAGTAAAGTATTCTGCTTTCCCTCATTTGTTTAATCAAACCAACTGAGACCAATCTACTGATGTGATGTGACAAAGTTGAGCCTGGAACATCAAGTTCTTCTTGAATCTGGCCCACCGGAGCCCCTTGGTCTCCTACTTTGACAAGATATCGAAAAATCGAAAGTCTTGTTATGTGTCCAAGTTCTGCTAATTTTTTGGCTGCAATTTCATTTTCCATGATCCAACTATATTGATTGATTTATTATTCGTCAACCATATTTTTAGAATTATAGAAATATGATATTTTTTATGACCCAATTGCATGAGCCTTATGTTTGTCATTATGGGACAATGATTGACAAGCTCTTTCCTTGCATGATATCTTCGGCCACCAGTGCAAAATGCAGTGGTAGGCTGGGGGAGTCGATAAAGATCGGCTGAGAGGAGACTGTGTTGCGTTTCGACCCCTGGAACCTGCTCCAGATAATTCTGGCGAAGGAAAGTCAATTCTTCTTTTCTTGGGTGTGTATCCCATTGCCATATTTATATTTTTGCCTGGCACTTGCAGACAGCTGAAATTATGATTTAGCTGATTGATTTAACTGTCTGTTTTAACGCTGGCTTTGAACAAGAATTGTATGAATATGCTCCAGGTATCAGGTGCAACAAAAATTTATAATGGACAGAAGATTTTTTCCAATTTGGATCTGTCGGTTGCCACGGGGCAGTTTAAAATTCTGGTGGGACCCTCGGGATGCGGGAAAAGCACTTTGTTTGACGGGCTTACCGGGGTCATGGGGTTGGACCAGGGGAAGATCTCCTGGAACCATACAAGCTTGGAGCACCTGGGGCGCCATGCCGCCTATATGCAGCAAAAAGATCTGCTTCTTCCCTGGTTTTCCCTGATGGAAAATTCCCTGCTGCCGGCCAAAACAGGCAAACAGGATATGGACCGGATGAAAATAATGGCAAATAAACTCTTTGTCCGCCTGGGATTAAACGGGTATGAATCCCATTATCCCAACGAGGTATCCGGGGGCATGCGCCAGCGATGTGCCCTGGTCAGAACCCTGATGTTCAACCGGGATTTGATCCTGCTGGACGAACCTCTGTCCGCCCTGGACGCCATTACCCGGCGAAGTTTGCAGTCCCTGTTATTGCTGCTCCAGACCGAATTCAAGAAAACCATTCTCATGATCACCCATGACATTGAAGAGGCACTGCTTTTGGCCGATGAAGTCTGCCTGCTCAGCAACCAACCCATGGTTATCAGTGAGTCTTTTATCCTGGACCAGCCAAAGCCCCGACATTTCAGTGACCCTGATCTGCTGAAAATCAAAGCATATATGCTGGCACAGCTTGGAGGGCATAATGAAATCGGCTGATTTGATTGCCCCGGCCTTGGTTATTCTGATTTTAACCTGTTGGGAAGGGGGCTGTCGTCTCCTGGAGATACCGGTTTTCATCCTGCCCCCCCCCTCTTCTATATTTGTCCAGGCAACCCTGCAAGCTCCTTTGATACTGCCCCATGCCGCAACCACCCTGTCCGAAATCATTCTAGGCATTTTTTTGGCCCTTGCCACTGCCATCCCCTTGGCTATCCTCATGTTTGCAAATCCCAATCTGGAAAAAGCCTTTGCGCCGTTTTTGGTGGCGTCCCAGGCCATTCCGGTATTTGCCCTTGCACCGCTGCTGGTGGTGTGGATGGGATACGGGATTGCCTCCAAGGTGTTCATGGCCTGGATCATCATCTTTTTCCCCATTACCATCAGCCTGCTCTCAGGCCTTAAAAGCTGTGACCCGGAGTATCGGGTAATGTTCCGGCTCATGAATGCCTCCTTTTATGACACCCTGAGGCTGCTCTACTGGCCATGGGCCCTGCCCCAGTTTTTTGCAGGTCTTCGGGTGGGGGTTACCGTGGCCACCATCGGGGCGGTCATCGGCGAATGGGTGGGGGCCCAGCAGGGGCTTGGATATCTCATGATCCAGTCCAATGCCCGCCTCCAGGTGGATCTGGTATTTGCCGCCATCCTCTGGCTCACTGCCATGGGGCTTGGGTTGTGGGTTTTGGTGGGAATTTTGGAAAAAAAGATTGTAAGGTGGAAGTTATAATAGCGGTTGAAAATGAATAAAACAAGAATACATAAAAATGGAATATTTTAATTTTTTAAGGAAAAACATCATGAAAAAACGCGTTTTCAGTTTATTTGTCGCTGGTTTATTTTTGTTTGTCTCCCCCCTCTGGGCAGGTGATAAACTTACCCTGATGCTCGACTGGTTTCCCAATGTGGACCATCTGCCCATTTATGTGGCAAGGGATTTGGGATATTTTGCAGACAATAAGATTGAGGTGGATATTATCAGTCCGTCTGAAACCTCTGATGCTTTGAAGCTGGCAGCTTCGGGCAACATGGATATCGCTGTTTCCTACCAGCCCCAGACCATTATCGCGGCAGACCAGGGACTTGATATTAAGGCAATCGCCCCCCTGGTTTCCCACCCCCTGACTACGCTGCTATTTCTTGAGGGCAAAGGCATCAAGACACCCTCGGATCTTTCCGGTAAAAAGATCGGTTATACGGTTCCAGGACTCATGGATATCATGCTTGAGGCATTTGCCGGCATCAACCAGATAAAAGACTATACCCCGGTAAATGTTGGGTTTACCATTCTGCCAGCCCTGGTTTCCAACCAGGTGGATGCTGTCATGGGCCCCTTTAAAACCTATGAAACTGTGGGGATGGCCCAGCACGGGTATAAGGCGCAATTTTTTGAATTGGAAAAATATGGGATACCGGATTATGAAGAATTGATTTTTGTCTGCGGCCCCGGGGTGTTGGCAAAAAAATCCACGGCTATCCACGGATTTGTAAAAGCGATTGAAAAAAGCCTTGCCTATACAAAGGCCCACCCAAAGGAGGCCCTGGCCCTGTATCTGGCTGCGGTGCCCCTGGCAAACAAAAAAATTGAAACCCAGGCATTTGAACTGACCCTCCCTTATTTTTCAAATACCCTGGGCCATGACCCTGTGAAATGGCAGGCATTTGCCGATTTTGCCCTTGAACACGGACTCACCAAGAATAGGGTAGCGGCAAAAACTTTGATTCATACCTGGTAGGCAGTTCCAGTCACTCTATTTCATAAATAATCCAATAAACGATCTTATAAGATTGGCACACAGGAGGAAAACGGCATGAACATCACCCCATCCGGCATATGGAAAGATATAGACAATATCCGGCAAACCAGTCCCCTGGTCCATAATATCACCAATTATGTGGTGATGAACAATACAGCCAATGCCCTGCTGGCCCTGGGAGCCTCCCCTGTCATGGCCCATGCAGAAACCGAAGTTGCGGATATGGTAAATATTGCCGGTGCCCTGGTCATCAACATCGGCACCCTGAGTGACCCCTGGATCCTTGCCATGGGAGCAGCAATGATCCGGGCAAAGGAACGCTGTATCCCCATTGTTCTGGATCCGGTTGGGGTGGGCGCCACCCCGTACAGAACCCAAACAGCCAGGGCACTTATTCATTCCACAGCTCCCTCCATCATCCGGGGAAATGGATCTGAAATCATGGGACTGTGCGAAAGTGTGGCCACCAAGGGGGTTGACTCAACCTCGGCTTCGGAACAGGCCATTGATTCCGCCCGGGAATTGAACCGTAAATTTGGCGCTGTGGTGTGCATCACCGGGGAAACCGACTATATTGTGTCAAAGGATGCAATGAGCTGTGTGAAGAACGGAGATACCATGATGCCGAGGGTAACCGGTCTGGGCTGTACTGCCACAGCCCTCTGCGGGGCCTTTGCAGCGGTAAATCCAGATTTGCACCTGGCAGCAGCCCATGCCATGGCTGTTATGGGAATTGCAGGAGAAATGGCTGCCACAACAGCAAAGGGGCCTGCCAGCCTTCAACTCAATTTTATTGATACCCTGTATCAATTGACTGAAACCCATATTCAAGATTATTTACAGGTTTAGGGAGAATAAAAATGGAGGGTGTTTATCTGGTCACAGACCAGGCGTCATGCAACCATTATCCCATTGAAACCATTGTTTCCATGGCGGTTGCGGCCAAGGTTGCCTGTGTCCAGCTCAGGGAAAAAAATCTTGACACCCGGACCTTTCTTGCCCGGGCCCTAGGCTTAAAAAGCATATTGGAGCCCGCCGGGATTCCGTTGCTCATCAATGACCGGGTGGACATCGCCCTGGCAGCAGGCGCTCCAGGGGTGCACATCGGCCAGAGCGATATGCCCTATGAACACGCAAGAAAACTTCTGGGCCCCGGGCGTATCATCGGGTTGTCCGTTGAGAGTTGGGAAGATGTTATTGCGGCACAGGATCTGGATGTGGATTATATCGGGGTGAGCCCGGTATTTCCCACCCCCACCAAAACCGATACCAAGGCTGCCTGGGGTCTTGCCGGGCTGGCGCGGATAAGAGCCTATTCCCGGCATCCTCTGGTGGCCATTGGCGGTATCCATGCCGAAAATGCAGACCGGGTCATCAAGTCAGGTGCCCATTCCATTGCCGTGGTGTCTGCCATCTGCTCAGCCCGGGATCCCCTTGGGGCTGCCCGCACTCTTTGCGCACACTTTAAAAAAACCCAACCTTAAACAAACTCAACCTTAAACAAATCCAACCGTACAGGAGAAACCATCATGAAAAAATATTTCAGGGCATTAACCATAGCAGGCTCGGACAGCGGCGGCGGCGCCGGTATCCAGGCAGATTTGAAAACATTTTCCGCCCTGGGCTGCTTTGGTATGTCCGCCATCACGGCCCTCACCGCCCAGAACACCCGGGTGGTTACCGGTATCTATCCTGCTCCCCCGGAATTCATCGGCCAGCAAATAGATGCGGTCATGGAAGATATTGGGGTGGACGCCGTAAAGATTGGCATGCTTCACTCGCCCGGGGTCATCGAGACTGTGGCCCAAAAATTATCAGATTGGAAATGCCCTAATATTGTGGTGGACCCGGTAATGGTTTCAAAAAGCGGGGACAACCTTCTCCGGGAGGATGCGGTCCAGGCCCTAAAAACGGCCCTTCTTCCCCTGGCCACCCTTATCACCCCCAACCTTCCCGAAGCATCTGTGCTTTTGGGCCAACATATTGAACATAAAGAAGATATGGCTGATGCAGCCCTGGCCCTTGCCAAATTCGGATCTGCCAATGTTCTTGTAAAGGGGGGGCATCTGACAAGTGGGGACAGCTGCGATCTTTTATACCAAACTGAAAGCAACTCCATGATTGAACTTTTTGGCAAGCGGATCAATACCCCCAATTCCCACGGCACAGGCTGCACACTTTCCTCAGCCATCGCAGCAAATCTGGCCAAAGGGGTTGCCCTTGAAACTGCGGTTAAAAATGCCAAGGATTATATCTCTGGTGCTCTTTTGGCCGGGGCAGCGTATCAGACCGGAAAAGGTCACGGCCCGGTTCACCATTTTTACGATCTTTGGACCTAGTTCTAAAAAACCTTTACTATTTTCTTGTCTTTGTATAGTTTGCCTGAAAATGATCAGCTTGTTGAAACGGAATCTATTGAGAAAGCGGTATCCCTGGAATATGAAGAAGTATATGAAGATAAATGAAAGAATAGTGGTGGCAGGAAGGATTGTCTGGTCATATCCGAAAAAAATAATTATGGGTGTCAGCCTTTTTTTCATACTGGTCTCGGCTGTTCCCGTGGTTGATACCGGATGCACTTCCTTTCCCCGCATGTCAAAAATTGTATCAGATTTTACAGCACCCAGCCTGATGGCATCCCCCCAAATAAAAACCATTATGGGAACCATTAAAGCCGGAGACACGGCCTCATCCTTGCTGAATACCTATCTCCCATTGAAAATAATTTATGATCTGGATCGCAGGAGTGCAAACATCTTTCCCTTGACCCGGATCAGAAAAGGACACCCCTATAAAATAAGTCTGCTGGAAGACAATCTTGTGGCCTTCGAGTATGAAATCAACCAAGATGACAGACTTGTAATTCAGAAGGAAACAGATACCTATTCAATTTCAAAAAATCCCATTGAATATGAAATACGGCAGGAGACAATATCTGTGGATATCAGAACTTCCCTGTCCGAGGCAATCAAACAATCCGGAGAATATTCCTCCCTTACCTGGAAACTGGCAGATATTTTTGCCTGGGATATCGATTTTATACGGGATATCCAGCCGGGAGATCAATTTGAAGTTTTGGTGGGAAAACGGTATAGAGATGGAAAATTCCATGGATATTCAGATGTCAAGGCAGCATTTTGCACCAATCAAGGCAGGGTATATAAAGCATTTTTGCATGAAGATGCCAATGGACGCAAGGGGTACTACAATGAGAAGGGGCAGTCCCTGCAAAAAGCATTTTTAAAAACCCCTTTGAATTATTCTCGTATCTCCTCCCCTTTTTCAACCCGGCGATTCCATCCCATTTTAAAAAAATACCGGGCCCATCCGGGAGTGGATTATGCAGCACCTAGAAATACCCCCATCAAAACTGTGGCAGATGGCACCATCACCCGTATCGGGTACAATAAAACCATGGGCAGAAATATTACAATTCGACATTTTAATGGGTATGAAACCAGTTATTTCCATATGAACAAATATGCCAAGGGCATGAAAAAAAATACAAAGGTATTCCAGGGAGATGTGATAGGATATGTGGGCAAGACAGGCTTGGCCACAGGGTATCACTTGTGTTTCCGTATGCGCAAACAAGGCCGTCCTGTGAACCCCCTCAAAGAAAATACTGCCAGTGCAAACCCGGTACTGTCGGAAGAAATGGATGGGTTTACCCTCCAATCCATGAAATATTCCGAAAAAATCAAGGCTGCCCAGAATCTGGCCCTGATACCCCCTAATTAACCCTGGCGGTAACTGTTTATTTCATTGACCCAAAAAGCAAACCCCTGATATTATACATCTGATAGTATGCATAAAATTATAGGATAAATCTTTTATGTGGGGGTAACCTTCTGGCAAAATGGGAAATTCAATTCGAAAAAAAGTTGTTCAAGGGCTGGCACCGGGCGATTCATTCACATATACCCGCAGGTTTACAAAACAAGAAACCATGGCCTTCGGAGACCTTACAAATGATTATAATCCGGTCCACTACGATACCCGGTGGACAGATGAAAAAGGGTTCAGTGACCTGATTTGCCACGGACTTTTAATCGGCGGGATGATTTGCGAGTTTGGCGGTCAGGTGGGCTGGCTGGCAACGGGTATGAATTTTAAGTTTCTGGGCCCGGTTTATTTTAACGACAGGATTCAGTGCCGGGTGACCATTACCCAAATTCAGGAAAAGGGGCGGGCAGAGGCTGAAGCAGTTTTTACCAACCAGGAGGGAAAAAAGGTAGGGATTGCGGCAATGACCGGCCGGCTTCCCCTGGAAAAAGAACGACAGATTTTATCCCGGATGATGGAAGAGGGTGATCCGACCAACAAATTGACAGATAAAACATATGATTAAAATCGACTGTTCAATCCCTCCCAGGGCTTTTTAAACCGATCCCCCATAGTAGGATGGTAGGTCCCGTCAGAATATCCCCTTAAAATTATCCTATTGTCCGGGAAAAAGGGCATTCCACAAAAGCCTGCTCAATCCCTGGCCCGGTTCATATTTTTTCCCCTTCACATAGAGACTCTCGGTTTTCAGGCGAAAAATGTCTTGTTTGTCCATATCCAGAGGGTTCTGGTCCAGGAGGGCCATGTCGGCAATTTTCCCCGGTTCAAGACTACCCCTGTCCGTGTCATCAAAGGAGGCCCAGGCTGGTTCACGGGTGAACATTTTCAAGGCCTCCATTATGGAGACTGATTGCGAGGATTCATAGTGGTTACAGGCGCAATGCATGCCAAAGGCCGGGTCCGGCAGTGTCACCGGTGCATCGGATCCGCCTGACACATGGATGCCCATGTCCAGCATGGTTCTGAAGGGGGAAATTTTGTTGACCCGCTGCCCCAGAATCGATTCAAGATAGTCATAGGGTTCCAGGTTCAAATGGAGCAGGGATGGCTGGGCAGCAATGCCGATTTGGTGTGCAGCACACAGTTCAAGGCTTGTTTGGCCCATGAGAGAGGCATGGATAATACTGTGGCGGTGATCCTTTCTGAAATTGTTTTTCAATGCCCTGTTAAAGGCCTGAACCGCTTGATCAACAGCGGCATCGCCAATGGCATGGAGCTGGATTTGCAGCCCACGGTCATGGGCATTTTGCACAAACTCATCCACCTGGCGGTCTGTGTAAAACAGGATGCCCCTGTTCTGGGAATCCTGTTCATAGGGACTCAAAAGGGCGGCATCACAGGAACCAAAACACCCGTCCAGGGCAGTGGCAAAACACCCTCCGATTCTGGGAAGTTTCCGTTTTAACACCTTTTTGGTTTCCATGGTCTGGAAAAAAATCCTGAATTGGAAGGGATTTGAAAGCCCCCTTGCAAGCAAGCGAACAAGGTCAACGTCCAGGTCCAGCACAAACCCGACGCCTTCGGCCGGGTGAACCAGGGAGATGCCCCTGGCTGCCATGGCATCCACTGTGGAAAGCATGTGTTTCATGAGTGCGAGAACAGAGACCTTTGCGGTCATAAAATCTGTGGCGGCAAAAAAAGCCTCCTGGAAAAGCTGTCCACTATCCTTGTCATATCCCCTTAATTTTTGGATTTTGTTTGGCAGAAGATCCCTTAAGGCCGTATTTATGACTGCGGCATGGCCGTCATACTTGACAAGCATGATCGGTCTTTTTTCCATTTTATCCAGCTCAATTCTTGTCACCATCCGCTGTTCAATAAGAGAATGGGCTGATATGCCGAATCCGAGGACTACCTTGGGGTTGGCCTTTTGAACATAGGTGGAAATAATATCAGAAAGGGAGGAAAAATCTTTTGCTTCCCTCACATCCAGGGTGGATGAAAAAAGGGAATAGGATGAAAAGTGGAGATGGGAATCCCCAAAAGAGGGAATCAGCGCCTTTTTATCCAATGCGGTTATTTTTTGCCTTGAATATTTTTCAGGAAGTTTGTTTCCCGTATATGCGATTTGTCCGTTTTCCTCTACAAGATATCTGCAGACCGTATCCTCGTCGTCACAGGTGATGATGGTTCCTTCAAATATATTCATGGCAGTTCCCGGATTATAGCGTGATCAAGCTTTTTCCTCGATTTGAAACCGGTTTTAGGGGCGATGCCTAGGCATTATTCCTCGAATTATTCAGCCGCAACCCGCCCCATCAAAGGTATCATTGCCCAGGGCAAATAATTTATGGTTTTTTTTTGATGGAGCCGTGCCCTGGGCCGACTCCACCATAGGATGTCTCCCCCATTTGTTTTGCCGGAAATTGATTAAACTTTAAACTGAGTGACGGTTTGGTTGAGTTCTTCTGCCAAATTGCTCAACGAGTCTGCACTGGTATCGATCTGAATGCTACTCTCGGACATGGTCGTAATGGCCTGGCTGACCCCGGCAATATCTTCGGCAATCTCATTGGCCACCCCGGAACTCTGGCTGATATTCTCGGTAACCTCCTGGATTCCCTGGGCTGCCTGGCTGACATTGTTGGCAATTTCCTTGGTGGTAACCGATTGTTCCTCCACTGCTGCCGCCACCGTGTCAATCATCTCATTCACACTGCCGATGCCGCCGGTGATCTCTCCGATTTCAGAAACCGTTTCCTGGGTGGAATTCTGGATACTTTCAATTTTCCCCTTGATCTCCAGGGTTGCCTCTGCCGTCTGCCTGGCCAAGTCTTTGATTTCGCTTGCCACAACGGCAAATCCTTTGCCGGCTTCCCCGGCCCGGGCCGCCTCAATGGTGGCGTTCAGGGCAAGAAGGTTGGTCTGTTCCGAAATATCGTTAATGGTTTCAACCACATTGCCGATCTCCAGAGCGGATCGGCTTAAATAATTAATTTTTTCAGAGGCTTTCTGGGTCCGTTGAACGGCCTGATTGCTGGTAACACGGGTTTTTTCTGTATTATTGGCAATCTCGTTGATGGTGGCAGTCATCTCTTCTGCTGCAGCCGAAACCATGCCGATATTGGTGGAAGATTCTTCCACGGCCGCGGCCACCGATGACATGTTTGAGCTCATTTCCTCTGCGGCCGTTGCCACGGAATTGGTTTTAGCAGCCATGTTGTCTGCCCCTTGGGAAACTTCCTTTGAAATGGACAGAAGCTCAGTGGACGAGCTGTTGAGCGATCTGGAATTGCCCGTGATATTGGTAATTATCCCCTGTAGTTTTTCCACAAAAAGATTAAACCATTTTGCCATATCACCGATCTCATCCTTGCTGTAAACTTCCAGGCGCATGGTCAGATCCCCTTCTCCCTGGGCAATATCCTTCAAACCCGCCACCATCAGATTTATGGGTTTGATGAAACGACCCGAGATAACAAAGGCCAGGCCGCCAATGACCAAAATAACCAGGGCGGCGATGCCAGATACGATGATCCGTATGGATCTGGAAACCTGGGACAACTCCTCTGTTTCAATTAGAACAGCCACTATCCAATCGGTGGTGGCGGATTTAAAAGAACTGACCTGAAAGTTTATATCGTCAATGACAGTGTTAAAAAGGGCCGTATCCGTCTCAAGAATGGTTTCCATTTTTTCAATGCCAATATCCTTGATATATTTCAGATTGTTTTCCTCGTTTTTAGGATCTGCCAGGATCAGCCCCTTTTTGTGCAGCATCATTGGGTATCCGGTTTTTCCGATATTGATCCCTTTCATGATTTCTGCTAGTTTCCCAGAAGAGACATCAATGGCCATGACCCCTCTTACCTTTCCGTTCTCATCTGTAAAGGTTCTGGCATTGCTGACAATCACAGCTCCGGTTACCGAGTCTGTATAGGGATCCGTCCGGATAATCTTACCCTTATTGGCCATGGCCTTGGTATACCAGGGCCGCTTTCTAGGGTCATAATTGGCTCCGTTCTTGGTTTCCGGCCATTGAATATAGCCCCCGTCCTCGGTACCCATATAAACGTACATCGTTCCGGGATGGGCCTTGGCATAATTATCGAACTCTTCAAATATTGCCTGCTCGATACCACCGTTTTTAGAGGGCGTCATCATGGCACCAGTACTTTTGACATAGGAATGAATGGTATCATCCGATTCTTTCACCTTTTGATGGGTGGCAAAGGTATCTATATTTCGGTCCAGGTCATCATAAAAAACCCCCAACAACTGCTCGATGATATTCACCTGCTGAAGTACATTCTCCACATGCCCGTTATGAACGGAGTTATTGATCAGGATATTCACCGTAATAATGATGGGAATAACAGTGACTAGAATTAATGAGATAGAAAAAACAATTAACTTGAAACGGATTGATTTTAACATCAAATACCTCCTTTTGGATATAAATTTTCGTGGGGAAATAATCAGTTACTTGTATTACAACTATGGGTCAATTACAATAGGCAAAAAAGTATAAATCCATTACCTGACGCTGTTCTCGAAAATATGCTTTCATGGTGTCACTCGGGTTTCCATGTTTGTATCGGTGACAAGGTCATTTATACATCTTGATTTGTCCTAAATGATTGGGGCAGATGCACATTATCCGTTTGGGCCTCGGAAAACTCAAGTCTGGCGAAATAGGCACACGCTCTTAAAAAAATCTCTTATTCCTTGATATAGAAGTTTGCTCATGCTAAACTTTTTTCTATTTTTTTAAATGTGTTTAAAAAAACAGAAGAACAGGAAGGAAGCCCGGAGAAAATGCCATCAAAGAAAGAAAATAGAGTAAAGGAAGAGGTTGCTGCCCTGAATCTGGGTAATAAAATAAGGAACCTTCGGAAACAAAGGGCCCTTACCCTCCAGGAAATTTCCGATCTCACAGGCCTGTCAAAACCTTTGCTTTCCCAAATAGAAAATAATCTTGCAGCCCCCCCCATTGCCACCCTGATTAAAATTTCCACTGCCCTGGGGGTGAAAATCTCCCATTTTTTTCGGGACCATAACATGGAAGATCGAATTGTGGTGGTCAAAAAAAATGACAGGTACAGTGTTAAAAAATTGTTTCATCATAAAAATGAATCCCGAATTGGATACCGATGGGAATCCCTGGCCTATCCCATGGTGGGAAAACAGATGGAACCCTTTGTGGTGGAAATAGAGCCCATGGATGAAAAAGATCTTTTGTTCAATGACCACAAGGGAGAGGAATTTCATTTTATTCTGGAAGGGATTGTTGAATTCAAAAGTGCGGAGCAACTCCATCTTTTGGAAAAGGGCGACAGCATCTATTTTGACTCCAGTATCCCCCATGCCCTTCGTGGAATCGGCGGGGTTGCAAAATCTTTGATTGTTATTTTTGCCCCCAAATAATTTTTTTATCCGAATGATATCTGAACGGTTTCAGGCAGCTATGGAATAAGGAATTGGCTGGGTTCTCCAACACCGGTCTCTGGGGTATAGGAACCCTTTAATTTAAAAAACAGTTCCAATAGTTGTTATCTTAGAATTAAAGAACTTCTTTATTTTAAATCCCATTGGTAAGATTTCTTTTCTCCGGATAAAATTTTATTTTCGTTGACCGATATTTCAAACTTCAATACAAATTGGAGAGGCACTTTTAAAAAATCTATTTAAACGAATAAATACTCAAAGATATACGAGAAAAAATGTTACCCTATGTCAGGTACTAATATCATCAATTAACCTGATAGGTTAAAAATAGTCTGCCCCTTTAATGCTTTAGGAAAAAAACATGACAGTTGATACCAAATATGAAAAATTACAACTGACAATTCGGCAGCTGAAATCTGAACTGTCAGCACTTAAAGCACAAAACCAAATATACAGTCAAAGGGAAGAATTATTTCGAAAAAGTGAAGCCCATTTGCATGTCCTTCATGAAACCATTCCCGATTTAATCTGGGTGAAAGATATGAATGGTGTTTATCTATCCTGCAATCAAAAGTTTGAGCGTTTTTTTGGCGCAAAAGAATCTGAAATTGTGGGAAAAACCGATTATGAGTTTGTCAGCAAGGAATTGGCAGATTTTTTCCGAAAAAAGGATAGAGACGTTATTGCCCAAGGAATAGCAATTTTGAATGAGGAAGAAGTCACATTTGCTGGCGATGGACATAAAGAGATATTGGAAACTATTAAAACACCAATGTTTGATGGTACGGGTCAATCAACCGGTATATTGGGCATTTCCAGGATTATTACACAACGGAAATTTGCTGAAGCACAGTTAAAAAAAGCCCATGATGAGCTGGAAAAGAGAGTGAAAGAACGGACACATGATATCAAACAAGCAAATCGTGTTTTACAGCAGGAAATTATTGAGCGGAAGATTGCAGAAAAAAAGTGGCAAAAAAGTGACCATCAATTGTCGGTTCACCTTCAGAATACACCAGTGGGTGTGATTTCTCTAAATACCGAATTTTGTATAACTGAATGGAATCCAGCCTCTGAAAACATTTTTGGGTTTACGAAGAAAGAGGCTGTCGGGATTCACATCGCAGATCTTATTATCCCGAAAGAGTTAAGATCTAACGTCGATAAGGTGTTTCAAAATCTGCTCAGCGATAAAAGCGGGGCCAGAAATATTAACGAGAATATTACAAAATCAGGCCAAATAATTATTTGTGACTGGTATAATACGGTCTTATATGATGCAGATGGACAGATGACAGGTTTTGCTTCGCTGGTAAACGATATTACGCAATTAAAATTACATGAAAAGCAGTTATTACAATTTGAAAAAGTGATCGAACAGGCAGATGAAGAGGTTGTTATTACCGACCCAACCGGCATTATTCAGTATGTTAATCCATCCTTTGAAAAAAATATGGGACACAAGAGAAAAGAAATAGTTGGTAAAAGACCAAGCGTGCTGAAAAGCGGTTTGCATAATGATGCGTTTTACAAAAATATTTGGACGACAATCCTGGATAAAAAAATATGGAAGGGTAACATACAAAACAAACGCAAGAATGGAACCATATTATTGCATGATATGGTCATCACACCCATTGTTAACTCTGAAAATGATATTACGGCTTTTGTTTCAATAAGAAGAAATATCACCGAACAAGTTAAAATGGAACAACAGATGCAGCAGTCAAGAAAAATGGAAGCCATTGGCACCTTAGCCGGTGGAATTGCACATGATTTTAATAATATACTTTCAGGAATCTTTGGGTATGCCCAGCTGGCCGATATGAATTTAGATAAGCCTGAAAAGGCTAAAAATTATATCACCCAGGTTACCGTTGGTGCAAAAAGGGCCACCGAGCTGGTCCAGCAGATCTTAACCTTCAGCCGGCAGTCAGAACACAAGAAAAACGCTCTTAAGCTGTATCTCATCATTAAAGAGGCAACAAAATTTTTAAGATCTTCCATACCGGCCACGATCGAGATTAAAGAGAAGATTTATGCCAAGGACAAGGTTCTTGCCAATCCGACTCAAATCCACCAGATCGTCATGAATCTATGTACCAATGCATATCATGCAATGAAAAAAAAAGGCGGTATTTTAACTGTTTCACTGGAGGTTTTAGAAGTAACAGATTCAATGGTCATCCCAGGTATTCGTATTCCACCCGATAGATATCTAAACTTAAAAGTCAGTGATACAGGGTCCGGAATGACTTCTGAAGTTTTAACCAAAATTTTTGAGCCTTATTTTACAACAAAAGATAGAGGAGAGGGTACCGGCCTTGGGCTGGCTGTTGTTAAAGGTATTATTGAAGACCACAATGGTTATGTGACTGTGCGTAGTGAAGTGGGGAAAGGATCAACATTCAAGGTCTATCTACCCGTGTTAAAAGATCAAAAGGACCAATCACTCCAAGAAAAAGAGACTGATCTCATTAAAGGTGGATCGGAAAACATCATGGTTATAGACGATGATGAAGCTATATTATCAATAACGAAAGACGTGTTGGAAAAGTTTGGATATCAGGTGACCGCTTATTTAAAAAGCCCTGCTGCCCTTGATGCATTCGAACAGCACCCGTTAGACTTTGATCTGATAATTACAGATATGACAATGCCGGGAATTCCGGGGGACGATTTTTCATACCGTGCATTGAAAATAAGAAAAGATATCCCCATTATCCTCTGCACGGGATACAATGACAATATCAATGAAATTAAAGCCTTAGACATTGGTATAAAAAAATATCTTTCAAAACCTGTTGAAAGCAAACATCTACTTGCTTTAATTCGTAAGTTTCTGGACGAATCTAAGCCGATCATACCCTAAAAAACTGGAGATAGTGTTAATCCTCTTTATGGTAAAGTTTTTTTAATTCCGCAGTTCTCACGCTATGAGGTTTTTGTAATGAAAACATATTTTTTGATTTTTATCTGCTTCATGCTTTTTAACTTGTCATCGGTTTCTTTTGCAGGTGATCCTATTATCATTAAAGTTGGAACATATGAAAACTATCCCAAAATTTTTACAGAAAAAGATGGTTCAATTTCTGGATTCTGGGCAGAACTTCTCACACATATATCCAAGAAAGAAGGTTGGAAGATTGAATGGATTTCAGGAACTTGGAAGGAATGCCTCGATAGGCTAAAAAATGGTAAAATACATATTATGCCCGATACCGGATGGACGGAACCAAGAAGTAAAATATATGATTTTACCCATGAACCCGTATTGGTAAGTTGGTCAAGATTGTATATTCCGAAAGGCTCTCAAATAAAATCCATTATCGATTTAGAAGGTAAAACTATTGCAGCTTTAAAAGGCAGTTTTAATTTGGAGGGACCAGAAGGCATTAAAGAAATAGTAGAAAAATTCAGCCTTAATGTTGCTTTCAAAGAAATGAATACATATGAGGAGATTTTTAATGCCCTCCAGAGTAAACACATTGATGCGGGCGTTACAAACAAGGATTTTGGAAATCAGCATGAAGATAATTATACGATAGAGCGAACTTCAATTATTTTTCAAGCGGCAAAAATGCAGTTTGCATTAACAAAAGGAGCAATCCTGACTTCTGTGTTTGGCAAGACGATTGATGATCATATAAAAGTCTTAAAAAAAGATAAAAATTCAATCTATTATCACCTTTTAGAAAAATACATTGCAGGAAAACGATCAGAAACTTTTATTGAAATTGTCCCGAGATGGATTAAAGTTTTGCTAATTTTTGGTTCTGCTCTTATCATTTTTTTGTTTGCAGTCGGTATCGTATCAAGATTGCAAGTAAGGCAGAGAACATCTGAATTATTCGAAAGTGAGCGGAAATATAAAACATTAATCGATAGATCCCCTGACCTGAGATACCGAGTTGATAGAAACGGAAAAGTGGTTTTCATATCCCCTTCAGTTTATGCATTAACAGGTTTTTCGGTTGATGAAGCTAGGGGGAAGGAACCTGAAGAATTTTATGTGACAATTAATCATAAAGAAAAATTTTTAACGTCTCTTAACGAAGAAGGCTATGTTAATGACTTCGAAGATCAATTCAAACGAAAAGATGGAACTCATTGGTGGGCATCCACGAATGCTTATTATTATAAAGATGATAACGATAATATCCTCGGTATTGAAGGTGTGATTCGTGATATCACAGAACGTAAGCAAGTTGAGATTGCGTTAAGAAATAGTGAAAATAAAATGAGAAGCATTTTTAGAGCAGCACCCGTCGGTATCGGCATTATTTCTGATCGTGTGATTCAAGATGTTAATGATCGTATTTGCCAAATAACAGGATATTCTAAGGATGAACTAATACAAAAAAGTGCAAGAATGCTATATCCTACCCAAGAAGAATTTGAATATGTTGGCAAAGAAAAATATAAACAAATTAAAAAATATGGAACGGGTACAGTTGAAACTTGCTTTAAGCGTAAAGATGGAAAAATTATTCATATATTAATGAGTTCAACGCCTTTGAAACCGGATGATTTATTGGCAGGGGTAACCTTTACAGCATTAGATATAACCCAAAGGAAGGTAGCTGAAGAAAAATTACGTAAAAGTGAAGAAAAATACCGTGAGTACTTTGAAGAAGATCTTTCTGGAACATATATTTCAACCCCGGATGGACAACTCATAGCTTTCAATCAGGAGTATAAAAGAATTTTTGGGTTTGAAAATGATGAACAAGCTTTAAACACTCCCATCAACAACTTGTTTCAAGATCCAAACACCAGATCTGATTTTTTAAGAAAAATTAGTACTGAAAAGCGAATCGCAAGTTTTGAACCTAAATTAAAAAAAGTAAATGGAACACCAATCGATTTGATCGAGAATGCTTCCGGAGTGTTTGATGAGAATGGAAATCTGAAACGTATTAGAGGTTTTATACTGGATGTTTCTGAGAAAAAAAATCTCGAACTTCGGCTTCTGCAGGTACAAAAAATGGAAGCAATAGGAACTTTAGCCGGCGGGATAGCCCACGACTTTAACAATATTCTCACCGGAATATTTGGCTATGCTCAATTGGCTTTAACAGACATCCACAATACGGATAATGTAAATAGAAGTGTCACCAAAATATTAATATCTGCAAAAAGAGCTGCCGATTTAGTTCAACAAATTTTGACCTTCAGCAGAAAATCAGAGTATAAAAAAACCTCTTTGGCTATTTATTCAGCGATCAATGAAGCGATTAACCTACTTCGATCTTCAATCCCATCTACCATCGAAATTGATACCCAAATTGGATCTAAGTCATTTTCATTGGCAGATCCAACTAAGATACATCAGGTAATTATGAATCTATGCACAAATGCATACCACGCTATGCGAAAAACAGGTGGAAAATTGAATATATCTTTAAAAGATATTAGAATTGAGAATCCGAAATATATTAGAGATCGGATAATACCACCTGGAAATTTTATTCTATTAGAGGTGCGTGATACAGGCCATGGTATGGATAGTTTGACTATAGAAAAAGCGTTTGATCCATATTTTACAACGAAAAAAGTGGGTGAAGGAACAGGGCTTGGTTTGGCGATTGTTCAAGCAATTGTAGATGAACATGATGGTTTTTTAAAGATAACAAGTAAGCTCGATAAAGGTACAAGTATTGAAGTTTTTTTTCCTATTGTTAAAGAACCGGTGAAAGAAGAGTTTGAAAAGAATGATAAAATATCCCATTTAGAAGGCAATGAAAAAATCTTATTTGTAGATGATGAGGAGGCGATTCGGCAAATATCAGAGGAAATCCTAGCAAAATATGGATATACGGTTACCACATGTGAAAATGGAAAGGATGCCTATCACGAATTTAAATCAAATCCTCATCAATTTGATTTGGTAATCACTGATATGACAATGCCGCAATTAACGGGGGATAAATTATCAGAGAAACTATTAAAAATAAGATCTGATATTCCAATAATTCTCTGTACTGGATACAGTAATAATATATCTGAAAATAGCGCTAAAAAACTTGGCATTAAAAAATATGTGTCGAAGCCAATCTCCTATAATAAACTTATGGTAATGATTCGGGAAATTTTTGAGGATAAGAATTTATAAGAAATACACGATTGAAAAGATCATTCTGAAATATAATCCCGGTCTTGCCAAGGGGGCAGGATATTGTTATAAAAAACTTTTTTGTAAGCATACTAATTTTGGCTGCCAAACTTCTGGCGAGCATACAAGGTAGGTAAATTGGGAATAGATCAGGGCATGTTTTTGGTTCTTGAAGGGATTGACGGATCTGGTAAAAGCACCCAGATACAACTGTTGCATAAACGATTGGCAGAAAAAAATATTCCGGTGGTATCCACCTTTGAGCCCACAGACGGCCCCATAGGGTCTTTGATCCGGAAAATGCTGGCCGGAAGCGTTGAGACGGACCAGCTCACCCTAGCCTCATTGTTTGCCGCAGACAGGACCGACCATCTCATGAACAGGGCAAATGGTGTCAAGGCAATGGTGGAGGGCCGAATCGTTCTTTGTGACCGGTATTATTTTTCCTCCTATGCCTATCATGCCCAGTATATGGATTTGGACTGGGTGATCCAGGCAAACGCCTTAAATGCCAAAATTTTAAGACCCACGGCCACCTTGTTTATTGATGTGGACCCGGATGTTTGTCTTGGGCGAATTCTTGCGGCCCGGGATTCCCTTGACATGTATGAAAAGATTGATATTCTGAAGCGGGTAAGGGATAATTATTTTCTGGCCTTTGAACAATTGAAGGATCAGGAAAATGTCATCATCGTTGACGGCAATAAACCCCCGGCCCGGGTGGAGGAAAATATCTGGAAAATAATCCAGCAATTGCTGTAAACATAAGCGTTAAGGCAACCCAAAGGTTATGAAAAACATTATTAAAAAGATCTGCATCATTGACGGCCAGGGCGGCGGCATTGGATCTGCCATCATCAAGCGCATCAAGGATCGGTTTGGTGAAAGTATCGAGGTGATAGCCCTTGGCACCAATGCCATTGCAACGGCCCAGATGCTCAAGGCAAGGGCAAACAAAGGGGCATCCGGCAGCAATGCCATTGTCCAGACAGTTAAAAAAGCCGATGTTATCGTAGGTCCCGTGGGCATTATCATGCCCCATGCCATGATGGGGGAGGTTACCCGGGAGATGGCAGAGGCGGTCTGTCTTTCCGAGGCAAAAAAAATACTGCTGCCCCTGACCCAGGAAAATATTGCCATTGTGGGGGTGTCGGGGTTGCCCCTGCCCCTTTTGGTGGATGAACTATTAGATACCCATTTATCCTTTTTAGATAGGGAGTAAAAAAACATGTGTGAAGCAAATGCATATTATATGGAAGAGGCAGGAGAGGTTTTGGTTATGGAAGCCGTTGACAGGGTTGAACCGGAAGAGGACGGGGTTCGCCTGGTGTCAATTTTTGGTGAACAAAAATTTATCAAGGGAGTCATCCATTCCCTTTCCCTTGTGGACCATAAGGTGTATATACTGCCCAAATAGGGCGTTCCAATTTTAATTAATACATGGGGTGCATGAAGAGGCAATGACACTCTCTTCATATATTTTATGGTGAAAATAGCTGTTTGTAAAAAAATGGGGCAATGGATATAGAATCCATTGCCCCTGCTATCTTTCCTTCTTGCTACAAGGCTTTATCTTAACCCGATCTGTTTTTACCAGCCTACGGTCAGGTAATCGTGCATGGAGTTGGCTACAGCCCGTCCTGCTCCCATGGCAAGGATAACAGTGGCGGCACCCGTGACAATATCACCCCCGGCCCAGACTGCTTTCTTGGATGTCTTGCCGGTGACAGGGTCTGCAACAATATTGCCCCATTTGTTCAGGTCCAGGTTTTTGGTGGAGTTGGTCAAAAGCGGGTTTGCATTGGATCCAACGGAAACCACCACAAGATCACAGTCGACTTTGTACTCAGAACCTTCAATGGGGATGGGTCTTCTTCTGCCCGAGTCATCCGGCTCTCCCAGTTCCATTTTCAAACATTCCATGCCGGTGAGCCGGCCGTTTTCGTCGCCAAAAAACTGGGTGGGATTGGTCAGGAGAACAAATTCAATTTGTTCTTGTTCTGCATGGTGAAGTTCTTCTTCCCTGGCAGGCATTTCTTCCCTGGAGCGTCTGTAAACAACCTTGACCGATTTTGCTCCCAGGCGCATGGCTGTTCTGGCAGAATCCATGGCAACATTTCCAGCTCCCAGAACCACAACATTCTTGCCCCGGGCAATGGGGGTGTCATATTTGGGGAAGAGATACCCCTTCATCAGGTTGGTACGGGTTAAATATTCATTGGCAGAATAAATACCAATCAAATTTTCACCGGGCAGGTTCATGAATCTTGGCAGTCCGGCGCCTACACCGATATAGGCGGCATCATAGCCCTCTTCAAACAGTTCATCAATGGTGACCGAGGCCCCGACAACGGTATTGCATTCGATTTTAGCGCCCATTTTTTCCAGGGTGGCCACTTCCGATGCCACAATTTCCTTGGGCAGACGGAATTCGGGAATCCCATAAACCAGAACACCACCTGGTTTGTGGAATGCTTCGAAAATAGTAACCTCATGTCCCTTGAGCAGAAGGTCTCCGGCAACGGTGAGGCCCGATGGGCCGGAACCGATGACGGCAATTTTTTTACCGGTTTTGCCTTCCACAGAGGGGACATTTCCGATACCGTTTTTCCGTTCATAATCTGCTGCAAATCTTTCAAGATACCCAATGGCAACGGGCTGGCCTTTTTTGCCGACGATGCAGCGGCCTTCACATTGTTCTTCCTGGGGGCAGACCCGGCCGCAAACCGCCGGTAATGCGTTGCGTTCCCACAATTTATTGGCAGCACCTGAAAAATTATTTTCTGCAATCAATTTGATAAAAGCAGGGATATCAACGGATACAGGGCATCCTTCAACACAGGCCGGTTTTTTGCACTGAAGGCATCTTTTGGCCTCAGCTATGGCCATTTCAGGGGTGAGTCCCAGGGGGACCTCTATAAAATTTCTGCGCCTGACATCCGGGTCCTGTTCGGGCATTTTCGCCCGGGGCACCTTTTCTGTCTTTGGTTTTTTCTCTGCCATTTATTCCTCCCTATAGACAACCGTCTCCGGTGTTTTTTATTGTATTTTACAATTGTTGTGGGCATCCATGCTTGCGCGTTCATCTTCCAGATAGGATGCAAGGCGTTTGGCCAGTTCATCAAAATCAACTTTGTGGGCGTCAAATTCCGGTCCGTCAACACAGGCAAATTTGGTCTCTCCACCTACTGTGACACGGCAACAGCCGCACATTCCCGTTCCGTCCACCATAATGGGGTTCAGGCTGACAAGGGTTTTTACGCCCTTTTCCTTGGTGATCAGGCTGCAGAATTTCATCATGGGGATGGGGCCTATGGCAACCACCATGGCGATGTCGTCCTTTGCAAGAACCTCTTTTAATACATCGGTTACAAAACCGTGGTGACCTTCGGAGCCGTCATCGGTACAAATGTGGAAGTGATCCGAGGCAGCCCTCATTTTTTCTTCCATGATGAGAAGGTCGTAACTTCTGGATCCCAGGATTGTGGTGACCTCATTTCCCGCCTCTTTCAGGGCGCGGGTGATGGGATGGAGCACGGCAATACCGGTACCCCCGCCCACGCATACAACTTTTCCCACATTTTCAACATGGGTGGGAGCCCCCAGGGGACCGATGAGGGCATAATATTCATCCCCTACCTGCAATTCTTTAAACCGGGCAGTGGATTTGCCAACCACCATATAAATAATGGTGATGGTCCCTTTTTCAGGGTTTGTATCTGCCATGGTTAAAGGGATCCGTTCTCCGGTTTCGTCGGCCTGGAGTATTACAAATTGGCCGGGCTTGGCTTTACGGGATATGCGGGGTGCTTCTATCTCGTTGAGAATGATGGTCCCTTGGGCCATTTCCTCACGATATACAATCTTTGCCATTCCTTCCTCCTGTTCTAAAAATCTAGATGAAACAGCTTAGGGCTGCAAAATCATAGATAAAGTTTGCTTTAAATCCATGCAGTGAGCATTTCGATAGCTCAAAAAAAGTAATAGTATTCAGATTTGTCTATAAAATCAAGTAGAAAAGAGAGACTAAAATCCACTGTTTATATTTTTTTTAAATCTAACCTGAACTAAACCGGGACATTTATTATCAGAAAAGATGATCCTCATTTATCCCCATGTTTGCCACGGGAGGTTATAGAGCACAATGTTGCGTCTTTGGAGTCACATTTAAGGACGCAGAAAATAAGGCTTGCAGAAAATGCAACAGTGTTATACTTTTCCATAAAAGTTTAACATTGTTCTACAAAATACCCTTTTGTTTGTTGAGGATGTGCCATGATCACCCGAAAGGAAAAGAAAAGATGCCAGAATAGGAAAAAAATTTTGGCGGCTGCCCGCAGCATTATTCTGGACCTGGGGATTGAAGCACTTTCAGTGAGAAATCTTGCCAGCAAATCAGAACTGGCACTCAGAACCATTTACAACCTCTATGGGAACAAGGAAAATGTGATTATCACCATTTTCGAGCAGGGAACCCAGGCTATCGACAGGGCAACCCTGGCGCTTCAAAATGAGGTGAAAAACGGCCCATGGAAAACATCCTATTACCAGGAATGGATTGACGCCATTGAGCCCATATTCTTAGACAATAAAGAACTGATTAAGCCTTCAATCATTGCGGGGTTTTCCCTTAGTCCGGGTTCAGCCCGACTTGGCGAGTTGCATAACAAAAGAATTAAAACAATTCAGGAAACTCTGGAAATGGCTGCCAGGCGGAATTTGATCTGGAGTGATCTTGACTTGTCGGTGTGCGCAAGGCTGGCTTACCACAATTATTTTGGTGTTGTGCTGCAATGGGCCCGGGGGGAAATCGATGACAAAGGATTGGTCGTATATGGACGGTATGCCATGCATACCATTCTGCACACATTGATTAATGATCCGGTTCGCAGGGAAAACACATTAACCCTTCTTAGAAATCTAAAGGAAATAAAATGAATCCAGCTAAAAAAATCCATGAAGATGCCATGATTATTGACAACGCCTGTCCCATGGCGGTACTGGACCAGTTTCACGACCATTTCATAAAAGGCGGGGTAACTGCTGTTGCGGCGACAGTCGGCTATGGAATGGCCAATATCGGTACCTTTGACTTCACCATGAAAAATTTGGGCAAATGGTTTGATAAATTTCGTAACCCTGAAAAAAATCTTATCCATGTCACTTCCAGGGATGATCTCCATAAAGCCAAAAAAGAGGGAAAGCTTGGGATCATATTTCATTTTCAGGGAACCACCCCCTTTGAAAACGATATCAACACGGTTGAATTATTTTACCGGATGGGGGTTCGTGTTGTACAGCTTAGCTACAATGACAAGGATCTTGTCGGATGTGGATGTGCCGTTGAAACGGATACCGGGCTGACAAAATTTGGCGGTGAGGTCATCAGCGAAATGAACCGGCTGGGAATAGTGATTGATTGCGCCCATACGGGTTTTAAGACCAGCTTGGATGCTATTTCAGCCTCCCAAAGTCCGGTGATAATTTCACACGGTAATGCAAAATCTGTCTGCAACAATGATAGAAACTGTGAAGATGAATTGATAAGGGCAATTGCAAAAAACGGCGGTGTTATTGGGTTTAATGGTTTTCCCGGATTTGTTTCCAAAAAAAATAAACCGACTCTTGGTGACCTTTTGGACCACGTGGACCATATGGTAAAGATTGCAGGGGTTGAGCATGTTTGTGTGGGTATGGATTATTTTGAATACCAGGCCGGGGCAACAGACGATAACACGGCCGATGTGGTTTATGATTTTCTCCTGGATTCGGGAGCATGGAATAAAAAAGAATACCCTGCACCGCCCTGGCATTATCCCCAAGGGATTGAAATGCCCGACACCTTTGACAATCTGACGCTGGGCCTGTACGATCGGGGGTATTCAGAGGATGAAATCAAGGGGATCCTGGGAATGAATATCATTCGTATATTTGATAGGGTCTGGAAATAATATTTTTATAATCGAGGGAAAAACCAATGAAACGCGCAATGATACTGGCAGGTCTTTTTTGGATACTTTGTTTTAGTCCGATGGTTGGTGCCGGGGAAAAGACCAAGCCTGCCGAAACCCGGGTAAAAAAGCAGATTAACATTCTTGATGCGACAGACCTGACCCAGAAGATATCCTATGCCCTGGGGTATGACATATTTAAAAATGTGACCCAATTTATGGAATTGGACCCAAAATACTTTATGATGGGGGTGAATGACCAACATTCCGGTGAAGTGAAGATGAAAGAAGATCTATTGCGCCAGATGCTCATGACCTACCAGCGTCTGGCCCGGCAAAAGCAGATGGAAACAACCCGGCTGGCTTCTGAAAAAAATCGGGCCGAGGGGGCAAAATTTCTTGAGGGCAACAAGCTCAAGCAGGGTGTTATCACCCTGTCCTCGGGCCTCCAGTATAAAATTCTGAAAAAAGGGGAGGGTCCGATGCCGGGGCCGGATGCCACCGTGGAATGCAATTATAAGGGGACGCTTCTGGATGGGACTGTTTTTGATTCCTCCTTTGCCCGGGGAAAAGCTGCGGTATTCCAGGTCAGCGGGGTTATCAAGGGATGGATCCAGGCCTTGCAGCTTATGCGGGTGGGTTCCAGGTGGGAGTTGTATGTGCCAGCAGACCTGGCCTATGGCGACCAGGGGGCTGGGGAGGCCATCAAACCCGGGCAAACCCTTATTTTTGAAGTGGAACTTTTGGGGATTATCGAGTGATCCCGTTTTTCACGGTTTTTAAGTTTTGGTATCCACCCCGTATTTTTTCTTGTTTGAGTTTAGTCTCAGGGCGGTAAAAAGACCCTTGTCTTTGATGGTGTGAAACATGAGCTGTCTTTTGTTCATGGTGAAAAACTTTTTGCCATATTTTTTGAGCTTGTCCGGATCAATGTCAAAGCCCAGTCCCGGATGATAGGTGGGATTAAGGATTCCGTTTTCATGCATAAACGGTTTTTTCAGGATACCGTCCCGTTTCTGAATTGTCCAGGAGGGCGGATTGATAGGGTATTCCAGAGGTTTTACCCCATTGAACCCACTGGCGAGAAGCACATTTAGGTTCACAGCAAACCCGATGCCGTTGGTCCATGTGTGGGGGGTGAATTTTAGCCCAAAGCGTTTACAATGGGCAGCCACTTCCAGTGTGTGTGCAATGCCGCCGGTCATGATGGCATCGGGCTGGAAAATATCATAACATTTTTTTTCCACCATGTATTTAAGTTCTGCCAACCCATTGGTATGGATTTCACCGCCGGTAACGGGGATCCGGCTGTAGCGGCTCAGTGCGGTGAGACTTGCATAATCATCCATGGGAAGGGGTTCTTCCAGCCAGGCAATCTTCATCTCTGCACAGGCATCGGCAAAATATTTGGCCCGGTTAAGATCCCACAGGGGGGCATCATTGATAATGGTCACCCGCCATCCCTGGTTGGCATCCACCCCAATGGCCATCTGGTCCCCCACGGCATCCACCACCCCCCTCACATGGTCGATGTCGGTCTGAACATCAAATTCGTGGACCCTGATTTTGATGGTTTTAAACCCTTCTGCAAGTCGTGCCCTGGCTTCAAAAACCCGTGAATCCACATCCTTGATCTCCCCTGTGGAGGCGTAGAGTTCAACCGGTTCCCTTCGGCCGCCCAAAAGTTCATAAACCGGCTTGTTTTCAATTTTTCCCTTGATGTCCCAGAAAGCCGGTTCGATCCAGTTGGCACGGACCCCCAGATAGGAAACCTCCCTGAGGCGCTGGAGCATAAGCTCGATGTTTGTGGCATCATGTCCCAGAAGATAGGGGGCAATCAGGTTGCCAAGCCCTGATCTTTCCGAGGAGATGGCAGGGCCCGCACTATATCCTTCAACCCCGTCTTCGGTTGTGATGCGGATGAGATCAAACCGGTTGTCCGTGGCAGGGTATCCCGGAATCCAGCTGGGATAAAAGGGTTTCTCAAGGGGAATCCGCACATGGTACATGTCGATCCTGCTTATTCGGTTCTTCTGGTTCATAGTGTCTCCCTTCTTAGTTTTCTCATTTTAAGCTGTTAACTATGAAATACATCCAATATACTGCTAACAAACCATTTCACAAGATCTGCTGCTTTGTCAAATCCCGTATAATCTCGAGTGGAAATTCCGGAGATAAATCCGATTAAGATAATTATAGACAAGGTTATGATTGGGATATGGATTATTATTGTTCGAAGATTTCTGATTGTGAATTCTTTTAAATTATTAAACATCGCAAACTCCTTTCATAGAAAAAGGTTTCTTTTGTCTGCAATAGGGATTGACAGGGTACGTAGGTTTATGATTTATATATGCTGTCCCTAAATACAAGACTTTGGTCGCCAGACTTTGGGTCACATTACTATTTTGGGTCAAAAGGAGCTGGATTGTCGCGAGCAATCCGGCTCTTTTCTTTTAAAAACTTATGTGAAAATTTAACCTTCCCCCTCAAAAAAACGAATCGCTACCCGGCAAAATGATCCGGGGCTACAATACTTCCCTTTTTGGCTTTTAGTTCGGACAATGCCTTTTTCTGGGAGGCCAGAATATCAAACAATTTACCGGGGATTCCCTCTTCCTTGGCATAGGCTGTTTCCTGAAGCTCTATGCGGCTGATAATATTGTCGCAATAGAGGGAAAATTGTTTCTCATATAAAGATTTCGAATATTCTTTGTTGATGATCTGCTGGAACAATTGTTGTAAATCTTCATATTTGGGCAAATTTCCGATGGGGGTGCTCAAAAAGGATATTTCATTGTGGGCATATCTTTCAAGCCAGGCAAGCCACACCTTTACATCTTTTTTTTCACCTAAAAGGCGGTTGGTTTCTCCACCCCTGGCCCTTTCCGTTAAAAAATAGTTGAGGCCTGCCATGACCGGTTTGTGCTCTTTTTTTATGGCGGTATTGCCGAAAAATTTGAACTGGGCATCCATGTAATCGCCCAGGGACCCGGGGATAAAGGGTGCATTGGCCCAGGGAGCCCGTTTTATTCCAGAAGCGCCCACTTCTGTTGCGGTTGCAGCCGATACAATACAGGCACCAATGACCACACCGCTGTCGGAATCGGTGGCAGCCCAAACCGGGGGCATGGTGTCGGCATCCCTGCCGCTGTATGTAAAGACACGGGTCAAAACGCCTGCGGGATTTTGGGCCTCGGGGGAATAGTTTTCAAGGGAACTTGAGGCCAGGGTACACCGGGAGTTTGGGTGGGACAGGGGGACGGGAGTCCCATTTTTATCTATTTTGCCCTCTTCCCACTCTCCCTGGAAATTAAATCCTTTTTTCGGGCTGGGTTCGTCATTGCCGATCCAGTGGGGAACCTTGTTCTCATCTATGAGCACATTGGACCAGATCACTTCATGTCCGGGTTCCCTCATCACCTTCATGAGCAGGGGATCCCCTTGTCTGTTTACATCCTCCACAATACCAAAGATCCCGTTTTCCGGGTTGATGGACCGGACACTGCCGTCATCGGCGATCCACATCTGGGCCAGATCATCTCCCACAAATACACTTCCGGCCATGGCCGTGGTGGTTTTCCCGCATCCGCTGGGGGCAGCACCGGCAAACCAGGTGACTCTGTTTGAAGGGCCGGGGATACCGGTGATAAACATGTGTTCGGATAATTCTTTCCCCCGGTTTGTGTACACAGCCTTATCCACGGCAAACCTGTGATTTCCTTTTTTCAGCAGCAGGGTGTTCCCCGCATAGGTGCATTTATAGCTGTAAGTGGTCTGGAATTTTCTGTCCATAAAGACCCTTGCATCGGGCAGATCTTCGGTTCTGTTTTTTCCTTCGGAATGGAGATTGGTGAAAAAATGGCCCTGGTTGATAACTTCCCGGCGAAAATCCTCGTAGGCATTCCGGTAAAGCAGTTCTGCGCTATGGCTGACATAGGCGGAGCTGGTGATTTCAAGGGCGGGATTGGAAACAGGAGACCCCACAGGACCCCGCATGTAAAACCCCACAATCATGGTCATGCCTTCCATTATATTGACCAGGCTTGCCTGGATATCTTCCAGGGCTTTTTCTCTGTCCATGCGGTTGGCAAGGGAGGAAATATGATCCTCGGGGTTGGCAATATAAAAGGTTCTGTCTACGATTCTTCCCTGTTCACCTGCAAGATCAAAGTGGATGGTATGATCTGCCATGGCAAGGGGCGTTTCCTCTTTTTTCCCAAGGGCCAGGTTTTTAATAAATGCCCTATCCTCAGAAGATCCGGTATTTATGAATACCGTGGCAGGATTGCAAAGAACAATGGCATTTGCAATTCGTATGAGTATGTCCGGGTGCTCGATTTTTGATATCCGGGCCAGATGAGCATTGTCCATTTTCTGTTTGAAAATTGCCAGTGCATCACCAGGGGATTCAATTTTTCCAAGAGTGTTTAAAATATCCATGTCATTATCCGTAGTATTTGATGTGTTGTTATTCTCAAAAGTCGCTTCCAAAATGAATCACAAAAAAAACAAGCGTTTTTTTCTTCTACCATTTAATGGATAAAAATCAAATGATATCTTCAAAAAAAACCTTTTTCCTTTTACGGGGAGAAGCGGTATTAAAACAGGTGGATGTGAAATTAATTTTTAAGCCAATGGGGAGACATAAAATCATGGAGCCGATAATCGTTGCGGATTTACACAATCATACCACCTCTTCGGATGGGGATTTCTCACCGGAAGAATTGGTCAAACAGGCCAGGGCTCTTGGGTTAAAGGCCCTGGGCGTTACAGACCATGATACGCTCAAGGGGCTTGCAAAAGCAGTCAGGGCCGGGGACAACTGCCAGATTGAGGTAATCCCCGGTGTGGAGGTCTCCATTCGGTTCAAACAACCCTGTTTTACGGGAACCCTTCACCTGCTCTGCTATTTTTCCAGGGAGAGGCTGGCAGATGCTGCCTTTGTCAGCAGGTTTGAAGCGATCATGGGTCAGGGCCGGGGAGAGGGGCTGGTCAGCGACAGAATCGCCCAAATTAACCGGGTGTTCGGACCCCACGGTGATTTGCCATTGCTGAAACGGGAGATGGTTTTCCAGGATATTGCCGATTATAGTACAAATGCCACCCGGCGTCATTTTGCCTTGGCCCTGGCAGAAAAGCTGGGCATCAATGACAGGGAAACCGTCAACAGGATAATCGGCAACGACAGCTCGGCTTATCTGCCTTCAGGGATAGATCTGTCCCGGGCAGGGGCTATCATCAAAGAGCTTCCTGTGGCAGCTGTTCTGGCCCATCCGGCTGCCGGTTCCTTTCCCGGGGCAGGGCATTATAAAGAGGTGCTGCCCCCCATTGGTGTGGTTGAGAAAATTTTGCCCGATTTTTTGGCGGTCGGTATCCATGGGCTTGAGGTCTACTACCCGGGGCATACCCTGGAACACCAGGAAATCCTTAAATCCTGGGCAAAAAAGTACACTCTTTTTGTGACTGGCGGGTCGGACTGCCATGATGCTGTTGATCGTCCCCTGGGTGCCAGCGGTATATCAGCATCAGATTTGAAACTATTTAAGGCGGCAATTCCATGAACTATTTTTTTTCGAGATGAAAGAGAAGCAACAGGGTTGCCACACCGGCCAGGGTGATGAGAGCCGAGGCATTAAAGGATGCCATATAGGCATAGGTTTCCAACTTTCCAAGGGCGATGAGGCCATCGGTGATGGGGCCGGAAATCAGGGTGCCGGCTATGCCCCAGCTTAAAAAAAACGTGGCATTAAAGACGGCCAGCAATCTGCCTCTTTTTTGGGCCGGGATATAGGAAGCCGCCAGTTCATAGGAGGCGGCAATGATAATAACATCGGAAAATCCCATTAAAAATGAGCTGATCCCGATCCAGTAAAGGGAGGTGGATACCCCCAAAATTAACAGGGCCAGGGCTGCAGCAAAAGAGGAGAGGGCCAGAAGGCTTCTTTCCCCAAATCGTTTACACATCATGCCCACAAAAAGTCCTGTGACGATAATGCCCAGGGAGCGGATATTCACCACATGGCTCAGGGTCATGGCAGACAGGTTAAGTCCTGTGTCAAGGGAGAGGTATTGGGGCATGGTAACGGCAACGGCATTCCTGCCAAAATGAATCAGCGTCATGGCGGCAATAAAGACAAAAAAGATGTGGGGATCAAAATTATTCCGATCATTATCTTTCTGGCCATTATTTTTCTGATCATTATCCATGGGGGCTTTGGGGGATGTTTTGGCAATTCCCCCCTCGGGCACCATGAACATGGGAAAAATGGATACAAACATGATGATTCCGGATATCCAGAACAGGATGCCATTGTAAAAGCCCCACCCCTCAAAGGCAGTTCCCATCCGGTCGTATAGCAGTCCCCCCGCAAGTACCCCCATTACTCTGCCGACACCTCCCAGGCTTTCCAGTTTCCCCATCACAGCGCTTCGGTTTCCCTGTTCATAAATGTCGGAGATTAGTGCGCTCCATCCGATATTGGACATGGACCAGAAAATTTCAATGATGGAAAGTCCGATGATTACCACCCAGCCGGCCTGGATTTTATCCGACGGGATCAGGTGGCAATACCAAAGGAGAATGGTGCCCAGACCTGCTAAAATTTCTCCCCATATGATCAGGGAGCGTCGTTTTTGATACCGATCGGAAAGTACGCCCCACAGATAGCGCTGGGACAAAACATTGACGATCATGGGAAGGGTTGCAAACAGAGTGGTGGTGGTCACCGAAAGGCCCAAAAAATGCCGTAAATAGATGGTCAGATAGCTGTAAAAAAGGCCCCGCCTGAACATGGCCAGTATTTGAAAGGATGATATGCCGAAAAATATTTTCATAGGGCCACAGGATTACCAGCCAAAGCTTAAAAGCGCAAGATAAAATTATGGATAATCACAGGCCGGGCGTGGATTTGGAACGCTTGAAGATAATTATTCTTGAACAGACAGGCAAATAAGTATATTTGTTTTAGGAATATGAACAAGGTCGTATGAGGAAGGAGTCGCAGCATGAACCAATTTATCGATGAAATACTTTTCCGGGATCTTTTATCCTGTGATCCTGACGATGTGATAAAAAGAACCGGGGCCCTTTATGATGAAAAAAAACGTTGCTATCGGGTCACTATCTGGGGAAACATCTATGATGTTATGCCGGAACAATCCTGTATAAAACCGGTGGACCAATGGCATGACACCTATCAGGATTATTTGTACCTGTTTATGCTTCATTATTTGATGAAGGCCCAAGATATTCCCCTGTCCGGGCAGTGGGTATCTGAAAAGGATATTTCCGGAGGGGCTGCTTTTTTCAGAGGCCCCCATCTTTTGCCCACCCATATTCCGGCCCAGGCATTTGGAAATGACCTTTCCGGTTTTTCAGATGCGGCAAAAAGGCTTGGGGGCAGACCTGTTCCCATGGCAGATGCTGCCTTTTCCTTTGAAATTACCCCAAAGATTCCCGTGGCCGTACTTCTATGGCTGGGGGATGAGGAGTTTGAAAGCCAGGCAAAATTGTTGTTTGACAAGAGTATTGACCAGCAATTGCCCTTGGATATTATTTATGCCCTGGCTGTTGAAATCTGCCATGCGTTTAAACTGCCAAAATGAGTACACCCGTATCTGCTTGAGCTTAAGCTGCTGAGTTTCTGAACGTTTCAACCGCCTCTTCCAGAACAGGCATTTTAAGATTGTATTGTCCGGCGCAATTGAGGGCCGATTCCATATCCTCAAGGGACTGGAGCTGAACCCCCTCATTTGCATACTGCATCTGGATTTTCGAAAACATTTTTTTGGGGGGACTGCCTTTCTTGACACCTTTTCCCACTTTTTGCCCGAATTCTTTCCAGAGACCTTCAAGGTAAAGGGCTGTAAACGTGGCAGTCCAGGGGATATTTCCTGCTTCAAAGGTTTGGGAATCTCCTCCCAAATTAATGGCAAGGGATGCTGCTTCATCGGCAACCTGGGCAATAAGATATCCGGTTTGTGTGTTGGTTTGGATGATTCCCGCGCTTTGGACATAATTTAGCCATATGGCATAAACCCTTGCCAGGATATCTGCGGTTTGGACGCCGACGGTCAAGGGCGGTCAGATAGGGGATGGTGTTTGTCTCCAGAAAAATTGCAGGCCGTTTCGCTCTACTTTGACTGTGCTCCAGGAATGGGTATCAAATCGAGTTGTTTTTGTTTTGTTCATGGTAAACTCCTTTGTCTATAAATGCCCGGAATTGTTCAATTACAGGGGTATACACGATTTTGAACTCTTTTTTTGCCGCGATAGCGGCTTCGTTCAACAATCAATACATTCTTCCAATCTTGCCACAAACGGGAAAAAATAACCCAGAACAAGCGTTTGAACTGCCCACAGGGATCACATAGGGCTTTTTCCCGGCCCCTGTCAATTGGTCTGCCACCTTGCGCATCTTTTAATCACATTTCCCTATTGACATATTTTATTTTTTGTTAAATAATTAACTTTATGTTAAAAAGTATACGCAAAGAATGTCAACAAATACTTGAACATTATTCTTCTGCCGCAGAAATGCTGGGTGAAATGTTTTCTCCTTTTATAGAAGTAATTGTGCCTGATCTTAGAGAGTCTAATCGCTCTACAATAAAAAATAATGAATGGGCATATAACTGGCGACAAATAGGTGATTCAATAATTAATATTGGATATAGGCGAAGCAAAGAAGATTCGTCAGGCTGGATCTTTAATTGCCCAAACAAGAGCTTCAAAGTTTTAAATTAATAGGTTTCGGCGAAAGGGGGTGTAAGCCAAAAGGTATTTTAAAATTCTTAAATGTTTATTAGTTGTAACCATTAACGGTTTAATTTAATTGGAGGTTCAGATGAAGAAATTATTAATATTTAGTATTATTGCACTAATCGGATTGCATCTTTCGTTGGGTTTATCTCCTGTTCAAGCAGCTGGCCAGACTTTTGCTACAATTGGTACCGCTGGCGTAACGGGCGTTGCCTACCCAGTCGGTGGGGCCATTGCACGATTAGTTAACAAAGGCAAAAAAGTCCATAATATCCGTTGTTCCGTAGAGAGTACCGGGGGATCTATATACAACCTGAACGCTATCAGAGCCGGTGAACTTGATATGGGTGTCGCACAATCAGACTGGCAGTATCATGCATATCACGGTACCAGCAAATTTGCTGGCAAAGGTGCGAACAAAAAACTTAGAGCCGTTTTTAGCATTCATCCTGAACCGTTTACCGTTGTTGCCCGTGCTGATTCAGGCATAAAAACTTTTATGGACCTTAAAAATAAACGTGTAAACATTGGTAACCCTGGTTCTGGCCAGCGTGGTACCATGAAAGTTGTTATGAAGGCAATTGGTTGGACAAAAGCTGATTTCAAACTGGCTTCAGAACTTAAATCTGCTGAACAGTCCCAGGCCCTTTGTGATAACAAGATTGATGCCATCGTATTTACTGTTGGCCATCCTTCAGGATCTATAAAAGAAGCTTCCACCTCCTGTGATTCTGTTATGGTAAGCGTAACTGGCTCTGAAATTGACAAATTGGTTAAAGACGTTGATTATTACAGAAAGGCTACCATTCCCGGAGGCATGTATCGCGGAACAGATACTGACACAATGACCTTTGGTGTGGGGGCAACTTTTGTAAGCTCAACCAACACACCAGAAAATATTATCTATAACATTGTAAAAGCGGTTTTTGAGAATTTTGATGAATTCAGAAAATTTCACCCTGCACTCGCAAACCTTAAAAAAGAAGAAATGATCAAAGATGGCCTTTCTGCACCCCTTCATGATGGTGCAAAAAAATATTACAAAGAAGCCGGACTGCTATAGTCCTTTCTTTGGTTAATTTTAAACAGAATAATCGCTTATCGCGTTAACGTTATCCTTTCTCAATGGAGAAATCATTAAAATGATTATAACAGATAGTGATGCAATCGATCAAAATGCGCTACAGGAGATGATTGCCGAAATAGATACTGGCGCTCGAAACCCGATTGGCTTGATCCCCAAAAAAGTTCTCTTTTTTGTTCCCTTGATCTGGACTCTTTTTCAGCTCTGGTATGCATCCCCTTTACCGTTTATTTTTAATGTCCTGGTATTTAACTCTTCTGAAGCAAGAGCCATCCACCTAGCGTTTGCTATATTTCTAGCCTATACCGCTTATCCAACATTCAAATCTTCACCACGGGATTATATCCCCATTCAAGATTGTATTCTTGCTTTGGTCGGTGCATTTTGTGCGTCCTATCTGTTTTTATTTTATACTGGCTTGTCAGAACGCCCAGGTGATCCTTTAACCATTGACCTTGTGGTTGCTGTCATTGGTATTGTTTTATTGCTTGAAGCAACAAGACGGACCCTTGGTCCTCCCCTGATGGTGGTTGCATCGATCTTTATCTTGTATACGTTTGCAGGGCCATATATGCCAAATATCATTGCCCATCAAGGGGCAAGCCTTGTAAAAGGAATGACCCATTACTGGCTAACCACAGAAGGTGTTTATGGAGTTGCATTGGGTGTGTCTAGCAGCATGGTTTTCATGTTTGTATTATTCGGTTCCCTGCTGGAATCTGCGGGTGCGGGTAATTATTTTATCCGAACGGCCTTTGCCGGCCTTGGGCATTTAAAAGGTGGACCTGCAAAAGCAGCTGTGATTTCTTCCGGACTGACCGGACTGGTTTCCGGATCTTCCATTGCCAATGTTGTAACCACCGGAACCTTTACCATACCATTAATGAGGAAAGTTGGTTTTTCTGCAGAAAAAGCAGGAGCAGTTGAAGTTGCTGCCTCCACCAATGGTCAGCTAACGCCACCGATTATGGGGGCGGCCGCATTTTTAATGGTGGAATATGTTGGGATTCCCTATATTGAGGTTATCAAACATGCATTTTTACCAGCCATTATTTCCTACATCGCCCTTGTTTATATCGTTCACCTTGAGGCTTGTAAATTAGGACTTGAGGGTCTGGAAAGAAAAGTTACAAAAACCCTAAATCAGAAATTGCTATCCTTTGTCATGTCAATATTATTTGTCATTATTATTGGTGGTGCAACCTACTATGGACTTGGTTGGATAAAAGGGGTAGCAGGAAAAGCTACGATTTATGTAGTCTCTGTGTTGCTTGCTGTCTCGTATTATGGACTAATATGGCATGCCTGCAGAGTACCGGAACTTGAATCCTCCCATGAGATAAATGAATTACCTGACCTGAAAGAGACAGCCCAGGCAGGTTATTATTTTCTACTACCGGTTGTGGTCTTGATGTGGTGTTTGACTGTAGAACGGCTTTCACCGTCCTTGTCCGCCTATTGGGCAACTATGCTGCTGATTGTCATTGTATTAACCCAGCGACCGTTAAAAGGATTTATTCGGAAAACAAGCGGAGAGGATTTTTCATTCAAAAAAGGCTCCGACGAACTTATTGATGGTTTGGTTTCAGGTGCCAGAAACATGATTGGTATTGGTGTGGCAACAGCGGCGGCTGGTATTGTGGTTGGAACCGTTACACTGACTGGTATTGGTCTTGTCATGACCGAATTTGTTGAGTTCATTTCCGGTGGTAATCTGATGTTAATCTTATTTTTCACCGCCATCATCAGTTTGATTTTGGGAATGGGACTTCCGACAACAGCCAATTACATTGTTGTATCCACTTTGATGGCACCGGTAATCGTTGAATTGGGTGCTCAAAACGGATTAATTGTTCCATTGATTGCAGTACATCTCTTTGTCTTTTATTTTGGCATTCTTGCGGATGATACACCACCAGTGGGGCTGGCCGCTTTTGCGGCAGCCGGCATATCCGGGGGTGACCCAATCCGAACCGGTATCCAGGGATTTGGGTATGATATCAGAACCGCAATTCTACCGTTCTTATTTATTTTCAACACCGAATTGTTAATCATTGGGATTAACTCCTGGTATCATCTACTTGTTGTTGTTATTGCATCTGTGATTGCCATGCTTGCTTTTGCAGCGGCTACCCAGGGGTATTTCCAAACGAAAAACCGGATCTGGGAATCCTTGGCTCTGCTGTTAATTGCATTTATGCTTTTCCGACCAGGTTATTTCTGGGATAAATTCTTCCCTCCTTTTATTGAGAAACCGAGTACAGAACTTGTCCAGGTGGTGGAAGGCCTTGAACCAGGAGCTATGCTTCGTTTGAATATTAAAGGTGAAGATATGGACGGAGAAGAATATACCAAGGCATTAATGTTTCCTGTAGGGGAAGGAAAAACGGGTGATGAAATAATCAATGATATTGGCTTTGAAACACGAAATGAGGATGGGAAAATCCTTGTGGACAATGTCGTTTTTTCCAGTAATGCCGAAAAAATGGGCATTGATTTTGATCAGGAAATACTATTGATCAAAATCCCATCTGATAGAATGCCCAAGCAAATCATGTTCATTCCAGCATTGGCACTGCTTGCATTGATATATTCATTGCAGAAAAAGAGAAAGGCTGCCCTTGTTGCAACCTGATGTTTAACAGGAGTAAATTATGTTTAAAAATAATGGTACCCATTGATGTGGAATACCCAAGGACTTCTAAAGCGGTTATTGAAAATGCAGCAGATATTGCCAAGTTAAGTAATGCATAGCGTCTGGTGAGTGTATGCCGGGATTCGGCATGCCTATTGTGGCTTCATTTGTAACAGCTGACATGGAAGAAGAGGCTGTCACAGAAATTGCTGAAAATTTTGGAATTACTAAGGATATGTTGTCTCTCTGGCGTTGTTAATACGATTTCTCAAGAGGGAGGATTGCATTTTATAGCTATAATATCGAAACTGTAACCAAAACAGCAAAGGAGAAATCGAGAAACACAGATGGAGCCAGAAATATTAAAAAGAAACCGTTCTGGTTTAGAACAGGGAAGAAAAATAGTCCTTGACAATTTTTATTTTTAATTAAATAATTAACAAAATATAAAAATATTAACTATGAATGGAAATATTTTCATGATTCAAAAAACTGTTACCGAAGAAGACCGATTAATATTTAATCATTATTTAAATGTTGCAGAAATGTTGGGTACGATGTTTTCACCCTTTCTGGAAGTGATAGTCCATGATCTTAAGAATCCTGATCATTCAATTATATCGATATTTAATGGTCATATAACCGGTAGAAAAATTGGTGAGTCGACAACTGATCTTGGATATAAACGAATTTCAAGTGATGTGCCTGATAAAATTTTTAACTATCGAAACAATAGTTCCAATGGAATTCCGCTAAAATCGTCTTCACTGGCATTCAGAAATTCCAAGGGAGAACTACTCGGTTCATTGTGCCTCAATCTTAATCTGTCCGGGTTTGAAAACATTGGGATATTAATGAATCAAATAATATCAACTACGAATACGGCTTACCTTAAGAATAATGAAATTTTCCAACCAAATCCCGTTGAAATAGAAATTGAGGTGGCCATTAATCAATATATAAACGATACCGCATTAAATCCGTTAAGTTTAAAAAAAGCAGAAAAAATTAATATTTTAAAATATTTATATGCAGAGGGGCATTTTAATAAAAAAGCCTCGATATCTATTGTCTCAACCAAATTAAACTTATCAAAGCCCACCATATATAAATACTTAAAAGAGGCAAAAAAAAACACGTAATTAGTATAATCTGAACATAACTTTTTCTAAAAAATTAGTCTGTTACAAATCAAAAATCACATTTTCAACAAAAGGAAAATTGTAATGAGAATTGGAATGATTGGATTTGGTCTCATCGGCCAATACCTTTATAAAAGAGCTGAAGCTGATAACAATATTGAAGTTAAGATAATTATAGATCCACACACACAAAAACCCCCTTGGTTACCCCAAAACTTATTTTGCAAAAATTTATCTGAACTATCGGAATATGATTTAGATCTGGTAGTAGAAGCGGCAAATGCTTCTGCGGCTATAGACATGTTGCCTCATATACCACAAAAGGCTTCATTATTTATTGTGTCATCCAGTAGTTTGGCAAATCATAATTTTTACGATGCACTAAGGGAAAGAGGCGAAGTCAACAATAGCCCAATATATATTCCACATGGTGCCATTTTAGGAACTGATGGTATCGTTGCCGGGAGAAGCCTTATAGAATCAATATGTATAACAACGAGAAAAGCCCCTAAAAACCTCAATCTCTCAGAGAATGAAATTAAAGATGCAGTCGTTGTTTTCAACGGATCCACACGTGAAGCATGCCTGAAATTTCCTGCAAATGTAAATTCACATGCAACTATTGCTTTAGCTGGATTAGGGTTTGACAAAACCCAATCCATAATAATTGCTGACCCTTCGGTTACAACCATGTCTCATGAAATAGAAATTTCAGGTCGTGGTATACATTGGCATTTTAAGGTAGAGAGCAAAGCTAAAGGGCTGGTAACCGGCGCTTATACGCCTGAATCTATTTATCAGTCATTAAAAATGATATCTGGTGTGGAAAAAGGGTTAAGCATAGTTTGAATTATATATAGTTTTTCAAAGGAACTGAAAAATACTCATTTTGAGTATAAATAACGTAACATTTTAATTTAAAAGGAGTTCAAATGCATAAAAAAATTGGGATTATTGGAGGCCTGAGCCCAGAATCAACCGTAACATATTATCTTCATATCACCAGATCGTACGTAGATAAATTTGGTGACTATGGATATCCAGACATTATTATATACAGTGTTAATCTTGAAAACTATCATTATTGGAGATCAAGAGGAGAATGGAATCTCATTATAGATGACCTTGTTAAATGTGCAAATACATTAGAGGCTGCTGGTGCGGAGTTTGCTCTGATTGCAACCAACACAATGCACAAGGTTTTCGATGAAGTACAAAAGGCTGTTAACATACCCCTCATTCACTTAATTGATGAAACTGCAGACCAGGCCAACGAATTGGGACTAAGGAAACTTGGTCTATTAGGGACAAAATACACAATGAGCGATGGTTTTTACCAAGATGTCTTTGCCAAAAAGAATCTGGAACTGATTGTGCCTGAGGAAGAAGACCAAAAAGAAGTACATAGAACTATTGTTGAAGAACTCGTAAGAGGGAAATTACTTGACGAAACAAAAAACAAATATAAAACTATAATTAAAAAACTGGTTGATTCAGGCGCAGAGGGAATTATCCTTGGCTGCACTGAAATTCCTTTAATTGTAAAAAGTGAAGATTCAACTGTTCCTTTATTAGATACAGCTGTAATCCACTCGAATGCTGCCTTAAAATATGCCTTAAAGTCTTAAATTGATAGGAAGACGCTTTTTGTTAATAGAAGTATGAAATAGATTCCAAAAGCTGAAATATGCCCCCAGTCGGGATCGGGCACAACATGTTGTGCCCGATCCCGACTGGGTCAGAATATTCGTGAAATAAAATATAGGCATTAAAGTGAGGTGATGGAAATAATCTGGATGTTTATATGAAAAGATCGAAAACTATCAAATTCTTTCTGATTTTGAGCATAGCTCACCAGTAGTTCCACAATCCAGGTATTTATAAATCACAGTCATGACATATGTCCGCCAGAAGCCATAGCGGGATGCATACATATCTCACCCAAGATGAATATACCCGTATCTGCTTGAGCTTAAGCTGCTGAGTTTCTGAACGTTTCAACCGCCTCTTCCAGAACAGGCATTTTAAGATTGTATTGTCCGGCGCAATTGAGGGCCGATTCCATATCCTCAAGGGACTGGAGCTGAACCCCCTCATTTGCATACTGCATCTGGATTTTCGAAAACATTTTTTTGGGGGGACTGCCTTTCTTGACACCTTTTCCCACTTTTTGCCCGAATTCTTTCCAGAGACCTTCAAGGTAAAGGGCTGTAAACGTGGCAGTCCAGGGGATATTTCCTGCTTCAAAGGTTTGGGAATCTCCTCCCAAATTAATGGCAAGGGATGCTGCTTCATCGGCAACCTGGGCAATAAGATATCCGGTTTGTGTGTTGGTTTGGATGATTCCCGCGCTTTGGACATAATTTAGCCATATGGCATAAACCCTTGCCAGGATATCTGCGGTTTGGACGCCGACAGGATCCCTTAAAATGAAGGGGGATACAAAGGGCGTGTCAAACAGGTCAGCCAATTGGTCAGTCCCGTCATCTGTTCCCGATATGATGCCTTTTACCATTTGGCTGTCAACCAGATCCTCCGGATTAAATGGGCTGGTCAGGGTATACAAGTTAACATCGGTTCTGTTGGCTTTTCCTACCAGATCAAGGGCGGTCAGATAGGGGATGGTGTTTGTCTCCGGAATAAACCCCCGGGTTGCGATCATTGCCCTGAAGGGTTGGTCTGATACACTGAGTATTTTTTTGAATTGTTCTTTGAAATCAGATGGTTTGGAGGCGATAATTACATCGCTTGCCTTTCTGAAGGCACTTGAAAAATCACTGGTTACAAATATATTTTTAGGCAGTAAATTTTCAGAAAACCGGCCCTTTCCGTTTCGGTCCCGGCCCATTTGCCTGGCAATTTCCACATCAGGGTCAAAGATTGTCAGGCTGGCATTGATATATTTTTTGTCATCTAAAATCCTATTGCCGATGAGGGATGCAAGTGTAAATCCCCAGTTGCCGGCACCCACCACCACAATGTTCTGGTCTGCAGTTGGTGAATACAGCCTTCTGTCGGCGTGGGTGGCATAATAGGAAAGCCCGGCCTCATCGATGACAAAGGGGTAGCCGTTTTTGTCTTTGCGCCATCTTTTAATGACCTTTCTTTTTTTAAGCAGAGAGAGGCCGTCGGCAACAATCTCTTTTACCGAATTTTTTAAGATGAAATCTTCAAAGTCGGGTTTAACACCAAATGTTTGCAAGTGGTACTCTTTTAGCAAATTCATTTGATTGGTAACCGATTCGATCATATCAATCCTGCCCTCTTTTCTTGCCTTGAGCAGGCCCAGGGCCGCAAGTTGACTGGTCATTATTTTTTTTGACCTGGCAATTCTTTTGATGGCGGACAGGGCCACAAATTCATCCAGCTGAATGCCGCTTTTGTCCTGTTGGTGTTTCTCTTTTAATTCACTGAGAAGAAAGGGTTCAGGCACCGTAACATAGGCGCGGCCATAGAGGTTTTTTGCCGATTTCCATAAAAATGTTTTCGGGTTTAGGGGGATTCTGAAAAGGGTTTTGAAAAATCCCAGTCCCCTGATCCAGCTAACAGGGCTTTTCCGTGAACTTAGGGGCAGATCCTCGGGTATGGCGGAAAATGACAATGCAATGGGCTGCACCACAAGGTCGGTATCAACGTCAATGGCGCCCCTGAGGGTGACAAGTCTTTTGGGATATCTCAGACTCCCGTCCCGGCTCCTTGCTCCTCCCCGCCAGGCTTCAAGAAAGATGCCCTGCTGTTCTCCTGACATGCTGATGGCCCGGCAATAGTTATACAAAGCCGACATCTGGTATTTGCTTGCACCCTGGCGCAGGACAACATAGGAGCCGCTCATGAGAAGGGCCGCAATGCTTTTGATGGACATCATGTTTTGCCCGGCTGCAAATACTGGCAGCCCAAGACCCAGGTGCTGCCATAAAATGTCCACAAGAAACTCGTCCAGGTGGGAGGAGTGGTTTATCAGATAAACAACGCCAAATCCTTTTTTCTGGTATTCTTTGAGTTTATTTATGTGGGCAAGATCCCGGCCATCACTGGAAGTAAAGGGCTGATCCTTAATTTGCTGCTCAAAGATCTGGTTGAACAAAAGGGACAAGGTTGTTGCGGTATTTACATGTGTCTGACGGTCATACTTGATTTCAATCTCTTTTATCAGTTTTGTTATCTCATGCCGATCCGGCTTTTTCCCCTGTTTTTCAAACTGGGCCAGGGTAAGATCAACGGCCGTGGAACTGATTTTATCTGCATTTGTCCAGCTTTCCGGGAGCTTGGAAAATGTTGAGGCCAACTCTTTGCCTGTATTGGAGAAGGCAACTTTTTCAGCAATTTTTAGAAAATTGATTCGATTGACAATCCAGGCCATTCTTCGTTTGAAAAAGGTTGAGATTGAAAATATTTTATTATTTTTTTTCAAAAAAATAACTCCATGCTTTTTTAGGTCAACACAAATTTTTATGAATTGGATGATCCCAGGACACGCCTAGGTCAATTTGCTGCCTCAGCCCTTTGCCTTGCAATCCTCAGCTTTGCAGCCCTCAGCTTTGCTATCCTCGGGTCCGTCTTTCAGATTTTCTACATTTTCCCCAAAGGGTTGGGAGCAGATGTCTGCCTTGTCTGCCAAAATCAGTTGGGCTGCCATTCGGGCGGCATCTGTGATGATTTCCCTGCAGTGAAGGGCATGTTCCCTGCACAGCCAGTCCTCTTTCCAGGGGGCACAGATATCCCGGCAAAGGGTGTGCCCGTATTGTGATTTGACCATATTGGGGATTTGATTGAAGAGCCGGTAGAGACCGGGGTTTCCGTAAAGCTCTTTGGCTGCATCCTGGGCGGCCCTGCGCCGGTCTTCTCCGCCGGGAAGACAGGTTCTGCCGTGCATGGCTCCCACGGCCATGACAGCCCCGGTTATGGCGCCGCAGGAATCACCAAAGAGCCCGATGCCGCCCCCAAACCCCGTGGCCAGTCTCAAGGTTTCCGTGGGAAGACCTGTATCAATGGTTTCCAGAACAGATTCAAGCACACATTCCGCACAATTGAATCCCTTTGAAAAGTTTTTCCTTGCCCGATCTGTTACCCGGGTAATCATCTCTTCCATTTGAGGTTCCCCTCTATAAATTTATATGAAACTTTATCCAAGGTATTATAATTATAAACGTTTCATTTTTCGTTGCCGGTTATTGAAATTTGTCAAACACCTGTGCCGATACCATGTCCATCTCTTCGGGTTTAAAACAATACTGCATCTCCAGAAATTGTTTCCTGAAATTGTGCACCTCTTGTTTGACGGGAATTTGGTTTTTGATCAGGTCTGACATGAGGACGGCAAGCGCCTTGAAATCAGCCTCTTTCATGCCGAACCGTGTCATTTCAGATACGCCCATGCGAAGGGCACCCGAGGCGGTAAACCCCTCTTCCTTCGGTGTGGCCTGGTAATTGACAATGATGTTGTTCGCTTCCAGTTCCTTTGCAATCACAGCCCCTTTTCCATATCCCACATTGAGGATGACCTGGTGGGTTTCGGTATAGGAAATATCGGGATCACCTGCCACATCCAATCCTTGATCTTTAAGGGCCACAGCAAAAGTCTTGGCATTGAGGATCACCTGTCGCTGGTATTCTTCCCTAAAATGGTTCATCTCATAGGCGGCAAACAAAAGTCCGGTCATGGTACCCAGGTGATGGTTGCTGACACTGCCGGGAAAGGTTCTTCGCTTGATGGCTTCCCAAAGGTCATATTGGGGATCCTCCCTGGTAAAGTTTGCGGCAATCACCCCCCGCTGGGTGCCGAAAAATGTCTTGTGGGTGGAGCCTGTGACAATGTGGGCGCCCTCTTTAAGGGGTTCCTGGAAATGGGGACCATAAAGTCCCAGCACATGGGCCATGTCGTACATGACCAAACAGGAGGGGGCATGGGCATCTACCAATTGCCTGATCTGGGCCACGGGTTCCTTGTGAAGGATCATGCTTTTTCCCAGGATAACCAGTTCGGGCTGGTGACTTTTGATGATCTGTTCACAGGCAGCAATGTCTATTTTATAGGGATTGTCCTTTAACACCGGAAAATTTACCACGGCGGGTTTTTCTGTTTTTGGATCCCTGGCCACAAAATCCCGTAATGCCCCCATGGGCTGGGCACTTAAATGTCCCCCCCGTATGATATGGTTGTTCATGATCTTTTTGATCCGGCGCTGTTCGCTTTTCCGGTCGGCCCGGTTTAAAAAGTCCACCAGCCCGCTGAAGCATGCGGTATTGGCCATCTGGCCGGAAATGACCCTGGATTCAACAGCAGTGCACCCCAGAAAATTTTGAAATTCTTGGTTCAGCCGTTGTTCAACCGCTTCGATAAATCCGGTTCCCTGGTAATAAAAAACATCCTCCCCGGAAAAGGCCTTGATCTCCTTGTGTTCGGCATACCGGTTGACCGGATCACTGATGGACAGCAAACGGGCGAGCCAGGACTGGCTCATTTCCGAGGGAATCAGGTTGATGCACTGACTTTGCCGCCAGCTGTGGTTGGAAAGAGCCCTGGACACAAGCGCTTTGGCCTGGTTTGGAAGATCATTTTTGGTCGGAGCTGCATTTTCAAGGCCCAGTTGGTCATGGGGAATGGACCGTACAAAAGGCGGGGCTTCCGAACTCATATGATAGGGAACCACCACGGCGGCACAGCGTTTCTTTCGGATCTCTATTTCAAGGAGATCTCCTTCCAGTAAATTGCTGTCAATGAGGGCAAGGGCCACAGCCCTGCGTTTGGGATCTTCTTTAAACACGGAATCAAGTCCGCTGCCGCAAGCTTCCTGGAAGGGCACCATGGTCCCCGAGGTGATATACCCCACATGCTTGGTATCAAAAAAAACCTTATACCCTTCCCTGGCAATGCCCTTGCCGGTGATGGCAAGGGGCATGACCATCCTTGGGAGGGCGGTGATGGTGTCAAATTGTCTGTCCAGGATGGCTCTAAATGCGTGGTATTGTTCTAAAAGGGCTTGTTTTCCAATAAATTCACCCTTTAGGGAGGAAAAGGAAACGGCAAATTTTGACAATTTGGAGGCAAATAAAGGGATTTCATTTTTGTCATGGTCTATGCCCAGTTCATGGCCGTACAAAGGAAGGCCGGCTTCCAGGCGCAGGGTGTCCCGTGCCCCGAGCCCAATGGGCGCAGCTCCTTTCTCTATAAGCAGGTCCCAGATCTCAAGGGCCTGGCTGTTTTCCACAAATAGTTCAAATCCCAGGGGTTCGCCGGTATATCCGGTCCGGGCCAGGTCCACCCGGGCTGATCCAATGTGAACGTGGCTCAGGTTGTTTCGGGCTGGCTCGGGTAAATTCCCCTGGGTGATGATATCTTCAATAATGGCTTTTGAGGCAGGTCCCTGGAGTGAAATCATGGCTGTTTCAAAGGTTCTGTCCAGCATTTCAACATCGGGAAAATTGCGCAAATGGTTTTTGAAATGGGCCACATCCTTTTCCCTGTTGGAGGCATTGACCACCAGAAGGTATTCATCAACTTTAAACCGGTACAGATAGGCATCGTCAATGGCACCCCCCGCCTCATTCTGGATCAGGGTATATTGGCTTTCAAAAATTTCAAGGGCTGCGGCATTGTTGGTCAGTACATGCTGTAAAAAAGAAAGGGTGTCCCGGCCTTTAAAATAAAGTCTACCCATGTGGGATACGTCAAAGATACCTGCTTTTTGCCGGCATCCCATGTGTTCTTTAATGATACCGGTCGGATATTGAATGGGCATTTCCCATCCACCGAATTCAACCAGGCTGCCAGAAATTTCCTGGTGTTTTTTGAAAAATATGGTTCTCAGCAGTTCGCTCATAGGGCCCCCACAAATAGAGTTTGATTATTGGTCCGATTATTGATCACTAGATCATTCTATAAAAAATAGAAAACCGTAATCCAAACTTAGGGGTCTGTCAATAAATAACCTGCCCGGACCGCAATTCTAGTTGAATAATATTCATAAAAGAAGATCCTGAAAAAAAGAATGTTTCTATATTCAATACCTGATTTTCAGGGAACCCCTTCCAGGGAGGTATCAATGTATTAACTTGATTTCTTCTTTCGCGTATCTCTAACCCAATATGAATTTCCTTGGCCACGCTTGAGTTCAAACAAATCAATCGCCTTAAAAAGGCTACTTAAGTTTTTGAACCCATAATTCCTACTGTCGAAAGAGGTTTTATTCGATATGTGTGAGCCTACTGGACCGAGAGCTACCCAACCATTATCATCCTCGGTGGATTCAATTGCTTGACGTAATAAATTAATAAGTTTGGTATCAGATTTAAGGTTTTGCGATTTCTTTTGTACGGTACTATTTGATTCAGGCTCCTGATCTAAGAATAAAAACTTGGAGCATGCATTCACAAAAGGTGAAGGAGCCTTACGTTCACCGAATCCCAGAACAACCTTACCTTCAGCGAGTGCTCTCGTAACCATCGGTGTGAAATCACAGTCAGATGATACGAAACACATTACATCAATATTTTTGGTATACATAACATCCATTGCATCAATAACAAGAGCAATATCCGAAGCATTTTTCCCCTTTGTGAGGTCATATTGCTGTATCGGCTGAATCGCATATTCGTGCAGGAGTTCTTCCCAAGGTTTTAAAGATGGATTTTTCCAATTCCCATATGCCTTTCTTATTGTTACAACGCCATATTTTGCAACCTCGCTCAAAACGTCTTCAAACTTACTTGCAGGTGCATTATCTGCATCAATAAAGAGTGCTATTTTTTGTTTTAATTCATCCATGTCACATGGCACCTCGTTTTGAATAGTATGGTTAAACTGAATTGAGATAATCATTCTAAATCAAAAAATGCAATAGTAAACTTATTACATAAACTTAGAGAATTACACAGATCATATGGAAGGCCTTTTGGAGCGGCGTTGCATTAAAATGAACGTTTGTCTTGCCGGTTTCAGGATATTTCACACCAATTCACGATAAAATCAGCGATGACGGCTGACGTTTGTACCAGTTCTTTTATGGGTACAAATTCATCATCGGTGTGGGCCTGGTAGATACTGCCCGGTCCGAACATCAATGTGGGTGTTGTCGGTTGGATATTCATCAGTTGCTGCATATCGGCCGGGCTGACCAGTCCCGTATATTTGGGTGCTGCCCCGATAACCCTTTCATAGGACTTTTTCAAACAACGGCTTAGGGGGTGATCCTGAGACAGTTCTGCCGGACGGTTTCTTCCCTCCATTTTTATCCAGGTGAATATTGGCGGGTGTTCGGCAAGCCAGGGGTCTTTAATGGTTTGTGCCACCATTGTTTTTTCAAAGGCCTTTATCATTTCATCGGGGTCCTCTCCGGGCATTACCGTGGATCTTACCATGACACAGGCCGAGGAAGGAATTTTTCCGACCAGGCCGCCATCGGTCCTATCTATACTGACGATATGCGCAGCTGTCCTTGTTTCGGGTTCATCAATAAACAATGGGTCCAGGGGAATATCTTTCCTTGTTTTCTTCCAGGATTCCAGCCCTTTTTGGATATGGAAGGCTTTTTCAACGGCATTCACGCCGTTCCAGGGCGTTGTGGAGTGGGCACTTTTTCCGGTTAGACTGATAAATCCATAGATCCCTCCGGTAACGCCGACAGCCAGTGTGAGGTTTGTGGGTTCGGGAATAATGCATGCGTCTGCCGTAATACCCTTGGCTTGGAGCGCCAGGGTGCCGTTACCCGGACCCTCTTCTTCGATGACACCGGCTACCAGAACATCGCCCTTTAACCGGATTCCCAGGTCGGAAATCGTTTTTATGGCAAAAAGAGCTGCCGCTGCCCCGCCTTTCATATCACAAGCACCTCTTCCGAAAAGCGCATCTCCTTTTACGGTTCCTTTCCAGGGATCAACACCCCAGTCATCAGGAGACGCATCGACAACATCCAGATGGAAATTTATCATGAGGCTTTTGCCATTTCCGGTTCCCTTGAGTTTTCCCAGGATGTTCGGCCGATCTGCATAGGGAAAATGCCAGCGGAAAAAGGTATCTTTATGGGTTTTTTCCATTGTCGCAGGATCGATTTCAAAGGATTCAGTTTTAAAATTATTTGACCGGAGCCACTCGGTTAACCACGCGGCCATTTTTCCTTCCTGGCCGGTTGGAGATGCAATCTCAATCATTTCCGAGGTCAGTGAAACAATTTTCGCCTCGGAAGACAATATTGTTGATTGGATTTTGCTGTTTGGATTGTCAGGCATTTGATACTCCCTATCTCTTTGATATAAGGTTTTGATCCTCTGATATGGCGCTCAGGGTGACATTTTAGATATTTATTCAGATCTCCAGGGGAACTCCCACCTCAATGGCACGGTATCTATTGCCAAAGGCCTGTTGGAACTGATCCAAGGCCCAGTCTGAACTGTCGTGGGGGGACAGGGCCACAAGCCTTGGGGATTCTTTTTCAATGATCCGGATGGTTTTTAAAACATCTTTTTTGTTAAGACAATTCCAGGGCATCCGGTTGGAGCCCACAATATTCTGGAGATTTAAAGGTCCCAGATTCATCCGGCCACCCTTTACCGGCAGGTGAAGTCCACCAATAATACCGTAGATGGGTTCACAAAAGAGCTTTTTGGCCCGGTCTAAAATAACCTGTATGTTGGGATGGCCGCACCCGATGACGATGACCAACCCCTTTTTTTCCAAATTGAACACCAGGGCCTGTTCCAGGGTATATCCCAGGAGAAACAACGATGCGGGCAAGGGGCCTGTGAGGGCAATTCCTTTTTGGATCAGGGTCGGCCTTGCAACCAATTGGGGGCAGGGGACTGGGTTATGATCTGAACAAGACATTTTTTCCGGGGTCCAGACAGGGACCCCCGGCAATTCCACCAGTCCCCGGGACAGGCTGAATTTTTTTTGTTTTTCCTCTTTGATCCCGCCCACATGGTCCCGGTGGGTATGGCTGATCACAATGCCGTCAAGCGCTTGAAGGTCCACCCCCAGGGTTTTGCTGTTTGAAATCAGGGGGGAGGGGTGGCCTTTTTTTTCATTTGCCCCCACATCCAGTAAAAGCCTGGTTTCATCTGCCTGAATCAGGTAGGACACCCCTGCCTCGGTTGCATAGGGGCCATTGGCATAATATTCAACCAGGGGAAGCAAGGTCAGCTTGCCGATGGTGCCGGGATTTGCCAGGCGGTTTATCCGTGCCTGTTCCAGCTCTTTTTTAACCCTTTGGTTGGTCCTTTCAAGCCGAATCCGTAAAATTCCGGTCAAGGCCGCAGCCAAAAATATCAGGCCCAGTAAAATAAATTTTAGTGACATCTTTTTCTCCTGGTTGAATATTTTTTTAAATAACGGTCATGCCGTCATAGATTTAAGAGTTTTTTCGCATTCCCCCCCAACCATTTTTTCTTCACTTCTTCCTTTAGCGGCAGTGCCATGACCCCGTCCACACTTTCTTTGAACTGGCGTGCCGGCCAGGAGGTTCCGAAGAGGACCCGGTCCTGGAGCAGGCTGTTTCCATAGCACAAAAGGCTTTCCCAGCCGCTTCCCGGCTTGGTCATATAGGCCGGATTGATGGCGGAGATGTCCATAAACACATTGTCATGGCGCCAGAGAACCGCCATGAGTTCATTGACCCAGGGCCATCCGCCGTGACCGGCAATGATTTTGAGTTCCGGAAAATGTCCGGCCACTTCGTCCAGGTACACAGGGCGGCCGAAATCCATTTTGAGCTGGGGCACAAAATTAAGAGAAGAATGGATCCACACCGGTATATCCAGTTCTACACATTTGGCATAAATAGGATAATACAACTTGTCATTGCTGTTGATCTTGTGGAGCCAGGGCTCCAGGCACAAGGCTTTCATCCCCAGGTCTTTTACGGCATGCACCAGTTCATCCAAGGCTTTCATTCCTTTGTGGGGATCAATGCCTGCCATGCCGATGAACCGATCCGGGGCCTTTTCAACAAATTTGGCCACTGTTTGGTTGGGGGTAACCATTCCCATGGTGGTTTCGGCATCTTCCGCCGGCAGGATGGCCAGATCCACCCCTGCCTCATCCATCAGATGGATGAGGATTCCAAAGGGGTCTGATTTGAGAATTTCCAGGGCTTCCTTGCTGGCCGAATACATCTCGTTGTATTTGGCAAAGGGGCCGGTCGGGTTGGCAAA
>JADGEQ010000102.1 GCA_016744295.1 Desulfobacteraceae bacterium | reverse complement strand
TCCGTTGACAAAAGCCTGTCTTCTTTTCTGTAATCCACCTTTTCTCTGATCACCTCATAGGCGGCCATGGTCCCGTCCCCTGCCTTGAAATTGGTAAACAGATCAATGGCCTGGGCACCGCAGAGCAGTTCAATGGCAATCACCTCTTCTGTATTCTCCACAATATTCCGACATTTTCTTGCAGCAAAGGCCCCCATGGACACATGATCTTCCTTGTTGGCCGAGGTGGGAATGGAATCCACCGAAGCCGGATGGGCAAGAACCTTGTTCTCGGAAACCAGGGATGCGGCTGCATACTGGGCAATCATGAAACCTGAGTTAAGCCCCCCGTCCTCCACCAAAAATGCAGGCAGCCCGGATAATTGCGGATTGACAAGCCTTTCAATGCGGCGTTCGGAGATATTGGCCAACTCGGCAATGGCAATGCCCAGAAAATCACAGGCAAGGGCCAGGGGCTGACCATGAAAATTACCGCCGGAAAGAAACTCTTCGGATTCCGGAAAAATCAAGGGATTTTCCGTGGAGGAATTCATCTCCACCCGAATCACCCTGTCCACATAGGCAAAGGCATCCCAGGATGCGCCGTGTACCTGGGGAGAGCATCTTAGGGTATAGGCGTCCTGAACCTGGGAGCAATCCCTGTGGGAGGATATTATTTCGGAGTTGTCGGTCATTTTAAGCATGTTCTGGGCGGCCTTCATCTGCCCCTGGTGGGGACGGGCTCTGTGAATCCTGGGGTCAAAGGCGCTCCTGGTTCCCATGAGGGTTTCAAGACTCATACTGGCTGCAATGTCGGCATGTTTACACAAATTCAGGGCATCATGGAGGGCCAGACACCCCAGGGCAATCATGAACTGGGTGCCGTTGATCAGGGCAAGGCCTTCACCGGCTTCAAGTACCAGGGGGGGGATGGATTTTTTTTCCAGGGCCTTTGTACCACTCATTCGCACTCCGTCCACAAAGGCTTCCCCCTCCCCGATGAGAACCAGTGCCAGGTGGGCCATGGGCACCAGGTCACCACTGGCTCCCACAGACCCTTTTTCCGGAACCATGGGAATAATGCCTGTGTTTAAAAGCTGGGCCAGTTTTTCAATGGTTTCCAGGCGCAACCCGGAATTGCCCCGGCAAAAATCATTGATTCGAAGGGCCATCATGGCCCTGACCACATCATCATCCATGTGGTTCCCCATACCGGCGGCATGACTTAAAAGAATCTTCTTCTGTAGCTTTTTAGTATCTTCAATGGAAATGGTAACATCGGAAAGGGCACCGAATCCAGTTGTCACCCCATATATCCTGACACCCTCCTTCACCCATTTATCGACCAATTGCCTGGCCTTTTGTATTCGTGATTCCGATTCAACAGAGATGGCAACCCCGACACCATGCCGCGCAATGGTCACAACCTCTTCCAATTGAAAATTCTCTCCGTTTAAAATTATTTGATTTATCATTTGTATCTCCTTTATGATCTGCCCTGTTTTGATGTCTGGCCAGCTTCATGGCCTGAGTCCATAGTTCATGATAGGATGTCGGCACAGGGTTGAATTCTGATTTATCCCCGGTTAAATCTGCCCTTTAGTTTATACCGTGACCCCGGAGAGATAATCTTACTGTAGGTTGCCACCCGCTCAAAGGACCAGGTCCTACGGGTCAATGAGAGACAAGGGTCTTCCCGCCTAACCTTCAAATATTGTTGTATAATTTTACCAACTCTGACAGCTTCAATGACATGTTCGGCATCATGAATGGGTGCCACGGTCAGCAGGTAATCACTGGGCGTCATTTTGGTAAAATCCTGATCAAGGTATAAAGGGGCCACTGCCGGGTTTATATACCGCTCGGAATATTGGACACCGACTCCTCTGTCCAGGTGTAAAATAATAGAATGAAAAATAGGCCCCCCCTCAGCCAGATCCATTTTAACGGCTATTTCCCGGGACATACCTTCTTCCGTTAACAACAGGATCTCACAGGAATGGGAACCGCCCCAGTCATTGATTTCCCGGGCAATACTCTTGATTTCCAACAGGGATGCTTCGGGTTTCGGCTTTGCCACAAAGGAGCCCACCCCCTGGACCCTGAGAATTCTGTTTTCCTCGGCCAACTCTTTTAAGGCTCTATTGGCAGTCATCCTGGATGCATTAAATACCCTGGCAAGCTGGGTTTCCGAAGATATTTTGTCACCGGATTTTAATTTCCCCGACTCAATATCCCTCACAACACTTTTTTTTATACGTTCATACAGCGCAAAGGGCTGATCCAATTTTACCATAATTCATCCTAGGGACCGCAAATAAAATAAGTTGATCCTACTAAATTTACCCTTGCCATTTTTGGTTAGAATTCAAAAATCATTACCCGCACATCTATACCTGTATAGACAAGTATTAACCAATCCGAATAAAAATGTCAACACCCGTGCAGACCACCCAAATCCACCGCCTAATTTTGTGCAGACCCGTCCAAAGAAAAATCGGGGAGTTTTTTTCTTGGCGGGGGCCCATTTCGGCCAGACTTAACTTTTTC
>JADGEQ010000082.1 GCA_016744295.1 Desulfobacteraceae bacterium | reverse complement strand
TACCATGGTTTATGGTATTATTGAATTGATCAATTTTGCCCATGGCGAAATATATATGATCGGTGCATTTACGGCGCTTATTGTTGCATCGGTTTTGGCCATGCTGGGGTTTAACCATCTTACGGTTTTGATTCTGGCTTCGGTTCTGGCAGTGGTTTATTCCTGTGCCTATGGGTTTACCGTTGAAAAGATTGCCTACAAGCCCTTGCGACATGCTCCCCGCTTGTCTGCATTGATTTCTGCCATCGGGATGTCTTTGTTCCTTCAAAATTATGTTCTGCTTGCCCAGACCTCTGATTTTCTTCCTTTTCCCAGTTTGATTCCGGATTTTGAATTTTGGGAACCCTATGCCCATATCATCTCCTCTCCGGAACTGGTTATCCTGGGTACAACCTTTTGTGTCATGATTTTTCTGACCATCCTCATTAAGTTTACCCGAATCGGAAAGGCAATGCGAGCGACCTCCCAAGACAAAATCATGTCTGCGCTTGTGGGGATTGATGTGAATAAAATTATATCCATCACCTTTATCGTCGGATCTGCAACGGCTGCCATCGGGGGGGTTTTGATCGCTTCCCATATTGGCCAGATAAACTTTTATGTTGGTTTTATCGCCGGCATTAAAGCCTTTGTTGCTGCTGTATTGGGGGGGATTGGCAGCATCCCGGGTGCGGTTCTTGGCAGCCTTGTGCTGGGGTGGACCGAAAGCTTTTTCACCGGCTATATTTCAAGTGATTACGAAGATGTTTTTGCCTTCCTCTTTCTGGTGTTTATCTTGATATTCAGGCCATCTGGAATTCTGGGGCGCAAGGAAACAAAAAAAGTATGATCTGTTTACCATCGGTCAATCATCTGTCAATCGTATACAAAGTGAAGCTATTATGATGAGTTTTGAAATAATTAAAAAAGGGGTGTTGGCGGGGCTCTGGTTTATATTTTTAACCTTTCCCATCATGGTGATCCGGGTAAATACCATTGAAAATATAATTGAATGGCGCTGGATGAATATGCTGTATGCGGGCATTGGCGGTTTTTTTCTGTCCATTATCTGGGATGAATTGCTTAAAAAGCAGGAAAAAAATAAAAACAAAGCCGTGACCGGTGAATTGCCGTTTTTACAAAGAATGATGGAAAAGCCAAACGTCAGGTTGCCCTCCATTATTGGCCTTGTGATCTTTGCCTGTGCCTTTCCCTACATTTTTTCCATGTACCAGACCAATATCATGATATCCGCCTTGATCTATATCATGCTGGGATTGGGGTTGAATATTGTGGTGGGTCTTGCGGGACTGCTTGATCTGGGGTATGTGGCCTTCTATGCAGTGGGGGCCTATTCCTATGCATTGCTGAATATGCATTTCGGGGTGAATTTCTGGATTGCGCTTCCCATAGGGGCGGCTCTCGGCGCAATCTTCGGTATGCTTCTGGGGTATCCGGTTCTCCGTTTAAAGGGGGACTATCTTGCCATCGTTACCCTGGGATTTGGAGAAATTATCAGACTTGTGCTGGAAAACTGGAATGCGTTTTCAGAGGGTCCCAGCGGTATCGCCAATATTCCCAGACCCGCCATACCGGGTATTGATTTTACCCTTTCCCAGGCAACTGTTTTTATCTATTTTATGATGATCGTTCTGGTGATCTTCACCATTTTCATGGTGAACCGGCTTGAAAATTCACGAATTGGCCGTGCCTGGATTGCCCTGAGGGAAGATGAAATAGCCTGCCAGGCAATGGGTATTGACAAGACAAAGACAAAATTAACGGCCTTTTCTTTAGGCGCTACCTGGGCGGGAATGGCCGGCGTTGTTTTTGCGGCAAAGACCACCTTTATCAATCCGGCAAGTTTTACCATTTGGGAATCTATTATGATCCTGTGCATTGTTGTTATTGGTGGGATGGGGTCCATTGCAGGGGTGATTGTGGGGGCATTGTTTCTGATGCTGGTGCCTGAATATTTAAGGGCCTTTTCAGAATATCGGATGCTTGTCTTTGGTGCAGTTCTGGTTATTATGATGGTGTTCAGGCCCGGTGGTCTGATCTCCAATGTCCGAAAAACCTATCAATTTAAAAGTTCAGAAATCTAAGTTTATGAAATCAATACTGACTGTAGAAAATATTACAATGAGGTTTGGTGGGCTTAAGGCACTGGATAACCTGGATCTAACGGTTAACGAAGGTGAAATAGTTGCCCTGATCGGTCCCAATGGTGCCGGTAAGACAACCTTTTTTAATTGCGTTACCGGTATCTATCCCCCGACTTCAGGGGATGTTATCATCACGCCGCCGGGTAAACCTTCTGAGCGGATTAATGGACTCAAGCCCAATGAGGTTACGGAAAAAGGCATGGCCCGGACTTTCCAAAATATCAGGCTTTTTGGCAGTATGTCTGTACTGGAAAATGTCATGATCGGCCGTCATTGTAGACTGAAAGCAGGCATTGCAAGTGCTATTTTCCGGCCCAGGTCCACGGTCAATGAGGAGAAACAACTCATCAAAGACAGCTATGAGGTTTTGGAGAAGATTGGTCTCACCGAATATGTCAATGAATTGGCCATGAACCTTCCTTATGGTGCCCAGAGACGACTGGAAATTGCCCGGGCAATGGCAACAGACCCCTTTTTACTGCTGTTGGATGAGCCAGCCGCCGGGATGAATCCCCTGGAGACAAAGGAATTGGATGATCTGATTGTCTGGATCAGGGACAATGAAAAGATATCAATCCTTTTGATTGAACATGATATGAAGCTGGTCATGAGTCTTTCGGATAAAATTTTTGTAATGGATTATGGTAAAAAAATTGCCGAAGGGACGCCCGATCAAATAAAATCCAATCCTGTTGTAATCAAGGCCTATCTTGGGGAAGACGCTGATGCTTAAGTTGAAAGATATAAATACGTTCTATGGAAATATCCATGCCCTGAAGGGGGTTACCCTTGAAATTAACCAGGGGGAAATCATTTGTCTTATCGGGGCAAACGGTGCTGGTAAATCCACCACCTTGATGACGATTTCCGGGATTGTTCCCGCCCGCCAGGGGAGTGTGGCATTTCTCGGGGAAGATATCACCCGTGTACCCGCCAATAAAATTGTCGAAAAAGGAATGGTCCAGGTGCCGGAAGGACGACGGATTTTTCCCTACCTGACCGTGGCTGAAAATCTTGACATGGGTGCTTTTTTAAGAAAAGACAAGGATGGCATTAAACGAGATTTTGAGTATGTGTATGATCTTTTCCCCGTACTTGCCAATAGAAGAAATCAGGCAGGGGGAACCCTTAGTGGCGGCGAACAACAGATGGTGGCCATCTCCCGGGCCCTGATGGCCCGCCCGAAACTGCTGCTCTTAGATGAACCTTCTCTGGGGCTTGCGCCCATCATTATCCGGCAAATTTTTGATATTATCAAGCGTATCAATGAGGAACAGAAAACAACCATTTTTCTGGTGGAACAAAATGCCAATTTGGCCTTAAAAGCCTCCCACAGGGGATATGTTATGGAGAATGGGGTTATCACCCTGTCTGATACCGGTGCCAACCTTCTGGTAAATGAAGATGTGAAAAAAGCGTACCTGGGAATATAATAAATATAAATAGCCAATGAACGGGTTATCCCCTTTCTTCCGGGCCCCGTTTATTGAGTCATCGGTTGTTTTGCGGATGTGATTTTTCAAAGTGCCAGGTGAAATGCTCTCAATTTTCTTTAGTTCCACCCCTCTGATCTCTTTTTTTCTTGTACAGTGCATTTTCCTGGCAATTCCCAGCAAAGGGAATTTGTTCTCGTCCGTGTCCGGCACTGCATTGTTCCTCTTTTCAATGTACATGATTCCCTTGAAGTTAGATTCCGCTGCCGGATGGCATGGCCTTCACTGCTGGATCAAGGAAAATATTGAGTATCTTTTTTAAACATAGTATGGTTTGATTTTTTTAATAATAGCAACGGTTTGGTAATCAAAAATAGAATAGAGGTGTTGCATGAATTTTTTTTCTTTTAAATTAAAGCAAAAGATTTTAAGCGTTATCCTTTTTGTGATTTTTATGGTCATGATTGTTTCCTCCCTAGTGGTCTCCTATGTTACCTATAGCCAGAATGTTGCGGCTACCAATACCAATCTTGTGGTGGGGGTCAATAATATTAAAAATAAGATTCAAGAGGTCCGGCAGGATCTGCTCAAGAAAATCAGTCAGATGGATACGGTGTTCAAGGTTAGTGAAAATGTTAAATTCATTGGTGAATTTAAAAAGGATTATGATCTGAGTATGACGGAAAGCGCCTTTGTAGATCTTGCCAATGCTATGTTTGCCACCGCTTCAGCAAACAATATTCAACAATTGTCTGTCTATGATGCCCTGGGAGAGTTGGTGGCATTTGCAGAACAAAAAGAAGACGGTAACATCTTGGCGGGGTATTATTATGTAAATCCGGAAAAAATGCTTAAAACTACCCGTATCAAGACAACAGATGATTTAAAAAAGAGCCGGTGGGAAACAGGGGGCTTAATCAGCGACCTTGACAGCAAGTTTTTAGAGCCTCCCACAACCACCATAATACCCGAGAGTCATTTGACCCGGCAGGGGGACCACCTGGCATTGTCCATCTTGGTGCCAGTGATGGTGGATGATTACAATAAGGAAACCGATAAAATGGAGCCCCGGCGCTTTGGGGTTGTGGCTCTGTCAAAACTTTTGGACAAGACCTTTGTAAACCAGATGGCAGAGCTAACGGGCATGCATGTCAATATCTTTGCCGGGGAAACCCTGTCCCTTGGTAATTTACCTTCCTATGCCAGCCTTAAAAATCAAGGGCTTCCATTGGCAGTCCCTGTTGGTTGGACCCTGGAAAAACAGGCGGCTATCCCCGGGGTAATAGAGGTGGATAAAGATAAATATTTCCAGGGGCTGCTGCCGATTTATACCGGGAACGATTTTTCCGGGGCCATTTCCGTATTAACTTCCAATGAAACTGTAATGGATAATACCCTGCAGCTGGTGTATACTTTGGTGATCGTCTATCTTTGTTGTCTGGTGCTGATCATTCCGGTGGCATTGTTTTTTTCCGGCACCATGGTGAAATCCCTTGTTAAGGTTACCGCCAGCCTGAAAGATGTGGCTGAAGGGGAGGGCGATCTGACCCAGCGCATCCAGATAACCTCCAAGGATGAGATCGGTGAACTTTCCCATTGGTTTAATATTTTCGTAGAAAAACTTGCCCAAATGATCAAGGACATTTCTAAAAGTTCACAGGCATTGTCCCATTCTGTTAACGTAACAAAACAGGCATCCGGGGATATCTCGGATAATTCAAACCAGATGCTTACCATAACCCAGGAGGTCACCCAATCCACCAATGGGATGAGCTCTCAAATCTCTGATATTTCCGGTGTGGTGGGGCAATCTTCTGAAAATTTGGGTATCGTGGCCTCGGCCACGGAAGAGATGACGGCAACCATCAATGAGATTGCCAAAAATGCGGAATCAGCAAGGTCAATGAGTGTGGAAACCAGGGAGCAAATTGAAACTGCCTCGGCCAAAGTGAATCAATTGGGCAGGGACGCAAAACAAATTGATGGTTTCACCGCATCCATTAATGAGATTTCCGAACAGACCAATCTTCTGGCCCTGAATGCCACCATTGAAGCTGCCCGGGCCGGTGAGGCCGGGAAAGGATTTGCCGTTGTCGCAGGGGAGATAAAGGAACTTGCCAGACAGACGGCCATGGCCACCCAGGACATTAAGGGTAAGATTGACAATATCATGCATTCCTCAAATGACACAGTGGATGAGATGGGAGGTATTTTGAAAACATTTGGCAATATGAATGATGTGGTCAATGATATTGCTTCGGCCATTGAAGAACAATCCGCCACCACCAAGGAAATCGCAGATAACACTGCCACGGTGGCCACGGGCATCAATGATGTGAATTCCAGCATATCCCGTTTTGACACCTTGACCACTGAGATTGCAACCCAGATGGAAACCGTGAACCAGGCCAGCGCAAAAATGTCTGATAATTGTACAAATATTAATAAGGATACCCAGGAAATGGGAACCCAGACAAGCAAACTTGATACGTTGATCAAGCGATTTATAATAGACTAAATAAAGGACAATACTTTGAATACCAACGAAAAATTAGCCCTGTTAAGAGAAAAGATGGCAGACAAGAATATTGCCGCCATGGTCATTCCCACCGGAGATTTTCACCAGAGTGAATATCTGGCACCCTTTTGGCAGGCAAGAAAATGGCTGACCGGTTTTACCGGTTCTGCTGGTACGGCCGTGGTAACAAAAGATTCTGCCATCCTCTGGGCAGACTTTCGATATTGGATCCAGGCGGCATCCCAGATCAAGGATTCAGACTTTGAGCTGTTCAAACAGGGGGATACAGATGTTCCTGAGTTTGAGAGCTGGCTGTCCCAAACCCTTTCAAAGGGGGATACCATTGCCCTGGACGGGAATGTGGTCTCTGCCGCAAATGTAAAAAAATACAAAAATCTGTTCACACAAAAGGGGCTGAACCTTGCCACCGGGTTTGATCTTATCTCGGATATATGGGCAGATCGGCCGCCCATGCCGGCCTCCAGGGCCTGGATTCTGTCTGACACCTATGCCGGCCGGACACGGACTGAAAAGCTGGGCAAGATTCGCGATGCCATGGTAAGATCAGGGGCCAATACCCATTTGATGACCACCCTTGACGACATTGCCTGGACCTTTAATCTCAGGGGAGAGGATGTCCACACCAACCCGGTGAATCTGGCCTTTGCCCTTGTCACTCTGGAACAGGCAATTCTATTTATCGATCCTGCCAAGGTGGATGCCGCCCTTGCCGGTCAATTGAAACAGGAAAAAATTGACCTGCAGCCCTATACCCTTGTCAAAGAGAGACTGGGGTGCCTTGGGCAGGAGGCCGTGATCTGCCTGGATCCCGAGGCTGTGGGGCATTCGCTTTACCAGGCCGTGAATTCCGGGGTCAGGATCATTGAAGCCGTTAATCCCGCCACAGAGCTTAAGGCCATCAAAAATGAAATTGAAATAGGCCATGTGCGGCAGACCGCGGTGAAAGATGGGGTTGCTGTCGCCAATTTTTTGTATTGGCTTGAAAACCAAGCCCATAACACGCCAATTTCCGAAGTGAGTGTTGCCAAAACCCTTCTTGAGTTCAGGAAAGCCCAGCCAGAGTTTATCAGCAACAGTTTTGATCCCATCATGGCCTATAAGGCCCATTCGGCCATGTGCCATTATTCCGCAACCTCCGAAAGCGACCTCCCCCTTAAAAAAGAGGGGATGTTTCTCTCGGATTCCGGGGGCAATTATCTCACCGGCACCACGGACATTACCCGGACCATCCATCTTGGGGTTCCCACAAAACAGGAAATCCACGATTATACCCTGGTGCTCAAGGGACATATAGCTGTGGCCACAGCTCTGTTCCCCAAGGGAACCAAGGGGTTTCAAATTGACACCCTGGCCCGGCAGTTTCTCTGGAAAGAGGGGATGAATTTTGGCCACGGTACCGGCCATGGGGTGGGTTTTTTCCTCTGTGTCCACGAAGGGCCTGCAAAGATCAGCCCCCACCCCATTGATGTGGAATTAAAAAAGGGAATGCTATTGACCAATGAACCCGGGCTTTACCGGGAAGGCCACTACGGTATCCGCCTTGAAAATATGATTCTTGTGGATGAGGCCCATAAGACCGAGTTTGGTCAGTTCATGAAATTTGAAAACATGACCCTCTGCCACCTTGAAACATCTCTGGTGGATGTGCATCTGCTGTCGGATGAGGAGCTAGACTATCTTAATGCCTATCACCAAGAGGTCTATGAACGGTTGAGTCCCGGCCTTTCCCCTGAGATTGCCGCCTGGCTTAAAACGAAAACAGCCCCAATCCAAAGCCTGTAAATCCGAATTGATATACTGCCCATTAATTGATAATGGTATCCCCCGGGGGATACCATTATCAATATTATACGTTGAACCTGAAGTGGAGCACATCACCGTCGGCCACAATATACTCCTTGCCTTCTACCCTTAGCTTGCCGTTCTCCTTAAGCTTTTGTTCGGTTTTGTACTCAAAAAGATCGGTGCAATGGTAGGTTTCGGCTCGGATAAAGCCATGTTCAAAATCTGTGTGGATAACCCCGGCAGCCTGGGGCGCTTTGGCACCATCGGGAAAGGTCCAGGCCCGAACCTCTTTTTCCCCTGCGGTAAAATAGGTATTGAGTCCCAGCATTTCATAGCCTTTACGAATAAGCTTATCCAGGCCGGACTCTTCAAGGCCTGCTGCTTCCAGAAATTCAGCCTTCTCTTCAGCCGTGTCCATCTCTGCAATTTCAGACTCCAGTTTTCCCGAGATCACCACAACACCGGATCCGTCTTTTTCTGCGAATGCCCGAACCTTTTTGACATAGGCGTTATCCTCTTCCAGCTCATCTTCCCCCACGTTACAGCAATAGAGTTGTTTTTTCATGGTAATCAGGTGAAGATCTGCAATCATCTCTGTCTGCAGTTCATCTAAATCGACCAGACGTGCGGGTATTCCCTCTTCCAGAGCGTTTATCAACAATGTCAGGATGGGCTCTGTGGCCTTTGCCTTTCCTGAAATTTTCTTGTCAGCAGATTTTTTGAGTCGCACAAGGCTTTCCTGGCGTTTCTGAACCGTTTCAAGATCTGCAAAAGCAAGTTCTATACGGATGGTTTCTATGTCGCTTTCCGGATCAACCCTGCCCTCCACATGGACAACATCGCCATCGTCAAAACACCGGACCACATGGACAATGGCACCCACCTGCCGGATGTGTCCCAAAAACTTATTTCCAAGCCCCTCCCCCTTGGATGCACCCTTTACAAGGCCGGCAATATCCACAAATTCAACCACCGCCGGAATAATTTTTTGGGGAATAATATATTGGGTGATCTGACCAAGTCTCTTGTCCGGAACATGTACGATGCCCACATTGGGCTCTATGGTACAGAATGGATAATTTGCCGCTTCGGCCGGAGCTGAGGTAAGTGCCGAAAATATAGTTGATTTCCCAACGTTGGGAAGTCCCACGATTCCACAATTAAGCTGCATAATAACAAACCCTTTACTAAAAGACAAAATCCGGCATTCCATCTGCCGGATACACATTCAAAAAATACAAGAAACGGTTTTATACAGTATATTGCGTAATTTACAAAGTTAAATTTGCTTTATTGATTTGTAAGGGTAAACCCCTTTTCTCTGAGTAGGGCCAACAGTCCCTGTTCTCCAATTAAATGGCCTGCACCCACCAAAATAAATTCTACCTCGGGGGTGGCTGCCATTGTTTGAATTTTGGGCATCCATTTCTGGTTTCGCTCTGTAAATATGCTTTGGTAGAGCTCGGGGAAATCATTTTTCAGAGGGTCAAGTACTGTCTTTTCAAGGGACGGGGCGTCTCCTGTTTTCCAGGCGGATTTCATGAGAGCCAGCAGACCGGGCAATTTTTTCAAATCCTCGATAATATATGCGATCAATTCATCTTCGCTTCCCTTGCCCATATTTTCAAAGAGCGCTACCTGTTCTTCAATATTTTCAAGATGAAGCATCTTTTTGCCCTCCTTTACCGCCCTGGAAAAAAAGAATTCATCCACACCGATTCCTGCAACCCCCAGCCGTTCTATTTCTATCTGGGTTAATGTGATCAGCACCAGGCCGGGTTTGAATCGATTCATTGCCTCAACCATAACCCCCCGGTCTGCTGAAAAACTTTCCAGCGCCCGGAAGGTGTCAGGTGTCAGTAATTTTTTCAAACTTTTGTTGTCCGGGTAGACCATTTTTGACATGAAGGTTTGGGCAAATTGGGGATCCTGGCTTTTTTGGATATCTGCCTCAAAGACCAGGGTATCACAATTATCGTAGGCGGTATCAAATGAACCTGGCAGGGGATAGTCTGATTCCCCCAGAATATGGATGGTTCCCCCCAGATAGAAGTGGCGGTTTCCCTGGCTTACCTTCCACACAGGAGACCCTGCGTGGGCTGCCAGGATCAGGATGAAAAAACAGAGGACTCCGGCAGACCATTGTTTGATTATCCGATGTTTTGTTTTCAGGTATAAAAAATTCATATATCATTGCCTTTTATATCAGGTATTTTCCCTGCCAATCCATTTGCTAACCAATGGGGGGGTATAATCAATAAACCGATCCAGAAGCTTGATGGGATCTTTTTCAACAATGAGCATGGATCGGTGGGCATCCTTTACAAAGCCCTCCGCCACCGTGTGGTCCAAAAAGGCGGACAAATGGTCGTAGTAACCGCCTGCGTTGAGCAGCCCGCATGGTTTTGTATGAAACCCCAACTGGGCCCAGGTCAGTACTTCAAATAATTCTTCAACGGTTCCAAGTCCTCCGGGCAGGGCGATGAATCCATCTGACAAATTTGCCATCATGGCCTTGCGCTCGTGCATGGACTTGACAATTATCAGCTCGGTCAAACCGGTATGGGAGACCTCCCGGTCCACCAGGGCCTGGGGCATGATACCTGTTACCTCCCCGCCGCCCTTAAGAACTCTATCTGCAATTTCTCCCATTATGCCCACATGGGCCCCGCCGTAGACCAGTCCGATTTTCCGGGACAGCAATTCTTTTGCCAGAAAACCTGCCGCTGCTTTATATTCCGGTCGTTTACCTGGATTTGACCCGCAATATACACATATCTTTTTCATCTGTTTTAATGATATCCCTTTTGTGTTTTGTAAACGTTTTGAATATCCCAGAAGGGAATGCCTTGTCAATATGAATCCTCAGACCCAAATCCACCGCCTAATTTTGTGCAGACCCGTCCAAAGAAAAATCGGGGAGTTTTTTTCTTGGCGGGGGCCCATTTCGGCCAGACTTAACTTTTTC
>JADGEQ010000047.1 GCA_016744295.1 Desulfobacteraceae bacterium | reverse complement strand
TGATAGGCCAGGTGTGTAAGCACAGTAATGTGTTCAGCTAACTGGTACTAATAGGTCGTGAGGCTTAGCCACTTTTCCCCACAATTAAGTTTGAACGCTGCATGCCAACATATTTAATAGCAAATTTACAACAATAAATTTAGGATTTATGAAACATGGAGATAATTAAACATTCTAAAGTTTCGGATCCAACCATCTTAATCTGGTGGCAATGGCAAAGAGGTCACACCCGTTCCCATCTCGAACACGGAAGGCCTGATTATAAGTTTTGGTCTTTAGCGTCGATGGTGACTATAAGATTGGCAATTTGGGAGAGTAGAACGCCGCCAGATTATTCTTCAAAAAGCCCTGATCATTATTATAATGGTCAGGGCTTTTTGCGTTTTTACCTTGGGTAAATTGATACATCCGGTGGTTTTTTGATACTTCTTTCTGTTCTTTTTCATTTGCCACTTCCGTGTGGGTTATTAACCCACTCTTTTTACCCATTTATACTCCATCTGCCTGGCTGTTTTTTCGGCAAGTCTTGAGCTGTGAAATTTGCCGACCAGATGCAGACTCATGTCGATTCCTGCCGATATACCGGCAGAGGTTATTATTTTTCCTTCATCTATCCATCGCACATTTTCTTGAACATTAAGTCCGGGATAACTTTGCTGCAGTATTGAAATATCTTCCCAGTGGGTTGTGACATTCTGATTGGTCACCACACCGGCTTCGGCCAGCAGCCAGGTCCCTGAACAAACAGATGCGACAAACCGGGCCTGATCGGCTTGTTTTGTGATCCAGTCAAGAATATTGACTTTTTTTATTTCTTCATAGTGGAACCCTCCCACCACGATCAATACATCAATAGGGGGATGATCATCAAATCCGTAATTGGGCCTCACTTGATACCCTGCCCGGGCGGTAACCATTTTTCCGGTTTCACCGATCATAAATACATGGAACGGCTCTTCATCAGTGCAGATGCGTGTAGCGGTTGTAAACACTTCAAACGGCCCTGAAAAATCCAGCACCTCTGCATTGTCATATATGTATATTCCTATATTCATGGTCTTTTCCTTTTTTAAAAATGAATCCGATACCAAGGGGGAGGTATTTCCCTCGGCTACACCCGCATATAGCTATTTTGAACGGGATTTGGAAGGGGTGGATCCAAAATGTTTCCGCCATAACCGTCTTAACTGTTTTGCATCATGGAAACCGCATTGAATTGCTATTGAATCAACTGAATTCTCCGGGTGTTGCAACAAAATTTTAGCATGCTCCAGAGTGATCAGAGTCGTATACTGCTTAATCGTAACGCCGGTTGCCTTTTTAAACAAACGGGTAAGATTTCTTTGACTCAAACAAAATTGTTCGGCCAATGCGTCGATCTTATTGTTTTTTCCGGGGTGGGATATGAGCCAATCCTGAATTTTGTGGATAACCGGATTGATGTGATCCCGGTAATCAAGATAGATTGATTTCTGATCGTGCCGGCCATTCCGTCTGATATATACAACCAGGTCTCTGGCAACTTTTGAAGTCACATTCGGCCCCCAGTTCTTTTCCACCACGGCCAAGGAAAGATCGATGCCGGATGCAATGCCTGCGCTGGTATAAATCCCTTTATCATGGATAAAAAGGCAATTGGTTTCCACATGGATCTTCGGATATGTCTGTTGAAGTTCTTCAGTGCGTAACCAATGGGTTGTACATCTTTTCCCATCCAGCAATCCGGCATGGGCCAAAACAAATGCGCCTGTGCAGATAGAACAGAGCTGTACATTATTTTTATATGCATGGTTCAGCCAGTCGAACACGTCACTTGGAAGGGTTGACAACGCGTTATCGGCGTATTTCTGATGTTCAATTCCAGGAATTATGATGATATCATCTTTTTTGGGAATCACTTTTGAAAAATGGCGCAAACGATTGATAAACACGCCCTGGGAGGTGCTGATTTCCGGTTGCCATGAGCAGTACTTAACAATCAGACTGCACCCATGATTTTTAGCTTCAGCAAAGGTTTGAAGGGGGCCTGCAAAATCCAGGATCTCAATCCCGGGAAACAACAAAAAAATAACTTGTTTCATGGGTCAGTCTTCCTGAATACTTTGTAATACTTCCTGAACAGTAGCGATACGTGCGAACCTTTTATGCAGGACCATTTCGGTTCTGGTTTGAATTTGTTGAACCGTCATTGTTTCGTTTGTAAAGGGATGGGATAGCGGGAATGTCAAGGTGGCCTGGGTAACATAATCGACTTGAAACCCCAAGTCTGATGCCACCCGGGCTGTGGTTTCGCAACATTGTTCCGTTCGGATGCCGCATATGACAACTCTTGTGATGCTGTTCCGGAGTAACATCGGCAAAAGATTGGTTCCCGTAAATGAGTTATGAACATGCTTTATCAGTAGAGGTTCTTTTGGCTGATATTCCAGGAAATCCATTACCCGGAAAAAAGGCGAGTCCATGGCAAACCCGGGATCTTTATCTGTATGTAAAATAAAATATATGGGGTGATCTGCCTTTCGAAACCCTGCTACCAAAGCATTTATATTCTGCTCAAAATCTCGTGGTCCTCTGGTTTTCCAAAATGCCTCACCCCTTGCCTTAAAAGACTCTTGCACATCTACAACGATTAAAGCGGTTTTCCTGTTATCCTTTATGTTCGCCATTTACCTTCCTTTTATTTTAAATTGTTATTATCAGTATCAATTATAGAAGACTATAAAAAATATTAAAAGGACATTATACGGGCATTTTCGGCCAGAGAAGGTAATCGTTTACAGCCGTCGTGAATCGTTTAGGATCTGCGGCAAACCGGTGATAAAAAAAAGACTTTAACAGTTGCAACAGCCTTTGATAAATAGATGACGAGAGAAAACCCTCAGAACCCATGGGCAAGATACGCTGATGACGGAATAGCACATTGCAGAAGCCAAAGCAAAGCCGAGAAACTTCTTGTGAAATTAGATCAACGTTTCAAGGAATGTGGTCTTTATGTTAATTTTGAACAGACTGCATTTACGAAATCATTGATTATAGGATGTGGAGACCCCGGTAGCGATTTGGTCTGAGGGACAAACAATGTAATCAGAAAAAATTTATTACTCGGTATTACAATGATACGTATTTCATTATCTTGATCCACACCGGAAATAGCTATCTGGGGGTGAGCCAGATGTTGTTTGAATTCAGGGTTAATGCCAAAATTACAATAATAGTTTTCTTTTGTTTCATCACAGCTATACAGTTTGTGAGCAAACGTTGCGCTTTTGAGATATACATCCATTGTCTTTCCTGCAAGTAATCAAGAGCTTTGTTCAAGGATGTATGGGGATAAAAATTTTCATAATATTCCCCAATAACTGCAATTTTGGGTTTCATTTGTTACCCTTTCATATATTTGCCACGATAGATAGAGGCCTTGACCAATGATTATACAGATCTGGATACGCCGCCAATTTGAATGTTATCTGACCAAAAAGTTTTTAAATTCAATTGATGATTTCATAGCACCAATTGAAATGGCCTGCAAACAAATATTAAAAACGCCTAACTTGCAAAATCATGTCTATCAAAATCCTGGCTGGCCCTAAAGAAAATCCTGTCCAATACCCCGGCCGTCCACATTGGGAATCCCTGCCCCGGCACAGGCCCGGCAGTATCCAAATTTTTCCCCTTTCCAGGCGGTCTTGGTGACCATGACCGTCTCACCGCATCCCGGGCAGACAAGGCTTTGAACAATGGGGGCATAGGGGGGCAGGCCGGCCTGGACGGTTTGGGTCTCAAAATAGGTGTCAAAGGGATGTTGAATCAGGGCAAAGGCGGCCTGGCGACCCTTTTCCCTGAAGGCCTTTTCGTCGTGTGGTTTGCCTTCTCTGTCCACAATCATCTTTTCCACCAGCGGGAAAAATTCCGGCTGGACCCGGTCCACATGCTCCCGGAGATTACCCTTAATTTTTACCCTTACACCGGCCTGGTTGTCCCGCCGGGCAAAGGTCACGGCCATTTTTCCAAGGTCCCGATAAACCAGAGCATTGTTGCCCAGGGTACACCCGGACACGGCCTGAACCCCGTCGGCAAAACAGGCGTTGATCTCCACGATGGCCATGAGATCCTCCATTCCCTCCGAGGTGTTCCCGCCCAGAATTTTCAGCCCCATGAGGGTTGCCATCACGCCAAAGGCGCTTCCCGGGCAATAGTGGCCGTGTATTTCAGCGGTTTTGACCAGGCAGGTGGCAATGTCCCTGTTCTGGATGGCCCGGTCAAAATTGCTTCTGGGATTTTCTTTTAACTGCTCCCTCTCTTTTGAATTCATTGTTTTTTTTCTCCTTATTATAAATAGTAAAGAAATGCCTCTATCCGTGTCTTGTCCGACTGGTTCTGGTTACCGTCAAGGGTGAGGTTGAGCATTGGAAGGGCAAGCTTCCGGCCCAGGGCATTCAGGGAAATTCCTGTGTTTTCGTACATGGGAGATACGGTGATAATGCCGTCAGCCACAGGACCTATATCCAGGCACTTGGCCATCCGGTACCGGCCGTTGGCCCCTGCGTAATATCCCAGAGTTTCATGGGCAAGCCCTGCCAGGCGGTCCAGATCCTTTGAAAAAGCACTGCTGGCAGCAAGGTGCTTGTCCAGGTCCCTGATCAGGCCCCCCAGGTCCCGGATCCGTTCCAGAAGCTGAGGGGTATTACTTTTGCTGTTCTGTTCAACCCAGTCCTTCCATAACAAAAGCATATATTCGCTCATGGGGGCATAGATCACCCGGTGGCCCTGGGATTCAAGCCAGGAAAAATGGGAGCCCGTTAAAAAATCGTTGTACAGGACCAAAGGATCGCCCGTTACAAAAATTTGCTTTTTAAAATTTTGGGACTGCACATCTTTGCCGATGGTTACGGCAAGTGCTGCCAGGCTGTCCAGGTCCAGCCCCTTTCTTTTGATCAGACTGGTCAAAAAGGATAGGTGGGCCTGGCGGTGCTGGGCCGGGGCCAGCCAGACCAGGTCTCCTGCCAGTATTCCCAGAAAAATTTGATGCAGGGTATCAGGGTCTACTGCGATACCATCTTCTATAAAGGGGGATATAAGAGCCGTATCCTTGAACCCTTCCTGGTCCAGCTTTGTCCGGATAAAGCGGCTGTACTGCCCGTCCACTTCTCCCCCTTCGGTCTGGGGAATGAAAAAGGCGGCTGTTTTCGGGTCCGGGTCATGGTCAAGGCTTTTCAGGACGTCTCCCAGGAGGGCGGTCAGGGAAACGTATTCATTGGCCGTGGTATGGCACCTTCCCTTGTTCAAAGAATTTTCATCGGCCAGGGAAAGGAGCCCCACAGATATTCCCTTCCGGGCCAGAATTTTTCTGGACAGGGCGGAATAAAAGGAAAGGTTGGGAAGAAAAATCCGGGTACCGGAAGGCAGGCTTTCGATGTCTCGGAAGATGTGTACAGGTGTGTGGATGATTTCTTTTTCATAGGTTTCCACGGAGTCGACCTTTTGGACCGGAATGTGGGAAATGCGGTCCACAAAGGCCTCCAGCCGGGTCATGACCCCCACGGTTGAGGAATGCTCATCCACCTCAATGGCCAGAAACGGCTTGTCCGACATAATTTCCCCAAAAAAATGGGATGCCACAGAATCCGGGCCGCAGCCGTGGTGTGTCAAAAGAATGGCAAAGAGGTTGGGATGTTCCTTGATCAGATAAGCCGGGTCCAGGATATGCTGGATAAAGGGCCAGTACATGTTGGGATGTTCCTGGAAAATATTGCCTTCGGGCAGGTCAAAAAAGGAAAGGGTCTTATATCCCATCTCGGCCAGCCGGTCTGGGATGCCAAGGTTCAGCACCGGGTCTGCCACCCCGTATATTTTGGAAATCAGAACAAAGGCCTTTTCATCCGGAGCCACCGTCTTGAGGATCTCTTTCCCGTGACGGATCAATCGGGTTTCAAACTGCTGGAAGGCCTTCATGGATGCCCCAAGGGCTGCCATGGTCTGTTCCTTTGTCCTGCCAAGCTGCAGGCCCAGGGAGGTAAAACTTTGGCTCATGAATTCCGGCCCCAGACTAAAGGCAATGGTGGGGGCCAGCAGGGTGATGCCCTTCCGTTCCAAATCCATGGCCTGGTTCATCAGTTTAAAGGCAAGCTGCATATAGGCGCACCCGTAATTTTGCCGGGACTCGGAGCCTGGATGAGAAACCGTATACAGGTCCGGGAAAAAAATGTAATCCACCTTTTGGGATATCAGCCAGGCAATATGGCCGTTGACCAGTTTGACCGGAAAGCAGGTCTCATCCAGGGAGTGTTCCTGGGCGAGCGCAAGAGTTTCCTCGTTTGAGGGCGGGGACAGGATCACGTTAAACCCAAGGGTTTTAAGAAAGGTATGAAACATGGGAAACATGCCGAATGTGAACAATGCCCGGGGAAGCCCCACGGTTTTTTTGTCCGGGTCCATGACTCCTGTGTAGCCATCAAATACCAGATTCTGGATATGGTTTGCGTATTGGTTTTTCAGGGCTGTCTTGGGGGATTCCTTTTGCCGGCATTCCTGGGGATAATCTTTTTGATCGTTTTTTTTGTTTTCCACAGCCTCTCTGGCCAGAATCGCAGCGCCCAGGGCACCTGTGACGCTGAAAAATTCCGGGACCTCAATCTTTTTGTCCAAAACGGCTCTGAAAGCGTTGACCACCCCCTGGTTGTGGCCCAATCCCCCCTGGAACAGGATATGGCTGCCGATTTTTTTTGCGCCCACCACCCGGTTCAGGTAATTTTTTACCACGGAATAGCACAGCCCGGCGGCCAGGTCGGTTTTTTCTGCTCCCTGGGCCAGGTGTCCCGCCAGGGTGGTTTCCATGAACACGGCACACCGTTCGCCCAGATCTATGGGATGGTTGCTGTTCAAGGCGATCATGCCGAAATCGTCAATGGGAATGTTAAACTTCTGGGCCTGTTCCTCGATGAAGGAACCTGTTCCGGCGGCGCAGACCTTGTTCATCTGGAAATCTGCTACCTGTCCGTCCTTGATACAAATGAATTTGGAATCCTGGCCCCCGATTTCAAATACCGTATCCACTTCGGGGTCCAAGGCTACGGCAGCCTTTGCCTGGGCCGTGATTTCATCCTTTATGATGTCAGCCCCCATCATTTTGCCGATAAGGTAACGGCCCGATCCTGTCACCCCGGTGCCCAGAATATTCATCCGGCTGCCGTAAGCCGATTTAAGCTCCTCAAGGCCCTGGCGGACAACAGCGGCAGGCTCGCCCCGGGTCCTTAAATATCTGTAGTCAAAAACCCGGGCCTGTGGATCAATCAGCACAAGATTGGTGCTTGTGGAGCCCACGTCAATGCCAAGATAAAAGCTGGGGTCAGATTCAAGGGAAATGGAAACCTCGTGCTTGCCCCTGTTGTCGTCCCGGCCAAAAGAAACCAGGGGAGGCAGGCTGATGCCCACTGAAGCAAGGGTTTGACGCCGGCTTGATATCAGGTCGGCAGAGGACAGGGATGCAAGTCCCTCCCGGGAAAGTATGTCGGTTTCCAGGTGTTCCTTGAGGGCAATCATGGCAGCCCCTGCCGCCCCTAGGACACTGAAATGCTCCGGGATGATCAGCTCCTCTTGCTCAAGTTTCAAAACATCCTGGAAAGCCCGGACGATTCCCTTGTTATGGGCAACCCCGCCGGTAAAGAGGATGGGAGTTTCCATGGGCAGTTTTTTCATGACACTGACCCTGAAGTTCCGGACCACGGCATAGGCAAGGCCCAGGAGAATATCTTCCACCGGGACTCCTTCCTGCTGGTGATGGGTGATATCGGTTTTCGCAAACACCCCGCACCGGCCTGCGATCCTGGGAACGGATTTGGCCCTGGCAGCATAGTCGGAAAAATCTTCGAGGTTAAGATCCAACCGGGACACCTGCTCTTCTATAAATGCCCCGGTGCCTGAGGCGCAATTGGCATTCATGGCCATTTTGATCCCATGGCCGTTTTCACCTTTAAGGCCGGTAATATATTTGGCGGTCTGGGCTCCGATTTCCACAACAGAGGCTGCCCTTTCAGATGTGGCCCGACCTGCCGCAACCGTTGCCGCAACTTCGTTGACCGCCTTGATCCGGTCGGATACAAGCGCCTGCCCGCTTCCGGTAACCGCACCTGTGCCCAATTGTTCGGGGGGAAAATTTTCCGTCATTTTTTTTAACAAAAAATTCACCATGCCCCGGATATCACCCCGGTGCAGTGCATAGTCAGCCCAAACCACCCGGTTTTTTTCGTCCACCACTGCCGTCTTGACGGCTGCGGATCCAATATCAATTCCAAATGCAAACATTGTGTTTCTCCTTTCAACTCCGGGCTAATTGGCCTGGAAAATAAAATCTTATGTCAGATGAAATAACCTGCATGGGATTTTCGTTCTACCCCTGGCGAATTTCTTTTTGCCCCGGGGGGATTGTCCGGGGGCCATATGAGAATAACCGCCATCCTGAAAACATCCATCAGACACAATGGAATTGATTACAAACAGACGGGAGAGGAGGAAGTCCTTTACTAGGACAAAAGGGTATAAACAATCAAGTTGTCATCCTTGCCTTTTACCCTGACAGGCCCAAGCTGTTTTGTGACATAGGAGCCTGTTAATAAACTATGGGTGGTCTGGCTTATAATAATATCCAAATTATGTGTTTTTGTCAGCCCTTCCAGGCGGGAAGCTGTATTCACCGTATTTCCCACCAGGGCATAGGACATTCTTTCCTTGCTGCCGATATTCCCGGCGAGAACGGCTCCGGTATGGATTCCAATGCCGTGGGCCAATGGTTTAAGCCCTTGCTTTTCAAGGGTTCTATTTAGCAATGCCAGTCGGGTTCTCATTGCCAGGGCAGCCTGAACCGCCATATCCGGATGATCCTCAGACCCGCCGGACATTCCGAAAACAGCCTCAACCTCATCCCCCACGTACTGGAGAACAAGCCCATTGTGTTTCTCTACCGCCAGGGTCATTTCATTAAGATATTGGTTTAAAATTTTTACCACCTGCCTGGGATGATTTTTTTCCACCAGGCCTGTAAAGTTTCTCAGATCGGCAAAGAGCAGGGTAACCCGCTTCATCTCGCCTTCCATGGTGGGCCGCGACATGATTTTATCCCGGATTTCTTTACCCATGTATCTGCAAAGGCAATCTTTTACCCGGCAGTTTTCACCCTGGCATTCAATCATGGCATTTATCCCCTGGGATACATCGCCCAGCTCATCATTGGACATGATTTCCACCCGGGTATCAAAGTTATTATTTTTCAAGGCCTTGATGGCTTTTTTGATCTCTAGCAGGGGCGTTGAGATACTTTTTGATAAAAAATAGGTCAGGATCAATGTAATGGTCACCGAATTCAGGGAAATAAACAACAACTCCCAATAAAGTGAAGAGATCAGCCGGCTCCGGGTCAGCGCATCGGCCAGGTGGAGCTGTTGAATATGTGAAACAATTGTGGTTACCATGATCGACAGCGGAATTAAAACACTCCCCATGGTTGCCACTATAAACCGTTTTTTGATACTGATTTTAAAAATATGTTTAACCTGGTTTAAATGGCCTTCGGGAAAAAACTTTGGGATGTGGGGGCGCCAGACGTTTTCCAGAATAAAAAAAAGGGTCAGGCAGGTCACCCCGCCGCCAAGAAGGATGATTCCCAGAAATCGCCTCAGGTGGTACAGCAGATCTAGGCCTGTTAGATTGAAATAATTGGCCGTGATTAAAGGTTTCAGAAATCCGAAAATAAAACCGGCCAGAACCCATACCAAAAAGGATACCATGGTTATAACCATTGGGTGCAGGAGGGCTCCTCTTTGAAGATGATGAATCATAAAAGGATCAAACTCGGATATGTTTTGCCTGCCGGTGGCCACCGCATAAAAGGTTTTGACCGCCTTTTTTTTAAATATAGCAAAGCCCAGAGAGGCCAGTATTACCAAGACTGCCAGGAAAAATAGGATGTCATAATATTCCGGGATATTTTGATTATCATGGTTCGAGAAAACGAAACATTTAAAATAAAAATAAGTGGCAAAAGCCCCCAACATGTTTCCCAATCCTACTAATATGCCGATTTTTCTCATGTTTCTTAACAACCTTATTGTATATAAAAAACCTTTACCCCCGGGTTTTCATTCCAAAGTGTAAAGGCTTTTTTTGGGGGGGGGCAGAAGGATAGGGGACCTTATCAGGCATTGGTCCCCATGATTTTTATTGCCTTCACCCCGGCTTCCAGGGATTTGATAAGCCCTAGGGTCTGTTCCCGGACCATTTTCAGGTCATGGGCATTGGGACGGCCCTCTATGTTGCCAAGCCTGCCCGAGGTGTTCATGGCCTGCATTTTTTCGGGTATGAAGGCCCCGGGGATGGCCCATTCGCCTGCAATTGTTATCCCCAGGTGGTCGAACAGCTGGCCCATATACTTTATGGCCGGTATTGCCTCTGCTTCACCTGTGTGGGGTCCTGCATAGGTGCTGTACACGCAGGCAAATTTGCCTGGGATCCGGGGGGAACCGGGAAGTATCAGGCCGTTGTTCCTGGCGGATGCCAGTTGTATTTCAATCCACTTGAGCATCTGTTTTACCGGCAGCCATGTGTATACCCCCGAACCGATAAAGGTGATATCACTCTTCAGCAGATCCACTGCTTGCATTTGGTCTTGAACACTCTCTCGAACATTGATCGTCGCCACCATGCACCCATTTTCAATGCAGGCTTTTTCGATTTCCCTGGCCACTTTTTCTGTCTGGCCGTTCAGTGAAGCATAAATATTTAAAATTTTCATAGCGTCCTTTCTAATTACTTTGATTATAATTCCTATACTCTATGATCTGTATCATACAAGAAGCCTGGCCCTTTTTCTGCCCGGCCCAACACAGATTTTACCCCGGTGACATCTCTTTTAAAAATGGATCCACCGGGGTCTATCCGGCAGATTGAGGACGGTACGATTGTTCTGGCTATTTTCGGGCGATATCCATGTCCATGGTTTCCCATGCAGAACAGGTCGGGATGGTGCGGGACCTGACGGATCTGAATCCTGCATCCACCATTGCATCTGCTATAAATCCCTGGTCAAGCCGATGGAATCCTGGTTGAAATTTCCGACAAGAAGGCTGATCCGATTTTCCATTCCAGCCTCCCTGATGTAGTTAGCAGCAATTTTTGCAGGTGTGAGGATTACCGGGGCATATTCCATTGAGACAAATGGTAATTAAGTTGATACGTCTCTGCTTTTTTAAATACATACCAATTATTTTTGGACCCGTTGGTTTCACCATATGTCGGCCCGGAATCCACAATTTTTAAATTTTTGAACATGGATGAAAATGATTCGGCAAAGTCCTGATTGCCTTCTTCCCGCATATCTGAGTCCTCTACAATGCATATGTAACAGCGGCTTGCTTTATAAAGAATTCTGTATACGTTTTTGAGTTCATCAGGATCAATATGAATTAAAACACCTTTGATAAGAACAAAGTCCCAGGTTTTCCCAGGGCTGAAGTCCAGAATGGAGATGGGGTAGGTTTTGATCCCCCCTATTTGATTGATAATATGGATCGCCTTATTATTTATTTCCACGGCGGAAAGGTCTATGCCCGGTATGATCTTTCCAATTGCCTGGAGATTATCCCCCCTGCCGGCTCCCAATTCAATGGCAGATGTAATTTTTGAGATATTCTTCAATACCCTGGAAAATAAAGCAATATTCCAGGTTAGTTTATCCGGTTGAGCCTTTGCAGCATACTCATCACCAAATTTTCCTGCCCATAAATTTTCCTTCCTGGTTTTATAGTTCATTTTTCACTGCTGCCCAGGACTTTTGATTTTTTAATGACGCCCTTAAATACTGCTTGGGCAGGATGCCAAATCTTTTTTTAAAGGCAGAGCCAAAATGACTGACATTGGTATAACCCACCCGCCATGCTGTTTCACTGACATTTGTCTGGCTTTTTTCCAGAAGAAATCTTGCCGTTTGCATCTTATGTTCCCTGAGATAATTAAATACGCTTTTTCCGTAAATCTCACGGAATCCTGCCTGAAGTTTATTGACACTTAGGCCTGCCGTGGATGAAAGATGTTGCAGGGTGGGGGGGGAATATAAATCTTTGACCAGGATTTCTTTTATCATTGTAATTTTTTGTTTTTCTTCAGGACTCAGAAGAATACCGTCTGGTTTTGTCTGGTTGATGCTCAATGCGGCAAGATTCAGGGAAAGCAGTTCCAGAATTTTACCTTCAAGATAAAGATGCCAGGGGATCGCATTGCTTGAAGAGTTTAGGATCTGATAAACCACAGCCTGTATGTCAGGTGACATGGGGTTACTGCTGGAAAAATTATTTTGTACCCCATCTTTAAGAAGTGATTTAAGGTAAGATGGTAAAATAGAATATTCATTTTTCAACAGTCCCTTCAGAAACGGGAGACTCGCATGGATGTGGAGTATCTGCTGTTTTTTTTCAGAATTGATGGTAAATTGTCCTTCCTGTTCCCCTGCATATTGGACACCGCTAATGCCGCTTTTAACGTGCAGCTCTTTTAAGCTGGGAGAATTGTTCCCAATATTTTTTTTTATGTCCCCGGAGAAAACAAAGCCAAAATCCACAACCGGATATTTTTTCTTATATCTCATATGAATCTCCTGTTGTGGAGAGAAATTCATTTTACTCAACCAAAGGCCGGGACGGATACTCATTTCCTGTCGGACCTTTTGTTCAAACCCGGGGATATCATTTTGAAAACACCCGGGGATGTTTTCAAAATCAAACAGCCTGTTATCTTTCTTTGTCTGCATTTCCTCTCTCTATTTCATAATTATAGCCACTTAAGGGCTTTCTTGAAAAAATAATTGCAACCATGGTTCTGTATCAATACCTATTCCCGGACAAACTGAATCAGATAATTATATCCAAGATCGGTAATCCCTGTTTTTTTAAACCCGGAATCCTTTAGTGACAATTCCACATCCTCCGGGGAAAGTCGCATATGCATGGGCGGGCCAAAGGGCATCTCTTCTTTTTTACACTCAATGATTGCCATGTGTCCGCCTGTTTTTAAAATACGCCCCACCTCTTTAAATATTTGCCTACCCTGTTTTGGAATATCAAATATATGCAATACAGTAAATATCAGGCAGATATCCATATCATTGTCCGCAAGTGGCAGGGGATCAAGGAGATTTACGACCATGGGTTTGATGTTTGTCAACCCTTGGGATTTGGCTGATTCTCTTAGAGCATTGATGGTGGACGGCAAGTGGTCCAGTGCAACCACAATACCCGAGTTTCCCACAATGCCGGATGCTTTAATCGAATAATCGCCTGCGCCGCAGCCCAGGTCAAGAACCCTGTCCCCATTCTTAATTTCAAGTTCATTAAAAACAAATTCCGGGTCGTGCATCCAAAAACTGCTGGGTCCATGTCCATTATGCCCCTGTTTTTGCTTGCAATGTTTTCTTGTCTGGCTTTCCTTTAATATCTCTTGTTTGCTTTTCATAGGTTTTCTCCAATTTTAAAGCGGTATCAAGCAGGAGCAATTAATACCGCCATGATTAATAAATCTTGTTCGCAGCATGATTCTTTTATTGTATTCCTTCCAGAATCCGGCCGCTGGCAGCCCTGAGGCTTTCCAGTTGCTGCAGGTAGGTGATGCGGCTGGTGGCCACCGCCGCCTGGATGGTTACCAAATCTGTCTGGGCTTCGTTGAGCCGTGTCAATGTTGTGGTTCCCACCCGGTAGGATCGTTCCACATGGTCACGGATTTGCTGAACCAGCGTCAGGGTATAGCGTTCACGTTGATAGACGGCCCGTGTGGAATCCGCTCGTACCAAGGCTTGTTCCAGGGCGGCCTGGATTTCCAGAATCTTTTGGTCTCTTTGCCTTTTCAACTGCATCAATTTGGCCTGGGTTTCACTTATTTTTGCCGAACGCTGCCCGCCGTTGAACAGTTCCCAGTCCAAACTCAGACCAATTGCGCTGCCGTGCTCTTCCTGATCAATGGTTCCGTAGTTATTGTATTGATCATAGTCATAATTGCCGTGGATATATACTTTGGGGTAGTACTGCCCCTTGTCACTCCGTTTTTTCTGGACCAGGGCCGTCTCGGTGGCGTCAAGGGCGTGTAAGTCCGGTCGATGCGTCATTGCATAGGCCAGTTCATCCTTAAGCTGCGGTAATTTGGCCAGGGTTTCGATGGGCTCTCCTTCCATTGGATACATTTCCCGATCAAGCCGGGGTTCCGGTAAAGCCAATAGTTTGGCCAGCATAATGCAAACCACTGAATAGTACCGCCTGGCTTTGAGAAAATTATTTTCCGCCTGCAGGGATTTGACGGAGAAATTTAAATACTCTGCCAGGGGAATTGCGCCTGCACGGCTGCGTTTTTCAGCATCCAGTTCCAGATTGCGGTTAAACAGGCTGTTTTGCCGGGCAATCTGCATGCCTTCGGCTGCCAGTTGCGCCTGGTAATATGCGCCGGCCACCGATTCGGCAAGCAGGCGGCAAACATCATTGGCAACATCTTTGGCAGCCTGTGTTCCGGCCTTTGCCCCCAGAATGGACGCCTGCCGGCTGAACCCGTCAAATAACAGCCAGTTTAACTGAACCCCTGTATTGAAATGTTTAAAGCTTTCGTCCATCCGTACCTCGGGACTCCAGTCAGGTTGCATGGAAAGATTCTGCCAGTCGTGACCTGCATGAACGGACAAGGTTGGCCACAAGCTTGCCCGTGCCTGTTCGCAAACAGCCTGGGCCTCTTGAATACGGGCCAGCATTTCGGCAACCCGGGGAGAGGCCTTCAGGGCCATCTGTTGTGCCTGGACCAGGGTCAACCGGCCATGGGGGATATCCATGGAAAGCGGTACGGGTTTCTCCGCATTTGCGTCGGCTTCAAAAAAGAGAGGCAACAAGAAAAACAACAGGAGAAGCCCTGGTATTTTGATTTGGTAATATTGAAAAAAAGAAGTCATATGATTTTTCCTTAAAAACGTTTAGCAGCAGGTCTTCGGATTGAAAAAAGCGTGCAAAAAAATACCGGCACCACAAACAAGGTGAGCAGTGTGGCAAAGCTTAACCCCCCCATGATGGTTGCGGCCATGGGGCTGAAAAAGGCGTCTGTCAGCAGTGGAATCATGCCGAGCACGGTGGTGAAGGTTGCCATGGTGACCGGACGGATACGACTGGCAGAAGATTCAAGCACAGCCGTAAACGGTTCTTTTCCGCCGGCCAGTTCCACCTTGATCTGATCCAGCAGGACGATCTCGTTTTTGATCAACATGCCAAACAGGCTTAAGAAACCGAGCATGGCCATAAATCCGAATGCCTTGTCCGCGATGAGCATGCCCGGGGCAACCCCGACAACAAGCAGGGGCAGTCCCATGAAAATGATGAAAGGATACCGCAGACTGTTAAAGAGAAGAACGGTGATCAGAAACATCCCGGCAAAGGCAATGGGGAAATTGGACATCAGTTTGGTATTGGCCTCAACCTGCTCTTCGTGTTCGCCGCCCCATTCCAGGGTGTAGCCCGGAGGCAGTTTTAATTTTTTCTCGATAATCGGGGACAATTGGCGAAAGAGCGTGTCGGTGGTTCCCTCCCGTTGTTTGCAGAAGATCCGCAGGGTTCGTTTCTGGTTAAGACGGTGGATGATGCTGTCCTCAGCCCCAATGCTTGTTTCGTTGGTTACCTGCTGCACCGGCACCCATTTGTTTTTCATCTGACTGAAGACCTGCACCTCATCAAGGGCATCGATGGTGTCGCGCTGTTCTTTTGGCGGTTGCAGGATAATGGGCAGCAAATCGTCCCTATGTCTGTATTGGCCGACAACGGAACCGGTAAAATTCATGGCAATGGAGGAGGCGATTTCAGGACGGGAAATACCCAGCCCCTGTGCTCTGAGATCGGCAAAATCAACCTCACTGACTTTGATCGGGTTGCCCCAGTCGGTACGAATACTGCGGCTGTTGGGATTTTGGGCCATCAATTCCATCACCTGTATAGAAAGGCTACGCAGGGTTTGGGTTTCCGGCCCGCTCAGACGGGCGATCACGGCTCCTCCCCCGGGACCCAGTTTAAAGGCATCAACACTGCCTATGACCTGGGGTACCTCCTGGTCCAGCCACTGCTGAATGTTTTTTTTCAGTTCCGGAATACGGTGAAAATCGTCCACATCCACCAGCAGTTGTCCATAGGCATTGTCCGGCATCTCTGGAGAAAAGGTGAGAAGAAACCGCAAAGGCCCCCGGCCCACAAAGCTTGAAATATCACCTACCCCAACAAGGGAGGCAACGTGCTGCTCGATCCGTTCAAGCTGGTTTGCCGTGCTGTTGATATGTGTTCCCTGGGGCATCCAGATATCAATGGTAAGCTGTGGGCGGTTCATATCGGGCATGAAATCCTGCCTGACATGACCAAAGCCCCACATGGCAACGACCAGAAGTCCCATCACCCCTGCCAGGGTCAGCCACCGGTAATCAATGGCCTTGCCGACAATGCTTTTGTAATACTTGAAAAAGCGTTGTGAGTGATTTTTTTCCCCACAGGTTTTGGGAACAGGCAGCACCATGGCACAAAGACAGGGCGCTAGGGTGATGGCAAAGAACCAGCTCAGCCCCAAGGAGATGCAGATCACCTGGAACAGACTGGCCAGCCACTCCCCGGTCATATCCTGGGAAAGGGAAATGGCTGCAAAGGCCAGGATGGCGATAATGGTTGCTCCCAGCAGCGGCCACATGGTCTCTTTCACCGACTGATCAGCAGCTTGTTCCCGGCCGATGCCCTGACGCAGTTTAATGATGATTCCTTCCGTGACAACGATGGCGTTGTCCACCAGCATGCCAAGGGCAATAATCAGCGCCCCCAGAGAGATTCGCTGCAAGGTGATTCCATGGGATTTCATGATCAGCAGGGTCGCCAGAATGGTGAGAATCAGCACAAAACCGATGACCAGCCCTTCACGCCAGCCCATGAAAATAACCAGCAACAAAATAACAATGGCAACCGCAGAGATCAGGTTGGCGACAAATCCTGCAACAGAATTTTCCACGATTTTGGATTGGCTGGTGATGGTATGGATGGTTATGCCAAGGGGCGTGTTCGCCTTAAGTTCGTGCAAACGCTTGTCAATGGAATCGCCCATGGCAATGACATTGCCGCCGGATGTTGTTGAAATACCCAGGGTCACGGCATCTTTTCCGTTATAGCGCATGAGTTCCGAAGCCGGTGTGATAATGTCATGTTTAATGCGGGCAATTTCTTTCAATCGGATCATGCGCCCCTGGGAGCCGCTGATGAGCTGGTTGCCGATATCTTTGATGGCGTCGTAATCCCCGGTAATGCGAAAGGGAATGTATTCCGACCCTACCTGCACGGCCCCTGCCGGAGTGACACTGTTTTGCCTGCGGAGGGTGGAAAAAATGATTTCGGGATTCAAGCCGAGTTGTGCTAGCTTGGCCCGATCAATCTCGATAAAAACCGCTTCCCGGGGCAGGCCCCAAAAATCGATCCGGCCGACATCGGTGCAGGTGAGCAGTTCTCGGCGCAAATCCTCGGCATATGCCTTAAGCTGGATTTTGTCGTATCCGTCACCGGTGATGGCAAAAAGCACCCCGTAGACATCGCCGAAATCATCATTGACCACTGGCATCTGACAGCCTGACGGCAGTTGGCCGTTGACAGAACCTACCTTACGGCGCAACTCATCCCACACCTGGGGGAGATTATGTTTGTCGTATATCTCTTGAGTTTCCGCAAAAATGATGGAGATGCCGGCCCGGGAGATGGAACGAACCTCCTTGAGCTGTTTCAACTGCTGGATGGCCGTTTCAATGGGTTCGGTCACCTCCAGTTCGACCTGTTTTGCCGATGCACCCGGGTAATGGGTATAGATCACTGCTTCCTTGATGGTAAATTCCGGGTCTTCCAGGCGTCCGATATGCAGAAAGCTGAATATTCCGCCAAGGGCAATAATGACGCTGAAAACCAGGGTGACAACTTTGTAGCGGACAGCATATAAACCAAGATTGTTCATCCTTCCAATCCCTCCTTACCGGCCTTCATCGGGCGAACCGCTTGTTCTTCATCGAGGCTGCGCAACCCGGCTGTTGCCACTAGTTCATCAACACGTATTCCTTTAATGACTTCAATGCTGTTGCCATGCATTGGGCCTATCTGAACCTGCCGTTTTCGGACTGTCTGTGTTTTTGGATCGATAATCCAGACATAGGGATGGGCATTGGGATCAAAAACCACGGCTTCAACCGGAACCAGTACACAATTTCTTTTTACCGTGCTAAGCGCTGATTGTTTAATGACCCCGCTGACCCTGGCCGTCATGCCGGGGAGAATATGCATGTCTGCAGGAGGGGGCAGTTTGATGACCAGGGCATAGGTGCAGGTGTCCTGGTTTGATTCCAGGCTCAACTCCATTGCCTCAGCCGGGAATGTGAGCTTTGGATTGGCGTCAAAACGAACATACAACTGCTCCAGAATATCAACATTGCCTATGGCAACCAGCTTTTCCGGCAATTGCACTTCAACTTCTATCCGGGAGGCATCCTGTAGCAGGAGAACCGGTTCTCCCTTGTCCACATGCTCTTTTTTTTCCACATAGCGTTTTGCCACCATGCCGTCAAAGGGAGCGACCAACCGGGTATCAGCCAGGATTTTTTCCTTCATGTCCAGTTCTGCCCGGGCAATATCATGGACAGATTGGGCGGTATCAAACTGGGCCTTGCTCATCACCTTTTCCTTATAGAGTTGTGACGCCCGTTTAAAATTCTGGTCTGATGCCTGATAGCTTGCCGTGGCCGATCTGACCGCGTAGAGGTGATTTTTGCGATCAAGAGATGCAAGCAGAGTGCCTTTTTTTACCTGTTGTCCTTCAAGAATGTCCATCTGTTCTATTTGACCCGCTATTTGAAAGGACAGTTCTGCCCGGTGGGCCGCCGTGACCTTGCCTGGTAACCGGAAGGATTGTTCCGCCAGGCATGGTGTTGCCCGGGCTGTTGGAACAGGCTGGACAATGTTTTTTTCTACCTGATCCTGGGCCGAAACGAGTGTGGAAAACTGCCTATTTTCGGTACAAAACAGTACAAATCCCAGCAGGATTATAGATCCCAGACCTGCCATTGCTTTTTTCATGGTTCTTTCCTTCTTTAATATGATTAAGTTGCTTAACTAATATTATAAAAAAATTTTACACATCTCCCCCCGGAAATGGACAAATTGGCATTTCCGGAGGGGTACTCATAAAAATTATTCGGTATTCAACCGTCTATCCATAATACGATTGAGGTTGTTTAATAGTTCATTCAAGCGTGCCAGATCGCCAATTTCCACGTTGTCCATGGCCTCCATGATATGTTGTTGATCCTGGCCGTGCATCCGGGCGTGTGCTTCAAAGGCCTGCCAACCCAGGGGCGTCAGGGAGAGCTGTAACTCCTTGTTGCTGTGGCTGGCCTGTTTTTTGACCACAAACCCCTGTTTGGTGAGTTTGGAGACCAGCTGTGACGCAGCGCTTTTGGTAAAGCCAAAATAATTGGCAATCTCCGTCACATTTGCACACTGGTTATCCCCAATGCTTTCGATGGCATGGGCTTCCCGGGTCGAAATGTTTTTTTCCCCGGTAACGCCAATGGGAAAGCTCTCCACCTCGGCATATTTTCTGGCGACCTGCATGAGATTATGGACAATTTTTTTTTTCAGTTCCTGATTCATGAAATGGATAGTAAAGCAGCTTAATTATTTTTGCAACATTTTTTTGGGCTACAGCGAAATTTTTCCATATGTACACTATATCTCGGATTTTATAAGGGGATCTCTGCTTCTGGGGGGATCTTTCAGTGAAGGCCCACGAATATCTTTTTTGCCAGTCAACTTCAAGATTAGATATCCCATCTATTTATAGACTAAAGATCCCTTGAAGACTACAAGGTTGATCGGCCAGGTGTGTAAGCACAGTAATGTGTTCAGCTAACTGGTCCTAATAGGTCGTGAGGCTTAGCCACTTCCTCCACAATTAAGTTTGAACGCTGCATGCAAACATATCTAAACGCTAAATTTACAACAGCAAATTTTAGGATTTATGAAACACTGGGAATTACAAACCTTTTCTAAAGTTTCGGATCCAACCATCTTAATCTGGTGGTTATAGCAAAGAGGTCACACCCGTTCCCATCTCGAACACGGAAGGCCTGATTATAAGTTTTGGTCTTTAGCGTCGATGGTGACTATAAGATTGGCAATTTGGGAGAGTAGAACGCCGCCAGATTATTCTTCAAAAAGCCCTATCACGATTTTCGTGATAGGGCTTTTTGCGTTTTGTGTTCTAATCTTTCCGGATGTTTATAATTGTATTACCAGGCCCTTTCCTAAACCAAAGGTTACAATTGACTGTGAAGGAATATTTTATAGAAGTGCTTGGTTTATTTAGTCAAATTTGGATATTCATTATGTTGTACTTGTGTCCGGTTGAGTGTTGATTTCAACTCGTTAATAATTCTTATATTTTGATTGACAAAAAGAAAGTTTCCATTTTAAAGATAATTGACAATTTTCCAAAATAAATCTGGAGGTAAAACTATGAATTTTCTCCACAATACGGTGACAATGTTGATTGCCCTCACGGTCATGTTCGCGTTGTTCCTGACCGGCTGTACCCATATGCAGTCATTCTCTGCGCCAGGGGTAGTTTCCACAAAAACAGGCGTGTCAGAGAAGGGTATTGCAATGATTGGCAAGATAGAAGATAAACGCCCTGCAGGAACAGAGATGTTTATCTTTTCTAATTCGCCGAATGAGTGGATATACCAATGTGATGCAAAACCTGAGCAACTCTTGCGAGGGCTTATTAAAGAAGGCCTACAGCGTCGTGGCATCACCGAAGCAGAAAACTCGGAAAGCGTTCTCATGATCACAGCAGAGATCTTTGATTTTTCAGGTCGCAACACTCGTGGAGCGTTCTATGTAGGCAATTGTTTTTTTAAAATTGGTAGCGTAATTATGATTAAAGGACCTGGAGTCGAAAAAACGCTTACGGTAATCGGGAACGGGAATAACAAGATCGCTCGTCTGAGTGAAGAGAATATTGATCTACTCATGAGCAAAACCTATGAAGATTTTTTAAAGAATCTTGATATGGAGTTGCAAATGGCAGGTTTTTAAACGTTTAATAATTCAATCTGCCATGTCTGTGTTGAACTACAACATTATTATTTCTCTTGCACCACCCACTGAATGTATTTATGTCTACTTTATTTTTTTGATCTTGAACTTTCACGATTGAAATATTTTAGTGCGAAACTTTTTCTTGCGAAATAACAACGTCACACTGATGTATGTTAATAAATTTATTGTATTGACTACTTCCCTGTAGAGGGTTTTCACAAAATCAGGTAATTAAAATATAATTATCGCCTTGAAGAGGATTCCAAAAGTCTTGTGGATTTTCCCTGTTATTCCAAATTTTATTCAAAGAAATCAAATCACAGCATACGATATCCCGAATTTTTCCATTCCCAGGCCACCGGGGTAAACACAATTGGGGGAAAATGTAACTGGTGATCAAAGGTGCGCTATAATATTTGAATTCAGAAAATAGAATTATGCGATTTTCTCTTTATCCCGTTGATTTGAGTATTCTATTGTGAGAAAATAACATATACCAAGAAACTTTATTGTAATTCACACGTCTCTCTGATAGCAAACGGTATGGTCGCAAGCTAAACGGGGGGCTATCATTGCCAAAGGGGGGCTTTATTGGAAAAAAATACCAGTAGAACCATCATCGATATCGCTATAATCGCTATAATTTCAATTGTTTCATATTTGCTTTTTGGTATTTTTGATGTCCTAGAAAAAATTGTTGAGTTTTCATCTCAATATGAGAGATACGAAATAGATGAAATACTATCCACTTTTATCGTTCTGGCTTTTTGCCTGGTCTGGTTTTCAACCAGAAGATGGCGTGAAACACTCGAAGTAATTGATATCATTGATCAAAAAAACGAAAAGCTTCAAAGTGCTTTTGATGAAATTAAGCAATTAAAAGGAATATTGCCTTTATGTTCATTCTGTAAAAAAATTCGAGATGATTCGGGGTATTGGGAGCAAGTTGATGTTTATCTCCAGAAATATTCTGAAGCAGATATAAGCCACAGCCTTTGTCCCGAATGTATGAAAAAACATTACCCGAAAGAATTTATGAAAATATACCTTGGAAAAAATGGGAAAAAAGCTGAACAAACCGATGCACTGGGCAAAAAATAGCAGGCCGTTTTTTGCACGTAATTCTGACCGTTTTAAGGATACCCTATGAAAATTAGACCTGCGAACACCTTGGGAAAATAGTAGTATCCCCTATTCTTTACGGACAACCTGGTTAATTCGTATCTGTTTTCCAGTTGACGATATTTGATAGAATAAAGAGTTCCAAAAATAGTCAACCCTCAAGCACTCAGACGTCTATGGTCTTAAGCATCAGATCAACAATTTCCTTGACCGAGGTTGGGTCTGTTTCCAGAAGGCCCTGGAGGATGAAACCATCCACCACGGCCACCAGAAATTTTGATTTGGCCGGAATCTTGGTTTGTAACCCCGGCATTTTTCCATAGGCTTCATCCACCAGGCCAAACCATTGGGAATAGGTTTGCTGAAACCGTTTCCTTAGGGACTCATTGCCGGAAATGGCCTCCCGGATCAGATACAGGTGGAGGCGGCTCCGGGCATGGGAGCTGAGCAGGGTGTCAAAAAAAGCGGTGAGTAAGCCTTCCCAGGATAGGGTCTTGTTTTCATCCATCATGGAAAACAGGGCGGTTGTGATGCGCTCCATGTGCAGGTCGGCAATATCAAATATCAGCTCATTTTTGCTGGCATAATAATAATAGAGGGTACCCTTGCTCAGGCCTGATCCCTTGGAAATTTGGGCAAGGCTGGTTTTATCCACCCCCTTTTCGCCAATCATGGTCATGGCAGTTTCAAGTATTTTCTGCCGGTTATCCTTGCCCGAGCCCTTGGTTGTTTTTGCCATCAGGCTTCCTGTTGAGCAGCGGTTGCGAGGAGGACACGGGGACCCATGGCAATGGCATCCACGGGGCAGTCAGCCGCACAGAATCCGCATCCCATGCAGACCGATTCGTCCGGCAGCCAGGGAAAGGTATGGCTGCTGCCCACTTTTTGCATATTGGCGTCCAGAGCCCCTGTGGGGCAGGTGTCCAGGCAGATGCCGCAGGACATGCATACATCCAGGTTAAAGAGGGGCTTTTCCCAGTCTTTTTTTCTCGTTCGTTGGAGGATCAGCCCGAAATTATCCTCCACTGCCTGGGCAGGACAAACCCTGCCGCAGGCCCCGCATTCAATGCAGATCTCCCCATTAATTTTGTGGAGCTCTTTTTTTTCACCCGTTATCGCATGGGAGGGGCAGATGCTCTTGCAGCTCTGGCATCCGATACATGAATCTAATATAAAATATGCCATGATGTATTTCTCCAAAAATAAGTTTAGGCAAAAATTTAAACAATTGAAGCAAGTTTATCGATACCGGTTTGGGAGGGAACACCCGTTTCCCTGTCCCAATCAAATAATTCCCAATAATCTTTCATCAGGGTATCAATATCCACACTGCGGCCTTTGTTGGCCCCCCGGGTCTGGGCGGGCAACCCAAGGAGGCGGTCACTGACCCGGCTGTCTTTTGGGTGAAGACCCTGGCGGACATTAAAGGCCTGTTTTAGAGTCTGGATATTGGTGCCTACCTCCATGTATTGCTCCGGGGTCATCTGCCATCCTGTGGCTGCATTGAGCCAGTCAAAAATCCGGATTCGCCTGGTGCCTAAAAAACCTCCGAACAGGCAGGCCCCGGATCCGTTCATCACATTCATGTACTGGGAATTGGCCTTGCCCATGCGGGCGTGTTTGATATTTTTTTTGTATTTGCTGCTTTTCATATAGGCGGGCCCCATTTTTGGAACCCCCTTTACCTTTTTCCAAAGCTGGTACATTTCATAGTAAAGCCCGGCCCCGTTGGTATGGCGGCCCGGTGCCGGTTCCACGCTGTAATGGAGGGCAAATCCAGGATCATTTCTTGAATCATGCATGGCCGGTTCCTGGCCACCGGCATGGATGGCTATTTTATCCGCTCCAGTACCCAACCGTTCTGCTGCCAGTTTCACCCCGTCTGCCAGAATATCGCCGATGCCCTCCCGGGTGATCATTCGTTCAATGAGAAATTCAATGGCTTGGGGATCTCCCCATTTAAGCTCCACCCCCATGGTATCCTTGGTGGTGATGATCTTTTTTTCAAAACATTCCATGGCAAAGGCCACGGTGTGGCCGGCGGAAATGCTGTCCATTCCGGCCCGGTTGAGCAGTTCGTTGAGATAAAAAACCGAGTCCATATCCTTGTTCATGATAAATCCCCCCAGGGAGAGAACGGTTTCATATTCCGGTTTATGGGTTTCGGAAAATTTACCATTGGTTTTGCAGATTCCGCCGCACCCCAGGGGGCAGGAATAACAATGGAATTTTTCGACTTCTTTTTGGGTAAACGTATCGGGATTGGAACTGCGGCTTTTGAAAAATCCCCAGTCGGAACTTGTGCCTTTCCAGTTTTTGATGGGAGAATCCCCCATTTCAACGGACATCTGGTTCATGGCAACGGTGCCCCATTTCCGGAGCATAATTTTGTAAAGAAGCCCGTCCTGGGTGAGGACAGCCGGCAGTATCCTCATGAGCGCCCCAATGGGAGCCGTGAGAAATCCCGGGACAAAGGGGGGCTGAAATTGTACCCAGCGGTTGCAGATTTGGCTCAGCCGTTTTATCTCTTCTTTGTTGTGGACAGTGATTCTTTGGGTGCCTGCCAGCACCAGGGCTTTTAATCGTTTGGATCCCATGACCGCCCCCAGGCCGGACCGGGCAGCGATGCGGCCCTTGTCCGTTGAAACCCCAGAGATCAGTGACATGTTTTCACCGGACTGCCCAATACAGGCCACCCGGGCATTCTTGTTTTTTGAGGATTCTAAAAGATGAGTTTCCGTCTCCACTGCATCCATGCCCCAGATCTCTCGTGCATCCCTTAATTCCATGGTGGTGTCATCCACATACAGATAGACAGGGGTGGGGCTGATCCCTTTAAAAAAGATGCCGTCCACGCCGCAGCGCTTGATGGCCGGGGAAAAACTGCCGCCGCAATTGGCTTCTCCCCAGCCCTGGGTAAGGGGGGATTTGCCCACAACCATCCAACGTCCTGTGAACAGAGAGCCGGTTCCGGTGAGAAGACCGGACACAAATCCTAGATGATTATCCGGTCCCAGGGGGTCGGCATTTGGCGGTATCCTGTGATAGAGCAGGTGGGCGGCAAGGCCCATGCCCGATAAAAATGATTCATAGACAGCATGGGAAATTTTTTGGATTTGGATTTTGCCGGTGGACAGGTCCACATTCATAACCTTTCCCATATAACCTTTATTTCTTATATCCATGGGGTTTTATCCTTGTTTCATTTTGAATTAGTCTGTTTTGTTCTCAAGGGGAATCCCTTCCCAGGCGGCCTGAATTGTCATGAGGCAGTCCTGGTAGTCCATCTCTTCGGGATTGTAAAAAATGGTTCCGTCTCCCAGGGCTGTTTTTGCAATTTTATCCAGCATTGTTTTGGGAACCAACGGATTTCCCTCTCTGTCTTTTATTTCCTTAAAACAGATGGCATGGGCCCCATTCGTGGCTTGGTTCAGCCGTTGGTTTAGGGTGCGGATACAGGCAATTGCTTTACGGGCCCGATCTTTTTGGGGGGTAGAAACATAGATTTCTTCCCCGGCTAGGGGAAGGAGGAGTTCGGCAATTTTATCTTCAATTTTGTGGAAATTGTATTCCAGCCCATAGGGCAGGAAAATGGCCATGCAGGTGCCGTGGGGGACATGGCAGACAGATCCAACCGAGTGGCCCAGGGTATGGACCATGCCAACGGTGGAGTTGGAAAAGGCAATTCCGGCCATGGTGGCAGCCGTTGCCAGGCCCAGGCGTCCCTCCCTGTCCGAAGGATCTTTGATCACCCGGGGCAGATGGCGGCAGATGAGCCGGATGGCTTCAAGGGCATGGGCATCGCTCAGGGGGTTTTTGCTGAGCATGACAAAGGCCTCCACTGCATGGGCCATGGCATCCATGGCCGTGGCAGCAGTGATATGGGGGGGCAGGGTAAGGGTCATCCTCGGGTCAATGATGGCAACATCGGGTAATAGAAAATAGGAGCCAAAGATCATTTTACGGTTATTCTCATGGTCGGCAATCACGGCTGCAATGGTTACCTCGGAACCGGTGCCGGCTGTGGTGGGAACTGCGATGAGGGGATTTAACTTTCGTTTCAGGGCCCCGGCGCCGGTGAACTGCATGAGGTCATCGGCCTGTTCCGAGACCAGGATATTGATCCCCTTGGCCGTGTCAAGAACAGACCCGCCCCCCACGGCAATGATGGCGTCACACCCTTTTTCACGGTAAACCCCTGCCAATTGGTTGACCACTTTTAGATCTGAATCCGGGGGAACCTCATCTTCAATGGTTTTAATGGTAAGCTTGTTTTCAATGGCTTCAATTACAATATCAACAATCCCTGCTGCCCTGACCCCCTTGTCTGTTAAAATCATGGGATTTTTTGCATTCATGGACAAGAGGTGTTCAGGAATTTTTTCCAGGGCATTGTGTCCTGCCACCATGTTCACCCTACAGCAGAATTCATAATAATCGGGTATATACATCACTTCTCCTTTAGGCCTGTTTCAGGCAGGGTTGGGGCAGAGCCCGGGTAAGGGGAATCCCGTCCAGGGCTTGGACCAGGATGGCTTGGGTCTGTTCCGGGGTAATTTTCAGAATGTCGGTGGAGGCAGAATCGGAAAACAGGAGGCCCAAAGAAGAGATTGCTTGTCTGTCCAGGCCTGCCTCGCCCAGGGTTCGGGGCAGGGTGCCCAGGGAAATTTGGTAAAGTTCATTTAGAAGAGACTGGATCTTTTGGATGGCCATGCCCGGGTGCTGGGGGGGCGGAACGGCGCTGTACTCATCTGATCCGGAAAGGGGAAGGGCAAGGTTGCCAAGGTCAGATAGGTCTTTGACCATGAGATCCAGCACGGCCGGAAGGAGGATGGCCATGGCATGTCCGGGGTCTGTTTTACAATGGTTTGCCACCATCTGCCCCAGGCTAACACTCACCAGGGTATTGCCGTTCAGGATAATTCCGGTAATCACCGAGGCATGGGTAAGACATGCATGCCCTATGGCTTTTTTATTCGGGCTCATGCCCGGGACCAGAATACTTTTTACCAGAGGCATTAAATTTTCCATGATCAGCCCGATGGCGGTGGCGGCATAGGCCCTGGCCGGAGGATTGCCTGAAAGCACATGGGCCTCGCAGCAGGCAGCCAAACAGGTCAGGCCTGCATTGATAAGGACAGGGGAGGTGTCTTGTGTCAGTATTCCAGGATCAATGACCGCAAGGTCTGGTGCAAGAAAGGGAGAGTGAAATGTATGGTTGTTAAATCTGGCAACCCCGCTGGTTTCCGTGCCCATTCCCATGCCCGTTGGGATATAGGCAAAGGGGGTTAAGGGAACGGTGATTTTGGCTAATCCGTTGGTGGCTTTTAGAACGTCGGGACCCAGGGTGACTGCCATATTCAAGGCCTTGGCCACCTCCGTTACCCTGCCTGTTCCCAGGGCAATGATGGCATCAAAACCTTTATCTGTGTATATCTGATACAACTCCTTGAGAAGGGTAAGGTCATTTTTGCCAGTCTCATTGCCGGCATTGGAGATTTTTTCGATGGGGGGGCAGATGCCCAGTGTCATGCCGGATTCTTTAAAGGCCCGGGCCAATGGTTTAATAGAACCCGAAAGGTGGGCATCCTTGTCCAGGAGGACCAGGGGCTTTTGACTTCCCATGCCGGACAGATCAAAGGGCAGATGTTCCAGTGCATTCATGCCAAAACCGGTTTTGGTCCGGCATAAAAAGGTAAAATCACCTCGGTTCATGGATTGCATTTCTCCTTTTTTCGATGTTGCGTTGTGTTTTTAGCGTTATGTCCCTGTCCTAGATCCCGGTGACGGTTCTGATCAAAACCATTGCCCTGCCAAGGGTATGGCGTTTTAGAGACCATCTGGGATATCGTTTGATGGCCAGTTTGGCAATGAATTTTGGCAGCAGGTATACCTGGACAATGTTCAGGATCCTGACAGCGGCACAGGCCTGGGGAACATCGCCGCTGACAATCATGCGATCCCGTGAATTGGCGATGGGGGTGCTTTCCTGAAAGGTAAAGAGGACAAAGAGATTTCCCATACTTTTCAGCGTCATTTCAAGGTTGACAGGGTGCTTGGCAATATCGCCTCCCAAATACCGGACCTTTCCCATTTCACCTTTGCCAACTATCATATAGGGTCCATTGGGAAAGGCGCCCAGGGAAAAAGTGTAGTTGGGGGGCATTTGTTCAAATTCCTTTTTTACTTCCGAATCCACCCGTGCAGCAGCCTGGATGGCTTTTCCAACAAACCAGAGCATGATGCCAAGGTAGATCCGCTGGAATGGTTTTCGCCCGGGTTTGATTTCAATGAATGCTTCCATGATCCTCCCCTCTTTTAATAGAGATTAAATAATTGCTGGGAATTACAGTGGGCAGTCGGTCATTTGACCGACTGCCCACTATAAATATATCCACTCGAATCTGTCAAGGATTTTCCGTGGAAATTGATATGATTGCTTTAAACTTGGAACAATATGGGACGATTCCCATTACGGGTAACATTATACAAATGTTCAATAAATATGCTATAAGAAAATCAATTCGAATTAATAGGGAGAGTGAAAATGAAAATATGTTTTCCAGTTGAAATAGACAATGGATTAGACAGTGAGGTATTCGGCCACTTTGGCTCGGCCCCGTTCTTTGTTGTTTTTGAGACCCAGACAAAGGTGATTCATACCATCAACAATCAGGACCTGGGCCATGTACATGGTATGTGTAACCCGTTAAAAGCCTTGAATGGGAAAATGGTTGACACCATTGTGGTAGGCGGTATTGGTGCCGGCGCCATCAACAAGCTGAATGAAATGGGCATCAAAGTGTTTAAATCGTCAGCGGGCAGTGTTCAGGAAAATCTTGGGTTGTTTGAAAGCAAGGCACTGGTTGAGATGACGGTTAAGCAGGCCTGTGGCGGACATGATGGCGGGTGTGGGCACCTATAATGCGTTAATGTTTGAAAGGGAATGGACCATGTTGAAACAAGAGATTCAGGATAATATCGTAATTGCCAGACTTGCCGACGGGAAAACCAATGCCGTTACAATGGAAACCCTAAAACAACTCAAAGACATTGTTGTGGAGGTAAATGAAAATGATGCGCTCAAGGGGATAATTTTAACCGGAGAGGGCCGCTTTTTTTCCAGCGGATTCAGTCTGCCCATGTTTATCGGATTTGAAACACCAGGGGAGGTGATTTCATTCTTTGAGGAGCAGGAAGAGATTCTCATGGACTTTTTTACCTGCAAGAAACCGGTGGTCTGTGCCATGAACGGCCACTCTGCTGCCATGGGACTGATACTGGCCATGGCATCGGATTATCGCATTGTTAAAAATCATCCTAAAATTAAACTGGGCATGAGCGAGATCAAAATCGGATTGGGGCTTTCCATTGCCCAGTCTGCTGTGATGCGCTTTGGGCTGGACAGTGATAAAAAATTTAGGGATGTCATGTATTTTGGTGAGATGGTGGATGTGAACACGGCTCTGGATATGGAAATTGTGGATGAGGTGGTTGAAGAAGAAAACCTTATCCCCCGGGCAAAAGAAATTATTTCCCTGTGGATTGACACCCCCAACAGGCCCTTTATCCAGATTAAACAAAAATTAAAGGCCGACACCCTGGGACAGATCAAAGCGGCGCTTGAACAAGAGGAGTGGCGGGAAATATTGACCCAGACCCTTTTGAGCAAGGATGTTAAAGCAACCCTGGAATTTGTCCAGGCTACAATGGAACCTAAAAAAAAGCCTAAAAAGTAACCTGAAACCGAGCCTGAAACCCTAGGCCCATTCATTTAAATCCTAGGATTGATCTTTTTCAATTGCAAGCTGGGGCTCGGGTGTGGCGTGAGCCGGACGGCAAGCATCAGCCCGAGAGCCCCAGAAATTTTGAGCGGATCCGTTTTAAGTGTTTGAGCAAATGTTCTCTCCGGGCTTTGCCCACCTGTTCGGCTGTATGATTGTGCAAAAGATCCACCAGGGCGGTTAAATCTTCCTTAATGGCCAGGACCTCCTGGTTCCACCCATTATTGTCCATCTTCAACATATTAAAATACCACAGCCTGAAGGTCAAAGAATAGAGCCTGTCCGACATTTCAACTAAAAAGGGATTGCCGGCAGCGTCATAAAAAAGCTGCTTGATTTCCATGTCAAGGGCCCCAAGGGCCTGTGGGTCCTTGCGGTTCAGTTGTTGGTCACAGGAACTTAAACAGGCATCCAACCGATTAAAATGGCGTTCTGTGAATCCTTCTGCTGCCATGGATCCGATGACGGCTTCCAGCTCAAGCCTTGCCTGGAATACATGGGTAATGGTATTGAGTTCCAATTCCATTACCAAAATACCGGTCCGGGGCAAAATTTTGACCAGATGTTCCCATTCAAGTCTGAATAATACAGTGCGCAGCGGGGTGCGACTTACCCCGAACTCTTTTGCCAGGTCCTGTTCCTTGAGAATCTGGCCGGGATCATATTCAAGATAAATGATTTTTCTTCTAAGGGTATTGTAAATTTCTTTCTTCATAATCAACGCTGCATTTGATGTCTTAAATTAGAGAGTAAAGTATAAAAATTTTCATTTAGTATCCCTTAATAGTATAGGACTGATATTTTTGCAAGGAATCATGACAAAGAAAATTCAGTGGAAAAGGGGTTCGGTATTTTTTATATTGACAATGAAAAAAATATTGGTATACCATAAAAACTTCATAAGAATTTTAAATAGGATTGTTCAGATAATTTTTTTAAAAAAAAACCGATTTTATTTTATCAGGAGGAAGAATGGAAGATAAAAATATCAGTCACGGCCTCTGGGATGCAACGGCAACGGGAAAACCGCAATTAGGTCGTCTTGGGAGAGAACAAAAGGCGGATGTGGCCATTATCGGCGGGGGATATACCGGGCTGTCCGCAGCGCTGCACCTGTCCTTGGCAGGCAAGTCAGCTGTTGTGCTTGAAGCCAATGATGTGGGCTTTGGTGGCGCTGGCCGGAATGTGGGGCTTGTGAACGCAGGGCTCTGGCTCATGCCAGAAGATGTGATCTCCTTGGTGGGCCAGGATCATGGGCAGGCTTTGATTGATGTTTTGGGCGCTTCTCCGGATCTTGTCTACGGACTCATCGAACGCTACAATATCCAGTGTGAAGCATGGCGGCACGGGACCCTTCATTGTGCGGATTCCAAAGCCGGGTACAGGGCCCTCCAGCAGCGGGAAAAACAATGGAAGGAAAGAGGGGCCCCTGTCAGGCTCCTGGACCGGGATGAAGCCGCTCAAAAAATTGGGAGCAAGGCATATCTTGGTGCCTTATTGGATGAACGGGCCGGCACCATCCAGCCTCTTGCCTATGCCTACGGCCTGGCCAGGGCTGCCATGGATGAGGGCGCCATGATTTATGCCAATTCCCCGGTAACCTCCCTGGAAAAAGAATGGGACGCCTGGCGGCTGACCACCCCGGAAGGAAGTGTTCTCGCCAAATCCGTTATCATTGCGGTCCAGGGGTATCCCGAGGCAGCTTTTAAGGATCAGGTTCAAAATATTGTGCCTTTTAATTATTTTCAGTTTGCCACAAAACCCCTGGATGAACAGATACTAAAAACCGTCCTGCCCGGGCGCAATGGTGCCTGGGATACCAACCTGCTGCTTTCCTCCTATCGCCTTGATGCCATGGGGCGTTTGATCATAGGAAGTGTGGGCAATGTGGAGGATTTTGCCTGGAACCTGAACAAAGCCTGGGCCAAAAGAAGTCTAGAAAAAATATTTCCCCAGATCGGGGAGGCGGAGCTGGAGCATGGCTGGTATGGCAGAATTGCCATGACCCCCAATCATATTCCCCGCTTCCATGTCATGGGGGAGAACCTGGCCATGGTCACCTGCTACAATGGCAGGGGAATCGGTCCTGGAACGGTGTTTGGAAAGCTGTTGGCAGAATACATGATGGGGGGCTCTCCCAAGGATATTCCCTTGCCTGTATCAGAGATAACGCCGGTTTCCATGCGATTTTTGCGGGGGCTTTTCTATGAGGCAGGTTCAAGGCTCTACCATTTGGTTCAGCGTCGGATTTAAAATATCAATTTAAAACATCATCGGGCCGTGGGTTTACGCCAAATCCACGGCTTTATTTGATCAGATAAATATCAACCAGGGTTTGTCGACCCTTTATCCGGACGGGATGGGGATGCTGTTTGTCGATGTTTCGGGTTTGGTGTTCCGGCAAAAGGTTTATGGTGTCTGCAGAAAGAATAATGCGGGCATCAAGTTCTCTGGTCATGGATTGGAGGCGTGACGCCAGATTCACCGTATCCCCTACCAAAAGGTAGGATAAACGGTCCGGGCTTCCAATACTGGCTGCTAAAACCCGACCTGTGTGGATGCCGATGCCGTGGGATAAAAGGGGCCTTCCCTGCCGGGCAAAGCGGTTGTTCAGCTCATTGAGCCTTTTTTCCATATCAAGGGCTGCCAAAAATGCATTGGAAGGGTGATCCTTGCAGGAAACAGGGGCACCGAATACCGCATAGATCTCATCCCCAATAAATTGGAGAATCAGGCCGGACCTTGCTGTGATGGCTGCACTCATCTCTTTAAAATAATCGTTTAAAATTCTTACCATTTGCTTGGGATCATTTGCTTCGGTCATGGGCATAAAATCCCTTAGATCTGCAAATAATATTGTAACCTCTTTGAACTCCCCGTCCAAAGGAATCCGGCCGGATATGATTTCATCCCTGACCTCCGGGGCAACGTATTTTCCAAAGGCATCCCTCAGCAATTTTTTTTCCGCAAGATCTTGAATCATTTTGTTGGTGGCATCCCCCAGTACGCCCACCTCATCATTGGAGACCACTTTAACCCGGGTTTGATAATTACCTTTTTTGATCTCTTCCATGGCCTCCAGCATACCATTGATGGGGATGGAAATGGATCGGCTGATCAGCCGGTTCAACAAACCGGATCCCATAAAAAAAAGGATAAAGACCACCAGGGAGAAAATGAGAACGCCCTGGCCATAGGTTTTTGCTGAAATCGTGTCAGAGTTCACCTGCAAGTAGAGGATAAACAGGGTCAGGACAATGTTGGCAAGGGGCATCAGACTCCCTATCCTGTAAAATACCCGTATCCGCCTTGAAATGGAAATTTGGGAGGTATCGGCCACAAGGGAGAGCTCACCTGCGGGAAAGAAAATGGGAATCAACTCTTTTCTGGCATGGGACTCAATACCGAAAAATACAATGGCCGAGGAAATAAATCCCACCATGGTGGACCGGAGGGAAAAGATGATGGCAGCGGCTAAATCCATTTTATTGATGGCAAAGGCGCCGCCGAAAATAAGCAAGGGAATGAAGATCCAGAATAGAATATTTACCGGGACCATGATAAAGGGCAGATTGATCAGCCGTTGTTGTGCCTTTTGTTCAAGGGTCGGTGGAATGGGCTTGTGTTGTGTTTTGAGAATTAAGCATTCGGAAATAGGGGTGAGTACCCGTTTGAGGATCACCAGAAAAGGAATACAGGCAAAGGTAGCCAGTGAGCATAGAATCGCAAATCTATAGCCAACAACATGGAACCAAAGGATATCTCCTCCCTGGCGGATGGCTTGGAGTCGTGCAATAACAAATTCAAGGGGAGTGGCCAGATTCAGGATAGTTATGACCAGGATTCCCACTAGAGTCGCTTCCAGACCGATATAATAAAACCCTGAAAGAGAGAAAGATTTGGGGGGCAGTGTCATGGTGGCAGCATCCTTGATTTAAACCCGAAAAGATGGAAAAAAAAGTAAACGGGGCCTTCCTTTATCTTCCTTGTTATTGGAGCCAGATTAGCGGACAGGCACGATTTCAAGCCAGTATCCGTCCGGGTCATTGATAAAATAAATACCCATTTCCTTGTTTTCGTAGCAGATACAGTCCATTTGTTTATGGAGGGCATGGGCGGCATCAAAGTCAAGGGTCTTAAAGGCAATATGGAACTCTTCATCCCCCAGATTATAGGGAGTCTCCTGGGCTTTGAGCCAGGTGAGTTCCAGCTTACCAGCACTGGTGCCGTCTCCCAGAAAAACAATGATATAGCTGCCATCTTCTGCTGTTTTTCTTTTTTCCTCTTTTAGTCCAAGTGCGTGTTCGTAAAAGGTCAGGCTTTTTTCAAGGTCCAGTACATTTATATTAAAATGGTCAATGGTAAATTTCATTATTATTCCCTTTATCCTTGATTAAAAATTTCTGATGAATGATCGCAGACCCCGGGATTGGGGTCAAGAAAAAAAGGATATCACCACAGAACCGTGTCCTTTTTGGGATAATATTTTGGTTGCGTATTCAGGGCTAAATAAATATCCTCTTTAGTTTTTTAATGGAATAATATAGAATAATTTGCTTGGGAATGTATCTCATGTCAGTAAAGCGCGAGAAAAAAAATTGCAGCGAAATGTTGAGGGCCATATGGAATGGGCTGAATGGGCTATCTAAAAAAGGGGGTTCGGTTATCAATTCAGAGATAAAAGCATTGAAATCTCGCTGGAATCAGCCAGATCCTAATTTTACCGGGACCTGCCAGGCCCATATGATTCATCGGCTGAAAGCCGAGTGCCTGACCGGGAATCGCCAGCGGCCCCTGAAATTGGATTTGCGGGGAATCAGTATTAACAACGAAGATCTGTCCGGCCTTGACCTTTCCGGATATGATTTGTCCTTTGCCAGTATGAACCGGGTCAATTTTGCCAAGGCCAATCTAAGCTATTCGGTTTTACAGGGTGCCAGCCTGGAAAAATCCATTCTGGATGAGGCGGAGTTTATCGGGGCTGATCTGAGCCATGCCAGCTTAAATGAATGTAGTGCAAAAATGTGCGGATTCGGCGGGGCTGACCTTTCCCATGCCAGCATGATAAACGCTGATTTGAGCGATGCGGTACTCAGTCGTTCCACCTTGGTTGCAGCTGATTTGCGGGCTTCGGACCTGACCCGGGCCAGACTGTCTGAAGCAGATTTGGCCGGAGCTGTTTTTACCCGGGCAAATTTGGAAAAAAGTGATTTAAAGCACAGCAATGTGACCAATACCAATTTTGAGCTGGCCAATATGCAGGGGTGCCGTTTGCTGGGAATCCGGAATTTTAAAAAGGCCGACTGGATCGGAGCGGATATCCGGGGGTTGGATCTTAGGGGTGCCTATCTGGTTCGTCGATATATTGCAGATGAAAATTATTTATACGAGTTTCAGACCCAAAGCCAGTTGAACAAACTCATTTATTGGATCTGGTGGTTCACATCCGACTGCGGCCGAAGTATTCTGCGGTGGTTTGTGTGGCTGCTGGCGGCCACCCTTGTGTTTGCAGGTATTTATACCCAGGTGGCCATTGATTTTGGCCCCCATGCAACCTGGTTTTCCCCCATTTATTTTAGTTTTGTGACCCTGACAACCCTTGGTTACGGAGATGCCCTGCCTGCATCCCTGGTCGCCCAGATATTTGTTACTTTGCAGGCAATCACCGGATATATGGGGCTTGGGGGATTGTTAAGTATATTGGGAAATAAAATGGCACGTCGTGCTGAATAATCAATTTCTGAATAATCAAATAAGGTGAGATATGTTCTCTTTTTTTAGCAAAAAGACAAATCCAAAAGCAAAATTAAAAAAAATACTCAAGGGGTATGTGCTTCCTTCCTTTCCGGCGGTGGTGATGCAAATTCTTCAAAAAATCCGAAGTCCCTATTCCTCCATCAGCACCATTGCAGACTCTCTTTCCCTTGATCCGGGGTTATCGGTGAAGGTATTGGGCATCGCAAATTCCGCTGCCTTTTCGCCCAGTAAAAAAGTTGAGAATCTTACCCAGGCCATTGCTTTGGTGGGGATATCCCAACTGGAATCCATGGTGTTGGGTGTGGGCGTTGCAAAGGGTCTTCCAAAACAATCCTGTCAATGGCATGATCCGGGAGAATTCTGGCTGGCATCGGCCAAACGGGCTGTATTGGCAAGTGATCTTGCCCAAATACTTTGCCCGGCAAAAGAAGGCGAATGCTTTACAGCCGCTTTTCTTCAGGATATGGCATTACCCTTTCTTGCCTGCCACCGAAGTGAGGAATATGATCCGATTTTTAAAAAATGGCACCTTGAGGGCGGAGATCTGGCTGTCCTGGAAAGGGAGCATCTTGAATGGGAACATGCCCAGGTGGCTGCCTGGATCTGCAGTGAATGGGGGCTTCCGGAAAATATTGCTGCGGCCATTCGAGGACACCATGGGGAATCGGTCACAGACTATGAATCCCTGGGACCTGTGCGACTTGTGGCCATTCTCCGGGAAGATGAGGCCAATTCCGGCATTGAAGAGATGATTGCCGAGGCCAGGGATGCCTATGGGGTGCCCGGGGCAAAAATGGAGGCCCTTATCGAACCTGGATTTGAAAAAGCAAAAGAACTGGCCCGCCTGATTGTATGACCCGTTATGAAAGAGATCATGAAAAATAGATGATAAAAGACTGCCCGTTTACCGCCGGCCAAGGGATCGTTTTTTGGCTGATTTTTTTTTGTTTTCAGGTGGTCATGCCTTCTCTGTCAGAGGGGTACAGCTTGTCTCAATATCAAAAATTTCAGAAAAAACTGGTTGATCACCGTTCTCGTTTAAATCCCAAATTTGAAAAAAAAATACGTCAAAAAACCCGATATATTATTGTCCATACCTCTGAGCTTGGCCTTGATGCAACCCTTCGGGTGGTGTCCAAGGGAAAGCAATTTCAAAGTGGATATAAAACACCCGGGGGGCATGCCCACTATGTGATCGCCAGAAACGGGCGAACCTACCGGATTTTAGATAAAAAATACCGGGCAGATCATGCCGGTCGCTCCATGTGGAATGGTCAAACAGATATCAGCAATGTTTCAGTGGGCATTGAATTGGCAGGATATCATACGGCACCCATTACCGTTGCCCAATATAACTCTCTGGGGTTGCTCATTGATATTTTAGAAAAATTTTACAAGATTACTGACCGGGATGTACTGACCCACAGTCAGGTGGCCTATGGAAAACCCAATCCCTGGTTCAGGAAAAATCACAGGGGCCGCAAACGGTGTGCAAAAAATTTTAACCGGACCAAAGCCGGGATGAAATCTAACTGGAAATATGACCCGGATGTTGCGGCGGGCAGACTTATGGCAGATCCTGAATTGGCACTGGTATTTTACGGCCCCCCCGAAAAGGGGCCACTACCCTTGGCAAAACCTGCGGAGTATGGTTCTAATCTGATATCAAAGACCAATTCGGCCTGGTCCATTGCAGGGGGGGACTACAACCAACAGACCACGGTCTATCTTTTGCCCGGTGGACAAACACTGCCGGGGAATAAAATTGCCGGTAAAATTGGGTGGCGTTACTTGCCAGTGAATACAAAGGTGCTACTCAACCAGGATGTCACCCCTGATGTTATTCAGAGTCAGGCCCAGACTCAGGTCAAAATCATTTCCAGTAATATGACAGCCTGGTCCCACGCAGGACCGGCATACAAAAAGGATACCACCATTTATTTTTTGCCCTCGGGCCGGGTTTCTCCCGGTTCTAAAATTTCAGACTGGGATGACCTGCCCATGGGGACACGATTAATTGTGGGGTATAAAGGGCCTTTTCTGATTACCCGGGTCAAAACCGCCTATCAAATAGCGGGCAAAAGATATAAAGCAGCTGAAACGATTTATAATTTATCGCTGGGAAAGCTTTTGACTGGAGATAAAATAGTTGATTTTAGCCATTTACCCAGGGGGGCAAAGATTTACCTGCCCCTGCCCCCTGGATGAAATTAGATGATGAAAGATATAAGTGCATAAAAATTGTATCAATAGGAATAATAAAGATTCTGGACCTGCTGGAAACTGCGCTTGCTTAAAAGGGCCACCATGAGCAGAATTCTTGCCTTGGCCGGGTTGAGTTCGTCGGAAGCAATAAATTGATTGGCATCATCATCCACCTCCATATTTCTGCCCACGGTTCCAGTGGAAACCCGGGAAGAACGAACAATGAAGATGCCTAGGCTTGCCATTTGGGCGGCCTTTTGCAAGGTGGCCTCATTCATATTTCCATTGCCGTCTCCGGCGATGATAATCCCCTTGGCCCCATTGGCCACGGAGCAGTCAATCAGATCCGGGGGCATGTCTGCACAGGCGTACATGATATCCACCCGGGGAAGACAGGTTACCCCTTCAAGGGAAAATTCGCTGATATTTGTGTGTTTCCGGAAGGGGGATCTGTAATATTGAATGGCGCCATAGATCACAGTGCCCATGAGTCCGTTTATGGGGGATAAAAAGGTTTCCACCGCGGTGGTGTTGGTCTTGGTCAGGGAATGGGCGCCGTGGATTCTGTCATTCATCACCACCATCACCCCCCGTTCCCAGGAGTTTGGATCGGCTGCCACGGCCACGGAATTGTAAAGGTTTAAGGGACCGTCTGCACTCAAGGCTGTGAAGGGCCGCATGGCACCCGTCATGACAACGGGTTTGGCACTTTTTATGGTCAGGTTTAAGAAAAAAGCGGTTTCCTCCATGGTATCGGTGCCATGGGTAACCACAACCCCGTCTGTTTCATCTGCTGCAAGAAGCTCATTTATCCTTCGGGCAAGCCCAATCATAATTTCAAAGGACATGTCCTGGGACCCCACATTTGAAAATTGCTCCCCTTTGACCTGGGCCAGTTTTGCAAGGTTGGGCACTGCCTGGAGCATATTGTTAATATCGATTTTTCCCGAGGTATATCCGGGCTGGGTGGATGAGGGGGCAACTCCGGCAATGGTGCCGCCGGTTGCCAGTATGGTGATGCGGGCAAGGGGTTTCATTTGGTTTTTATTGATTCTCCTTCAAGCATTCGACTAACAATAACGGCACAGGAAGCATCCCCCAGGACATTGGTGGAGGTTCTCATCATATCAAAGAGCCGGTCCACCCCAAAGATCAGAGGAAGGCCCGCCAGGGGGATACCCGCAGCCACCAGAACCGCCACCACCAAAAGAGCTGGTCCCGGGACCCCTGCCGTGCCGATGGCCCCGAGCACAGAGGTAAGCACAATAGCCACATATTGGGCCATACCCAGTTCAACCTCAAACATCTGGGCAAAAAAGGTGGCGGTCAGGGCATAGAGCATGGCATTGCCGTTCATGTTGATGGTTGCCCCCAGGGGGAGTACAAAGGCCGTGACTTCGGGTTTTACACCCAGGGCCTCACATTCCTGCTTGTTTACGGGCAGGGTGGCCATGGAGGAGGCACTGGCAAAGGCCAGTATCTGGGTTTCCTTCATGCCCCCAAGAAATTTTACGGGATTCATCCGGCCCAGAACCATTGCCAGCAGGGGAATTATGCCAAAATGGATCAGGGCCAGGGTTCCGGAAAAAACTGCCAGCAATGCCAGAACCAGTTTCATAATATCCATGCCAAACAGTGCAATGGAGTTGACCATGAGGCCGAACACTCCGATTGGGGCGATGATCAGAATTTTTTTGATCATCCAGATCATGGCCTGGTTAATGGTATCCACCAGGTCAATCAGGGGCTGGCGTTTTTCATCGGGGATCACGGACAGGGCAATTCCGAAAAAGAGGGCAAAGAAAAGGATTTGGAGAATGTTGCCCGACACCAGGGATTCGAATGGATTTTCAGGGATAATGCCCATAACGGTCTGCCAGAACCCTGCAATATCAGCATTTTCGGCATAGGTAGCGGCATCGGTTCGCAGGGATTCGGGCAGGGTGACCCCCTTCCCCGGCTTGAAAATACTACCTGTGATAAGGCCCAGGAGAACAGAGACAGCAGAGGTTCCCATATAGAAGGCAATGGTGAACACCCCGATTTTACCGGCGGATTTTGTTTGACCCAGGGCGGCTGCACCGGAAATAATGCTGAAAAAAATCAAGGGGATAATCACCATTTTAATCAATAGGATAAAAATATCACCCAGGGGGGCGAATATGGCTCCCTTTTCACCCAGGAAAAAACCGGCCACAATGCCAAGTGCCATGGCCATGAGGATCAAGTTGCTGTTGCTCATTTTTTTCATTTGGTCTCTCCTCAAAAGGATCTTGTGCAAAGAATATTTTTAATCGAATATTAACAGGACACACAGCAAACAGCCAGCCCTCCCAGGGCGGTTTCTTTATAGCGGGTACACATGTCCTGTCCTGTTTCCATCATGGTTTCTACTACTTCATCAAAGGTAATCTTCTGACGGGCCGGATCACCGGCTTCTGCCAGGATATAGGCATTGACCGCAGTGACTGCGCCCACGGCATTTCTCTCAATGCAGGGAATCTGTACATAGCCCCCCACCGGGTCGCAGGTCATTCCCAGTTGGTGTTCAAGGGCGATTTCTGCTGCATTTTCAACCTTTTTTACGGGGCCTTCCAGGGCATAGGTCATAAAGGCTGCCGCCATGGACGAGGCCACCCCGACTTCTCCCTGGCAGCCCACCTCAGCACCGGAAATACTGGCATTCTTTTTGGCGATAAAGGCAATGGCCGCCGCTGCCAGCATCCCTTCTCTCAGTTGTTCCCGGGATAAATGGTATTGGTGGGTTAACAAATAGATTACCCCGGGCATCACCCCGGCCGAGCCCGAGGTTGGCGCTGTGACCACCCGCTGGCCTGCGGCATTCTCCTCCGAGGCTGCCATGGCATAGGCGTTGAGCATGGCCAGAAAACGGCCGGTTTCCTGCTTCATGTGATGGGAGTTTTCCATGAGAATTCTTGCCTTGCGCAGAAGGCCGATGGGGCCGGGCAAGACCCCGTCGGTTAAAAGTCCCCTTTCAACAGAGGTACACATGGCCCCGATGATATTGTCCAGTCCTTCATAAATTTGTTTTTTGGATTTACCGGTGAGGGCCTGTTCATTCTCCAGTATGACCTGGCTCAGGGTGAGCCCGGTTTTTCGCAGTATTTTTCTCAGTTGGTTCATGTTTCCGTAGGCATGGGGTGGTCTTTCTCTCTCTTGCTCAATTTCGCCCTTGCATTGGATAAATCCGCCGCCAATGGAATAGTACTCTTTTTCCAGCAGCAGTTGATTTCCCTGGCTGAGTTTAAAGGTTAGGGTGTTGGAAAAGGGCAGTTGCTTTGCTCCGTCAAAGGGCAGTTGCTTTGCCCCGACTTTTTCAAAGTGGATATGGTGGGATGTAAATTTGATGAATTGGGTTTTGGCCGGTTTTGTTTCAAGGGGTTTGGTTTTAGCCTTGGGATTAAAGGGAATTTCATAGATTTTTTCCGTCTCTTCCAATAGCCGGCTGAGAAGGTTGCAATCGCAACTTTCCGGTTCCCAGCCCAGAAGCCCCCCCAAAATCGCCTTGTGGGTGCCATGGCCTTTGCCGGTAAGGCTAAGGGAACCAAACAGATGCACATCAATCTCCAGGCTTTCCCCGGTTGAATTCAAGCTCAGTTTGGCCATGGCATCCCGAAATAAGAGCGCTGCTTTCATGGGACCTATGGTGTGTGAACTGGAGGGGCCGGGGCCTGTTTTAAATATGTCAAAAATTGAAGTTGTAATACAATTATTCATAATAGTTACCTGGGTGTTTAAATGGGAAACGGGCTTGTCCGGATTCTGCTGAAACAATAAATAATAGGAGCCGTTGGCTGTCTAATCATAAATAATTTTATTGTTTTTTAATTCCCGGCGTCTTTTTTCAATCATCTTTTTTTGTTGGGCAATAAATTTGTTTTTCAGGAAAAGGGCAGGACTGATTTTTTCTTCCCCTTTGCTGTTTTTCAGCCATGGCATTTGATCAAAATATTCATGGGTCAAAAGGCCAAGGGTTCCATCGTTTTTAATCTGGTCGATGAACAGGTTCAGCCAGTTTAGGAAATCAGGATCTCCATGGCGGATGGCAAAGGCATAGTATTCCCGGGTAACCGGTGCCAGCAGAGGCTTGATTTTTAAATAGTGTTGGGGATGACTTTTTGCCCATACCTTGATAAAGGGGGAGTCTGCCGTCATTGCACTGACCTGGCCCTTGACCAGTCCATTGGCCGCCTCCTCGGCGGTGGGGTATAACCGTATGGCATTTTTGGGAAAAAGTTGTCTGGCAAATTGTTCATGGGTGGTGTTTGCCTTGACACCCAGAATGATTCCTTTCATATCAACCAGGTCAAAATATGATTCTGTTTCTGGTTTGGCAATTGCCCGGGTGACAAGCGCTGCCTGGCTTACCTCAAAATAGGGGTCGGTAAAACTGACCTTTAATCCCCGGTCCACGGTACGGGTCATGGCGGCAATAATGATATCGGTCTCCCCCGAGAGCAGGGTTGGTATTTGCCGGTCATAGGTTTCGGGCTGGACAAATCGTACCCGAACGCCCAGATACTCTGCCGCCAGAGACCCCAGATCAACGTCCAGTCCCCTTAATTGATTGTCTATGACCATGGCAAAGGGGGGGTATCCCTTGTTCAATGAAACCACAAGTTCTCCCTTGGCCTGGATTTTTTCAATTTCCCCGGCCAGGGCAAAGGGGGCTGTAAAGAAAAACCATAAAATCAGGAGCCAGTTGAAGCCTTTCATATGTTTCTCCATTTTTTAGGGATACAATTTGTATCAATGTTGACTTTGACTAGGATTCTTTCACCAAAAAATATATAAAATAATTATGTCTGGATAATTATTTATATCGTTTCTGGAAAATTAATCTAATAAGAAATCAATGGGAAGTCAAAAACTATTTCATTCGGCGCAGGTTTTATAAGACGAGTATTAAAGACCGAACCATCCTCGGAAACGCTGGGTCAGGGCATCATTTTCTTCATCGTTCAGGGAGTCGGCAAACACAGCAAGTCGAATGGAAATAGTGGTATTGTTTCCCCAGGGCCACCAGGCACACAAGAGAATTCCATCCTGATCCGGATCCGATGTGAAAAGTATCTGGCCCGGGTTGAGCCCTCCGAAATAATCAATGATCGTTTGCACCACCCCGGGGGGATTGGATGGAATGTCCGCCTCCCAGGTGCTGTCCATGTGGCGGGTGATAATTTGATGGACACTTTCTTTGTCAGTGACATTGAATTCTGCCAGCACTGTTTCAAACCGGTTATCCCATTTCCAGATGGATGTTTTCCCAAGGGATCCAAGGGACCCAAAGGAATTGATCAACTGGTTGCAGCTTGTTTCAAGTTGTGTTGTATTATAATTCAACATTTTAATAAATTCCCTTACCTTCGGATTTGGTGACCTGGCCATTGTGATTTTTAGTTTAACAGGTTCCCTCTATTTCCACCATGGTCTATTTAATGCTACAATGATAATTTTAGATCAAAGGAGCCCGCTAACGTGATTTCCCAGAAATTAGAACTTTTGTCTCCGGCAAAAAATAAAGAGTTTGGTATGGCTGCCATCAGCCATGGTGCCGATGCCGTGTACATTGGGGCTAAAAAGTTCGGTGCGCGGTCAGCTGCCGGTAATTCGGTTTCCGATATCGAGGAACTGGCAGCCTACGCCCATCTGTATAATGCCAGGGTCTATATTGCGTTGAATACCATTTTTTTTGACCATGAACTGGATGATGTCGGAAAACTGATAGGGCGTTTGTGGAATGCCGGAGCAGATGCACTGATTATCCAGGACATGGGACTTTTGGAAATGGATTTGCCGCCTATTCCTCTTTTTGCCAGTACCCAGACAAATAATCAAACCCTTGCCCGGGTCAAGTTTCTTGAGGCCGCGGGGTTTGAACGGGTGATTCTTGCCAGGGAACTTGGCATCAGCGAGATTGAGCAGATTTCCAAGGCCACCACTGTTGCCCTGGAGGCGTTTGTGCATGGCGCGCTTTGTGCCTGTTATAGCGGCCAGTGCTATTTCAGTGCTGCCATTGGCAGCATTGGTAAAAGAAGTGCCAACCGGGGTGAGTGCGGCCAACCCTGCCGTCTGCCCTGGAATCTTCTAGACCGGACAGGCCAGGTACTTGAGAAGGACAGACATCTTCTTTCCCTAAGGGATATGAACCGGTCCGCCCACCTTGGCCGACTGGCTTCAGCCGGAATCACCTCATTTAAAATAGAGGGTCGCCTGAAAGATCTTGCCTATGTTAAAAATATCACTGGGTTCTATCGGCAAAAACTGGATTGTCTTATGACAAATGGGTCTGGCTATGCGCCTGTTTCTTCGGGTAGAACTTTGTTTTCCTTTGTGCCTGATCCGGTAAAAACTTTTAACCGGGGAGAAACCGATTATTTTCTTTTTGGACGGAAGGGGAGGGTTCATTCCTTTGATACACCCAAGTCCCTGGGGGAGAAAATTGGTATGGTTGATCGTATTAACCCAGGCTTCTTGTCCCTGAAACAAGCCCATGACATTCAAAACGGGGATGGGCTTTGCTACATGGACAAAAGAGGAAGGCTTCAAGGATTCCAGGTCAATTCAACGGAACATGGAAAAATCTATCCCTCGGGCCGGTTGGATCTTAAAAAATCCTCTCTTTTTACCGGGGCTGTTATTTATAGAAACCATGATCATAAATTTTTGAAAAAGCTGGCCACCCCTTCTTCTGAAAGAAAAATTGGGATTGACCTCTACTTCCATGAAACCGTGGATGGATTTGTTCTCAAGGGGCGAGACGAAGATGGCAACCTGGGTGAGACAGGACTAAACATGGAAAAAATACCCGCCCAAAATGAATCAGCTGCCACGGCAGCATTAAACAAGCAGTTTGGCAAACTTGGCGGTTCCATCTTTTATCTTCAGCAGCTTACCATTCATTCAAAGGGATGGTTTATACCCACCCGGGATCTGAACCAACTCAGGAGGTCGCTCCTGGATGAAATGCTTGCCCGGCGGGTTGAGGTCTATAACAGGGTGTGCGCAATCCCAAGACCTTTGCCGGCTCCTTACCCTGGAACTGATGTGGATTTTACGGCCAATGTTTCCAATGAAAAGGCAGTTGAATTTTACAAAAAACGGGGGGTAAGTGTTGTTGATCCGGCTTTTGAAGTGTCTGCGCCCGGGGCTGGCACCGTTGTGATGACCCTTCGTCATTGTATCCGCCAGGCATTGGGACTATGCCCCAGGGAAAAAAAATCATCACCGGGTCTAGAAAATGAACCCCTTTTCCTCGAAAATGCCAAGGGCCGGTTTCAAGTTGTTTTTGATTGTGAGCGTTGCCAAATGAAAATTTTAACCCTGTAAAACCGGCCGGAGCAGGTACCACTCCAATAGTTTGAACAGAGGGAACATTGTCAAACAACCATGACCAAAGGCGCTGGCCCTTGGCTAGGGTTGTTCAAAGACGATAAAAAATTCAGCTACACTTGGTGTAACCGCAGGAATGGCAGGTCATGCACCCTTCTTCAAAGGCAATGGTCTGGCTGCATTCCGGGCATACATCTGATTTGAGTTTGTTGGTGGCGTGTTTTACGATATTTCCCTTGCCGTTGGCCATGTATCGTTTTTCAAGTACCTTGGCAATGGCATCTGGTATGGAATACACAAGGCCACCTTCCTGAAAAACAGCATGCTCACCCCGAATTCCTTTTATTTGGTCAATAATTTCTTCCACTTCAACCCCGGACCTTAACGCCAGGGAAATCAGTCTCCCTATGGCTTCTGTTTTGGCCATGGTGGATTTTCCGGATTTCCCAATGGTTGCAAAGAGTTCAAAAGGCCTGTTTTTATATTCTGAAACCGTCACATAAAGATATCCCATACCTGTTTTGATTCTCTCGGTAAATCCTTCAAGAATATTGGGCCTTTTTTGTCCGGCATATAAAAAGTCATTTCCATTCTCCAGCGGGTTTTTGCCGGAAACAGACAATACCTGGTTGTCTTTGCTGCCATCCCGATAGATGGTCACCCCCTTGCATTTAAGTTTAAATGCCTGGTCATAAATAAATTTCACATCTTCCTGGGTGGCATCATGGGGGAGGTTGACAGTTTTTGAAACCGCATTATCCGTGTGCCTCTGGAAGGCTGCTTGCATGTTTATGTGGACTTCGGGCCTGATGTCGTGGGCTGTCACAAATACTTTTCTCAAATGAATGGGAATCTGGGAGTTCCCCTTGGCCGTTCCATTTTCAGCAATCCTGGACATGAGATCTTCTGAATAAAATCCCTTTGTTCTGGCGGTCTTTTCAAAAACAGGATTGACTTCTATAAGCTTATCATTATCCATGACATTCCTGACAAAACTCAAGGCAAAGGCAGGTTCGATTCCACTGGAACATCCTGCGATTATACTGAGCGTTCCTGTGGGGGCAATTGTTGTTGTGGTGGCATTGCGCATCTTCTCCCCTTTTTTCATGGCAAAAATACTTTTATCAAAGTTGGGAAAAACACCGCGTTCCCGGGCCAGGTTGCAGGAAGCAGCATGGGATTCTTTTTGAACAAATGACATGATGTCTTCAGCAACATCAATGGCATTCTCAGAATCATAGGGCAGGTTCATCATAAAGAGCAGATCTGCAAACCCCATAATGCCCAGGCCGATCTTTCGATTGGACCTCACCATCTGTGTAATCTCGTCAATGGGATACTTTGACATGTCGATGGTGTTGTCCAGAAAACGAACACACAGATGGATGGTCTCTTTCAAGCTGTCATAATCAATAGCAGGTTCCCCTTGTTTTTCAATCACAAACCGGGTCAGGTTGATGGACCCCAGATTGCACGCCTCCATGGGCAAGAGCGGTTGTTCACCGCAGGGATTGGTGGATTCAATATCTCCCACGCCGGGCGTGGTGTTATACCGATTGATTTCATCTAAAAAGATGATGCCTGGATCCCCTGTGGTCCAGGCCTGCTTTACCAGTTCCTGATACACGGCCAGGGCATTTAATTTACCTGACGGTTCAAGGGTCTTGGGGTCGATCAGGTCATAGTCTCTACCCTCAGAAACCGCATCCATAAATGTATCTGTAACACCCACGGAAATATTAAAGTTGTTGAGTTCAGCCTTATTGTTTTTGCATTTGATAAAAGACATGATATCAGGATGATCCACACGGAGTACTGCCATGTTCGCCCCCCGCCTTGTGCCTCCCTGTTTTACCTGTTCTGTGGCTGTATTAAAAATTTTCATGAATGAAACAGGACCGGAAGCCACCCCGCCTGTGGAACCCACCCGGGAATTTTCAGGACGCAACCTGGAAAAAGAGAATCCTGTTCCCCCTCCGGATTTATGAATGGTGGCTGCATTTTTCACCGCGTCAAAGATACCGTCAATGCTGTCTTCCACAGGAAGCACAAAACAGGCGGCAAGCTGGCCGATCTCTCTTCCTGCATTCATCAGGGTGGGAGAATTGGGCAGGAATCTGAAATCCGCCATCAACCGGTAAAACGAATCTTCCATTTTTTTTATATCAGTTTTTTTGTCATAGTTCTTTTCAGCCAGGGCGATATGGGTTGCAACCCTTCTGAACATCTGTTCAGGGGATTCACATACCTGGCCGGACGGGTCCTTTTTCAGGTATCTTCGCTCTAAAACAGTCCTGGAATTTTCAGATATAAAGCATATGGAATCCGTGGTCTTCTTACTTCCGGTCATGTTGGGTGCTCCTGTTTTCTTTAAAAATTATTTTGAAAGGCATCTGCCCTGGTGTTAATCGTCCCGGAAAAATCATCCGGTTATATTTGAATTATACCTTATATGGTATTGCAACGAGAAAGCAAGCACAATATATAGAAAATATGGGTTTGTATCATTTGCCTGGGCAAGATATAAAAAAGGCTTTTACACAATTAAATTTGTATTGTAATAGAATATATATTATTGTGATTTTTATTCAAATAGATCTCAACGCTTTCATTGATACCGAAGAAATCCAGTCGATTATGGACAACTTTTTTATGAGAACGAGGAAATAGATGACGCTTTTTTTATCAAACAGGCAGAAGATGTCTTTGAAAAAGGAGAACCGGCCTGTTTTGTGAGCAATTATGATTTTGGCGCCGTTGACCAGGCTTCGTCCTGAATTGGAAAAGGACTCACCGGTTGGAGCAAGCCATACTAGACTGTAAACGCCTCAACAACTCTGGATGAAAACAAATGTGTCCAGGTGCATATCTCTATTCGGGATACCGGTGTGGGGATCAGTCCCCAGGATTGATTGCGGTTATTTAGACCCTTTTCCCAAAAAGATCTGGAAATTATAGAACTCAATGACAAATCCCAGCTGACCATTGATTGCCGGCAGCAGGCAGCGCATTTTCTCAAGTCATCCAGTGCAAATGCGGGTGCCATGGGTTTTTCCTTCATGTGTTAAGAAATTGAAACGGGATGCAGGAATAATCGTCTTGACGATTTGCAAACCTATAAAAAAATAATGGGTGCCTCAGATCCATCAGCAGGATAGAGGGCATGGCAATTTCACTGGCCTTTTTTTCCATGGATCTGCTATAATTAACATATTTAGGAAAATAAGGCGGATGAATGGTTAATTTGAATATTGTATTATTGGAACCGGAAATACCTCAGAATACGGGAAATATTGGCAGAACCTGTAATGCCATGGGTGCAGTTCTGCATTTGGTGGAGCCTTTGGGGTTTTCCCTGGCGGATAAATATTTAAAGCGTGCCGGCATGGATTATTGGAAAGAGCTGAATGTGAAATATTATAGGGATTTTGGTGATTTTCTTGCTAAAAACCCCCGGGGGCAGAAGGTGTTTCTTTCGAAAAAAGCAACCCACCGATGCGACCAGTTCTCCTATGAATCTGAGGTTTATCTGATTTTTGGAAAAGAGTCCGTGGGGTTGCCGGAAGAGATGTTGCTGGAAAACCAAAAATTTTGTGTGAGAGTACCCATGTCTGCCAACGCCAGATCTTTAAATCTGGCCAATACAGTGGCGATCCTTGGTTATGAGGTCATGCGGCAATATGCTTTTGCCGGGCTTATAACCGATGGGGGGCATCATCGTTAGTGCCCGGCTGGTCCGACAGACTCCCTGTGATCAAATTGGGTGTTCTGTATGATTTGATATCAATTCAAATCAGTTTAAAGGAGAAAAATGAAAAGAATAATCCTGATGATTGCGCTTTTGTTTATTTGTGCCACCCCATGTGCTGCAGCGGAAAAAACCATAATCGCTGTTGCAGATTCCTGGCCGCCATTTTCAGATTCTTCTGAGCCTGCAGGAGGGCTTTCCCTTGAAATTATCCGGGCTGCATATAAAACCCAGGGATACCAGGTGACAATGGAATTTGTTCCCTGGGCCCGGGCCATTGAGCGGTTAAAAACTGGAACCCGCTATGATATACTTCCCAACACCTGGATGACCGAGGAGCGTAAAACATTTTTGATGTTTAGTGATCACTGGGCTGTCAACGAAATCAAATTCATCAAAGCCAGGGGCGACCATTTTGAATTTACCGGAATTGAGAGTCTTGCCGGTAAAACAATCGGCACAATAAGAGGGTATGGTTATGGAAATGAATTTATGGCATCAACGCTTTTTGAACGGAAAGAAGGTAATAAATTGATTGGAAATATCAAAAAGCTAGCTCATAAGCGTATCGACCTTGTGATAGAAGATGAAATTGTGGCCAGAGCAGCCATCATCAAGGAAGACCCCAATTTAATGAAGCGCCTTCAGTTTACAAAAAATGCCCTTTCCAGTAACAAGCTCTATGTGACGTCCGGCCTTGCCAATCCCCGGCACAAAGAGTTGATTAATGCCTTTAATAAAGGGCTGGCTGTAATAAAGGCAAACGGGAATTATGCCCGGATTATGGCAAATTACGGTATGAAATAATGGCCCCAATATACAAACAGCACTGGCCAGGCAGAATATAGTGGGCTGATAACAGATGATCCACCGGCTTTGGAAAAAGCCAGCTAACCTAGCGGAGAAGAAAATGGTAAAACAATACAATATACTGGGACTCATGATCGGCGTTCTGTTTCTTCTCCTGGCTCATATTCCAGGGGTTGCTGCAATGACAGAGCCTTCGGGGCAGATTGTCAACGGCTTTCGGGTATTGGATGTCACAGGCTCGGGGGATTCGCCTGAATGGGTCGTTTTCCGAGGGGATTATATAAAATTTAAGATTGAACCTGGGATGATTGATCCGATTCTCTCGATTCCCTCCCTGGCCATTGAACAAAAATTGGTTTCCGACTTGACCCAGGCCCCCTATTTTAAGATGAAGGCGGTTGGGATATTTGACTTTTTCATGGGTCCCCTTGGGGGAACCCTGAAAGTAGTTGAGTACAATCGGGTGAATTATGAGGCCGTTTCAGCCCAGCAGGCCCAACAGGTGATGGATGTGTTCAGTCCACTGATCCTGGATGTCAGAACCCCGGGGGAATATGCAAGGGGTCGCCTTGAAAATTCAATTTTGATACCGGTTCAGCAACTACAGTCTCGCATGGATGAGCTGTCAGCCTTTAAAGATGAGCCTATTCTGATCTATTGTGCCACGGGAAATCGCAGTACCGTTGCTTCAAAGCTTTTGATTGACAAAGGGTTTACCCGGATTTTTAATCTCAGGCACGGCATTGCGGACTGGGTTAGAAATAAGTATCCCATTGTCAAATGATCGAGCTTGCCGCCATCGCTTCATTATCATTTGTCGAAAATGGGAACACGGGCATTTTCGGCAAATAGGGATTTAAGCCAGGGGTTTTAAATCCAGCATTTGGAGAGATCGGATTCGCCAGTACCGGCCGGGGTGGGATGCAGTTCACTGATTGAACAATTTTGACAGGCTCTAAATTCCGCTACGCTGAAGATGGAAAACTCGCTGCTCTCAAACAATTCCATCTTTTAATCGCTTCACTGCATTAAGAACCTGTACAAAATTGCAATCAACGATTCACCCGCATCCCACCCCGACCTCAACCCAAAGTCCAATCGGTCTTAATAATTCAAATCTCACTTATTAAAATTTTAGACTAAGTAACGTTGATTTTCGGTAGGCAAATTACAATTTCCCTTAACCACAAGATTTTGTGTCAGGTTATGATTCGGAAATCCCTGGACAATTAATAATAGTTTTAACTTTTGAGTTCCCGTTTTGGGGACAGCCCTAATAGACATAGGCCGCACCATTTCAGGATGATTGACGGTTTATTTTATCTCCAATATAAGGTAATGGACTCGCGATTAATTTGATTCTTCCCGTTCCCATATGTTTGATTTTTAAATCTAAGGCTGAAAGTTTGGTCTATACCAGATGTGGTATCCGGCCAGATTTACAGAAAGCGAGACACATTAAAGCACACACAGTTATTGATAATATATAATCATTCAAAAAAAGTCAGTAAGAAAATACCAGTAATCGTCATAAAATCATTCTATTATGCCACTATTTTTGCAGTCTATCAACCATGGAAGTTGATATTGACTAAAAAGGAATTGGTACGGACAGAAGCGAATGGTCCTCATCTGAGATCATATATGCCAGCACTTTGATGAAGCTTTCGAGTGCTTCGTCTTCAACTTTATCAAATGCATTCTTAAGAACTTTTTTTTGGAGGGAATAAATTTTTTCCTGAAAATCATTTCCACTTTTTGTTAAAAAATGATGGCGCTGCCGACGATCATTTAAATCATTTTTTTGAAGAATATACTTGGCATCAATGAGCTTGTTCATTGTTCGATTAAGACTGGCTGCCGTTATCTTAAGATGCAGCAATAATTTTTTAGTCGTCATTCCAGGGTTGTTTTTTATAATGTGAAGCACACGA
>JADGEQ010000007.1 GCA_016744295.1 Desulfobacteraceae bacterium | reverse complement strand
GTGTCACAGGGGGTGTCACAGGGGGTGTCACAGGGGGTGTCACAGGGGGTGTCACAGGGGGTGTCACAGGGGGTGTCACAGGGCCGGCCGGGGGAATAGCTTGCATCATAACAACATTTAACCCAGCTTTTTTTAAGGCAAGGCCAAATTTTTTTGCGGCTGCCTGGTCAAGATTTTTTTTAATGATTATTTGCTTGCTCTTTAAGAGCTGTTCTGCCTTTTCCGGTCTAAGGGCAAATTTTTCAACCAATTGAGATTTTACCCCATCAAAATCATGACCGTCAAGGAGGTTGCCTTTGTAAACAATGTTGTAGCTTAAATCTGTCATATATCCCTCTTGCTAACTCTTTTTATCCAGTTCTTTTTTAAAGGCCGAGCCAATTTGTTCAAGGGTATATGGCTTTTTTAAATATTGACCTGCACCAAGACGCTGGGCTTGTTTTACGCTATCATTATCAGAAAAGCCACTTGCAATAATGGCTTTTTGTTTGGGATGCTGCTTTAATATCTGGATATAGGTTTCCAGTCCGTCTATTCCCGGATCCATGATCATGTCCAACAAAAGCAAATCTGCCTGGTTGTTTGTCATATACGCAATTGCTTTTTCTCCGCTGGATACTGTTTTTACCCTATAATTTAATCGCTCTAAAATGGTTTGCGCAATTGTTCTTTGTTCTTTGACATCATCTATTACTAAAATGGTTTCACCATTACCAGCATAGTCGTTAATGGATATGACTTCGTGTTTTTCGGGAACCTCCCCCCTTGCCCCGGGGAAATAGAGTTGAAATTTGGTGCCTTTACCCGGTGAGCTGTCAACAAGAATATAGCCGTTTTGATCCTGCACGGTTCCCCATACAACTGACATACCAAGACCCGTACCGCTTCTGCCCATTATTTTGCTGGTGTAAAAGGGTTCAAAAATCCTTTTGAGTTCTTCGGAATTAATGCCTGTCCCGGTGTCCTCTATGGTCAGCAGAACATAATCTCCTTTTTGGATTTTGTCATATCCTTTTATGGGAGTATTCATATATTGATTAGATGTTGAGAGAATAATAATTCCGTCATTTTTAATGGCCTCTGCTGCATTTGATACCAAATTCATGATCGTTTTACTCAGGTGTAAGGATGTGCCTGTTATGTTCAGTAAATCCTGTGACAGCCGGGTCTGAATAGAAATGTTTTGATGGTAACGGATCATTCTTTTATGTTCAGGAGATTTTAAATAGTCGGCAATGATGTCATTTAAATTTACAATTTCCGTATTTACGACACCCCGTCTTGCAAGGGTTAACAAATCATCCACAATTGAGGCGGCTTTTTTTCCGGAATCTTTGATCGTCAGGATGGCTGGCCTTAAAGGACTGTCCTTGGGCAGATCTATCAAGAGCAATTCCGGATAACTGACAAGCCCGGATAGCACGTTGTTCAGATCGTGGGCGACACCCCCGGCTAACAAACCCAACGCTTCCATTTTCTGGGCTTGCTGAAGCTTTTTTAAAGCGGCTATTTTATCATTTTCAAGCTTTTTCCTTTTGGAAATATCATGAATGACGGCAATTGTATGGTGGCGGCTGTCTATGTTTATATTAACAATTGACACCTCAACAAAATATTTGCGGGCATTTATATGCTGGATATATAAGGCCGTGTTTTTTGGAAACGGATTTTTTGCGGCTTCCTTAAATATTTTGTTGAGGGTTAATTGGGTTTCCCCATTCTTTTTCTGAAAAGGAGAAAGATCATAAATGTTTTTTCCCATGGCATCTGTATTATTATATCCAAAAATCTTCTCTGCTGCGGCGTTCCAATAGGAAATAGTGTCCTGCTCATTGATCATTAGAATCGCTTCATTGGCTGTGTCCGTGATCGCTCTGTGAAGTTTTTCTTCTTTTTTTAACTCTTTTTTATAGTCAATCACCGCATTTTTCATCTCATGGAATGAGTCTGCTGTTCGCTGGATTTGGGTAAAGGCTGTTTCTATTTTTCCCCGTGGAGTATAATTGTTTTGTTTGATCAACAGGGCTTCTTTGTCGAGTTCAGAAATGGGTTTAATTATTTTTCCAGATATGTAAAGCCCAATTATCGTGGCAATACAGGATAAGGCAAACACCAACATCAAATTGATTTTTTGATTGTAAATAAGGTTGCCAAAATAATCATCTTCCGGAATGTAAACTCCGATCATCCAGGATATTTTGGATTCTTTCACCGGAGTGAACATGGTATAATATTTTTTACGGTCTGAGGCAAACCCCGCAAAAATGGAATCATTATTTGTGATATGGGAAATATCAAAATCCTTGGCCTGTTCAATTGCATCATAGGCAAGTTTGCAGACCGGGTTTGAAAGCTCCCAGAGTTTTGGCAGACGTATTTCATTCTTCTTTTTATCTGTAAATTTTAGCTGTTCAGGATCCGGGTAGGCTATCACATTATTGTTCTGATCGATCATAAAGGCAATGCCGGTTTTTCCCACGCGCAGGCTGCCGATAAAATGGGAAAGTACATCAAGCTCAATATCAACCCCCACTATACCCAGCAAATTACCATCTGGATCATACATCGGGCCGGCCGTCGTGATACCGGGTTTTTTTGATGTGAAAAAAACATAAGGATTTGTCCAGATGACCTGTTTTTCTTTGCTGGCTTTCAGATACCATGGACGTTTTCTTGGGTCATAGGTCTCGTCGGGATCAAGGTCTTCATGGAGAATGTTCATATCCTTGCCACGCCAGATACGTTTTACCCGGCGGCCCTGGGGGGTGATTTCTATGAATTTTGTTTTGTACCCTTCGGGAGAATATTGGTTATCCCGGCTGACAAAATAAAACTCCCCTCTGGGGTTGGCAAAATAAATACCTGAAAACTGTGAATATATTTCCAGTTGATCTACAAAATATTTTTCCAATTTTTCAATATGATTTTTGTCTGTGTATACAACCCGGGATGAAATTAGGCGTTTTGTCAGGTGAGTCGCACCCCGTGCAGTGGAAAAGAAATTTTGAGTTTCTTTTAGGGTCAATTCAGAGATATTTTCCATGATATCAATGGTGTGCAAAACCATTACCTTCTTGTTGGAAAAATAAGAAAAAGGCATACTGATCAAAAGCGTACCCCAAATAAGAACAATACACCCGATGATAATGCCCCAGCGGATTGATACTTTCAAAAGGTCTCCCTAAGCTATCGCCTTAAGACTGATTTATTATAAAAGATTGCCCCCATAGGTTATAACGTGGGTCAGCGGCTAAATGTCAACCTATTTTTTTAGTTATGTTATCAGCGGTTTTTAAGTTTTTGTTTCAGAGGGGGATCCGATCTGTGTTAAAAAGCAGATGATACAGATGCAGATATTTATGGACAAATATAAATAAAATGTTCTAAATACCCTGTTCAAGTCATTACAAAGGCTCTGGGTAAATTTAAGGGCAGTGAAACATTTTAAATTAAGAGGTAAATATTGTTTGCAAAAACAGCGAATGAGCTAAGATCTATGATGGCTCGAAATCCTGAATGCTCCCCGTCCACTTTCCTGATGGACAACTCCTTTGCCGCATGGTGCTACGATAACCACAACACAACATGGCTTCGGTCTGCCTTTAATCGGGACCCGGACCCAAAGGACTGCAAACAATGGGGAATCACCCCGTTAGAGTGGAAGGAAAATGTGGCAATGGCTCTGGTTGCCGTGGCTGAAACATTCCGGTCCTAAATCCGATTTTTGCGTGGGATGGAACTGCCCGGATGATTGTTTTAAACATATAGTCCGGAACAAAAGCCGGATGACCAGGCCCACTGGAGATTATATCCTCCCAGCCAACCTGTAACATCTAAAAGTTCTCCGATAAAAAAGAGCCCTGAAACCTTTCTGGCTTCCATGGTTTTTGATGAAATTTGGTTGCAGTCAACACCACCAACTGTCACTTCGGCGGTTCTGTTTCCTTCTGTACCGCCGGGTTTGATCTGCCATTCGTGAAAGGCGCTGGCAACCTGTGAGAAATGTGAGTTCGACAATGAAATAATGGGCCGGTCAGCAGGGAAGCCCTCCAGGCGGATATTCACCAGGCGCTTTGGAAGCAACGCATAAAGAATTGATTTCAACTGTTTTTTGGGATGTGATCCCTGTTTGTCCTTTAATGTATCCACAAGGTTGTTAAAGGGAAGCAAATCAATGGTGATGGTTTGGCCTGGTTGCCAATAAGAAGATACTTGCAAAATGACCGGACCGCTCAGCCCCCTGTGGGTGAATAAAAGTTTCTCACTAAAAACAGCCAGAGGACTGCTCACGCGTGCATCCACTGAAATTCCGGCCAAAGGCTGGAGAATTGTTTTATCTGCTGGCTGCAAAGTAAAAGGAACAAGACCCGGTCGTGGCGGAACAACAGGAATGTCAAACTGTGCAGCCACCTGGTAACCAAAGGGAGTGGCACCCACACCGGGAATGGAGACGCCGCCTGTGGCAATGACCAGGGAAGCTGTGTCGATCTCCCCTGAATCCGTATAAATCCGGAATTGAACCGGGTTGTTTGAATTCATTTTTGAAGGCAATTTTTCGATTTTTTTCACCGGTGTGTTCATCTTGATTTTGACCTCTGCCCGACAACATTCTGTCAGCAGCATATCCAGAATCTGTGAGGCACTGCCCTCGCAGAAAAGCTGGCCGTGGCCACGTTCTTGATGGGGTATGCCATAGCTGTCAACAAGATTCACAAAATCTTGGGAAGTATACCTGCTGATGGCCGATTTGCAAAAATGAGGGTTTGAACAAATATAATGATCTGCTCTGACCTGTTTGTTTGTAAAATTACTACGGCCCCCCCCGGACATGAGGATTTTTCGTCCCGGGGCATCTCCATGATCCAGGACCAAAACCTTTTTTTTGCGTTTTCCTGCCTGGGCTGCACACATGAGTCCCGATGCACCGGCCCCAATAATGACAACATCAAAAATGTCTGCCATCTATTAACTCCCTTTTTTGCATGTATAATAATATCAATGTGGTATGCTTATAAGATTACAATACTATATCCTAAACCCATCATTAGAACAATAGCACCTTTCCCGTATCTTCTCCTTGGTCGGCAGGTGTTGTGTGAAACTTGTCTCCTCTGAATAAAAATAGATCCGAATTTTTTTACTGAGAGATGCCTCAAAATAAATTGAGGGTTGACAACAGGGGGGGCAGGGTTCATATATCAGCAGTAAATTATGTTTGCTGGGGGAGCTTTAAAAAAAGCTGAGAAGGATAATCCTGACCCTTGGAACCTGATGCGGATAATGCCGACGTAGGGAAGCTGTTATTTTGTTTATTTTTCATATACGCCCTGTTTAATACATTTAAAAACAAGGGATTTAATCCTGGTTATAGCTCTTTGTTGTTCCAGGGCCGTTTATAAAAAAACATACATCTGCTTTTCTCTGCATTAATAAATCATGTTCTAAATTTCAGGTTATCAAATTATAGGTTATTAAATTGTAGCTTATCCTGGTCCCTTCTTGAATGGACCAGGGGTTTCTTCTCTTTTTTGAAAAGGCGTTTGATTAATTTTTTTTATTGACAGGCTTTTTATATGATTGAACAAGAAGCGTTATCTCAAAGGATTTACCAGTTGTGTTGTCGTATCCGCGAACAAAGACCGCTGGTTCATGTTGTCACAAATTTTGTGGTAATGAACCAGACCGCAAATGCCTTGCTGGCCATGGGAGCTGCACCCACCATGTCCTGGGCAAAAGAGGATGCCGCGTATATGTCAAAGATTTCCGATGCCTTGTGCATCAACATTGGTACGCCGGTTTGTGACCGTATTGAGGTGATGAAAAATCTCATGCTATTTGCCCAAGAGACCGGCAAACCAGTTGTTTTAGATCCGGTTGGGTCCGGGGCGGGGGATTATAGAACCGGCATTGCCAGACAGCTTTTTTCTCTGGCACCCGATAAAATTATCAGGGGCAATGCCTCGGAAGTTTGCTCACTTGTAGATGAAAATCGTACAACAAGAGGTGTGGACAATGGTGTTTCCCTTGAAGATGCAAAACAAATTCTTCTGGGCCACGGCCGTACCAATGAACAAACCGAGGGCGGGCCGGGTGATGCTGAGCCGGGTGATGCTGAGCCGGGGTTTGCATCCATTTTACAATTTGCCTCATCGTTAATTGTCAGCGGGCAAAAAGATATGATCATGGCGCCGGAAAAGGTGCTCACCCTGGCAAATGGATCACCGCTCATGGGTCATGTCACCGGCACAGGCTGCATCCTTTCTGCGGTTACGGCAGCATTTTATGCTGTCAGTGATAATGGGTTTGAAGCCTGCGTTGCAGCCGCTTCGGTTGTGGGCATCGCAGGAGAGCTCGCCGCCCAAAAGGCCTCGGGCCCGGGAACATTCATGGCTCATTTTTTGGATTACTTGTACGCCCTTGACCAGAAAATGATATCCAACGAACTCAAAGTGGCCTCTCAGGTTCCTGAAACCATATAATAATTACGACTCAACTTTAAAGGATTGGAAAAATTTCCCATGGAACATGTTGAAAAAAAATCAGTATCGACCCTCAAAAAAATGATGGCAGCCTTTGGACCTGCCTGGATAATCAGTGCAGTGGCAGCAGGTCCTGGTACAACATTAAGTGTAGCAAAAGCCGGCGGTGTATATGGATATAGCTTTTTGTGGGTCATTGTGCTCAGTGTGGTTTTAGCCTTTGTCTGCCAGTATATGGCTGCCAAGACAGCACTCATCGGCGGCAAGGGAATTGTCTCCATTGTGGAAGAAAAATGGGGAAAAGGGTTGGCCTGGTTTGTGACCATTGATGCCCTGCTGGTTATCTGGCTGTGTAATGTGGTTCTGTTGAAGATCCTGGTTTCTGTGACTGGATTTGTCACCGGATTCAGCACCCCATGGTGGGGGCTGTTTTTTGTGGCTGTTTTTTATGGCCTTGTTGCCCATGGCGGTTACAAATTGATAGAGATCATCTGTAAAATTGTAGTCTCTTGTTTGGTCATTAGTTTTATTGTCACCCTTTTTATCGCACGTCCGGATCTGGGGGCTGTACTGGGGGGGCTGGTTCCAAATTTTGCCGGTTTTGGCAAGGCGCAAATGCTGATGATGACGGCTATAATGGGGGGGTCCATCCATGTGACCATCCTTTCCATGCAGACCTATACCGTCCATGAAAGAGGATGGAAAACAAAGGATTTGAAACTTGCCTTAACCGATACGGCCGTATCACTTCTTGGCGCCTTTGGACTCTATTGTACCGCCATCTATCTGACCGGGGCAAGTGTGCTCAACCCCGGCGGCATCAAGGTGGCAACCCTGTTTGAGATGGCCGATGCCATACAGCCTCTGCTGGGTGAATATGCCCATGGATTTTTCTGTGTGGGTATCTGGTGTGCTGTTTTTTCAACCATAATGCCAACCTTTATTGCCGCATCCTATGTTCTAGGGGATAAAATGAAATGGGATCTGAAGCCGGGGGATAAAAAATACAAACTGATCATCCTTGCCGGCTGTCTCATTGCATTGCCAGGTTCTTTTCTTCCCGGAAAACCTGTGAATCTGTTAATGCTCATGCTGGCCTTGTCTTTTGTGGGTACGCCTTTTTTTGTGGCAATCTTTTTGAAACTGCTCAATGATAAATCCTGGGCAAAGGAAAATAAAAATGGCTGGCTGCTCAATATCGGTGGGGGGACGGCTCTTTTTGTCACCATCTTTCTGGCGGTTAAATGGGTGATCACAATTTTTTGAATCAGTGTTTAGAACCTGGCAATAATTTTTCCTGTACAGGAGGCATCATAGCCTGGAAGACAGTTTAATTCATCTCTGAAGGATTTTTTTTGTAGTGTATCAAGGGTGGTTTTAACGCCTGTATGGTCTAAAAGATCCTGGGGTATTACAAGATCACACCTTACCCTGGAGATGGGAACAAACCCCAGATCAAAGGATTTGGCCACAACGCGCAATCCAAGGGCTGCATCGCAGGCTTTGTGTCGTATTTTCTGGGCACCCTGGGAATGGCATTTGACCAGGTCATCATAGCCGTTAACTGCGGAAAAAGGGATGTTTGAACCCGAGAGGCAATCTTCAAGAAGAGATCTCAGGGCAGCTCCCTTTTCCCGGTTGACGAAGCGAACTTTCTTTTGGGCAAGATCGTCGGGGGTTTTAATATTAAGGGGGTTTTTTCTGGCAACCATCAACCCCTCTTCAAAAAAGGAAAAAGCCACAACAAGGCCTTTAAAATTTTTCAGTGACCGGCGGATAAATTCCTGGTTGCCGTCAAGGGAACCTGTATCATGCATATGGGTTCCTGCAATGTGCGCCTGGCCTGCACCTAAAAGGTTCAAGGCTTTCCCGCTGGAGGCGAATCTGCAGTACAGCCCGGCATTTTTCCGGTTCCGCCTCACATGGTGTCCCAGAATGGAAAAGGCTGGATCACATCCCATCAACAGGGCGGTGTTTTCAAGTTTTTCACCGGAATAAAGCATGTTCACCATCCCATGGCCAGGCTCAAGCAACCCGTCGGCTGCCCCCATCTCTTCAATGATTGAATGCTCGCCGCCAAGGGAATAACCATAGAATTCATTGCGTATCTTTGCAATGGCCACTCTTGGGTCGCAAGTGTTATGGCCTTCAACCAGGGTTATGGGGTGGGGCCTGCCGGATTGTTCACAAAAAATATCTTCAACACTGCAGCAAAGAATCCTTGCAAGGCCGAGGGCCACAGAAGTATTTGGCAGATAGCGTCCCACTTCCATGTCGTATATGGCCTGGCGTTTGACTCCCACAAGATCTGCCAACTGGGCCTGGGTAAATTTTTTCCCGGTGCGGATCTCTTTTAATCTGCATATGATACTAGGCTTTTTTGCCGATTCCATATTTATATCCTCTATAATTTAAGGATCAATATAGCATAAAATATTTTTTAACAAAATGTAAATGCTATGTACTCTGTAAATATTACTTGACGTGTGTAAACATAGTTTATAAAAGTTGTCACAGGCAATCATTTGTTTATAACAGCTTAAATAAGGACACTTTTCCCATGACTCTTTTTAAATTTGGCAGTTTCCCGCTTTTCGTGATTTTCCTTTTATCGGTGATTCTTATTCCCGGACATTTGAACCTGGTAAATGCCCAGCAATCGGATAAAGTTCTTGTGTTTGCGGCGGCATCAACAACCAATGCAATCGATGAAATAGGCAACCTCTTTTCCAAGAATAATTATGGCCGTTTTGTTGCTTCCTTTGCATCTTCCTCAACCCTTGCAAAGCAGATAGCAATGGGGGCTCCGGCCAATGTCTACATCTCTGCCAATCCTAAATGGATGAGTTTTCTTGATAACAAGGGTATGATTGAAGATGAAACCAGGAGTGATATCCTTGGAAACAGGCTTGTTTTGATAGCCCCTGCCGAAAGTGATCTCAAACTCAATATTCAGCCGGGATTCAATCTATTGGAAATACTGGGCAAAGAGAGAATCGCCATGGGTGATCCCGAACATGTTCCCGCCGGTATTTATGGAAAACAGGCCCTAACCCACCTTGGGGTATGGGAACAAATTGCACCCCTGGTTGTGAGGGCAAAGGATGTGCGTACGGCTCTTGTGTTTGTGGAGCGGGGAGAAACGCCTCTGGGCATAGTCTATGCAACGGATGCGGCAATAACAGACAAGGTTGGGGTGGTCGGGGTTTTTCCTGAAAACAGCCATCCCCCCATTGTCTATCAGGCTGGAATTGTAAAGGGAAATGACAGCAAAATTGCCAGAAAATTTCTCAGCTTTTTAAAATCCTCTGAAGCGGAAGCCGTGTTTAACAGATATGGTTTTTTTGTTAAATAATGGCGTTTTTCAGCCTTACCCCCTTTGAGATCCAGGCTCTGCTGCTCAGCCTCAGGGTCTCTTTGTGGGCTGTGTGCATATCCCTTGTTCCAGGCATAGCGGCAGCCTGGCTGCTTGCAAGGAAAAATTTTGCCGGCAAGGCTTTGTTTGACAGCTTAATCCATCTTCCCCTTGTACTTCCCCCGGTGGTAACAGGATATGTCCTTTTGATTCTTCTGGGGCGTAAAGGTATGGTTGGCGGATGGATCTATGATCTGACGGGCATAAGCTTTGCTTTTAATTGGAAAGGGGCTGCTCTTGCATCTTCGGTCATGGCTTTTCCTTTGTTTGTCAGGGCTGTGAGGCTCTCCTTAGCGGCAATTGATTCAGGGCTTGAAGATGCCGCCAGAACACTTGGTGCCGGTAAAATCCGCATCTTTTTTACCATAACCCTTCCCCTCATACTTCCGGGTATCATAACAGGAATGATTCTGGCCTTTGCCAGGAGCCTGAGCGAATTTGGCGCAACCATAACCTTTGTATCAAACATCCCCGGAGAAACCAGAACCCTTCCCCTTGCACTCTATACCATGACCCAGATGCCAGACGGGGATCATGGTGCCGCAAGGCTGTGTATAATCTCGATAATCACGGCATTTTTTGCCCTCATGGTATCTGATTATCTGTCACAAAAAATGACCAGAATGGTCAGGGGAGATTAATACGCCATGATCGACATCAACATTAAAAAACAATATGGTAATTTTAATATAGAAATTAAATATAATTGCAATGAGATCGGCATCACAGCCCTTCTGGGTCGTTCCGGTGCGGGCAAAAGTTCTGTTATCAACATGATGGCCGGATTGAGCCGGCCGGACAGCGGGCATATTATCATTGATAACCGATGCGTGTTTGATTCTGGCTCAAACATTGATATTGTTCCTGACAAAAGACGTTTCGGCTATGTTTTTCAGGATGGAAGACTCTTTCCCCATTTGTCTGTAATGTCCAATCTCACCTATGGAATGAAGCTGATACCGGTCGCTGAACGATATATAAACCTTGACCGGGTCATTGAACTTCTGGATCTTTCAAGTCTGCTTGACCGCAGGCCGGCAAAATTATCAGGGGGTGAAAAACAGAGGGTTGCAATGGGAAGGGCATTGCTTACAAGCCCTTCTCTCCTGCTCATGGATGAACCCCTGGCATCCCTTGATGAGGCAAGAAAAAATGAGGTGCTGCCCTTTATCAAAAAACTGTCCGCAAAATTATCCATACCTGTGTTTTATGTGAGCCACAGTATGGATGAAATTTTCAGTATTGCCGAAAAGATTCTTGTCCTAAGCTGGGGCAAGCTCACGGCAGCCGGAAGCACCAGGGAAGTTTTAAACCTTGGAAATTTTAATGAAATCACCGGGGCAATGCCTAAAAATTAAGTTCTATGGGGTTTTACATTGGTTGTTACACTGGGGGTATTCATAGATCGGCCTGATCGCTTTGGTCTGTCTGGTTGGTCTGGTCAGTGGTAATCATCGCGGAAAACATCCGGGAGATTACAGTTCCCAATTGTCTCATGTGCTTGTGAACATCCTGGACATCCCGGCCCGGATAATTTCTATAGGTGATCAAAATACCGTTGAGGGAGGCAAAAAAAGCATGGGATAAAATTCTGGAATTTCCCCTGGGGTTCAGCTTTGTAAACAAATTGTCAAACTGGTCCAACAGGGCCCGTTCCATTTTATTGAGTTTTTCAATGGAATCCGGATTAAGCACGCTGTCCAGCATAAAATGGGTCATCATTCTGAAATACTGGTCATTTTGCACCAGATAATCGATAAAAGCAACGGCCACACGATCAACCTCAACCCTCTCCTGGCTGATCAGTTGTTTGATCATGGATTCCATTTTAGTAAATCCCCTTGTCAATGCTTCAAGGAATAAGGACTCCTGGTCCGGGAAATACCGGTAAATGGAGGATAGGGAAATTTGGGATTCCCGGGAAATATCCCGCATGCTGACCCTGGGAAAGGGCTTGACAGCAAAAACACGCTCTGCCGCATCCACGATCATTTTCTGTCTGGTTTTTTTTTCTTTTTCTTTTAATTTTTCAAGTGGTGTTTTCATATGAACCCAAGGTTAAGTGAGGTGTCCAGACTGCCTTAAGATATGGTTTTATAGAAAATTACGGGTTTTCTCAACCCCAAATAGGCCTGGGTTCCCTTCTCTTCTACAGGCACAGTCGATCCTAGGCCTTCGAACCCTGGGGCACGCCTTTGTTAAAAGGCGTGCCGTTTTTTTTTAATTATTTCAACTAACTTTTTTCAACCTCTTCCAGGGCCAGGTTCTGGAAGGCATGGGTCAACTCATGGCAGAACCGGTCCCAGCGGTCACAGATTTCCAGTGTTTTGTCATCTGGCATCATCAGGCTGGGATGGGCCACAAGTTCTATTGCCTCTTGCTGCAGCCGTGAAATTACAGTCTTGTCCCCATCCTTCAGGATGTCCTTGATCACGTCAGCCGGTGCATACCAGGATGCTGCCCGCTGAAAATCCCGGTGAATCTGGGTAAGTAAAACATTTCTGGGTCCTTCCCAGAGTTCATTGATGGCTGCATCCCGGTAGAGCCGGGGCAGGGCGGAAAAGTCTTCCATTACGCCGTGGCCCCCGAAGATGGACATGGCAGATCTCAGCACATCGGTGCAATCCCAGGAGGATGTAATTTTCTGGAGCATGATCAGCTCCCGGATCTTGAACCGTTTTTGTTTCATATCCACGGGTTCGTCGGCATTCATGCTTTTTGTAAGCCCGCCCTCAAGTTTTAAAAACTCTTCGTACAGCTTGAAGGTGCCGGCAATGGTTTGTCTGGACATGGTTTCCATCCGATTCAGCTGGAGTCTGACCAAAGGGAACTCTTTGATGGGAAGGGTAAATGCGGATCGTTTTTTGCTGTATTCTTTGGCTTCGCGCACCGACCTTGCCATAAAGGCGGCCGAGGTGATGCCTACGGTGAGACGGGAATAGGCCAGAACAATACCGGTGACATTTGCCACGCCTCTGTCCAGGGGACCGACAGGGTAAGCAATGGCACCCTGAAAGGAGATTTCCGCCGTGGTCAGCTCGCTGGTTCCCATTTTCCATTTGATCCGGTTAATGGTGTAGCTGTTCCGGATCTCTTTTTCCTTGTTTCCCTCAAGCCAGGAGGGCACCACAAACAGGGCCACTTTTTCCGACCCCCTGGGTTTGGCGGTTACCACCGCATAATCTGCATGGGTGGCGGAACAGAAAAATTTGTCACCGAAAAGACGCCAGGTGCCGTTTTCTTCCACTGCTTCCACCAGGTTGGCCGGGACATCGGATCCACCCTGGATTTCCGACAAATACTGGGCGCCAATGGCAAATTCCCCGTTGATTCCTTCCTTGCAATGGGTGAGAATCTGTTTTAATTCAGGGGTGTCGGCATATTGCTCCAGAAGTGCCACCATCCCTTCTGTGCAGGTAATGGGGCAGGAGACGCAGGCTTCCCCGTTCTGGTAGATCAGATACATTTTAACCAGTTTTTCAAAGGGGGTGGTGGCACTGGAAAACAACCGTTCACAAAACACCTCCTTTTCCAGGGTCAGGGTTTCAAGGGGGCGGACAATCCGGTCAATCCTATGATTATGCCCGTCATAATGCATGATATAGGGCCTTTTTTCCGGCACGGCCGCCTCTTCTGCCAGTTTTTTCCAGCCAAGGGACACCTTGGGGGAAAGTTTTTTGGCGGCGGCATCCAGGCTTGGCCATTCCTCCGGGGCATAATAGCGAATGATTTTTTGGAAAAACGGGTCTTCCTGGTAGTAATCGGCGCAGTTTCTCCATTCAAGAAAATCATCAAAGGAATAGGGATTGCCGGGGTTTGGAAATGTCATGGAGTTTCTCCTTATGCGGTCTGCTCCTTGAGGGAACGTTTTAACACTTTGCCCAGGGTGTTCCTGGGAACTTCATCAATAAAATAAATCTCTTTAACACATTTGAAGCCTGCCAGGTTTTGGCGGCACAATTGAACAATATCCTGTTCTGTAATGTTTGTGCCCGGCTTTTTAACCACAAATGCGGCTGGTATCTCTCCCCATTTTTTGTGGGGTTTCCCCACCACCGCCACATCGGCAATGTCGGGATGATTGGCGATCACCGATTCAAGTTCGGCGGGATAGATATTTTCACCTCCGCTGATGATCATGTCCTTGAGCCTGTCCACCACATAGACAAATCCCTGGGCATCTTTTTTGCCCAGATCCCCTGACCTATAATACCCATTTACCAGGGCATCCCGGGAAGCAGCCTGGTTTTCCCAGTATCCCTTGAACACCTGGGGCCCCAGGATACAGATTTCCCCCACCTTGTCGGGTTCAACTTCCTTGCCTGATTCCGGGGCAACAATTTTGATATTGCCGTGGAAAACCGGTTTCCCCATTGAGTGGACTTTCTCAACACCCATGTGTGGAGACCAGAAGGAAATGGCTCCGGAATATTCGGTGGCTCCGTATACCTGGTGGACATTGATTCCCATTTTCCGATAGGATGCGATCAAAACTTGTGGAACGGCAGATCCGCCGCAGATAAAATGGCGCAGGCAGGAAAGGTCCATCTTGTCAACATCCGGTATCATCTGCATATACTGGAGCATGATGGGTACGGTCATGGCAAAATTAATCTTTTCATCCACAATGAGCTGCCAGGCTTTTTTCGGATCAAAATCAGGCATGAACACCATGGTGCAACCCACATGGACATTGGCAAATATAGGTGCAAGACCTCCGATATGGAAGAGGGGTGCCACGGACAGATACCGGTATTTATAGGCCCAGTCCAGGGTGTGGACCAGACCTGTTGCAGCCCAGAACAGATTGTTGTGGGTCAGGGTAGCGCCCTTGGGTTTTCCCGTGGTGCCGGAGGTATACATGAGAACGGCGGGATCATCTGAATGGCCACAAATAACAGGTTCAAGATCATCCATTCCCTGGAGGGCGGATTCAAAGTTTGTATCTTCTCCCGAACTTTCAATACACAGATAATCTTCGATTGGAACCTCCTTTTTAAGGTTCTGGACAATCTCTGTAAACTCAGCTTGGTATACCAGGGTTTTTGACTGGCTGTTGTTGAGAATATAGGCAAGTTCCGGGCCTTGGAGCCGGAAATTCAGCACCACTGTGATTGCGCCGATTTTGGCAGCTCCAAACAGGGTGGTGAGAACCTGCTCATCGTTTTTGGCCAGGATGGCAATCCGATCTCCCGGGGTGATGCCGGATTTTAAAAGATAGCCGGCAAACCGGTTGATCCGCTGATTCATTTGTCTGTAGCTGTAGCGATACCCCTCGCCGACACAGGCTTCGAGATCTGGTGTGAGAAATGCACGATTTGCAAACATGTTTCCGATATTGAGCTTCATAATACCTCCATTATTTAGGGGTTATACGTAACATAATCAATGCGAACACTGTTCCCATATAAAGAAACTATGTTCCTATAGTCAGCTCTGTTTCAAATTGTCAAGTTTTTTATGCCATGGCATTAAGACGAATAGCGCCATTGATTTTTTCCCGGGGGGGGTATTGTGAAAAAAATATAGGGAGAGTTATCGGGGAAGAGTGATGCAAAAGGGCAGGGGGAGCCCCGCCCTTTGGTATTATAATATTATAGAATAAGCCCTGCTCTTTTGGGGATGGAATTTCAGGTATTCAAGCCGGTTCACCCCCTTGATATAGGCAAGAGCTGCCGCCATCATGAGCCGTGGGATGCGCTATCCCCTGGCATTATCCCTGTTCCGGATTTCAGCACGCTTGATTTTCCCGCTGATTGTTTTGGGCAGTTCAGGGGCATAATCAATGACTCTCGGGTATTTGTAAGGAGCTGTGATTTTTTTCACATGAGCCTGAAGTTCCCGGGTGAGTTCATCCGATGGGGTGTATCCGTGGTTGAGTACTACCGTGGCTTTTACAGCCTGGCCCCGGACCGGGTCGGAAATGCCCGTCACCGCGGATTCCAGGACTGCCTTGTGGGCCACCAGGGCGCTTTCCACTTCAAAGGGGCCGATGCGGTAGCCCGAACTTTTGATCAGGTCATCCACCCGTCCCAGGAACCAATAGTAACCGTCTTCGTCCATCCAGGCCTTGTCTCCCGTGTGGTAGTAACCGTTCAGGCAGACATTGGCTGTTTTTTCCGGTTCTGCAACATAGCCGTTGAACAGGCCCCTGGGTTTTGCCGGGTCGATACTGATGCAGATCTCTCCTTCCACTCCCGGGGGGCAGGAATTTCCGGCCTGGTCCAGGAGGATGATATCCCAGCCCGGGCATGGTTTGCCAATGGAACCCGGCCTGGGGGTCATAAAGGGAAACGTCGCGATCTGAAGGGCAGTTTCTGTCTGACCATATCCTTCATAAATGGGCAGCCCTGTCTCTTTTTTCCAGGTTTTAAACACGCTGTCATTGAGAAGTTCTCCTGCGGTGGTACAGTGCTTGAGGCTTGTCAGGTCGTAAGGGGACAGGTCCTGCTGGATTAGAAAACGGTAAACGGTGGGTGGGGCGCAGAAGGTGGTGACCTTGTGCCTGGACATGATCTGCAGCAGCTGGGCCGGATCAAATTTACCCCTGAAGTCAAAAACAAATACCACGGCATCGGCCATCCACTGGCCGTAAAATTTACCCCACACGGCTTTACCCCATCCAGTGTCGGCAAGGGTTAGTTGGATATCACCCGGTTCCAGGTTGTGCCAGTAAAGCCCTGTGGTCAGGTGCCCCATGGGGTAGGTATGGGTGTGTTCTACCATCTTTGGGGCGCCTGTGGTGCCGGAAGAGAAGAAGATTAAAAGGGGGTCTTCACCGCCGGCACTATTATCGGGCCGGGTAAATCGGGGGGATTCTTTCCGGCAAAGGGCGTGGAAATCCTCCCACCCGTCGGAAGGGGTGTCCCGGCCTAATTCCAGAAAAATTTTGAGATTTGGGCATTGTTTGCGGGCATCCTGGACGGCTTTGTTTAACGTGTGTTCCGCAATGATCCCTTTGATGTTGGCAAAGTTGACCCGATACTCAATATCCTTTCCCGTAAGAAGGAAGGGGGAGGGGATGGCAACGGCTCCGATCTTGTGGAGAGCCAGCATGGTCGTCCAGAATTCCACCCGACGGTAGAGAATGATCATGATCCTGTCCCCTTTTTGAATCCCTTTCTTTTGGAGGACATTTGCCAGCCTTGCGGATTCTTCGGAGAAATATTTAAAATCAAAGGTTCGGGTCATGCCCTTGTTGTCCACATGGATCATGGCCTGCTGGCCCGGGTCTTCCTTTGCTTTGGCGTCTAAAAAATCAAAGGCAAAATTGTAAGTATCGGGTGTGTTGACGGAATAGTCACGAAGAAATTCATTGTAATTTTCGGGTCTTAGCTTTTGCATGGGCTGTTGCTCCGGTATCTGGTCGTTATTATTTTGTCTGGGAATAGGGGCTAGGACAGAACATCCAGAAATTTGGCGTTTTTACTGTCAAGGCTGCGCATGGCATGGGGAATATGGGAGTCAAAATAGAGGCTGTCACCGGATTCCATGATGATTTTTCGGGTGCCGAGAATCACCTCAAGCCGGCCTTCCAGCATATGGATAAACTCCTGGCCGGGATGATCGTTAAAGGTCATTTCACTCTCTTCTTTGGGGGGGACAGTCACCCAGAACGGCTCCATTTTCCGTCCAGCAAACCGGTAGGCCAGGCTGTGGTAGTCATAGTCTTTACGCCGGTCTACAGCCATGGCCTTGTTTTTTTTTACCAAAGAGTAGTTTTGGAGATGGGATTCGCCGCCGGACATGAGTACGGTTGGGTCCATATCAAATGTTTTGGCCACGGAAAAAAGATAACTCACCGGAATATCAATCTCTCCTGATTCAAATTCCATGACGCTTGCAATTGTCATATCCAGTTTTTCAGCCATCTCTTCTTGGGAGATTCCCAATGCATCCCGAAGTCCCCTCAGCCTGTATGCAATCTCTTTATAAACAGGATTTTCTTTGTCCACGTATTTTTACCTCTATTAAACTTTGTTTGGTGATGTCAAAAAATAAAAGATGAATAATATCAGTGGTATGGGAAATATGCAAGGGCTTTTGATGGAGGGTTTTAATTCAGCGCTAGGGCCCCTGCAAACCGGTCATGGTTGGCAGGTTATTGGATACCTTTCTTGTCTTTTGCAATTTTGGTGAAGTGGGTGGTCACAAGCAGGCGTCGGTAATTCTCTATGTTTGTACCTTTAAAAAAAACATCCCTAATAAAAGGACCGCTGACATAAAGCCAACGGTCCTTTAATATTATTTGGGCAAATGGTTAAGCCATCGACTCCCATTAAAACCGCTGTCCTCTTTTTTATTTTTGTTTACAGGATAGGCTACCCGCAACTATTGTTGATGGGATTGTCCTTTTTAAAATTCCTGGCCTGTATTATAATATCTGAGATAAAAACAGTTTGGTCCTGTCATGTTCCGGAGCGCTGAAAAAGTGTTCCGGCGTTCCGGTTTCAATGATTTTACCTTTGTCCATAAAGATCACTTTATCGGCAACCTCCCTTGCAAAACCCATTTCATGGGTTACACACACCATGGTCATCCCTTCTTTGGCAAGATTTACCATGACATCCAGTACTTCACCGATCATTTCCGGGTCAAGGGCGGAGGTGGGTTCGTCAAAGAGCATGATTTTAGGGTTCATGGCCAGGGCCCTGGCAATGGCCACCCGCTGCTGCTGGCCACCGGACAGCATTTTGGGGTATACATGTGCTTTTTCACTGATACCAACTTTGTGCAACAGCTCCATGGCAACTTTTTCAGCTTCATGCTTTGAGAGTTTCTTGAGTTTCATAGGCGCCATGGTAAGGTTTCCCAGCACTGTTTTGTGGGGGAAGAGATTAAAGCTTTGAAAGACCATTCCCAGTTCCTGGCGAATGGCATTGATATCGTTGCTTTTGTCATTGATATCCTGCCCGTCTATGATAATCTGTCCCTTGTCGATTTCCTCCAGCCGGTTAATGGAACGGAGTATGGTTGATTTGCCGGATCCGGAAGGGCCGATCACAACCACTTTTTCGCCCGGGTTGATTTCAAGATTGATTTTATTCAAAGCGCATAAATTACCAAAATATTTATAAACGTCTTTTATTTGAATAATGGAATTAGTGTCCGTCATAATAATTTAACCTTTCTTCCATTTTGCTTACCGCTTTGGATAAAATAAGAGTGATCACAAGATATACCAGCGCAACCATGGTATAGGCTTCAAAATAACTAAAGGTAACGCTGGCAAATTCGCGCCCGCGTCTTAATATATCGGCAACCGCAAGTATGGAAACCAGGGAGCTGTCTTTTAACAGGGCGATAAATTCATTGCCCACAGGCGGGAGAATGGTTTTCCATGACTGGGGCAGAATAACCATGAACATGGTTTGGATTTTGTTAAACCCAAGAGACCGGGCTGCTTCGCCCTGGCCTTTGTCAATGGACATAATGCCGGCTCTGAAGACTTCTCCCATGTACGCACCATAACAGACTCCCATGGCAATGATGGCCGATGGCAGTTCTGAGATCTGCAGGAATTCAAATCGTCCCAGGGCGTAATAAATGTAAAAGAGTTGGACCAACAAAGGAATACCCCGCACAACCTCAACATAGGTTGATGCAATGGTATTTATTATTTTGTTGTCTGATATACGTCCCAGACCTGTAAAAAGGCCTATAAACAAAGACAGAAAAATGGAAGCAACGGTGACCTGAAAGGTGACCAGTATACCATCTGGTAAAAATTTTAATACTTCCCAATACATGTCTGGATCGCTTAGGCACAAATATAAAATACAGCCAATGGCGCCAACAAAGGATATGGACCAGGCATTTACCAGGCCTTTGTCCTTTTTTACAGGAATGGCGGCACCGTCGCCTACTTCTATATTAATGGGATGGTTCTTGTCTGCCATATTGGCTACTCCAATAATTCAAAATCATTATCTAAATTTTCTTGCTGACAAATTCAAAATCCCTGGCAAATCAAAGGATTTGCCAGGGATTTTATAAAAAATTTAATAAATTAGAACCATTTTTTAAAAATTCTATCGTATTCACCTGATGCTTTTACTTTTGCCAGGGCCTCGTTAACAAGTTTTTGTTTGTCCTGGGATTTTCCTTTTTTGAAAGCAAAACCCAAATATTCAGGTTTGTCGGACTTTAGCAGAAAGGCAAGGGTCAACTTTTTGGAATATTGTTTGTTTGTAAGGGCATAATCCGCTGCAACAGCATCATCGCACACAACGGCATCTGTACGTCCGTTATATAAATCTTCCACGGCAAGGCCGATTTCATCGTAGGATTTCATGGTGACACCCTTAATCTTTCTTGTCACCAAAAAGCCTGTGGTGCCGATCTGAGCACCGGCTTTTTTGCCTTTTAAATCTGCCTTGGATTTGATGTTCGCTGTTTTTTTAGTGATAACCCCTTGTTTAACTTCAAAATAAGGATCACTGAAATTCATCACTTTTTTACGGACGTCGGTAATGGAAACAGAGGATGCAATCATGTCGAATTTACCGGCAGCAAGACCTGCAAAAATGCCGTCCCAGGCTGTGTTCCGGATGTTAAATTTAATGTCGCTCACTTTTTCCATGGCAGCCAGCAGTTCAGGCGTGAAGCCTGTGATGGCTTTATCTTTGTTGATATACTCCATTGGGGGCCATGTGGCGTCAGAGGCAACGGTGATAACGGTTTGAGAAAATGCACTGGGTACGAACATGAGCAAGGTCAGAACAATCATTAAGCATTTTTTTAACATAATAAAATAATTTCCTTTAATTTTAAAAATAAATCTTTGAGCTATTTAAGTTACGTGATTTTTTGATCAGGCACCTTATGCAACAAGCGAAGGACTGTAAATGTTTTTATTAAAAATGGCAAGAAAATCTTCTGCCCCGGGCGGGCTTCCAAATATCCATCATCCAGACAGCAATCTAATGTTCTGGATTTCTGGTATCTGAGCATTTGCCGCATGCTGAGGCTCAGGCTGGAGGGGCCGCTGCCCACATAAAACGATTCGTCTTTTTTGCTGATCAGAAAAATCAGGGCATCTGCTCGCTCACACTCGATCACCATCATTGTGTGACCGTCAATGGTGCCAATGGAAAGATGGATGTACTTGGTGAACTCCAGGCCAATATGCGGATTCATTCGGTTCCTGAAATGAAGCTGGCATTTGTCCTGGCTTTCAAACCCGTAAGGGGCTGTTCCGATCAGATCACCTGAATCGGCACGTTCCGAAGCTGATGGCCCTAACCTGGGGAAGGTTCTCCAGCATGGGAATCAGCTTGGCAGTGATCGAGGCTGTTTCGTCCATTTTCCAGATACCGGCCCCCCCCCCCCCCCCACTTTTGAATCAGCGAGGCATTACCCTGCATGGGGTCGTAAAACTGAAAAGTCATATCTGATCTGTTTTTGCCAGAGCTATTTTGTTTTTGTAACGCAATAAACATGCGGTGACATGAATTTCAGGACAAAAACCAGGCCTATTACGCCAACCATGCAAACAATCGGGAAGGCTGTCAGCCAGGCATCCATAAAGCTTTGTCGGGACAGTTCTAACAACTTTTGTCCAATTTCCACCGGTAACCCGCCGGCCAGGATAACCGCCGCACCTAGGGATTCTCTGGCCCCTTCAATCACTTGTGTTGGGAAGCCAACGGCCGCCATAAGCACATCGTCTATTCCCAGGCGGTAGATACCGCCAAGCACTGAACCCAGAACCGCCACACCTAAAGCGCCCCCCACCTGAAAGGAGATGTTACCGATGGCGGAACCTACCCCAGCTCTCTCTTTAGGCAGCGATCCCAGTACGGAATTAAGCGAGGGCGCCATGATGTTTCCGTGGCAAAAACTCATGAAGCCTAGATTCAGGCCGATAAGCCAGAAAGGTGTTGAAACTTTCCAGAAAGCGATGAGCAAAACTGCCAGTGCAGTGCCCGCAAAGGCCGCGGAGATAACGGCTTTTGTGCCCCAGCGAGTGACATTCCCTGAACTGGAAATATTGCCCAGGGCGTAGCCGACAGCCACCGGAAGAAAACAAAGACCGGTTTCCATGGGCGAGTAGCTTTTAACAAACTGCAAGTACAAGGTTAGCGCAAACAAAACCCCATACATGGTAAAGGTCATCATAGCAAGACTGCCGCTGCCGGCCGTTAAAGCAGGGGTTTTAAACAGAGTAAGATCCAGCATGGGGGCGTCGGTGTTTTTCTCATGGAGAATAAACAGAAAACCGAACAGAAAAGACGACACAAAACTTACATAAACCAGGGGACTCGCCCAGCCCACTTCATTTGCCTTGATAATACTGAAAACCAGCAAAAAAACAGCTGCCGCCGAAAACGCAGTTCCGGGCAGGTCAATGCGTCGCCGGACCCGAGGGCTGGTTTTGGGGAGTAAAAACATTCCAGCCGCCAGCGAAACGATGACGATGGGGATATTTATAAAAAATATGGAGCTCCAGTTGAAATGTTCAAGCAGCAAACCGCCAAGCAGCGGACCGAGCACTACACCAAGACCGTTCATTGCTCCCCACAGGCCAATGGCTTTGCCCCTTTCCTGGGGAGGAAAGATGATAGAAATAAGCGCCAGGGTGCAAGGAACGACCATGGCGCCACCCACGCCCATAAGGGCCCGCGCCACCGTCAGCTGCCACGCGGAACCGGAAAATGCCCCGATTAAACTTGCCAGACCAAAGACCGACATCCCGGCCCGGAGCATGGTCGTATGGCCAATGCGGTCGCCAAGGGCTCCCATGGTCATCAGCAAGGAAGCGAAAGCCAGAATATAGGCATCGACTATCCACTGCAACTGAGGAAGCGTCGCTCTCAATTCACGCTGCAATGTCGGCAGGGCAACATTAAGTACCATATGGTCCAGCACAACGATCAGGACAGTTAAGGCCAACACTGAAAAAGCGAGCCACCTCCGTGAATATGTCTTTTCCATTTCTTTTGTCATTATTATTTCTTCTTTGCTCATCTGTTTGATTCTCCTTATCCCTGAACCTTTTAGCACACCTCAGGGTCTATGTTTTTTTTGCGTATGGCATGCTCTGGGCAGAATTCAATACAACTGCCGCAGCCCTTGCAAGGTTTCGAATTGATTTCCGGCACCCATGTCAACTCTGCTTGTTCAATCATTTTTCATGTCTCTATTATTGAAAATTACTTTCGGTTATCTGGTCTTTGGCCTAGGAACGCAAAGCCAGGATCGCAGCAGATCAAGCGTGGTGTTGAGATAGGGTTCACGTTCTTTGGTCCGGATAATATTATCTGCCATGGTGTGCATCACCGAGAAAACAAGCTGGGCCGCCACGTCGACATCAAGGTTACGGCACGCGCCAATTTCGATTCCTTTCTTCAGCATCCATCCCAAAATTGTTCCGGTGGATAGGGCGGGGTCGATGGGACGTTCCGCAATTACTCCATGGAAAATGGCCTCGTGCAGTTTTCCGAGATCTTCGTGAAAATGGATGAATTCCACGCACTCGTTTGAAAAGGCGGGCCACCAGTCCAAAGATGTTGGGCAGGTAAATCTCTTTCGTATCTCGGCCACGTATTTGGTGAGGATGTGCTCTCGGACCGCAGCCAGCATGTCCTCCCAAGACGGGAAATAGAGATAAAAGGTTCCCTTTGCCGCTCCCGCGGCCCTGGTGATATCTTCCACACGCGCATGGGTGGGACCCAGTTTGTTCAGCATTTTTATAGCGGCCTCCAACAGCTCAATTCGGCGGGCTTCTGGGCTCAGTCTGCGGCGCTTTTGGCTCGCGCTCTCGTTCTTTTGTTTTTTTTTCATTTTTTTTTCCATTTGTATTTTTATGCTATACTGACCAACAGTCATTAATCTAATGACTGTTGGTCAGTAAGTCAAGGCATTTTTTGATGATCGACTCCCAACTATTCAGCAAAAAAAATGATGACCCTGATGTTGTAGAGAAGATATCGATAGACAAAAAGAGGTTCATCCGATTAACGCGTATTTTTTGTTCAGCTGGGTCAGAAAGGGATTAATTCTCATAGAGGTTTTCAGGACAATTTTATTGATATCAGTTTTTACGGTGTTTTTTTTGGGATCACGAATTTCCGGATTTGTCAGATAGAAAACATTAGCCATGATTTTATCAGAATCAGTGTTTGTTTTTCCCGCTATAGTTCGGGCTTTTTTTGGAAGATAAATTAAATTCTATCCTCAATTCATTGATTCGATATCTGGCCAGCAGTTTTTACAGATCAGAGGTGATGAAATTAAGCTATTTAAGAAAATATGCATATTTATTAAACGATGATATGCGAGTCTCGCTCCTATGATCCAAGCACATCCATAAGAATCATAAGCCCTTTTTCCAATTCCTCAATGGTTTGCGGAGCGCTGATGGAAATTCTGAGCCCAGGGCTGTGGGACTCTGTTCCCACGGAAAAGCGATGGGAGGAAAACACCTGAATTCCTTTTTCAAGTCCGAGATATTCAATCACAAGATCATTCCAATGACTGGGCAGGGTCAGATACCTGAATACACCTCTAACGGAAGGCTGAGGCCCCAAATTGGGTCACGAGCCGATCAAAGAGCTCATTTCTCTCTTTCAAGCAGCGATACTTTGCTTTAATATTGGATTCGTAGGCACCTGTCCGGATGAATAATGAGAAAATTTCAGCCGTTAGGGGAGAGGCCATCCACGTTAAATGGTTCAGGCTGACTTTGAGTCTTTTGAAATAGATTTCCGGCGTGTCAAGATAAGAAATCCTCAGGCTGGGATTAAGCGCCTTGGAAGTGCTGTTTTTTTATGAGCTCACGGATCCTTTCCCTTTTTTCCATGGAAAGTGCAACTCCCGTGGGGTTATGGTAGTCTGAAATCAGATAGATCCCCTTGGGACTCTCCCTTCTGCAACTACGTTCCAGATCCTTAAGATCAATCCCCTTTGAGTCACTTGCCACGGGAACCAGGATAATGCCCAACAGCTTGGCCAGGCTTTTGAGCCCGGTATAGGTGTATTGATCAGCCAGAAGACGGTCTGCCTTTTGAAACATGGCCACGTATAACGGAAGTGTCAGGCCCATGTCGATGAATGAGTTGGATGAATGGGACAATATCTCCTCAGGGATACCGGCCGTGCTGCTCACAAAGGTGCCCTTGCCTATGATTCCCTTGATGAGCCCCTTTTCTTCACAACCTTTATACGCCCTGGTCACGGTGCTGTGATTAATGTTAAGGTATTGGGCGATAATACGCTGGGGGGGCAATCGGAAGCCGGTTTTTAAAATACCCTATTGGATATCTTTTTCAATACAATGAGCAATTTGCTTGTAGATGGGAAGGGTTGAATCACCTATATGGGAACCCAGGTGATGGTGGTGCCGTAATAATCGATCATCTTCGCCTCTTTTTGTCTTGCATACAATATTGATATTGTTTCTTAAATCATGTGGTTATATAGTTTAATTGTATTTTATATTTTTTCAAGTTTAAAGCCACTGGATTGATAAGGAGACAGAGAAATGCCCCATAAATATACCAGCCCTATTTTAGAAAAAATTCGAAATAAAAGTTTGGAAGAGGACCTTGAACTGGTCCATGGGTACGCCCTGGATTATGTGAATTCCGTGGATGACATGCCTGTATTTCCACCCAAAAAAGCCATTGATGACTTAAAACTATTTGATGAAGCATTGGGGGATTATCCCCAGTCAACCCGAGACATCATAGATCAACTGCACAATTATGGAAGCCCGGCTACGGTTGCCCAAACCGGGGGTCGGTACTTTGGATTTGTCTGTGGTGGTATTTTGCCTTCGGCACTGGTATCCAAATGGCTCACGGACACCTGGGATCAGAATCCGGCAATGCATGTTCTCTCTCCTATCGCCTCAAAGATTGAAGCTGTTACCGAAAAGTGGATTGTCGACTTATTGGGACTTCCAAAAGAGACGGTGGCAGGCTATGTAAGCGGAAGCTCAACCGCGACCATCATCGGATTAACAACGGGAAGAAATTATCTGCTCCAAAAAATGGGATATGACATTTTCAAAAAGGGGCTGGTTGATGCGCCCCCGATTAAAATTGTATTAGGAGAGGGCGCCCACTCCACCGTATACAAGGCCTTATCCATTATCGGCCTTGGCTCTGATTGTGCGATCAGAGTGCCAACAGATGATCAGGGCCGTATGCGGGCGGAAAAATTACCGAAACTGGATGATAAAACCTTACTAATTTTACAGGCGGGACATGTAAATTCAGGTAATTTTGACAATTTTGAATCTTTGTGCAACTACGCCAAAGAGTCTGGGGCCTATGTCCATGTGGATGGTGCCTTTGGTCTGTGGGCGGCAGCTAACCCAGCATTTGATCATTTGACCCGTGGAGTTCAACTGGCAGATTCCTGGTCTGTTGACGGACATAAGACACTCAACACCCCCTATGATTCCGGTATCATCCTGTGCAGGCATAAAAAAATGCTCATCGACTCCATGCACATGGCCGGGTCCTATATCATCTTGAGCGAGGATCGGGACAATATGCTCTATACGGCAGAAATGTCACGAAGAGCCAGAGCAATTGATCTGTGGGCCACCCTTAAGGGCTTGGGCAAGACAGGCGTGTCCGAACTTGTGTGGGAGCTGTATCAAAAAGCGGTATATTTTGCAGACCTGTTGAAAAAAGGGGGTCTGGAAGTTCTAAATGAGGTGGTTTTCAATCAAATACTGGTTCGATTCCAAACTGACGACCTGACAAACAAGCTGATCCAGGACATCCAAAAGTCTGGTGTCTGCTGGCTTGGAGGAGCTAATTGGGAGGGAAAATCCGTTATGCGTATAAGTGTATGCTCATATAAAACAAGCTATGGGGATATTGATTTATCTGCATCCGATATCTTAAGACTGGCAACCAACATGAAGTAAGACATTTCTCAATTATTATTAAAGAGTTGAGTCAAAAGATTTCTGAAATAAAATAAAGCAATTATTCTGAAATAAAATAAAGCAACTATAGGGGAGAGAAGGCAGTAGGCTGGATTTTGATTGAAAAGATCAAAAAGTATAAAATTTTTGCTGATTTTGGCATGGTTCACCAATAATTTCACAAGCCGATTTTAAAATATACCCTAATAGAAATGTAATGGATTTGTGTGAAGCCCGGATGACAAGATGAAATTTTTAATGAAATCACGGGTGCAATGCCCCTGAACAATTAGAGTGACAAAAAGGGCAGAGGGATGCTCCCCCCGCCCTTTGGTATTATAATATTCTAGAGCAGGGCCTGCTCTTTTGGGGGATGGGTTTTCAGATACTCAAGCCGGTTCAACCCGTTGATATAGGCAAGAGCTGCCGCCGTGATGATATCAGGATCTGCCCCTTTACCCAGGGCTGTGATGCCGTCTTCTTTGAGGCGGACCGTTACCTCTCCCTGGGCATCGGTGCCTTCGGTCAGGGCGGAAATGGTGAACCTGAGCAGCTCGGACTTGGTGTCGGTGAGTTTTGAAATAATGTTGTAGACTGCATCAATGGGTCCGTTGCCATCTGTGGCTCCCTGGACCGGCCGGCCATTGATTTTGAGCTGGATACTGGCCGTGGGAAAGACCGTATTGCCGCTCAGCACATGGATGTATTCCAGGCCAAAAACTTCCGAGGATCTGAGGACCCCTTCGTTAATGAGGGCTTCGATATCCTCGTCCTGGATGCTTTTTTTCTTGTCTGCCAGGTTCTTGAATTTTTTAAATACCAGTTTCAGTTCATCGTCGGACAGGTTGTAGCCCATGGCCTGGATATGGGCGTTCAGGGCATGGCGGCCGGAATGTTTTCCGAGAACCAGGCTGTTTTTGCTGATCCCCACGGTTTCAGGCTTCATGATCTCATAGGTCATGGGGTTTTTCAGCATCCCGTCCTGGTGGATACCAGCTTCATGGGCAAAGGCGTTGGCCCCCACAATGGCCCGGTTGGGCTGGACCAGGATACCGGTGATCATGGAAACCAGCCGGCTGGTGGGGTAGATCCTTGTGGTATCTATGCCCGTGGTATGGGGGAAAAAATTGGGTCGGGTTTTTAGGGACATGACCACTTCTTCCAGAGCGGTGTTGCCGGCCCGCTCGCCAATGCCGTTGATGGTTACCTCCACCTGGCGTGCCCCGTTTTTTATTGCGGTGAGGGTGTTGGAGGTGGCAAGGCCCAGATCGTTGTGGCAGTGGACGCTTAGGACAGCCTTGTCAATGTTGGAGGTGTTTTCCATGACATATTTGACCAGCTCGCCAAATTCTTCGGGGATGGCATAGCCCACGGTGTCCGGCAGGTTGATCGTGGTGGCACCGGCATCGATGACCGATTCAAAAACCGTGCACAAAAAGTCCCGATCAGACCGGGACCCGTCTTCGGCGGAAAATTCCACATTGTCAGTAAAGGATGCGGCAAGCTTTACCGATTCCACTGCTTGTTTTAATACCTGGGCAGGTTCCATCTGCAACTTGTATTTCATGTGGAGTTCAGAGGTGGCAATAAAGGTATGGATCCTGGGGTGAACAGCATCTTTGATTGCATCCCATCCCCGTCGGATATCCTGCTCACTGGCCCGGCAGAGCGCTGCAATCTGGGATTTTTTCAGGGTTTCGGCAATGATTTTAACCGCTTCATAATCACCGTCTGATGCCGCGGGGAATCCCGCTTCAATCACATCCACCCCAAGGGCTTCCAGCTGGGTCGCAATACGCAGTTTTTCCGGCTGGTTCATGCTCGCACCCGGGGATTGTTCCCCATCCCTCAGGGTGGTGTCAAAAATTATTATTTTTCTGTCATCGTTCATAATGTTTACCCTTTTGTGGTTTGTCCCTTGGTTTTATTATCAAGTGAAAGTTTATATTGAAAACTGTCGGCCAGAGCCTGCCAGCTTGCTTCGATAATATCTTCCGACACCCCGATGGTGGAAAAGATGTTGTTGGTATCTCTAGATTCGATGAGAACCCTTACCTTTGAGTCTGTACCGTCGGATCCTTCAATAACACGGACTTTAAAGTCAACCAGATGCATATCGTCAATCTGGGGGTAAATGGTGGTCAGGGCTTTCCGCAAAGCATTATCCAGAGCTGATACCGGCCCGTCCCCTTCGGCAGAGGTGATCTCTGTTTCGTCCCCTACCCTAATTTTAATCATGGCATGGGAGTAGCAGGGTCTTTCCTTGTCCTTTTCCACCACCACCCTGAAGGATTCCAGTTCAAAGTTGGAGACAAACTGGTCCGTGAGTTTTTCCATGATCAGTTTTAGGGAACCTTCTGCAGCATCAAATTCAAATCCGTCATTTTCCAGTTCCTTGATACTGGCGACAATCAGTCCTTTTTTCCGCTCATCATCTCCCAGATCAACCCCCAGTTCACGGGCCTTGTAGGCGATATTGCTTTTGCCCGACTGCTCGGAGACGAGAACACGGCGTTCATTGCCCACAAGACTAGGGGATATGTGTTCATAGGCTTTGGGGTTTTTCATGATGGCCGATACATGGACCCCGCCCTTGTGGGCAAAGGCAGATTTTCCCACAAAGGGCCTTGAGTTGACCGGGGGCATATTGGCGGTTTCCGAAACAAACCGGGACAGGTTCAATAGTTTTTTAAGGTTTTCATCACTCATGCAGTTGCGTTTCATTTTAAGCAAAAGGATGGGGATGATTGCCGTAAGATCGGCATTGCCGCATCGTTCCCCATAGCCGTTGATGGTGCCCTGGACCATTGAGGCTCCGGCGTGTACGGCGGTTACGGAATTGGCAACTGCCATGGCGCAGTCATTGTGGGTGTGGATGCCAAATAGAATATCCTTACGGCCACGGGTTTTGAAGTGGTCAACCGTGGCTCTTGTGATACAGTCAATCTCGCAGGGCAGGCACCCTCCGTTGGTGTCACAGAGTACCAGGCAGGTGGTGCCGCCTTCAACTGCAGCCTCCAGAGTTTGAAGGGCATAGGGTGCATTGGCCTTGTACCCGTCGTAAAAATGTTCGGCATCATAGAGCACCTCCCGGTCCTGAGCCAGCAGATAGGCCACGCTTTCTTGGATCATGGCCAGGTTTTCCGTTTTGGTGTTGGACATGATGGCTTCCACATGGAGATCCCAGGATTTGCCAAATATGGTAATCACCGGTGCGCCGGAATCAATCAGGGCTTTTAGATTACCGTCCTGTTCACAGCTTTTTCCCTGGCGCCGGGTGGAACCAAAGGCGGCAATTTTGGCATTTTTAAATTCAATGTTTTTTGCCAGTTCGAAAAAGTGCTGGGCCCCCGGGTTTGAACCGGGCCATCCGCCTTCAATGTAGTGGATACCGGCTTCGTCTAACTTTTTGGCTATTTTTAATTTGTCTTCCGGGGAGAAAAAGATGTTCTCTCCCTGCATCCCGTCCCTGAGGGTGGTATCATATAAAAGTGCTGTTTCCATCGTTGTTTTCATTGTTATTTCCCGTTTTCCCTTGCCAGGGCAATGGCGCCTGTGGATGCTATTTCCACAATCCCCATGGGTTGTAAAAGAGAGATAAAAGCGTTGTGTTTCTCGCTGTTACCCGACATTTCAATGATATAATGGGAATGGGCCACATCCACAATTTTGCACCGGAATATGTCCACAATTCTTAAAATTTCAGCCCGTTTTTCCGGTTTTGCATGGACCTTGATCAGGGCCAGCTTCCGTTCTACATATTTTTTTTCGGTAAGATCCGTCACCGTAATAACATTGATCAGCTTGTTCAGCTGTTTTTTAATTTGCTCAATGATATGGGCATCGCAATTGGTCACCATGGTGATCCGGGAGACATCGGGATCGGCTGTGGTGGCAACACTCAAAGAATCAATATTAAAGCCCCGGCCGGAAAAAAGTCCGGCAATTCTGGAAAGTACGCCGGGTTCATCATCCACAAGAATTGAAAGTAAGTATCTGTTTGTTTCCATTTTTATGTATCCTTATCTATTAAACCAGAATCTGTTAAACCAGCAGCATTTCAGTGATGGCCCCGCCCGCCGGTACCATGGGATAAACAGATTCTTCCCGTTCCACAATAAATTCCATGATAACGGTACCCGGGGTTTCAAGGCCCATTTTCAGGGTCTGGCAAACCTTTGCCGGGTCATCACATTTAAATCCTTTTGCGCCATAGGCCTGGGCCAGCAATACAAAATCCGGGGCATTTTCCATGTTTGTGGAGGCATAGGCCTTGTCATAGAAAAATTCCTGCCATTGCCGTACCATACCCAAAAAGCGGTTGTTGAGAATGACAATCTTTACATCCAGACGGGATTCAATGGCTGTCATCAGCTCCTGGATATTCATCTGGATGGAGCCGTCTCCTGCCACATCCACCACCATTTTATCAGGGCAGGCCGCCTTGGCCCCGATGGCTGCTGGCAGTCCGAATCCCATGACCCCAAGACCCCCGGAGGTGATAAAATGATTGGGTTTGTCAAAATGGTAAAATTGGGCCGCCCACATTTGGTTCTGGCCAACTTCTGTTGTGATAATGGCCTCTCCATTGGTGGCTTCGTATAGTTTTTCAACCACATACTGGGGTTTGATGATTTTTGTGCCCTGGTCATATTTTAAGGGGGTGGTCTGTTTCCAATCCTCTATCTGGTCAAGCCAGGCAGTCCGCTCCTGTTTAAAATCCTCGGATTTTTCCTTTTCCATAAGTTCCAGTATCCCCGCCAAAGCAGCCTTACAATCCCCAACAATGGGGCATTGAACCGGAATGTTTTTGTGGATGGAGGTGGGATCAATGTCGATCTGGATAATTTTGGCATGGGGGGCAAATTTTTCAATATTTCCGGTTACCCGGTCATCGAATCTGACGCCGGCGGCAATGATCAAATCGCTGTTGCCAATACTCATGTTGGCCCGATAGGTGCCGTGCATTCCCAACATCCCCAGCCACAGGGGGTGGGATCCTGGAAAACCCCCAAGCCCCATCAAAGAGCCGGTAACGGGAATATCCGCCATCTTGGCAATCTGGGTGAGCTCTTCGGACGCCCTGGACAGGATTACCCCGCCCCCGGCAAAAATAACCGGTCGTTTGGCCTCTTTTAACATGGTGACAGCCTTGGCCAATTGTTTTTTGTTGGGGTCATAATTGGGTTTATATGACCTTAATGCGGTGTCCTCGGGCATCTCAAATTCAATCTGGGCCTGGAGAATATCCTTGGGCAGATCTACGAGTACGGGGCCTGGTCTGCCGGATCGGGCAATGTGAAAGGCTTCCTGGATGGTTGCCGCAAGGCGGTTCGGATCCTTGACCAGATAGTTGTGTTTGGTGCAGGGCCTTGTGATTCCCACAATATCCACTTCCTGGAAGGCATCATTGCCAATGAGGGCCGTGGGGACCTGCCCGGTAAATACCACCATGGGGATGGAATCTGTATGGGCCGAGGCGATTCCCGTAACCGTGTTGGTGGCACCGGGGCCCGAGGTTACAAGAGCTACCCCCACCGAATCGTTTGCCCGGGCATAGCCATCGGCGGAATGGACAGCTCCTTGTTCGTGGCGGACAAGGATGTGGCGCAGGTCAGGATTTTTTGCAAGTTCATCATGGATGTCGATGGTGGCACCTCCCGGGTAACCGAAAATGGTGTCAACACCCTGGGATTTGATCATTCTAATAAGTATTTGAGCCCCTGTGAGTTTCATGTTTTTCTCCTGTTAGAAATTTTTAAATACGGCACCATTGCCGGCGGAACTGACCATTTTTGCATACCGGGCCATATACCCTTTTTTTATTTTGGGCTCAGGCTTTGTCCACCGGGTAAACCGTTGGGCTATTGTTTCTTTGGAAACCATCAGTTCGATCTGTTTTGCGGGAATATCAATGCGGATTTCATCATTTTCTTCAATAATGGCAATGAGGCCACCCTGGGTGGCTTCCGGGGACACATGGCCGATGGAAGCTCCCTTGGTGCCGCCGGAAAATCTTCCGTCTGTGATCAGGGCGCAGGAATCATCTAATCCCATGCCGGCAATGGCCGAGGTGGGGGTGAGCATTTCCCGCATACCAGGTCCTCCTGCAGGTCCCTCATACCGGATGACAATCACATCCCCGGGATTGATTTTTCGATCCATGATGGCTGTGGTGGCATCTTCTTCACAATCAAAAATTCTTGCAGGTCCGCTATGACACATCATTTCGGGTAGGACTGCCGATTGCTTGACCACACAACCCTCCGGGGCCAGGTTGCCAAAGAGTACGGCAAGGCCTCCCTCTTTATGATAGGGAGTTTCAACGGGTTTGATCACATTGGGGTTTTGTACCCGGACATCTTTCAGGTTCTCACCAAGCAATTTGCCTGTGGCGGTCATGCAGGTAAGGTCCAGCATGTTATGGTCGGACAATTCTTTCATCACGGCCTGGATACCCCCGGCAAAATGTAAATCTTCGATGTGATCCGGTCCGCCGGGGCTTAGGGAACACAAATGGGGGGTTTTTTTGCTGACCTCATTGATAAGGGCAAGCTCGATTTCTATGTCGGCCTCGGCGGCAATACCCTTTAGATGGAGGACCGTATTGGTTGAACAGCCGAGGGCCATGTCCACCACAAGGGAATTCAGAAAGGCCTGTTGGGTGAATATCTTGTCCGGGGTGATTTGCATGTCCAATAATTCCATCACTTTTATTCCGGTCTCCTTGGCAAGCCGGATTCTTTCGGACATGGGGGCTGGAATAGTGCCGTTTCCCGGAAGTGCCATGCCAATGGCTTCGGTCAGGCAGTTCATTGAATTGGCCGTGAACATGCCGGCACAGGACCCGCAGGTGGGGCAGGCCGCATTTTCGATTTTTGCCAGCTCATCTTCTGTCATTCGGCCCATCTGAACAGCACCTACTGCTTCAAATACGGAAACCAGGTCGATTTTCTGATTTCGGTCTTTGGGGTGCCTGCCGGCAAACATGGGCCCGCCGCTGACAAAGATGGTCGGGATGTTCAGTCGGGCTGCAGCCATGAGCATCCCGGGCACTATTTTATCACAATTGGGCACCATGACAATGGCATCAAAGGGGTGGGCTGTTGCCGTGACTTCAATGGAGTCTGCAATCAACTCTCTGGAGGCAAGGGAATAATGCATACCCTTGTGGTTCATTGCAATGCCGTCACAGACGCCAATGGTGGAAAATTCCATGGGGGTCCCGCCTGCCATGCGGATACCTGCTTTTACCGCCCGGACAATGGTGTCCAGGTGCATGTGGCCTGGTATCAGTTCATTGGCTGAATTGGCAATTCCGATCATGGGCTGGGAAATTTCCCTGTCCGTCAGTCCCAGGGCCTTCATCAGGCTTCTGTGGGGGGCTCTTGCGACTCCCTTTGTTGCAATATGGCTTCTCATGTTTGCTTGTCTCCAAAAATGAAAAAGCCGTTATCTGCCCTGTCGGGGCTGATAACGGCTTTTAAAGTTAATTTAAAGTTTATGCCACTAAGAGCCCCTTCGCTTGGAGGTGAGAATAATCACCTCCACGATAATAAGGACTAGTAGTATGTTGATAAAGTTTATTTTCATATTTATTTACTCTTTATAAACAATATTTACTATATATAAATACAATGGAAGTCAAGCATAAAATTCACCACCCCGAAATAATAATTCAGGCAGCAGACAGAGGATAAATTAGATTTGACAATCAAAGGTTGATTTGGATATAGTTAGCAGGAGAAAATAAGGATATCTTGTGAGCTAAATATACTTAATCCATCAACCTTTTCCATTGCAGTCAGATTGTTTGCAATGAAGTTTTGCAAAACATTTAGGTTGCAATGGATACAAGTGATCGTGAATAAAACCATGCCAAATAAAATCCATCTTAGGCGAATGTCCTATCTTATTTCCGGGATTGTTTTTCTTCTGACCGGTCTTGGGATATATGCTAACGCTAACCTCTTGGTTGTTTCAGGGGGGGCTGTGCTGATCTTATGGGGGATCAATCATTATTTTATGATTCTGCAAAATCGGCAGAAACAGGGGTGCCATATTCTGGTCAGCCTGTTTTTGATTTTTGCAATCTTGTTTTCCTGCTTCACGGGTGGACTTTATAGCCCCGGCCTTTTGATTTTGTTTTTTATGCCTGTTTTGACCAGCCTTTTTCCCGGGAAAAAATCAATGGCCATATATAATGGTATGGTTATTTTTTTCTTGGTTTTTTTGTATTTAGGGCCGAACTGGGGGCCAGGGGTTTTGAACATCAATCAATATCGATTTTTTTTCATTGTAATTGTTTTTAGCCTCTATGCCGGTGGGATGGGGTTGATCACGGCTCAGAACAAAAGGGATCTTAGGGCATTGGCAACATCCCGTACCGATCTTCAACGTGTGTCCGAGGATGCCGAATCAGCCTTAAAAATTAAAGACCGGTTTCTGGCCAATATGAGTCATGAAATTCGGAATCCAATGAACGGGATCATTGGTATGATGCATGTATTGCTGGATTCTGATCTGAGTGAGGAACAGCGAAATTACGTTAATATTGCTTACAACAGCACCCGTGCCTTGTTGTCCATTGTGAACGATATCCTTGATTTGTCGAAAATTGAAGCAGGTAAGCTGGAACTGGATATTCGATCCTTTGATCTTGAGATAGCCATTAAGGATATTGTTTCTCTGCCCGAACTCCAGGCCCGTCAAAAAGGGGTTGAATTTGCCTATTCCATTGATTCCAATGTTCCTAGGCTTCTGAAGGGGGATATTGGCCGGATCCGGCAGATCATTCTTAATCTGACCGGAAATGCCATTAAATTTACCGAAGCCGGCAGCATCAGTCTGAGTGTTACCTTGAAATTTGACGATTCCACCCATGAACTGAACCAAGAATTGGGCAATGATCCCGGCCGGGAAACAAATTTAGCCTGCCTTCATTTTCGTGTGGATGACACAGGCATGGGTATTAAGGAAGAAAAAATTCTTTCACTTTTCTCCTCCTTTACCCAGGCAGATGCATCCATTACAAAAGAATTCGGGGGGACCGGCCTTGGGCTTTCCATTGCAAAGCTTTTGGTCGAAAAAATGGGGGGGAATATAGGGGCAGAAAGCATTGAAATGGTCGGCAGCACCTTTTGGTTTGATCTGCCATTGGAAAAACAATCCTGTGGCGAAATTTCCTTTGATCTTACCCGTGTACCGGTAAAGGACCATAAGATTCTGGTTATCAGCGACAATACCTCCCTTGGGAAAAATTTTAATTCCAACCTTTCAGCCCTTGGTATCGAATATGAACAGGCCTGGGATGATATGGAGGCCTTTGAAATGCTCAAATGGGCCCAGGATGATAACATACCCTTCCATTTGGTGATCATGGAGGCCAAGGAATCCGACCAGCAGGCAAGACATCTTGGCGAAATGATTGCAGCTGCACCTCAGTTTGCCAACTTAAAGATGATTATTTTGACTGCTGTGGGTCAGAAGGGGGATGCAAGGGCGTTTGAACAGATGGGGTTTTCTGCATTTTTAAGCAAACCCGTTGAAAAAATGGTATTGTCAGACTGCATCAAAGCGGTTCTGTCCATCCATGGGAGCAGTAAGGCAATTTCCCTGCCGATTATTACCCGATACAGCCTTGAAGAGACCAAAAAACAATCCCGGAAAATTTTGATTGTGGAGGATATGGAGACCAATCTTTTAACGGCAAAAGCCTTGATTGGAAAGCAGGGATATTATACTGATGAAGCAAGAAACGGAGAACAGGCACTTCAAAAATATAAGGAGGATCCCTGTGATCTGATTCTCATGGATTGTCAGATGCCGGTAATGGACGGGTTGGAGGCCACAAGGCAGATTCGAATCCATGAAAAAGAGCAGGGGCTTGCCCAGGTTCCCATAATTGCCATGACCGGTAACGCCTTTGACAGTGACCGGGAAAAATGCTTTCAGGCCGGGATGGATGATTTTATTGCCAAGCCCGTGGAGCCCGATGTTTTGGCCAGAAAAATTCAGGTGCACCTTGATGAGAAGGTGCTTTTTCGTGTTCTCAACAGGACGGAATCAGACAGCCTGGAGCCAGACTATTCAGGGTCGGACTATTCAGAACCAGGCAATTCTCAGCCGGAAAAATCAGATGAACAGGAAAATTCTTTCCTATCGGATAGGGTCAATTGTTTTAACAAAACCAGATTGTTTGAACGTTTTGGAAATGATGAAGAATTGATCCGGATGATTTTGGATGCATTTTTACAGGAGGCTCCTGAACTGATAGAAAATATGAAAGCAGCCATTGACCAGAAAAATTTTGAATTGGTGAGATCCCATGCCCATGCCCTAAAAGGATCTGCCGGAAATGTGAATGCAGATATATTGAAACAAATAGCCTTGGGCATGGAGCAGGGTGCAGATCAGGGTAATCTTGAATCGCTATCCAAAAATTTGTATGATATTGAAAAAGAATTTTCTGTTTTTACCAGGGAAGCCAAGATATGAACGATATCGAGAGGATGTCCATTCTTGATTTGAGGAGGCCCTTGCATTAAAGAGGGACTTATAGATAAATTTTGCATAACAAACCTACCAATACCCCCCAGGGGTTACAACGCGACTCAGAGAGAATTGCACTTCTTGAAGAGCAAATTCAAACATTAAAGCATGCAGACAAGATAAATCAAACATTGCTTGAAATTTCCAATGCCGTTAACACCCCCCTTCATCTAGAGGATTTGTATGAAAAGATTCATCAGTCCTTAAACCGGCTCATTTATACACCCAATTTTTATATTTGTATCTATGACAGGGACGAACAATTATTGAATTTTCCCTACTATAAAGATGAGCGAGATGTTGGAAACGATTCCGCCATTGTTTTGTTTGAAAAAAATTCCCTCACAGGAGAGGTTATTTTAAATAAAAAGCCGTTGTTTCTGGACAAAGCCATGCTGGATCAGCGATATCGGGAAAAAAGGGTCCAGGGCAGTCTGCCGGTGATTTGGATCGGGGTTCCTCTGATGGCAGGTGATATTGTGATTGGTGCCATTGCTGTTCAAAATTATTCTGATCCCAACGCCTTTAGCAAAAAGGATTTGGATATCCTCATTCTGGTTTCCAGTCATATCGCCCTGGCCATTGAGCGTAAACAATTTCATGAAGCCTTAAAGGAGAGCGAACAGCGCTATAGAACCCTGGCGGAAAAATCCCATGACATTATTATTCGGTTTGACAATAACGGCCGCCATCTCTATGTAAATCCGGCAATTAAAGTATTGGGATTTTCACCGGAAGAAATGGTGGGCAAAACACATGGGGAACTGAATTTCCCCAAATTTCTTGCCGACACCTGGGAAAAAGCCATTACCCAGGTGTTCAAAACAGAGCAGGTGAACCGGGTTGAGTTTAAATTACCCGACGGCACCTGGATCGACTGGCTGTTATGTCCTGAGTTTAACTCAGATGATGAGGTGATATCCGTGTTAACCTTTGCCCGGGATATTACCCGGAGAAAACAAAGGGAATTGCATAATTCCTGTTTTGACAGGATCAATAAAATTATTATCAATGCCGTTGATATACCCAAGATGCTGAATCAGATTCTGGATACAATGATCCATGTTTTTGATTGTGACCGGGCCTGGATTTTATTTCCCTGTAATCCCGAGGCCCGGTTTTATGATGTACCCTTCATGCGTACCAAACCCGAATGGTTTTTAGCAACAGATTATCGGGTGGATATCTCTCCGGAAACCCGCCTTCTTCTTCAGGAGGTTCTGGTTTCCGAAGAGCCTGTTGTTTATGATCCTAATTCCCAAAAGAGTATTCGTAAATTTGTTCGGGAAAAATACCATGTGAATTCCCAGATGGTTATGGCAGTGTTTCCCAAGCTGGGGGAAGCCTGGGAAGTTGGACTTCACCAATGTACCCACGAGCGGATATGGACTTCGGATGAACGGCAATTGTTTAAAGGAATTTGTCAGCGTGTCAGTGACGGGTTGAGCAGTATGCTGCTGCACAGGCAGCTTGCGCAGGCAAAACAATATATTGACAATATCCTCAATTCAATGCCCTCCATTCTCATGGGGGTGGACCTGGAGGGCAGGGTCACCCATTGGAACCAACAGGCCGAAAATGTCACCAAAATTTCGGCAAATATGGCAGTCGGTCGATATTATAATGAAATGTTCCCCGGTTTAAATCTTACCCGGAATATACAGACCGCTGTGGCAGATCAAAAAGTGATTGGGAAGAACAGAATCAGACAAGTGATTGATGATGAGGTGCGCTATCAGAATATCACTGTCTATCCCTTGACCGGCGGTGAGCGTCAGGGCGCTGTCATTCGCATGGATGACGTGACAGATCAAATGAAAATTGACCTCATGATGGTACAATCGGAAAAAATGTTGTCCGTCGGCGGGCTGGCAGCAGGTATGGCCCATGAAATTAATAATCCCCTTGCTGGCATGATGCAAAATGCCCAGGTGATTCAAAACCGGCTGACAAAGAAGATATTTGCCAATCAGGCGGCAGCCGAAAAGGCCGGCGTCAACTTCGACAACCTCCAAAACTATATGGAAGCCCGGGGGATCATAAAACAGCTTGAGCATATTCATAATGCCGGTTGTCATGCTGCCAAAATTGTTTCCAATATGCTTTCCTTTGCCCAAAAAGGGGAGGGAAAAAAATCCTATGAGAACCTGGTCCAGCTCATGGAAAAAACCATCTTCCTTGCGAAAAATGAATACAGCCTGAAAAGAAAATTTGATTTTAGGCAGATTTGTATCAAAATTGAAAAAAAACCAGACTTTCCCATGGTTTCCTGTGAACCTAGTAAAATTCAGCAGGTTTTTTTTAATATCATTAAGAATGGCACGGAAGCCATGTTTGATAACAGAGATTCCAAGACAGTCAATCCCGGGTTCTCCCTTCGGTTTTTTGTGAAGAATAAGATGGCTGTTATTGAAATAGCCGACAATGGTCCGGGCATGGAAAAGAAAATACAGGAAAAAATATTTGAACCGTTTTTTACGAGCAAAGATAGGGGGAAGGGAACCGGGTTAGGACTCTCGGTCTCTTATTTTATTGTGACTAAAAATCACAAGGGGGAGCTGAGGGTCATTTCCTCACCGGGAAAAGGCACCACCTTTATCATTGAGATACCGATACATGGTTGATGGATGATGCCATGTACCCGGCGCCAAATCCATTGTCTATATTTACCACTGCAATATTTGAACTACAGGAATTAAGCATGCCCAGAAGGGCGGTCATGCCATTGAAACTAGTGCCATATCCGATACTGGTGGGGACGGCAATCACCGGCGCTTTAACCATTCCGGCAACCACACTGGGCAGGGCTCCTTCCATGCCCGCCACCACAATGATTACACAGGCCTTAAAAATTTTGTCCTTATGGGCAAAAAGTCTGTGAATCCCGGCAACCCCGACATCAAAAAGGGTTTGTACCTCATTCCCCATGGCCCGGGCCGTAAGGGCTGCTTCTCTAGCCACAGGTATATCAGAGGTGCCGGCCGAGATGATAAGAATTTTTCCAAAACCCGTGGGACTAGGATCTTTTTCTTGAATTCTTAACAGCCGGGCATCTTCAAAGTATTCAGCAACGGGCAGGGCTTTTTGCACATCCACGGCCTTTGCTTTATCAATGCGGGTCACCAGAATAACCTCTTCTTTTGAGACCATTCGCTCAAGAATTCCGATGATTTGACCGCTGGTTTTTCCCTGGCCGAAGATAACTTCGGGAAATCCTTTCCGCAGGGATCTGTGGTGGTCAATGTGGGCAAAATCTATGTCTTCAAAGGATAAATCTTTGAATTGGGTGCTGGCATCGGCTACGCTCATACTGCCCTGGGCCACCTGGGATAAAAGTTCGGTAAGTGTTTTTTGGTTCATGGATTTCTCTAATTCTGGCGTCGAAGCCAGGAAATACCTTTTGATGATTTATCCTGGGGTTCACCAGGGGAAGGGGATTGGGTATTATCGTCGGAATCGGCCTGTGCTTTTGTCGGGGGTGAATTGGGGGGGGCAACTTTTTGTTCCTTGATTTTATCAGCTCCCCATTTATATCTGCCAAATTTGCAGTAGCCCTGGACATTGTTAAAGCGTGGGTCAACGTTTCTTGGGATGGGGATGACATTTCCATCAATATTGGGGGATAAAAATTCAGCTAGTTCCACACTGCCGCCTCCGGAAAGGATGATGGAGTCGATATCCCAATCGTTTTCCCACAATCGGTTCAGATCCGATGCAATGGCTGCTGCGGCATGGGTATAGATCCTCTTTTTAAGATTTGTGATATTATATTCCTTGCCTTTTATCTTGATCATGCCTGCTGATGCAAATTTAAAGATCCGATACAATTCAATATTGATATTGCTTTCCTGTCTTAACTTGCTGGCAAGCATGCTGAAACATTTGGAGATACCGGTGTCCATGGTGGAGGAACCCCGTTCAATGTATTGGAGGTGGTCAAATATGGAAAAATCAGTGGTTTTAAATCCGATATCCACCACCCCAAGTTTCTGGAGGGCAAGTTTTTTGTCTTTGATTTTGCCATATTCATCAAAAATCAGATTAAAAATGGATCCGATGGGCTGGGGAATCACATGAATTTTATCAATGTGAACCCGTTTGGTTTCATCTTGTCCGTTTGCATTATGATAGGTGATTTCATGAATTCCCTGGATCATCTCTTTTAAACGCCGGGAATCGCGTTTAAGATATCCAACTGGCAACCCTGTCACTACATTGATGGGACCTGTGGAATCACTGCAGATACCAGCGGCGGTTATGGCCAGGATTTTTACAAAATTTTCAATGAGTTTTTCCTGGTCAAGGGTAAATTCAGGGATATTGGATTGTTGTTCTGCATAATTGCCCAGGAAATAGGATTTATCATTTAGGGTAATATGAAGGTTGGCCGTGGAGTTCTCCTCTCCGAGAAAAGAGCGGAACTGGATTTCTGTGGCATCACCGATGAGGGATTTAAAAATGATGGAGTTTTTTCCATTATATGCTTTTGTATATCCAAAACCGACATCGATTCCCACTATTTCCATGTCCATGCCTCCAAAAAATTTATATGCTGGTGTATTCTTTGAGCTGAAGCGCTTTGTTCAAGAACGTAGATATCATTTACCGACAAGGATAGTCAAGGAATATTGGCTGGATACAATAGCGTTCTTGCACTTATTGGCGAAATATTATAATAGATTGCCAGCAAATTTTACAGATTGGAAAGGCCAATGAAAAAAGACCGAGTGTTCGCAGAAAAAAAGGACCGCATAGAACCCTTTGCATTTAACAGGGAAGTTACGGCAGTGTTTGATGATATGCTGACAAGATCAGTGCCCCTGTACAAGGAAAGTATCCAGCGCCAGGCCCAGATGACCCTGGGGTTTTTCCAGGAAAAAACCCGAATCTATGATCTGGGATGTTCCCATGGAAATCTCGGAATTTTGATTCTGGAACAATTTAAAAATACGCCCTTTTCCATGGTCGGGGTGGACAGTTCTGAGCCCATGATTGAGAAATACCATGCCCGCCTTGAACAGGTTGAAAATTCCCATCAAATTGATCTGGTTTGCGGTTTGCTTGAAAAGGTTGCAATTGAGAATGCTTCGGTGGTGCTGATCAACCTGACCCTGCAGTTTTTGGATGTAAAAAAAAGAGACCATCTGATTCAAAAAATTTATGATGGACTTTTACCCGGCGGGGTTTTGCTGGTAACGGAAAAAATAATTCACAATACCGCTTCCATCGATGATCTGGCACAAGATTTTTATCGGCGGTTCAAACGTGAGAACGGTTATTCAGAACTTGAAATCAGTCAGAAGCGGGATGCCCTGGAAAAGGTTTTGATTCCCGAGTCGATTGGGGTTCACAAACAGCGTTTTCTCAATGCCGGCTTTTCAGCCGTCGATATCTGGCTGAAGTGGTTTAATTTTGCCTCCATGATAGCCATCAAGTAATTTTTTCCTACTATTTGTTTGCTTAACGTCCAGACGAATAAATCAGGCATAAACATAAGATTTAAATTAAAATTAGGATACGATGGAACGGTTTTTAAAACAGAACGAAAAATTCAGGTTAGGTCAATGGTATGAAGAACTCAGCGCCATAATTTCGGAAAAAAGAATATTTCTGGATCAGGCCAAGGGAAATTATCAACGATTCAAATCTGTTGTGGAAAGCCTCGAAGATTATGTTCCGTCCAAAGTTGACCTTCGGGGAAACCATGTTTGTGTCGGAGATGAGGCCGATATTTTACCGGAAGAAAAAGAGAGGCTCCGTGAACAGCTGGTCCAGCTATGCCCCTGGCGTAAAGGACCGTTTAATCTTTTTGGCGTGGAGGTTGACACGGAATGGCAGTCCTGGATGAAATGGGACAGGCTGCTGCCCCATCTGCCGGAACTCCAGGGACGGCGCATCCTGGATATCGGCTCAAGCAACGGATACTATATGTTCCGCATGGCCGCTGAAAACCCCTTGTTTGTTCTGGGGCTGGAACCCCAGAGTTCTTTTTATTACCAGTATTTGGCAGTTCAGAAGTTTTTAGGCCAGGCGAATGTATTCTGCCTGCCCATTCCCCATGACCAATTGCCCGGCATGGATCAGTATTTTGATCTGGTTTTCTGCATGGGGGTTCTTTATCATCGAAAATCCCCCATTGAAATGCTCAAGAACATCCACGATTCCTTAAAAAAGGGCGGGCATATCGTTCTTGAAAATCTGGTGATTGATTCAAAAGAGAATCTCTGCCTTTTCCCCAGAAACCGGTATGGAAAAATGCGAAATGTTTACTTTATTCCGGATCTTCTGGCAATGGAATCCTGGCTTGCCCGGGCCGGATTTTCTGAAATCCGTTGTGTGGATGTGGCCAAAACAAGCCTGGAAGAGCAGCGCAGAACCGACTGGATTCAGACCGAGTCCCTGGAGGATTTTCTGGACCCAAATGATCCGAACAGGACCATTGAAGGGTATCCTGCGCCAATCAGAGCAGTTTTCATCGCCAGGGCCTGACCCTGGCGTAAGTGGTCTGCTAAAACTTAAAGGGGGTGGGGATCACACTGGAAGGAGGTCACAAAAAATTGGCCGCTTTTTTCATAGAAGACCACTCCGTCAAGGTAGCCCACATCTCCCTTTGTTTCATGGGCAAGCCCAAGTTTGAATTCTTTTAAAGGGAAGATATTCCAGTCATGGGAGACGCATACCGCTATTTCGTTGTCATCAAGCTGTTTTAGTTGGTCTGTCATATACTCGCTTAGAATGGATGCGGTTTTTTTCGGATTTTCCATGATGTTGGTGTCAATTTTGTTGTCAAACCAGTTGCGGATAAAGAGTTCACTGCCCTGGGCTTGAACCATGTGTACGGCCTTTTCTATGTCTTTGATATAAAAGGGGGCCAAATACTCACTTGTGATATTGTGAGACACGGGAACTTTGTGCTGTTGGGTATATCCCTTGTCAATCAGATAAGCGGTTTCAATGCATCGGCCAAAGGTGGAGGAAAAAAGCCGGGGAGTTGGTTGTTCAGGAAGTGATTTTCCCAGTTCCAGGGCAAAGGATTTTCCCTGTTCGGTCAGTCCCATAAAGGGTTCCATCCTTGCCTCTTTGGGGAAAAAACGATCTGAATGCCGGATGATAATCGATAATTTTTTGATGCCCATATCCAGCAGACCGTTAATGGTCTCAACTGTCTGCCTGGCTCTTACTTCATGTTTTAATTTCATATGTGTTGGCTCCCGAACCCCCTCATGGGGGTTATCTTTTTATTGAATAGATTTCATACTCTATGGTATAGGAGCTGTCAATATAAACAACTTGGCAAACAATTTGAGACCAGGTAAATTATCAGTATGGAGGTTAATATGCCAAAGCAGATCAGCATTATCGGTGTACCCATGGATTTTGGACAGCTTCTTCGAGGGGTGGACATGGGACCGGCTGCCCTCAGGTACACCGGATTGATTTCCCGGCTGAGAGAACTGGGCCATGTGGTTGTGGACCGCGGAGATGTGCGGATTCCCATCCGGGATGCCGATGGAGGGTTGCCCCTGTCAGAGGATAAATATTTAAATGAGATCACCCAGATTTGCGAGGCCATTTATACAAAAGGACAAGAAGCGGTCCGAACGGGGCATTTCCCTCTGTTTTTGGGGGGGGACCATTCCATTGCCGTGGGAACGGTTTCCGCTGTGGCAGGGGATGAGCCCATTGGGTTGGTGTGGATCGACGCCCATGGTGATTTTAATACACCTGAAACCTCCCCCAGCGGCAATATCCATGGTATGCCCCTGGCCGCATTGATAGGAGAGGGCCACCCTTCATTGGTAAATGTGGGCAAGCCCGGCATGAAGGTTCATCCTGAAAATGTGGTTTTGATTGGCCAGCGGGATCTGGACCCGGCGGAAAAAAAACGGCTAAAAAAATCAGGCATCACCATCTTTACCATGCGGGATATTGACGAACAGGGGATCTCGTCGGTTGCCAACAAAGCCATCATGAAATTTGCCCATTTAAAGCGGATCCATCTGACCCTTGACATGGATGCCCTGGATCCTTTGGAGGCACCGGGGGTGGGTACCCCTGTGCCCGGCGGTATTTCCTATCGGGAGGCCCATTTGTTGATGGAGATTCTGGCCGACTCCGGCAAGGTCGCATCCATGGATCTTGTTGAGGTCAACCCCATTCTGGATGTGGCCAATAAAACAGCGGAACTGGCTGTGGAACTCACCTTGTCCGCTTTGGGCAAGAGTATTTTGTGAGTCTTGACGACTATATCAATTCCCTTAAAAACTATAAAGGGTTTGCAGGGGATATTGTCTGCCACAAGACAATAGCCCCCAGACCCCCTGTTTTTGCAGAGCCGGGGCTTGGGCTGACCCATGATCTTGACCCTTTGCTTGGGGCCCTTGGGATAACCCAACTGTATATCCACCAGAAAAAAGCGGTTGATCTGATAAAAAAGGGTATTCACACCGTGATTGCCACCCCGACCGCCTCGGGGAAAAGTCTGGTTTACAACCTGCCCGTGGTGGATGAACTTTTGAAAAACCCCAAATCCCGTGCCCTATATCTTTTTCCCTTAAAAGCGCTGGCAAGGGATCAGCTGGATACGGTCCAGAATTTACTAACTCTGGCGGGTTCCCCCGGTATACAATTGGATGTAAAATCTGATATACCATCTATACTAAAAGCTGGCACAAAACCTAGGAAGCTCACAGCAGCGGTCTATGATGGGGATATCACAGCCTATCAGAAAGCCAAGATCAGAAGATCTCCGCCCCATGTGCTACTTTCAAATCCAGAGATGCTGCATCTGGCCATGCTGGCCCACCATCACCTTTGGGAAACCTATTTTTCACAATTAAAATATGTGGTGATTGATGAGGTTCACACCTATAGGGGGGTGATGGGGTCCAACATGGCCTGGGTCTTTCGGCGGTTGCTGCGAATCTGCAGCCTCTACGGGTCAAAACCCGTTTTTATATTTTGTTCGGCCACCATTGCCAACCCCGCCTCCCTTGCCCATAAACTCACCGGTCTTTCTGTTGCGGTGGTAAATGAGCAGGGGGCTCCTACAGGGCAAAAGGATGTTCTCATGATGCGGGGGCTTGAAGGGGCTGCAAAGACAGCCATTGCCCTGATCCATTCTGCTGTTGCAAGACAGCTTCGGACCATTGTCTATACCCAGTCCAGGAAGATGACCGAGCTAATTGCTATCTGGGCTTCCCAGAGAGCCAGGGGATTTGCCGATAAAATCTGCGCCTACCGGGCTGGATTTTTACCCGAGGAAAGGCGTCTCATTGAAAAAAAACTGGCCACAGGAGAGCTGCTGGTGGTGGTGTCCACCTCTGCCCTGGAGTTGGGAATTGACATTGGCAACCTGGATTTGTGTGTCCTTGTTGGATATCCCGGCACCATCATGTCCACCTGGCAGCGGGCCGGACGGGTGGGGCGGGACGGTAAACATTCCGCAATGATTCTCATTGCCCATGAAGACGCCCTGGATCAGTATTTTATCAACCATCCGGATGTTTTTTTTAATATGCCTCCGGAAAAAGCCATTATCAACCCGGACAATGCCATTATTTTAAAACAGCACCTTGCCTGCGCCGCTGCCGAGCTGAGTCTGAAACAAGGAGAGGCTTTTCTGGAGGATATAAGGGTTCGAAAAATGGTCACTTCCATGGAATACAAGGGAAAGCTGCTTCGAAGCCGTGAGGGCGGCATCTGGTACAGCCCGAGAAAATCACCCCACAGGGAGGTCAGTCTCAGGGGAACCGGGAATACCATCCCCATTTTTCGGGAAGATACCCAGCAGAATATCGGGGATATTGATAAAAACAGGTCCTATTTTGAAACCCATGAAGGGGCGGTTTATCTTCACAATGGAAAATCCTACCTCATTACCCGGTTTGACCATGAAAAAAATATTGTGATGGCCACTAGAAAAGAGATGCCCTATTACACCCGGGCAAGATCTTCCAAGTCCACCGCCATAATCAAGCAACTGGATGGGTGCATGATAAAGGCAAGTCGTGTGGGATATGGTATTTTGAAGATTACCGAGCAGGTGACCGGTTATGAGAAAAAACTCACAGCCACCCGGAAATCATTGGGTATTGTCCCCCTGGATCTGCCAAAACTTGAATTTGAAACCCAGGGGATCTGGATTGAAATCCCGGATAGGGTAAGGGATAAAGTTGAGTCTGACCGCCTCCATTTCATGGGGGGGATCCATGCCTTGGAACATGCTGCCATCGGTATCATGCCCCTTTTGGTGATGACGGACCGAAATGATCTGGGGGGAATTTCCACTCCCTTCCATTCCCAGACAGGGGGGGCAGCTGTTTTTATTTATGACGGCATTCCCGGTGGGATGGGGTTGTCAAAGCAGGCCTTTGACAAGGCCGATATCCTGCTGGAACAAACCCTTGATGTGATTGTCAACTGCCCCTGTGATACCGGGTGTCCTGCCTGTGTCCACTCTCCAAAATGTGGTTCCGGTAACAGGCCCATTGATAAATTTTCCTCAAAAATCATACTGGAAATGTTACTCTTGGATACTGCATTCGAGCCTTTCCCCCAAATACAGTATCCCCGGACACATTTACATGATTCCAATGTGTTACAACCAGAAGAAAACCAAGAGATTGGACCATCAAATGTTGCCCTTTCCCCCAAGCCAATCCTGGAACCTGATCTTGAACCTGGTTTAAAAGCGAACTTAAGATATGGTGTTCTGGACATTGAAACCCGTCGGTCGGCCCAGGAAGTCGGAGGATGGAACAAGGCCGAGCGCATGGGGGTCAGTTGTGCTGTGCTCTATGATTCTAAATCAGATCAATTTCATACATTTTTACAGGCGGATATCCAGTCCCTTTGTCAGCATTTGCTGGAACTGGATCTGGTGATCGGTTTTAATATCATCCCCTTTGATTATAAGGTGCTGTCCGGGCTGAGTCATTTTGATTTTAATTCTTTACCCACCTTGGATCTTCTCATGAAGGTCCACGAGGTTCTGGGCTACCGGTTGTCTCTGGATCACCTTGCCCAGCAGACCCTGGGCTGTAAAAAAAGTGCAAATGGTCTTCTGGCCCTTGAATGGTGGAAACAGGGCCAAATCGACAAAATTGTTGAATATTGCACCCAGGATGTCAGGGTCACCCGGGATTTGTACCGGTTTGGCAATAAAAATCATTTTCTATTGTTTAAGAATAAGGCTGAACACCAGGTGCGGATTCCGGTTCAATGGTAGGTATATAGATCTTGCGTTTTTAGATTGTTTTCAATATAAAATGTCACCTGTAATTTGTTTTTTTAAAGGCTCAACACCCCTGGGAGGGCGGATGAATAAATATTTGATAATCGGCTGTGCCGGCATAATAGGTCTGGCGATTGCCAGTGATCTGCCGGCAGGGGAAAAAAACTATGTGGGATCGGAAGTCTGCAAAGAGTGTCATGAACAGCAATATGATAATTTTATGAAATATTCGAAAAAAGCAAGTTCCTTTGACCATATCAAAAAAATGGAGAAAAAACTGTCGCCCGAGGAATACCAGACCTGCTTTGAATGCCATACAACCGGCTATAAGCAAAAGGGCGGTTTCATATCCGAGGGTCAAACCCCGGGATTAAAAAATCCGGGTTGTGAGGTTTGTCACGGGCCGGGCAGCCTCCATGCCGAAACCGAGGAGCCGGAGGCGATAGTCCGGGAAGTTACCATGGAAAGCTGCAAAAGTTGCCACAGTGAAGACAGAATCAATGCCTTTGATTTTAAACCGCTCCTCTACGGTGGTGCCCATTGATGTACTGGAGGGTAAATCATGTTCAAATTAGTGCTTAGATTTATAAACAGAAGGCTGTGGCTTCGGGTATTGATCCCTGTCGCTCTGAGCGTTATTCTGGTGATGTTTTTAACCATTTGGTACAATATTTCATTTCAAAGCAGATTGGGAACAGATCAGCTGACAAGCCAGAATAAGATCATGGCCCTGGCTGTTGAGGGGGGGATGTTTGATGCCCTTGCCGTTGGTGATAATGATACGGTCAGAAGCCAGTTCAAGGCGCTCGATGAGAAAATCAACGGGTTTAAAGTTTTTGTCTATGATTTTAACGGTATCATTTCCTTTAGCTCAGATATTCATTCTGTGGGAAAACCGTTGGAAAATTATTTGGGAGAGGGAGCTAAAGCGGATCTTGATTCCATGCTGCAAACGGGTGAGGCATCCAATGCTTCTTTCCAGGTGACTCTGGACAGGGAAATTTATGCCATGGAAAATGATCCAATTCTCAACGAACCCCGCTGTTTCCATTGCCACGGTAAAAACCGAAAGGTTTTGGGGGGGATTTCCGCATTCTCTTCCATGACATCCATGAACCAGAGTATTCAAAGGGGAAGAAATACCAGTATTCTAATCGGAGTGTCAGGCCTTTGTGTCATTATACTTTTTGTGTGGATGTTCTTTCATTTTCTGGTAAACAAAAAGGTTCTTCTGGTTCTGGATGCCACCTCCAGGATGCGGCAAAAGGATTTTACCCATGAATATACGATTGAACAAGGAGATGAAGTTAACCATATCCTTTCCAGAATAAATTTGGTCACCCGGGAACTTCGACAGACCATTCAGCAGATAGTGGATAATTCGGGAACTATTTTTTCTTCGGCAAGTCAGCTGAGTCAGATCGCAGATAATTTGAATGCATCCAGTCGGGAAGCCTCTGAAATGACCCGCAATGTATCTGCAGCAGCCGAAGAGATGAGTGCGGGTAACCAGACGATTGCATCGACAATGGAAGGTGCCACCCAATCTTTGAATGCAATTGCGGCTGCCGTTGACGAGATGAGTGCCACTGTCAGTGAAATTTCCAAGGGTTCTACCGGATCAAAAGTTATAATAGAACAGGTGGTGGCGGCCTTTGACAACATTCTTTCGATGGTTGAAGAATTGGGATCCCGGGCCAATGATGTGGATGAGGTAACCGATGAGATTCGGTCCATTTCAGAGCAGGTTTCCATGCTGGCCCTGAATGCAAAGATTGAGGCAGCACGGGCAGGGGAGGCGGGTAAAGGATTTGCCGTGGTCGCCTTTGAAATTACGGATCTGGCCACTAAAACCAGTCAGTCCACCATTGAAGCAGATGAAAAACTTGCCTGGATCAAGACCACCTCCGGGGCATTGACTGAAAAGGTTATGGGTCTTTCAGATCTTGTCAAATCTTCCGATGATGCCATGTCCAGCATAGCAGCAGCCGTGGAAGAACAGAATGTCACCACTCTGGAAATCGCAAAAAGTATTAATGCGGTATCTGGAAAAATAACCCAGGTGAACCAAAATGTGAACCAGGGAGCCCAGGTGGCTGAGGAAATTGCCAGGGATATTACCAGGGTGCAGGATGTCTCTGTCCAGGTTCAGGAGAACTCGGGCAGTGTTAATGAGAATGCCTCGGCATTGAGTGAGATGGCGGAAAAATTTCTGACCCTGATGAAGCAGTTTAAGGTTTAACCATTGCGCTGAATTGTTTGGGGGCAATAACTAACCCTGCAGTCTTAAACCTCAAAATTGACAATTCGAGAAGCAACAGGATCCGTATAGGTAATTCTTGTCTCATAGGATTTCACATTGATGTAGGCGGTGGCAATATGTTTTTTATGGGTCCACTCTAAATTCAACTCCGTGTTCTTGGATTTAAACAAGTTAAAATCCCCATTAAATGCAGGATAAGAGTTCCGAAATTCCATGAGTTTTAAAAGTCTTTGCACTACAGGTTTTTTAATATCTTCCCGAATTTCTTCCAATGTATAATTATGGCGGTTGATATTTCTGCCCAATTTTGTTTTTTCCAGCAGTTCAATATCATTCTCACCTGCCAGCAGTCCCACATAATATACCTGGGGGACTCCGGGTGAAAAAAACTGGATGGTTCTGGCAGCAATATAGGCGTCATCATTACATCCCAAAGCAGAATAATAGGTACAATTTACCTGATAAATATCCAGGTTCTGATAATCGGGTCCGGAATATGATTCTTTTACATTGGAGCCTTTTTTATATAATTTTTTTATGGTTTGATCAATTTCATCCGGATTCAACAAACCGTCTACATCCACCACACCGATTCCGTCGTGGGTATCCAGGGTTGTGATCTGTTTTCTGGGGCATTTTTTCATCCAGGACTTTAACGTCCGGGTTTTCCCCATATACAGGGCATGAAGAACCAGCATGGGCAGGGCAAAGTCGTAGCACCAGTATCCTTTTGCCGAAAGTTTTAACTGGTATGAATAATGTTCATGCACTTCCGGCAGGATTTGGGTGTCAAAGGCTGTTGCATAATCGTCGAACCACTCCAGCAATTCCCAGATCTTGGGTTCCAGAAAAAAACAATTGGTACCCAGTTTTATGGTGGTATAGGCAATGGCATCCAGCCGGATCATTTTAGGGCGATTTCTGACCAACCGGATCAAAAATTTACGCATAATTTCCCGGGTTTTGGGGGAATTATAATCCAGATCGATTTGTTCATGATCAAAGGTACACCATATTTTTTCCAGGGTACCATTGGGCCGTTCCAATGTCTGATAGGGCGGCCGGGGTTTTCGGGTGTAAACTTTTTCCAGGTCCTCATCCTTTACCCAGCCATTGGGGGCAAGTTTATCAAAACTTAGGAACATATCTGCATATTCGCTGTCAGGCCCTTTTGCAATATAGTCCTGGAAGAAAACAGACTGGCGCGAGATGTGATTGACCATAAAATCAATGATCAGATCAAAATCCTTGCCGATCTTTTCCACATCTTCCCAGGTGCCGAATGCAGGGTCCACTTCATCATAGGTTAAGGGGGCAAATCCCCTGTCTGAAGAGGAGGGATAAAAGGGAAGCAGGTGAACCCCGCCAATGGCCTTCAAAAAATATTTGCGTAATGCATAATGCAGCTCGGGCAGGTTGGCACCGAAACTGTCAGGATAGGTAATCAATTGAATTTTATTTTTAATTGTCATCGGACATTATTCCCTTTGCTTTCTGGATAAATTGATAATAAAGGATACCCTCCATCATGCCGCCGGCATGGAATTTTTTTGCAAAATATATCTGTTTCGCAGATCTGAGCATTTCAAGCTCAGGACTGTAATTTCCCACCACAACCCCCAAGGATTCACCTTTTAGCATTTCTGCATCATTCCCTGAATCGCCGCATACCAGGATGTTTTTCAAAGGAAGGCCCCATTTATAGCTCAGGTACCGAATGGCTTTTCCCTTTGAGGCCCTGTAGGGCAAGATATCCAAATGCTGGTCCTGGGAATAGATCAGGGTATACTTGAATCTGTTTTGGGTCAATACGTGGTGAATCCTGGCCAGCTGGTCCTTTCCCGGTGCCATGGTATAACTGAGTTTATAAGCCGTTTGAGCACTTGCTTCCTGGGGATGAATAAAATCAAGCTCTTTAAGCCGGTGTGCAATTAGGTTTGGGTCCCAGTTTTTTGAAATATGGGTTTCCCACCCCTTGTCATGATTTAGGGATTCACCATAACTGATCCGGCTGCCCACCCCGGAAACAATAATATCCGGCATCTTTATCCCGTGAATATTAAGAATATCCAGGGCAGACTCAAATGTTCTTCCCGTGGCCACACCAAACCCTATCTTCCCTGCGTTTTTTTTAATCAAATCCATTAGCCGATGGCGTTCTTCCAGATTTCCTCCTAAAAGGGTGTTGTCAATATCGGTGATCAGCATATGATCAAGTTTTGCCAGCCGTTTGCCAATGCTCTGTTTTGGTTCTATTGCAGTGATAAAGGATTTTTCATATTTGCGGCAAATTTCTTTCATTTCCGTGCAATAGGATTTGGCATGACTTGCCCAGGAGTAAAATTTTCGGGTATTCAGGATGCCGTTTTTTGAGAATTGATTCCACTTGTCCGGGTGAACAATGATATCCTTGATGGCAGAAGCCATTTCAACCGTGTTTGTGGGATCCACCAGGGTGCCTGTCTTGCAGTTGTGAACAATATCCCTTGGACCGCCATCATTGGTGGTAACAATGGGCAGACCGCAGGCCAGCGCTTCCAGCAGGGTCAATCCAAAGGGTTCTGTCAGCGCAGGGTTAACAAATACGCCCCGTTTCTCAGCAGCAATCCGGTATAGTTCAGGGACCTCGTGTTCAAAATCATGTTTCTTGGGAATGGCCATTTTTCCATATAGATTGTACTTGTCCATTAACAACAGCATTCGCGTAAGAACATTCCGCTCTGTTTCTTCTTTATCGGAGATATCTTTCCGGATACCGGCAAATACGGCAAGGTTGGCCATGGCCTGAAGTTCAGCATCTTCACCATAGGCTTTTACCAGTCCCTGGATATTTTTCCGTTTGTCCGGACGACAGAGAACCAGAATCAACGGTTTGTCCGGGTGGGTAAAAAATCGATTTAATTCCTGGACCACAGATGCCTTTGCATACAGCGCCTCTTCTTCTTCCCTGCTGCTGGAAAAGGTGTCATGGTAATAGGGATAAAACCGCTCAATGCCGATGCCCGGTGGTATGACCCTATAGGTCGGCAGAGTTCGGTTTCGGTACATCCCGTATTGACCTTCAATTTCCTGGCGGGTGCTGGCAATGACCCGGTCTGCGGATTTAAGAATATGTTCCTCGGTATCAATCCGATGATCAATTTTTAATTTTCGATTCATCTCGTGAAGATCCTGTCCATCCTCCTGTAGCCGTGCTCGCTTGGACCGGCCAAGGGAATGCCCGGTATAAACCAGGGGAACACCAAAGAAACTTCCCAGCTCCATGGCCACATGCCCTGCGTCCGGATAGTGGCCGTGCACTATATCCGGAATATCTTTTTCCTGCCGGATAAAAATAATGGTTTTATCCACAAATTCGTCCAAATGGGGCCAGAGCAATTCTTTGCGAATATACTTTTTCCCTCCGCACTGAATCCGTAAAATACGGAACTTTTCATTCACCTGTTCCATGGGCTGTCCATAATCATCGGAATAGGATTTATCCTTGATCAGCCGTGTGAACAAATCTATTTTTCGGATCTGATCACTGGCAGACAGAGTTTTGCACAATTCCACCACATATTTTATCTGACCGCCGGTGTCTGCGTCATATCCCAGTGCCATGTTTTTGGCCCGAACCAGTCCGTGGATGCTGAACATTTGGATATATAGACCTTTCCCGGGCTTCATTTTTTTTGTATCCTCAGTCTGAAATCATTATAGATACGATCATCTTCCGGCAACGCCCCTTTGATCCCGCAAATGTGCCCTGCAAATTCACTGGCAAGGTTCATGATGGTTTCAATGGGCAGCTTTTCCAGCCATCCGGCTGCGGATAGGGCGGCATAGGCATCCCCTGCGCCGACTGTATCCACAACCTTTTCCAGTGAATGAGGGGGGTGAAAATGGTTTTTTTTACGGGTAATCCATTGACTGCCAAGACTTCCAAGCGTCAAAACAATCAATTCAAGGTCATGGGCTGCCATGAACGGGCCCATGGTTTCCCTGTTCAGTGTTTCACCACCGCTCATGCCTGGGATTTCCAGCCATTCTTCCCTGCTCAATTTAAGGATATCCGAAGCCCTGAGGACCGCATTGATACCCCCAGGGTCATAGAATCCCGGGCGTAGATTAAGATCACAAAAAACCGTTGTCCCTGATTGTTTTTGGCCCATTACCTTTTGAATCAGGGCCATTCCCGTTTTGCTGTGCTGGATAAGGCTACCAAAATAAAGAAGATCGCAAGATTGCTTTAAAAGGGATGAAAGCCTCCTGTCAAAGGCAAGATGGGCCCAAGCCGTATCCGGTGTTATGGTAAACGTGTGACTTTCATGGGACATGGTCACCGTAACCGTACCGGTATCATGATCCGGATCTGTTTGAATATCGGATAAATCAAATTGATGCTGCTTTAAAAAATATAAAATTTCCCTGCCAAGCGTATCCTTGCCCACCCGGGAAACAAACCGGACTGGAAATCCCATTTTCTTCAAATGAAAGGCAAAGTTAAAGGGTGCCCCACCTAACTTTTTGTTGTCGCCAAACAGATCAAAGAGTATTTCGCCTATAACAAGAATCATTGCTGACCTAATTTGAAAAAAAACAATTCAAAAAGGAGCTTTTACTGTTTTCTTTCTTTTTGATGACTGCATAAATCGAAGATTTTTCTGTATACTGAGTATAGACCATTGCATTGACCTGAGTCAAGGATGGTCTTTTATGACAATTATCATTTTAAACTTGCCGAAAGAATGATTTTCCAGGAGTTGCTCGATATCGCAGACAATATGGAAATCTTATCAAAAAATTCTGTAAATTTAAAATCCATTTCTTTTCACATCTTTTTTTGGCAGACGAGGGCCAGTCCCGTTAAAACTCAATGCCCATCATCAACCCCCACACATATTTTGGCATGGTATATCCGCTGATCTCTTGATAATTAGTTCCCGTAAAATTATTCACAAAAAGATTCATGGAATAGGCCTGACCGCCATACTTGAATTTTTTTTCAAAACCGGCATCGCAGACAACATAGGCATCTAACTCGCTCCCTTTTTGGGCGCCCCGGGCGCCAACATATTTTGCGCTTAGCTGAAGCCAGCCCTCTGGGATAATTTCATATTTTCCCATCAACTTCACCTTGTGTTTGGGAAGGGTGGCCGGCAGATAATAGCTCCAGTCCTGCTCATAGCCTGTCTGGCTCACTTTGTATTCCTGAAACACATAGGATGCGGTGGCCCTGAATTTGCGGGTAAATTGAAAGGCGGTTTCCAGCTCAACCCCATACAGTTCAAGGTTGTCAATATTGTACAGGCAATTGGAACCAGCACCGGATCCGGGAGCTGTAATACCGTTGTCATTGATAAAGTTTTTGATATCATAATACCAGGTTGAAGCCCTGAGACTGACCCAGTTGCCTATATTGTGAATCACACCTATTTCATATTCATCTGCCGTTTCAGGATCAAGGGAGGTATTTGTTTCTGAGGCGCACCGCGCCCACCAATAATAATCTCAGGGACAGGGCAGCCGGTAGGACCGGCTGGCAGCAGCATAAAGGGTGGTATCCTGGTTAAGTTTATAATCCACTCTCAGGCTGGGGAAAAAATCTGAGTCTGTCTCTGTTTTCCCTGAATTGCTGACACTGAACGGCCATCCCGGCGGCATGGCCCCATACCCCATTTCAGTCCAGGAGTAGTAAGTGGCTTTGTCCACCTGATAGTATCGGACCCCGGGGATCAGAGTCCACTTGGACCCCAGGGTGATGATATCTTGTACATATCCTGATTTAACATTATAAATAGCCCGGGTTCCCGAAGGCTGTCCCAGCTCCTGATATTCCATCCCAAAGGTAAACAAATGGTTGTCAAAAAGACGGACATCACCGTATTCAAGGATCACCCCCTGGGTTCTGTCATCCATGAATTCATCCCGGGTAAATTCTCCGTTTTTCCCGTAAAGGCTTGTCCACCTTCGCCCATCGGTCATGAACCCATGAATTTTTAGGGTGCCGGGCCCCACCGGCACCCGGAAAATGGCATCCAGGTAGGTGGTTTTTTTTTCCCATTCTGGTGTATCCTCCCCCGGCAGCTGGGCCCAATTCAAGTGCCGCAGCTGATCACTGGTCCTTGAAAATATGGGGTAATCAGAATCATAGAGTGCGGCAACATTTGGATTGGGATCATTGGGATCATTGATAACGGGCATTCCATACTCGACTCGGGAGTGTTTCACGCCCAGATCAAAACTTGCTTGGCTGGGCAGATGAATGTTTAGATGTGCGTTAACGGACTGGGTTTTCTGAAAATTATTTTTTAAATATCCGTCACTCTCCTGGTTGGCCCCGGAAAAATGAAAATCCGTATATTTACCGATACTGCCATCAACCGATGCCGCAGTGTTCCAGCTGTTATACCGGCCATATCCTGCACGAACACTGCCCTTGGTTTCTTGGGTTTTACTGCCCTTTTTGGTAATGATATTGATCACCCCGCCAATGGCAAAGGGGTGAAGCACGGAATGCCCTCCCCTGATAATCTCAATCCGGTCCACATCATCCAGGGTCAGGGTGGACCAGTCCACAATATATCGCCCCATATGACCGGTCTGGTTGATCCGCCTCCCGTCGATCTCGATGACCATCCGTCCCTCATTGAGCCCCCGGATGGAAACCTCATCCCCGGGGCTTGCCATCAAAGCGTTTGCCCGTTGGACATCCACCCCTCCGATCTCCGAAAGAACATCGGTCACCGTTGTCAAGGAACCGGGTTTAACAAACTTATCCAGGGTGATCACCGTCTTTTCCGTTGTGATCTCAACCCCTGGCTGGGCTGCCATGACCGTCATTTCCCCCAGGTCCACAACCGGAGAATCTTTTTGGACCTCTGCCGGGCCATCTGACTGGCCGGCAATTGCCGTCATGGGATGACACAAAAGAGTGCAGGCAAGCATAATTCCCAGGCCATATAGTAACTTAAATACAGTCATTAATTTTTCCTCTCCTTTTTATGGGAAATCACTCCCAAGCGGAGCGAATTTTCCTTTATTAAATGCCGTTTGACAGGAAAGGACGATGGCTGATATAGTCGAGCGTCCTCCCTGGAGGGCACGGGAAAACAGGTGTCTGAAATCTTTGCGGGATCAACACCTGTTTTCCCCTTTTTTTTAAAAAAAACTTATAGTTTAAACTTTCATTGGTTGCGCTGTTGTCAACCTAAATTAAGCGCACCTTTTTTTTTCGCCGATAAAAAATAAAATCCGGGTTCATCTATAAATTTGGTGATCAACAAGTTGCTTTCTTCACAAAAATCTTCCATCTCGCTTCTGGTTGGCAGCTGGTCTCGTGCAACAGCGGTTTCGCTGCTGTGGTGACCGGCAATCTCATGTGAAGACATGAGATGGGATATTATCAGGGGATGGTTTTGCTTTAAACTGCCGGCCATTTTTTCCAATGCAGCCCCCTTGTTTTCAAAATGAGGGAAACAGGCAAAACAGACGATTGAATCAAAAAAATCGGCTTTAAAGGGCATGTCCATGACATCGGAGCAAACAAAGGTGATTTTGTTGTCCCCATGAATTTTCTGGTTCTGGGCGATCATCTTTTCAGCATAATCCATTTCAAACAACCGCCCGGCATCGCCAAGATACCGCAACAAATAAGGAACCAGCACCCCGCTGCCGCATCCCAGATCCAGAACATGGTCCCCCGGTTTGATATTCAGGGGGGCAATAATTGTTTTAATCTGTTCTGAATACCGGTCATGGTCACCGGTATCCGGATTTTTATACAATTTATCCAGCCAGGTATCCGCCCTTTCATTGAAAAAGGCTTTTCGGGCAGCATGGGTTTCACAAGATTCCATTTATTGCTCCTCACAGGCCCAATCCATCCACTGGCAGGACCTGAGTTCTTTGGCGGTTTTCACATCCACCTGGTACACGTTTTGATAAAAGTTTAACAGCCATTGCCCAAGGTGAATATCTTTAAAGCGTTCCGGATAGGCTGTTTTGGCCATGACCATGACATCAATGGGATACTCCAGTCTTTTTTCACAATTGCACGGTGTCCAGGGCAGGGCGGAAACCGCTTTGTTTGCAATTGCCTTCATATCTTTTAAACTCTGATAATAGGGGGCTTCATACAACTCCACAGGGGGATGATATCCCCAGGCAGTTACCAGAACAATGACATCGGGGTCCAGGGAAAGCAGTTGCTCCGTATTCAGGATATTCCATGCCCCACTGCCGTCATAGGCATTTTTTGCATGGACAAAATGATCCAGAAAATAGGTCTGAATGGTATCTAATCCTTTGACATGACCGGCCCCACCCTGGCTTCTGGCGTTTGGAGAAAGCCCCAGCAGCAGCAGCTTCTTTTGCTGGGCTGGTGGAATATCGGCGGTGCGTTCCCGGATCATCTCAACACAGTTTTCAAGATAATCGGAAAGTTTGCCCGCCTCTTCCGGCTGTTGAAACACCTGTCCCAACAATAAAATTTCATTACTGATGGTAACCATATCCGGGGAGTCAAAGGTATCCGGCCCCTTGAGGACCACCAGGGGGATCCCTAAGGACTCCAGCAAAAAAATACTTTTTTCAAGGATATCCTCCCCCGTACAAAGGGAACAAGACCCCGTACGGATCAGTATCAGGTCCGGATCCAGAGCGACCACCTTCTCATAATTAATGCCAGCGCCAAATTTTGACACCAGGGGCAGCTTCACCAGCCCGGGATTCAAATAGGTGACCGGATTCATCCCGTCACGGTACTCATGGGTGAGGCTTCCCATGGTGGGGTATGAGTATGCCCAGGTTTTCGGAATACAGCTGGATCCTAGTCCGACAATTTTATCCACCACTCCCAGCCGGGTCATCACCGCTTCAATCATGCCATCACTGATGGTGACAACTCTGGAAACAGACTGGGGAATCTCAATGGATTTACCCCTGGAATCTGTTACCACAACCCCAGCAAGGGCCTGGGCAAAACAAAAGGTTGTCCACAGCAAAACAACCCCCATCACCCAAAGATTAAGCCGCTTTTTCATGGAAAGCTCCTTTGCTTTTCCAGGAAAACTTCATGGCAATATGATCAAACCCATGGACAAATCCCTCCTGGGTTTTTACGCATTTTTCCTCAAGATAGGATTGAATCATGGGGTGATGGACGGGTTGAATCTGGTCAAATCGTTTGCAATAAAAAGTTAAGGCCGCGTCCATTGACACAAAAACTTCATGAAAATGGCTGGGAAACACCTCAATCTGAGGATAGATCCCCATCTGGTAGAGCACCTGGAACAAAAGATCACTCTTGGGACCCCCGTGATATTTTGTTCCGAATAATTGAGGCCATAGTGTTTTGGGCATATCTTCCCATCCGGGAATACCGGCATGCCAGAACAGGGTCACCTCCCCACGGCACACCTGATTCATTTTTTCAATGGCCTCCCGGATATCCCGCATCCCAAGGGACATTGAGGCAATGACCAGATCATAGGGAGGTGTAAGGTCCAGATCCGGGTCCACCGCTTCCCAGGTTTTCTCAATGGGGATGATATTTTTCACCTTCTGCCGTTCAATGCACCCTTTCATTACCGCATTCATTCCGGCTGAAGGCTCAATGGTGGTAACACTCTGGACACGTTTTGCCATGGGGACGGCTAAATTTCCGGGACCGGCCCCTATATCCAATACCCGGGTGCGGGGGGTAAGAACAAGTCCCTCAAGGGTTTTATCGATCCGCTTTTGATGGTGTTCCACATGCTCACGGGAATAAACCGCCGCAGATTTTTTATCTGCCCAAAACTCTTTACAGCTCTTGCCCGAGGAGTTTTGCCAAAGATCCATCTCATGTTTCCATTCATCATTCCAATTTACCTCATTACAATTTAACCTAGTGTATTCCATATAGTTTTCCTCTTTTTGGGTTCAATGGAAATTTTACAACCTTAACCGGGTTCCTGTCCAAGTCGCTGGGAACCACCATTTTAAAATTTTTATTATCCATCACCTGACAGGTATTGGGATAAATGGTGTCCATCAGGTTTTGGGAAATCACTTCTTTGGGATCTCCCTTGGCAAGCATTCCTGCCGGTCCCAGCACCACGGTGGTATCGCAGAACCATGCCACATGGTTGGGATCATGGCTGCAAGCCAGAATACCAATGCCCTGGTCGGCAATTTTCCTCAAGGTTTTCCATATGGTAACCTGATTTTTAAAATCCAGTGCCGAGGTTGGTTCATCTAAAAATATCAGGTCTGTATCCTGGGCAATTGCCCTGGCAATGAGCACCATTTGCTGCTGACCGCCGGAAAGAATATCATAGGGTTCCCGGGCAAGATGGGAAATATGGATGAGTTCCATGGCCCGGGCAGCCAGTTTCCTGTCCCTGCTACTCGACAGATAAAACCGGTTCATATGGGGGGTCCTTCCCATGAGAACCATCTCTTCCACCCGAAAGGGAAAGGGAGGTGTATGACTCTGGGGCACATAGGCAACCTGCTGTGCCATCTGCCGTGTTTTCATCTGTTTTATATTCTGACCGTTAAAACAAATGCGGCCCATATCGGGACAAAGAAATTTCAGACAACACTTGAAAAGGGTTGTCTTGCCGGACCCATTGGGACCGAAAAGCCCGCAAAGTTCTCCTTGCCCCAGACCAAAACTGATATCATTCAACACCTTTGTCCTGCCGTATCCGAAACTTAAATTTTCAACCAACAGCATTTATTACCCTCCTAACAGTCTTTGTCCCCGGCTTCTGATCAAATAAAAAAGATAGGGAGCCCCCACAAGGGATGTAATGATACCAACGGGGATCTCTGCATCGGTAAGGGTTCTTGCAATGGTATCACAAACCACCAGATAGGTTGCCCCCAGCAGTGCCGAGGCCGGGATGACCATACGATGGTCCGGCCCTGTGATCATCCGGGTTGCATGGGGAATCATCAGACCCACCCAGGCGATGATCCCCACAAAAGAGACCGCAGCAGCCGTCATCAGTGTTGCAAGACAAATCAGTATCAGCTTGCTTTTTTCAGGGTTAATCCCCATACTTCTGGCTTCCTGTTCTCCCATGGACAGCACATTTATCTTCCACCCGCAAATCCAGATGATCAGAAAACTTGCCAGGGTGATGGGAAAAAGCAGGGCCAAATCCCGCCATCCGGCATAATAAAAGCCACCCATGAGCCAGAATACAATCTCGCGCAACGCCGAATCCTGGGCCACATATTTTAGTATCCCCACCAACGAACCAAAGATGGACCCGGTGATGATACCGGCCAGAACAAGGGTGACCACTGGAGTTTGCCCCTTCACACGGGCCATTCCACAGGCAATGGCCACCGCCAGAAATCCGAAAAAAAAAGCCAGCACCTGAACCGACAAAAAAAAAGAAGGGAAAACAATTCCCAATGCCGCCCCGAAAGCGGCTCCCGAAGAAATCCCAAGAATATAGGGTTCAACCAGAGGATTTTTAAAACATCCTTGAAAAACCGTGCCCGAGGTGGCCAGGCAAATCCCGACCAAAATGGCCAAAAGAGTTCTGGGCAGTCGGATATTCCAGATAATGGTATGATGAAGGTTGGAAATTGAGGATAGATCCGGAAGGGAAAACAGGTGGGAAGATATGGTTTTAATAACCAAGGGAAAACTGATCTGGCACGCCCCTCTTCCCATACATAAAAATGCCGCCACAAAAAGTATCATTCCCAGCAAAGCAAGTAATGCCCATCCATTGATATTCAACACTTTTTTTTTATATTTCATAACTTTCAACCCAATAAAAAAAGGCCATGAAGGTTTGCAGATTCTTATCTGCAAGCCTTCATGGCCTTTTGGTTTCTATATCATCTTAAATTACTTACTTTAGTATCCTTCAGAATACTCAATACCTGGATTCTTAGTATATTCAAGATATCGTGTCAACCCCAAACTTGGGGATATATGATACCAAATTTTAGTATTTGAATACAGGCTTTTAAAAAGGACAAACTGCTATCAACTTTTTGTGTAACACCGCCAAAGTATGATATGAAGAGTTTAACCTGAACCCATCACCTGCAATACAAATGGAAAATAAATACTATGAAATGGACTGATTTGAGAAGCGATACTGCCACAAAACCATCACATTTAGTATGAAAATTGTTGAACCTAGAACACCAATGGGGAATGCGGGCTGTTAATTTCGATGCTGGGATGCCCGGCCAAATAAAAGGAGAGCGTTTTCCTTTGAGCAGCCGGATTGTTGATAATAATCCCAGCCAACATCATCCATCCCACGGATGGGATGATTACGTATCCGGGATTAAGGGTTTCTAAGAAAGGTTATAAATAATTCTAAACTGGCTGTAATTTTCTATTCTTTACCAAGAAACATGGTTGTGTGGGTCGAGCCTTTGGGGTCTACAAAGGACATGATTCCCCCAAGAGCACCTTCCTCCTGTTGGATAAGAGATAAGCCGTTGGCCTGGGCACTTAACAGGACCTGGTCGGGTTCATACAGCAGAAAATGCCGTTGAACCCCATAGTCTTTATCATAAATTGCGTCAATTCCGGTCCCGCTTTTAAACATTAGTTGCAAGACGCCGTTAGGGCGAGTTACCCGGGCGAGTTCCGGAATGGTTGTTCCATAGACATCCTCTGGGTCAATGTGCTGGATAACCGCATTACACATGGTAAAATCAAAGGAATTATCTTTAAACGGTAGCTTTTCTGCTAAATTATGTACAAAAACATTATTTTTGATTTCCGGATGGAGTTCACTTACAAGCTCAATATTTTCTTTTACCGCGTCAACTCCCCACATGTCATATCCTTCTTCCCATAGGGAATAAACATCTCTGGCCCCGGCACCGCAACCCGCATCAAGGCCTTTTTTCCCTGGGGATAATTGTTTTAGGCGGGTGAGAAGATCTGTGTCGCTTTTGAGTCCGGGATGGGATGAAGTGGTATAAATGGATTGTAAAAATTGATGGGATACTTCAGCATAACGCTGGGAAAATTTAGAATAAAAAGTCTCTTTGTCATTTTGCACACCAGCGATGTCATATTCCTTCACGGTTATCTCCTTGATAGAAAGCCTTACATCTAACTTTTTTTAAAAAAAATGTCCGATGATTTTCATTTGGACAAAGTATTATTGCAAATCAATTGTTTGATTTGCATGGAAATCTATCGCACACTAATTAATTTGTCAAATTGGTATTTTGTGCAAATGCCCATTTAGATTGACATGTGATCGGTAAAGCCTTATTCTTAAATGAGTTGAACCCATAGCAGTCTATGCTTTTGGTGTTTGCGCTAGTGCCGGGAATAATCCGGAAAAAATTTAAATTTGATGATATACAAAAGGGTGTGGGATGAATAATACAAATGACGAGCTGTGCAGAAATCTTTTGATCGCCTTGAGGAAAATTATCCAGGCCATAGATCAGCACTCCATAAACCTGAAAAAAAAATTTGGGTTGACCGGCCCCCAGCTTATTCTCCTGCAGTCAATATCTTCATTTGACCAAATATCCGTGACACAGCTTTCAAAAAATATCAGCTTAAGTCAGGCAACTGTCACCGATATTACTAAGCGTCTGGAAAAAACAGGGTATATTACCCGGAAAAGAAGCCTGGATGATAAACGCAAAACAAATATAGCACTTACTGAAAATGGAAAAACAATACTCAAGACGGTTCCTCCACTTCTCCAGGAACAGTTCACCCATCGATTTTCCAAATTGGAGAACTGGGAGCAATTAATGATTGAAAGTTCATTTGAGCGGGTGGTATCCATGATGTCTGCAGAAAATATTGATGCCTCTCCAATCATGATAACAGGGTCGCTGGATTCAAAAGGATGAACCGTATTCAGGTGATCCTGGCCAACAGATCCAGCAGGGTGTAATCCTGGGGGATGAAGAGATGTTTTGCCTGGAAATAATATTGGGGGTCATGTTTGTGGTGCGGCAAAGAGCGGCCCTTGGATTTTGAAGTAGGTGAAAAGGATATTTTAAGCTTGTAAATTTGAAAAAAATGTTATAGTTAACCTGGAATTATGCCTGGGTGGCGGAACTGGTAGACGCAAGGGACTTAAAATCCCTCGGCCTTATGGCTGTACGAGTTCAATTCTCGTCCCAGGTACCATCATACTAAAAAAGGGTTTTGGGCTGTTCAACAAAACCCTTCTTTTTTAATCAATAAAAAGCATACCTCTCCTATGGATAAAATTCAGATAAATGGCGGCAGACGGCTTACGGGTGAAGTTACCATCAGTGGTGCAAAAAATGCGGCTTTACCGCTCATCGCCTCCAGCATACTGGTCAATGGGACATCAACCTTTGCAAATGTTCCCAAACTCATGGATATATCAAGCATCCAGATGCTGCTTGAAGATTTAGGGGCAAGCTGTGCCTTTGAAAACAACATCTTAACCGTGGATGGGGCCGGCATCAATAAAATCGAAGCAGAATATGATCTTGTCCGGAAAATGCGGGCTTCTATTCTGGTTCTTGGTCCTTTGGTGGCAAGGTTTGGCCATGCCAAGGTTTCAATGCCCGGGGGGTGTGCCATTGGTGCACGTCCTGTTAATATGCATCTTTCAGGGCTTGAAGCCCTGGGGGCAACGATCAGCATGGATCATGGGTATATAGAAGCAAAAGCCGATCGCCTGGTTGGCAATGAAATCTATTTTGATATTCCCACGGTTACGGGGACTGAAAATCTTATGATGGCGGCCGTACTTGCCAAGGGGACTTCGATATTGCGGAATGCTGCCAGGGAGCCTGAAATTGTATGTCTGGCAGAGGCCCTGATTCAGATGGGTGCAAAAATTTCAGGTGCCGGGACCGCTATTGTTACCATAGAAGGTGTTGAAAATCTCCATCCGGCACGGGTGACGGTTATCCCGGACAGGATAGAAGCCGGAACCTTTATGGTGGCTGCAGCCGCCACCCGGGGGGATGTGTTGATCAAGGGCTGTGTTCCTGATCACATCGGCGGAATTATCAACAAGCTCAAGGCCACTGGTGCCGCCCTTGATATTGGTGAAGACCAGATTCGGGTGAAAGGGAGTGATATCATCAAAAGTATTGATATTAAAACCCAGCCCTATCCCGGTTTTCCAACGGATATGCAGGCTCAGTTCATGGCGATGATGACCATCGCAAAGGGAAACAGCATGATCCACGAGGCTATTTTTGAAAACCGGTTTATCCATGCCAACGAGCTGTTGAGAATGGGGGCGGATATCTCCATTAGCAACGGGAATTATGCCATGGTGCGGGGGATAGAACGGCTTCAGGCCGCTCCTGTTATGGCTTCTGACCTCAGGGCCAGTGCCTCTCTGGTCATTGCCGGGCTGATTGCCGAAGGCACTACGGTGATTTCAAGGGTTTACCACATGGACAGGGGATATGAAGGTCTCGAACATAAATTTTCCGCCCTGGGGGCTGATATCCAGCGTATTAAATAATCAGCACTGTAAATAACCAGAACTGTAAATAAAAAAATTGGCAGGTGTGAATATGTGAAAACACCTTTAATCCATTTTTCCCCACCGCTTATTCCTGTTGTTTTTCTATTGATAACAGGCATTCTGGCCGGGTCTTTTTTTCCCGGCTTGCCATTGGGGATTTTTCTTGCCTGCTCCCTTGTTCTTCTCCTCCTAATGGTATTCTGTGTTTTATTTTTCGGTTCGTTCTTTGGTTTGTTTTATATCCGCGAATTAAACCCATTTGTTATGGGTATTGGTTTTATCTGCTTGGGCTGGGGTTTTTTTTCAACTTCATGGGTGTTGAACCCGGATACCCCTTTGGAGCATATCTCAAGATTTACAGATTCATCCAGATATACCATTACCGGAGAAATTATCTCTTTTTCAAAAAATTATCCCCGGAAAAACAGGGTTGTTCTTTCCTGCCAGTTTGTTGAAAAAAATGGGATGAAACCTGCCCGTGTTAAAGGGCGGATACTCCTGAATATCTATGATAAAAAAGAGGGAAACTTTCAATATGGGGATCTTGTCCAATTTACAAGTTCTCTAAAGCCTATTCGAAATTTTTCAAATCCCAATGGATTTGATTATGAACAACAGATGAAATTTGCCGGGGTGTTCGGATCGGCCTATGCAAACGCCGGCAAGATCAGAGTGATACCCCAGCCCATCAGTTTTTATAGTAAAACAATCCGTGTCCTGGAGCAACTTAGAAATCGTTTTTTTGATTTTACCATGGACAGGCTGGATAACAAAAACGCCGCAGCCATTATCGTTGCCCTTGTAACCGGTAAAAAAGAGGCTATTCCCTTAACCTTACGAGATGCGTTTTCAAGGGCAGGGGGGTCCCATATCCTTGCGATTTCAGGACTTCATCTTTCCATTGTTGCCCTGGGCTTCGTTTCTTTTTTTTACTTTCTTCTGGCGCTATTTCCCATGTTCCTGATTGGCGGTATTGCCAAAAAAGCAGCCGGGATTCTGACCCTGGTCCCCTTGCTTTTCTATGGTGTCTTTTCAGGATTTTCTCCCTCCACCCAGCGGGCCTTTGTCATGACCGCTATTTTTATGTTCTCCTTTTTGGGAGAAAGGGAAAATAATCCATTGAACTCATTGGCACTGGCAGCTATCCTCATTTTGATCATTGACAGTACAGCCCTGTTTTCCATATCCTTTCAGTTATCCTTTGGTGCCTTGTCTTTTATTATACTAGGATTTTCATTGATGAGAGTTCAAGGATACAAATCCAAAAAGAATTTTTTGACAATCTTTATCACCCCAGCCCTGGTGACTATTTTTGCAGGGCTTGGAACCTTTCCTCTGATTGCCCATTATTTTAATATTGTTTCCTATGTGCAGATATTTGCCAATTTTATATTGGTGCCATTGATGGGATTTGTCTGCCTGCCACTTGGGCTTGGGGCATTTTTATTGTTTGTGGTGTGCCCTGGGTTGTCCGAAATTCTGCTTATCCTTTGCCAGCATATCCTCTCTTTTTGTATCGGTTATATCCAATTTTTAATTGGTTTTAAATTGTCATGGTCAAGAATCATCGGCTTTGATATCCAGGCGGTGATCATGGTGTATCTTTTTTTGGGGGCAATCGGTTTAATCCTGATGCGCCAAAAAAAGACAGGACTTGTGCTCATGTTTATGGTTGTTTTGGCAGGCTCTATCAGCTTTGGAATGGCGCTTAAAACAAAATTGTTCCCTAAAAGTATGACCATTACAATTTTGGATGTGGGCCAGGGGAGCGCAGCCCTGATTCAGACCATTGAAGGAAAAACTATTTTGGTGGACGGCGGCGGGTTTTCAGATTGGTCCAGTTTTGACATAGGCCGTTACGTGGTCGGACCGTTTTTGTGGTCCCAAAATATTCTTTGCCTGGATGCTGTTATTTTGACCCATCCGGAATCCGATCACATGAACGGTCTTTTGTATATATTTGAAAATTTTAAGGTCAATTTGCTGATTAAAAATAAGGATACCCGTTCAAACAGGAGCTATGACTATCTGATAGCCCTTTGCCGGGAAAGGCAAATTAAAATCTGGCACCCCTCGGATGGGGATCCGGCCCTTGGGTTGAACCAAACCCATCTGACCTTTTTTAAAGTTGATCCCGGGCTGTCCGGCCCAAACCTAAATAATAATTCATTGGTTTTCCAGGCTCGGTTTAATCAATTTTCCATGATGTTTCCCGGTGACATACTTGGGGAAAGAGAAGGGTCTCTTGCCAGGGAAAATGATCTTGAATCCAGGGTTCTCCTTTCTCCCCACCATGGCAGTTTGACATCCAGCAGTAAAATTTTTCTTGATAAAGTAAACCCTGAAAGTGTAATAGTATCCTGTGGCTTTGGCAACCAGTATGGTTTCCCGCACCCGGATGTCGTGAAAAGATACCAGGATAGAGGATATAAGGTATTCAGGACAGATAATAATGGTGCTGTTACCATATCCTCTGATGGTATTGTCTACAACATTTTAACCCACAAAGGTGAATGAAACCTTGTATTATATATATTTTCCATATGCTTTGCTGCTGTCCGGTCTTATGCTTTTTGAATGCTATCGGAAAAAACATCCTAGATGGTGGGCAGTCGTGGTTCTTCTGGCTCCCATTACCACACCCTATTTTATTTTTAAATCCCGGAAGACCGAAGGGATGATTTTATTTATGATATTTTTGTCCTCCTTTACCGCAATGTCAGCCTATGAGTTTTATACATATGCCAACATGAGGGAAAAAAATAAATATGCCCATCTTCCTCCCATCACCCGCCAGGTTATCCGGTTAAGCGATGACCTGAAGCAAACCACAATTGATCTGGACAAGGGGTTGGTAAAACTTGAATTGATTTCAAAGGTTGAATCAAGGATCAAGGAGCTGAGCAATACCATCGATTTTATACAAACCCTCAGGATAATTATGGCTAAAAATCAGGCATCCATAAACCGGCTTGTCAAATTTACAACTGATTATAAAGCTTATTTTGTGAAAAAAGATTTAAATTGGGTCTACCAGATTCAATTGTTTTACACAGATCGGAATGTTATGCTTCATTATAAAAGTCTTCAGGCGTATCTGGATAATTTTGAAGCCCTGCTTGCCTATACCCACACCAATTTTTATAATATTACAGAGGCAAAAACCCGGGAACATTTAAAAAATTATGATGAATATTATCTTAGGTATCGCAGGGCTGTTGACACCCATAATAAGTTCAATGTCCAGCGAATTGAATTTCAAAATAATTTTTTAATTCAATATCCGGACATCAAACCCTACCTTCCCGGTAAACGTCAGACCGAAACTTTTCTGTTGTGGGAATAGGACGCTTTTCTAGGGGATTTGAGAAAAGGAATAATCACCTTGTTTTTATTCCCGCCTGACACATCATAGGTAATACTGACAATGGGTATCTTTGTTTTTGCCTCTATTTTGGCTGCCATGGCTTCGGTCACAAGCCCGGCACAGCAGAAAGCCGGATTGGTCTGAACCAGAAGCCTTAGATCAGGTTGCTCATTGATGATGTGGTGAATTTTCAAAATATTATCCATGGATTCTCCGGTGTGTTCAGGCAAGATTCCATATTGGTCTAAAAGGGTTTCATAGGATTCGGTAACCACCATATCAGATTCATCCAGGATGGTTTCAAAATATCTATAATACTTTTTCTCCATCGCCTGCATGGCTGTGAGCAGGGCTTTATTTGAAATCAGGCTCATATATTTACCCTCTTTGAACCATTTTTTAAAATATGAATTGGCAATGAGTTTTACATATTTATAATAGGGGGTGGTAACAACTTCTCCCCCGTTGTCCTCAATAAAATGGACCAAATCCTGATTCATAGTATCATTGTCCCTTACATAGAGATCTCCGAATATGGCAATCTTGGGACGGGGTTGGTCTTTTTTGATCTGAATTTTTTTGACCATGGCAATGGTTTCCTTCAGAGCCTTTTCCTTGGATCCTCCGGTGAGGAAGGCGGCGCCGATGATGGACAGGGCATTGGCAAGGATCTTGTCTGTCTCGCCTTTGTTAACCTCATAGGGTCGTATTTTGCACCCAATGCTTCTCAGAAGTCCGCCAAACATGTAAGCAAAATACGCATTTGTGGATGCTTTAAAAGAGATATCAAATAATGACAGTTCTCCCTGGTATATTTGTGACTGCTCAAACCCGTTTTCTTCCCGCTCAAAAATTTTGTTGATATGGTATGGGTACATCTTTATATTACAGGCAATTTCGGAATGATTGAGCCAAAGAACTGCCTGGGACGGATCTATCCCATGTTTTTTTACCGTATGAATAAACCCCGCGCCAATGGCATTGAGTGGGATGCATTGTCCCGTATTTGTCAGGATACTCTGCTTAAGGGTTTTCTGGGTTTCTTCCATGAGCAGGGCATCATATCCCTCATTTCTGAGGGTTGCCACGAGCAATTGGCCAGTAAATGGATCCCAATTGGGGAAAATGATGGTTTTTTGTTCCAGGGAAGAAGCATAGGCCGGCTGGAAACTTTTATTTACAGGAACGGGTTTGTTTTCTGTAAGATTATAATGGTTGGTAAAGGCACCCACCGCAGCTTCAATCCTTGTTTCATAGCCAACGCTTGAATCATGCTCATCCAACTCAAGCACCAGATAGGGTTTGTTAAAATGCTCCATAATCTCTTTAAAATAATCCACCACAAATGAGTCTGGTGAACATTTGAAAGAAGAGATATAGACAGGGTAAAGATCCTGGGTGGTAGCAGCAATATAGGTGGCCTCAAGAATCTGGGCCGCATGTTTCCAGTGAAGCTCTTTCAGTAAGGGTTGGATCAAGGTGAAGTCATGGTTTTGGTTATCCAGCATGTCCTGGAAAAATGTTTTTATTCCGAGGTTTGAAAAAATGCCCGGAATATTATTGTTCATTGATTCAGCAAGAATAGTGTAGGGCCGCCCTAGAAAAACGGCTTTTATGCCGGGGGTATCTTTTTTCTGGCTTTGGTATAGCGTCAAAAGTTTTTTCTTGTTTTGTTCTTTGAACTCAACTGCCCTGTCATAGGCCATCACAATATCAAAAAAAGAAATTTCTCCTAATCCTTTAAGGCATTTGTATAGCTCCATTTTGGTATGGAAACTGGTATACAAATATTGAATAATGGGTGATATCAGTCTTTTTTGATCCGATGCTTGTAAACAAGAGATGATGGAGGGGGAGAACTGGGTATAGTAACAATGCTGCCGCCGGGTATCTTTTTCCTTGGATTTTTCCTCAAAATAAAAGGGAAGAAACACATAATCTGCTTTTTCCATCAAATGGGATACGTGCCCGTGCAAACTGACCACCGGGGCACAAAACTCGGCATTGGCAGTCATTTTGCCCAGTCGGACAGGATTTTTTAATCGCTTGCTGGTGATGGTTTGTATCCCAAGGTTTGAAAAGAAATGTTCCCAGAATTCCAGATCTTCAAACAGATGAAGGCTGGCGGGAATTCCAATGGTAAAATCATGCTTAACCGGTGTGTCGCATTTGAGTTGTGTTTGTCCGCTTCGTAGCCTGAGCAGATCATAGCGCTCCTTATCGGCTACCATTCTTTGAGTCGCATAATCCCTGCCGCATAAAAATCCATAGGCCTGGGGGGTTCCATCAATATCTGCGATGGTTAATTTGCAGTTGTTGGTGCACAAGAGGCAGGTTTCCTGGCGGACCGGAATATCCTTTTTCCAAAGATTAAATCCCCTGAAGCAGGTTTGCTGGATTTTCATTTCCTTTTTTTTGTTTCTGACTAAAAGTGCAACCCCCAGGGCGCCGGTCAGATGGCAGTATTTGGATACATGGATGGGCTTGTTTAGCTTTTGTTCAAATGCAGCAACCAATGCCTTGTTCCGGGCGGTGGCCCCTTGGAAAAGAATGGTGTTGCCGATTTTTGCCATATTAGCAACCTTTGTCAGGTAGTTATCCCTGACTGAATGGAGCACAGAGGCAAGAATTTCATTTTTTTCATATCCTTCGGCAAAAAAATAATTAATATCCCGCTCCATGAACACGGTACAGCGATCACTTGAAACCGGTGAAGACACGCCTTCGGTTCTTGCGGAATACTCAGAAAGGGGGCAGTCCAGCTTGCTTGCCTGCTCTTCGATGAAACTGCCGGTTCCGGCAGCGCAGACGGTATTCATGGTGGAAGCGGTTACCATTCCGTCCCTTAACAGGGTAAATTTAGCATCCTGGCCACCGATCTCAATAATGGTATCCACGTTTTTGTTCAGGTTCACTGCGGCGGTTGCATGGGCTGTGATCTCATCAGGTTCAATATCCGCCCCGATAATTTTACCCGCCATCCTTCTGCCGGAACCGGTTGTGCCGCAGCCTTGGATTTCAAGAGACGGATGGTATTCATTTAAAAACGTATCGCAGGCCTTAAAGAGCTTTTTGACGGCGCTAACAGGTCTTGATGCTGTCGCGGTATAAAATCCGGCAATGGGCTTACCCTCCGGGTCAATCAGGATGGCTTTAGTGCTGGTGGAGCCCACATCAAGTCCTAAAAAACCATGGGCATTGGGATTGGTTTTTGGATTTGTATAAATATCCATCTCAACCCCCTCGGCCAGAGTGGATTTAAAACAGCTGAAATCCGGGTAATCAGATAAGGTCAGCGCCAATTCCGGGTAACGATAACTCTCTTTTTGTTCGGTTTTTTTGAAATAGTCATCAATTTTATTAAAAATTTTGGGTTCATGGACACCTTGATTTAATTGATCTTTAAGAGACAGGGCCGCTCCGATGGCACCATAAAATTGTGCGCTGTCATCCATGAAAAAATCTATACCAGTGATGGATTCCAAATGATTTTTTACGCAGATATTTTTGGCCACACCTCCGCAGAAAAGAATTTTTGAATTAAACCCCTTTTTGGGGTTTATCAGCCCTTTTTGTTTAAACAAGGTGTTGGCGATGTTTTTTGCAAGACCAAAACAAAGGCCGTCGCAAATTTGTCCAATACCATATCCCTCCTGCTGGGCATGGATCAAATCGGTCTTTGCAAAAACCGCACAGCGGGTCGCAATATCCGGCCGATCCTTCCTGTTCAGCAAGCCTTGCTGGCTGATCTGCTCAGACCCTTTAATATTAAGGCGCCCTGCCTGCTGGTCCAGGAAACTGCCGGTTCCGGCCGCACAGGAGGTGTTGTGTTTTGCACCGATGTAATTACCCAATTCATCAAACAGGCTAAGGGAAAATTTTTCACCCCCTATGTGTAAAATGCCATCAAAGGAATTTCCATGGAGGTGATTTGCTGCCCGAATGATTGAAACCTGCTCATCATAATTAGAATGGGAAAAGATAAATGAGGGGGTCGAAGTTGTTTTTGATACATATCCGATATTTTTAAGGGCATCATCAGATAAAAGCCTGTAAAGACACTGCTTTACATCTCCGTGGTGATAGGCTGCGGCCCGATGGAAAAGATGTCCTGTACCATGGTCGGCTGCTGGATTGATGGCCGCGATGCTGACGGATACAGACCCCACATCAATACCGAGAATAGCATCCCCCTGGGTTATTTGAGCGTTCATTTTATATTTTTTCCTTTATCTGTGTCCAAAATTCATTGACACCCAAAAACCAGCCGTCCATAAACATCAGTTCATGGTCGACGGCATCGTCACTGGCGTATTTTCCCAGTTCATTTGTGGTATGGATCTGTTCAAAATAAACTTTAAATCTATCCTCATTGGTTAATTCATACGTGTCATTAAAGTTAATTACGTATAACAACTCTTCATAGTGGGCAGACCGTGCCCATTTGATTCCCTCATCTTTTCCGGATTTGAAAAATTGTTTTTCCCAGATCAGCTTTTCCTGATGAAGCCTTTTAATGATTTCCGACATATCAAAGTCTTCGGAAAATCGTTTTTGAAATTCCTCTTTCTTTTGAATCGCTTCTGTTACGGCTTCCTGGAACATTTTGGAAAAGTTGAATGACTTGCGCCATTCTTTTAGTCGTTCATGGAGCAAATCCGGAATACTCAATGTTATTTTCTGGGCCATGTTTTATTCCTGTCGGTTATTTTTAATTGCAGGTCTATTAATAATGCTGTGCTAATAATAAGGTTTACACATGATGATACGTATACTTATTTTAATTACGTGTCAATGGGTATGCCCCCGGGGTTACACTTATTTTCATTTTTACACAAATAGAAACCAACTCCCTGGCACAGCAATTCTCTCTGAACATCATTCATTCCTCAAACATCCATTATGACAGATACTATCGCTGTATCTTTATTAACAATAATTTTCAGATCGGAACAATTAACAGAACTAATTGAAACCAAACCCGACTTATGGGATTGATATCATCATTTTTAAAATAAAGTGATCCTGTGTGATCGATAAAAATGAGATCCTCAGAGAGGAGGAGATCAAGCGCTTCTATGTTTGAAGAGAGCATCGCTTCTTTTAAACGATTTTCATGAGTTTCTATTGTTGCATGTATTTGGATTCTATAATCCTTTCAGAGGTATAATGGTTCATGATAAGCTGCGGCGATGCTAGTTTTGGGACCCACCGTAATTTTAGATGTTGCTTTTCAATTTAGCGCAGACATATTTTCCGTCCGGTTGATTTGTTTGTGTACGCCCAGCATGGGCGTGAACTTATGGGGTGTAAGTCCCCTATAGCAACACAGACCGGCATGACCAATCAATGGCTATCTGAACAAGGGTTAATATCTCTCAAAGAACAGTGGGTGAAAATTCATTACCCGGCCTCGGCCCGGTAACTTTGATGAAACGCCCTGTGCGGACCCCCATGCAGGGTGTTGTCTGGGCTGGGGGATTACTCCCCCAGGCTAGCCGATTAGGTCGCATTTTGAAGTTTAAAAATGTTGATGGTAAGTCAACTCAAAATGTGATTACTTCACATAGTTCAATATGGTTTGATCGTTTAATAGCTCAGTAATTGCTAAAGTTATAGCTCCACCAGCTGGTCTTTCAACACCAATTCCGGCATTGTTTACAACTGAAATGTCTTTGCTATACCCATCCCCTGTTTCCACCCGCATTGTTAAATTACAACGCGTTCCGGAACCAATTGAACGGGTTTCAACATGTGCACTCAATACAGAAAGATTTAAAACCTTTAATCCATCTCCTGAGATCTCTCCACCTCGTTTTATAAGTTCATTCTTCAATAATTGTATAGATTTTTCTGTCCATTCATTCAAATTCGCTTCATGATCGACAAAGCTCAAAACACCAATTGGGACATTTGTTTTCGATTGCTGGATGTTTACAACTTTTATTTTATTATTTAATTTAATATCACCAACTCTATTTGGATTTACCGCTTGGGGCGTAGGAACTACTAAATAAGTTCCGCCGCATCCAGATAGAAAAAAAAATAGAAAAAATGATTTAAGTAGGTTGTTAGCAACTTTGAGGCACATACAATTTCTCCTTAATGTTTATATTAATAAAGAAACCGAACTAAAAGCGTTTTATCAGATAGTCCCGCCCATAAAGAAGGCATGACTATTAGGTCCACCAAAATCCTTTGATAGTTCTGAACCGGTTGTTTCAACGAGCGGGATTATTGATAAAACGTTGGTGAACAGTGCCGCTGGTCCGGGCCGGTAACGTTTATTTTGACTATGGGGTTTATATCCATTGCTGGCTGGATGCGCAAGGATAAATTGATGTACTTTTGATGGTAAATGGTCAAAAATTTGGTTTTGAGCTGCTGCATATCATCTGCTCTCCAGATATAGGAAATACCTGCCTTTATAGTGCCGGATTTAAGACGCACCCCATGGGTATGGCCTAAAGCCATTGTCGTTGCCACAGGTTGTTTTAGATCAAAACTCAGGTTCAAGTGGTATTCCAGAACTTTTTCAGGGCCGGAACAGGGGGCCTTGGCATAACCGGACCATTTCTTTTTCCGGATGATCTTGATCAAATGTTTGAAGCCTGAAGGCGAGCCGTGCTTTGCCGTATTGCCCGGGAACTTGAGATCCCTTTTCAACACGTGCTTGTAAAAATCGCTTTATTCATGAAAATTGGACATTGCACGTGCTCCATGCAAGCTTTCGATCCGCGATAATATAGTGCAGGTAGTCTTGGATCTGTTTATTGGTAAGTTTGTCCGGCAATTGTTTGTGATACGCTGCCAGAGATTTTTAAGCATTCATTTAGGCTTTATGAGTCTTTGGCGAAAGCCCGTGAAGGGTCATGTGTCTTTCAAATTTTTCCAGAAGGCCTTATCCTGTATATAAAGGTATTCATTCGCCGAGAATTGCTTTCCCTGACACTGGTATCTTGTATTTTACTGCGAAACCTTATATAAGGCGTGCTATGGTCGCAAAACATATTGAAAAACTGGGGGGGGCAACTCTGGATCGCATTGAATCCATCGGTCGTATTGTTCTCTTTTTTATTTCAGGGGTGACCCGCATTTTTGCCGGTCCGTTTCAATTTGACAAAATTTTTGAGCAAACCTGGTTTGTAGGGGCAAAATCACTGTTTGTTATTGTGCTGACCGGATTATTCACCGGCATGGTTCTGGGCCTCCAGGGATATTATACCCTTGTTACCTTTGGTTCTGAAGCTGCCTTGGGCTCTGCCGTGGCCTTGACAATTATCCGGGAGTTAGGCCCTGTACTTTCCGCTATTATGATTACAGCCAGGGCCGGATCTGCCATGGCTGCTGAAATTGGTGTAATGCGAATTTCAGAACAGATTGATGCCCTGAAAACCATGCAGATAGATCCCATTCGTTTTTTGTTTTCACCGCGGATTGTGGCAGCCCTTATCAGTTTTCCCCTGCTCACCGCTATTTTCGATGCGGTGGGGATCTTTGGCGGATATCTGACAGGATCATTAATGCTTGGAATTAACCAGGCGGTTTACATGGATAAGGTGATCTCAAGTGTTCGCCTGGTTGATATAGGCGGTGGGTTTCTCAAGTCATTTGTATTTGCAATTGTGGTGACAACCATCTGCTGTTATCGCGGATATTACACCCATTTAGCAGCAGAGGGACATGGTGCAAAGGGTGTATCCATGGCAACCACAAACTCCGTGGTCCAGTCTTGTATTTATATACTGATTGTTGATTATATTATAACTTATTTTTTGGTTTAAACAATGAGCTTACCGTTGATTCAATTTGTAGATGTAAAGAAAAGCTTTGGTCCAAACCAGGTGCTGAAGGGGGTTAACCTTTCCATCCATAAAGGTGAAATCATGGCGGTAATCGGCAAGAGCGGCACGGGTAAATCCGTTCTGCTCAAGCATATTATCGGGCTTGTTCATCAGGATGCAGGAGAAATTCTCATCCATGGCAAACCCCTTCATAAAATGCCTAAAAAGGACAATCTTCTTTTTAAAAAAAATTTAAGCTATATGTTCCAGGAAAACGCTTTGTTTGATTCCATGAATGTTTTTGAAAATATTGCCCTGCCTCTGTCCGAGGCCTCCTCGCATACAAAGTTTGTCATTGAAGAAAAGGTAAAAACAAGGATGGATCAATTGGCTCTGGGACCCATTGGTTTGAAATTTCCCTCCCAGCTTTCCGGGGGGATGCGAAAACGGGTTGCCCTTGCAAGGGCCCTTGTCACCGATCCCAAGGTGGTATTGTTTGATGAGCCCACCACAGGACTTGACCCGGTGAGAAAGAAAAAGGTTCACACCATGATTGAAGAATACCAGAAACAATTTGGGTTTACTGCCGTTATCGTCAGTCATGATATCCCGGAAATTTTTGATGTTGCCCAGCATATTGCCATGCTGGATGGGGGCAAAATTACCTTTGAAGGCAGTAAAGATGAAATTTTACACACGCACAGCGAAACCGTAGCCGGATTCATCCGGGGGGATGAAGTTGTTGGCACCGATACCTGAACCGGCGACAGATAAAGGATATATATGAACAAAAAAAATATTGAATTATATGTGGGTCTATTTGTTATTGCCGGCTTTATCAGCATGGTATATCTGATTGTGGCCGTGGGGGAGTTTCACTTTTTTCCACAAAACCAGTACTCAGTATATGGTTATTTTTCCTCGGCCACGGGACTCAAGCAGGGTGCCCGGGTGGAAATAGCCGGGGTTGAAATTGGAAAAGTTTCAAAAATCACGATCGACAGAGAGCGGCTGGTGGCAAAACTTATATTTAGTATCAATGGGGACATGGAGTTGTCGGAAGATAGTATTGCCTCCATCAAAACTTCTGGTATAATAGGCCAGAAATATGTAGATATCTCACCGGGGGGATCCGATGACATGTTGGGTGAAGGAAGTGAAATCGAAAATACAGAATCCTCACTGGATATAGAATCCCTGGTAAGAAAATTTATTTTTTCCACTAATAAATAATAGAACCGGATAATCCCTAAAATCTGATAAGCTTGGGCATAACGAATAATAGAAGCAGATAACCCTTAGAATTTAAAAAAGCCTATACGAATGATTAATCTAATGATATTTCAAAGACAGGCCTGCCGCCCAGCCATTTTAAAATGTTTTGCTGCCATGTTTTGTGTGTTTTTTTGTTTTCCCTTGGTTTCCCCTAGCCTGGCAAGCCAGGCGGATAGTATCCCCATGGAAATTGAGGCCCGGAATTATTTAAAAAAATCTGTGGATGGAATTCTTGCAGCCATTCAGGATCCGGAATTGGCACAGGATCCCAAAGAACAGGAAGAACTGCTTTATGCCAGGGCCATTGAATTGTTTGATTTTAAAACATTTTCCATGCTGGCCCTGGGTAGAAAATTCCGCGCTTTTACCCATGAGCAAAAAGAACTGTTTGTCCATTATTTTTCAAAGCTGATCAGTCATACCTACTATGGCAAGCTTGCAGGGCAGGATGTTCAAAATATTACCATTCTTTATTTTGAGAATACGCTTTTGCCCACTAAAAAAAATGTTTTCAGAACCGATATTCCAACACAGATTGTCCAGGGAGAGACACAAATCCCTGTGACCTATCGGATGAAAAAAAAAAAGAACCTGGGCTGGAAAATTTATGATATCCAAGTGGCCGGGGTAAGTATGGCTGCTAATTATAGAGAACAATACCGACAGCAAATATCCCAAACGCCCGGGGCCATCATCAAGGAACTTAGGGAAAAGGTTGAAAAATGAAAAAATCAGATCTTGTATTGCTCGGCCTGATGGTAATCCTCGTTTTTTTTAAGGCTTCAACGGGATTGGCAGAAGAGAATATCCTACAGATCAACCCGGTTCTTCAAAATATGCCAGACTTGAACACTGGGCAGCTTTTAGGAGAATCCATCCTCCTGGCCCAGGCGGATTTAACTTCGGAAGAAGAGTTTGATCTGGATCTGTTGGATGAGTATGAGAATGGGGTTGAAGATGTTCAAATGGTGGCGGATCCCCTCTATTATTTTAATTATGCCATGTATTCATTTAATGATTTTTTATATTTTTATGCTTTAAAACCCATTGCCCAGGGGTATAAAATTATTGCGCCTTCTCCCCTGCGTAACGGGGTTAATAATTTTTTTCAGAATCTTTTGTTCCCCGTCAGATTTATCAATAACATTTTCCAGGGCAAATTTGTGTCCGCCTCTGATGAGATCGGTATTTTTCTTGCCAATTCAACCGTTGGTATTTTAGGGTTTAACCAGTTTGCCCAAAAGCATTTAGATATGAAAACCTCTGATGAGGATCTGGGGCAGACCCTTGGCTCCTATGCCATTGGAGACGGATTTTACCTGGTGTTGCCCGTGCTTGGACCCTCCACTCTAAGGGATGTCCTGGGTAGGGTAGGGGACTATTTTATCACTCCGGTCACTTATGTGGAACCCTGGGAGTTGAACATGGGTATCAGCGCCTATGATAAAATAAACAGAACCTCCTTTAGAATCGGTGACTACGAAGCATTGAAAGATGCCTCTCTGGTTCCCTATGTGGCCATCAGAAACGCTTATATTCAAAACCGCAGAAGTGAAATTGCCAAGTAGAAGGGTTTGCTCCCAAAACCTTTGCGGTTAGCCACTGGCGGGTTTTTTTATCATCCAAACAGATCGTTGCGCCTGTTGGGTAGAAAATATCGCATTCTATGGGATCTTACTCGGGTAAGTGCATCCAGATCAATATTCACATAGTGGATTGTTTCTTCCGGCTCAATATATTTTGAAATAATGTTCCCATCGGGTCCGATCAGGAGCGCAAGTCCCGGAAAAATAAGTCCCTGGGCATTATCACCTGTTTGATTCACTGCTGCGATAAAAATTCCGTTATCAAAGGCTCTGGCAGTCAAATGCCGCATCCATGACTGGTATTTTTCTTTTGAAGTGCCCCTTGGGGAGGCATGGGGGATAAAAATGATATCTGCTCCCTGGACAGCCATGGCAGTGGAAAGTTCGGGAAAGTGTGCATCATAGCAAAGCTGAATACCAAAAGAAATTCCCTCGTGTTCAAAAATTTTTACCCGGTTTCCCGGGGAAAAATATTCTTTTTCATTGGGAGCTGTATGGATTTTTCGGTATTGATCAGCTGGTTTTCCGGGAGAAAAGACAAGGTGGGAGGCAAATATACGATTGTTTTCAGCCTGTTCAGCCATGCCAGCCAGGATGGATACCTCAAATTTGTCAGCCGCCCTGGAAAGAGAAACCAGCAATTTGTGGTCCATCGGTTGGGCAATGGATACGGTTTTTAAACCTGCGGTATATCCGGTCAGGTTCAATTCCGGAAAGACTATAGCCTTAGCCCCATTGGCGGCAGCAAGCGCGATAATTTCCATGCTTGCAAGACAGTTCTTTTCAAAGGCACCGGGGATGCATTTTTGAACCACAAGGGCAACCCTGAACGATTTCATACCTTAAAATTGGCAGATATTTTAAATACCCGGGTGGCCGGCAGGTTTAATATGGGTTTTACACCGGTTTTTGCGGATATCTCTTCAAGGCTTTTCTTGATGATTGCAATCGAGGGTGCGATAAAGGTAAACCAGATATTAAAATGATGATCCCGCCTGTAATTATGGGTAACCCCTGAGTAGGCGTTGACGGTTTTTGTAAACAGATCTATTTTGTCTTCTTCCACAACAGCAGCGCAAAGTGTCGAATGATAGCCAAGTCGATCAGGGCTGAAATTGCCCCCAATCCTGCGGATCAGCATCTCTTCTTTCATGGTGTTGATTCGCTTGAGAAGCTCATTCTCAGAAAGATCAAGCTTTTCTGCAATTTTTTTAAATGGCCTTGAATCGATGGGGAAATCCAACTGAATATGGTTAAGAATTTTTTTATTGGTTTCATCTAATAAGGGCATAATCAGCTCCAGGACAGTATATAATAAAGGCTCTGTTTAAAAAAAAACAGAGCCTTTATAAACTAAAAAAGTGCGGATAGGTATTTACTATACACATCCAGTCGGTTTGGGGAGACCGGCCATTTTACAAGCACCTTTACCAGGTCCTGAGGGGAACAATTCATAAATGTGTTTCAGTTTGAATTTGGTCAGTTTGGATAGAACACGAACCATGGGAGCGATACCATTTTTTTCGTAGTAGTCCTGAAGAACTTTGATCAACTGCCAATGCTCGTCACCCAGTTCCTCAATTCCTTCCTGTCCTTTAACATAGTCTACCCACTCGTCACAATAAAGATTGTAATCAAGAAGAAAGCCGTCTTCATCTATGTCGAAAGTCTTTCCTTTAAATTCCTGTGTTGCCATTTGAAATTTCCTCCAATAAAAAGTTGTTTTCTATCATTCTTAAGACATCCTGTCTTAGCTTCAATATTCACATCGAGAATTGAAAACTTAACATATCTCAGCATCCAATACTTGTCAACAAAGAATAAGGCAATTTTCAAAATTGCCTTATCTGAAAAATAACAAGATTAATATTCCTTCGGAGTCTGATTGATTTCATCAAGAGTAAAGACAGGCCCATCTTTACAAACCAGCTCCTTTCCAATATTACACCGGCCGCACATCCCGATACCACACTTCATTCTGTTTTCCAGAGACATGATAATCTGATGGGGTTTATAGCCTAACTGGGTAAGGGAGGGCTGGGTAAACTTGATCATGATCGGCGGACCGCAGATGATGGCATAGGAATCCTCATCCGCTTTGGGAGCATTTTGTTCAACCACCTGGGGGACAAAGCCCTTATGGTACTTCCAGTCCGGGTCATCTGTTCCGTCCACGGTGATATGCATGTTAATATCATCCCGTTTTTCCCACTCAAACAGTTCTTGGCGGTAGAGCAGCATTCCAGGTGATCTGGCTCCGTAGACCACATCAATATTTTTAAATTTTGCACGGTTGGCGGGATCCAGCATGTAAACAATGGAAGATCTAAGCGTTGTAAATGCAAACCCGCCGCCAATGATGACCACATTTTTGTTTTCAAGCTTATCCCAGGGATACCAGTTTCCCAAGGGACCGCGGATTCCCATGATGTCCCCGACCTTCATGTTGTGGAGATGGGAAGTAACCACACCGGTTCTAAAAACCGTAAATTTTACAAATCCTTTTTCTACCGGTGATGAAGCAATCCCAATGGGGATTTCACCTACACCTGGAATGCTTAGTTCTGCAAATTGTCCGGCATGGTAAGCAAATTTTTCTTCATCCCCTTCATTGAGAAAAACAAATTTGAATGTTTTTAGGGATTTGTCTTCAGTTGCAATTTCAATATCATCAATGCGAACTGGATACGGCATATAGGGGTTTTCCATGTCTGTTCTCCTTTTGTTCGCTAATCTTTTTTCTCATAAGTGTTCATGGTATGACAGACCTCTCGGATGTCGATATTAACCGGACAACTTTTCACACATCGACCACACCCGACACACATGATTCCCTGGTCGTATTTATCAACAAAGTACTTGAGTTTATGCATGAACCGCTGCCGGACGCGTTGAACTTTGACGCCCCTTGGGTTGTGACCGGTGGCATGCCGGGTAAACAAGGGAGACATACAGCTATCCCAATTTCTAAAGCGGGTAGATTCATTTTGCTTGGCCTCGTCCTGGATGTCAAAGCACCAACAGGTTGGGCAGACATAGGTACAGGTGCCGCAATTAATACAGGCGAAGGCTACATCATCCCAAAAGGGAGCCTCATGGAGATCCAGAAGAACCTTTTCCGCAAGCTTGTCCGTTGCCACGGCTGCACCAATGTTTTTTTCTGCTTCTTTCCTGAGAATATCAAACAGAGCCTGGCTCTCTTTGTCATCTGCACTCGTATCAAACCCGCAGGCTGACGCATAGGCCTCACCCTTTGGGGTGAGAACTTTGGCCAGATATTTGTCATCAAGATCTGCCAAAAGGATGTCCAACCCCTCTTCACTAAAGGGGCCGCTACCCACAGAGGGGGAAAAGTCAAAGGGACCTGGTTTGGTGATGCCAAGTCCGATAAAGGTGGTGGCTTCGTAGGCATCACACCAATAGGGATCTCTATAGTCCTCGGTATCAAAGTTCATTTTTACCAGCTGAATGGCTTTTGCATCGTAGGGCCGTAGGCCCAGAACCGCCCGGGGTGTATAGTCATTCTTTGCCCGTTTCATGATGTGGTGGTCTTCAACCGATTCATTTAGGCTGGTGGTTAAAATACTTTCTGACTGGGGGAAAAGAACCGACTTTGCAGACATCACCGACTCATGGTATTCCATATTCGGTAAGGTGTCCGCGTCAAGGGCCTTGATAATACACCCATTTTCATCTTTAACCGGACCAAACAGCTGATAGGTCCCGCGGGATTTATCAATGCCTTTGGTCCAGTCATTTTTATCAATCGTTATAAATTTCATTGTATGCCCTTTTATTTACTTGATAAAATCATCAGGATCTTGCGGACTGTATGCATCCAGAGGAGGACGTTTGGTGATGTCAAGGCCGGCTTCCCAACCAAAAAGCTCCAAAGCATCTTTGTTCAGCTTTCTGGTAAAATCCCTGACATTGATCCCCATGGGGCAGGCTTCAACACAGGCACCGCAATCGGTGCACCGTCCCGCACAATGGAATCCCCTTAAAAAGTGAAAGGTATCCACATCTGTCTTGTTCTGTCCCTTTCCTACCCACTGGGGACCAGCCTCATCCACAAAACAAGTGGGACAATAGCAGAGTGGGCAGGCATTTCTACAAGCATAACACCGGATACAATTTTTGGTCAGATCATTAAAATGCTGCCATTTTGAATCTGCATCCATGGCTTCAATGCGGTCCACATCGGGAAAGGGGGTCTCAAGCACTTGCTCTTCCACAAGATCGGTTGCCAGAACATCATAGAGTACGGGATTTCTATGGGTGCACAAACTACAGTTGTCCCTTAAATAATCCTGCTTTTTGAGGGTAAGACTCTTTGACAAGGAGGTGACGGTAAGGGTATCCCCATCTTCGACAAATTGGGTGATCTCATCTTCAAAAAGTCCGGCAATTTTTGCCTTGGCCACCATGCCCGAGCAGGGAACCCCAATAATATAAACCTGGTCCCTTTGGATCTGATTTTCAACGATATGGGTGACAATATTTCTGGAATCGCATCCCTTGGCGATGATCCCGATTTTGCCCTTTTCTTTGGAGGCAAAATTAGCAAGGTTCAGTCCGCATGTTGAATTGAAAACAAGTTTCTGAGTATCTTGTTTTGACTGAATGGCAATAGGACGGGTTGCCATGGGAATGGTTCCGTTTGCAAAACCAATCACTCGTTCCACTTCGCCTTTTTCAAGGAGATCAGCAGCAAGTTCTCTGATTTTTTTGATACAGGTATCCATAAAAATAACCTTTTTTAATTATAGTCCTTTACAAGTTTTTTATTGGGTCCAAGCGCTTTTACTTTCTCGGAAATCTCCTTGACAACATCCACAAATTTAGTGGCTTCCGCCGAAGAGATCCAGGAAAAATGAAGCCTGTCTTTTTCGACGCCCATGTGCTCCAAAAGGTTGCCCATTAAAGCAAATTTTCTGCGTGCATAATAATTACCATCCAGGTAATGACATTCTCCGGGATGTCAGCCGGATACCCAGACAGCATCTGCTCCTTCCCTGAGGGCTGACAGGACAAATTTAGGACTCAACCGGCCTGTACAGGGTATTCTTATCACCCGGATATCGGCAGGATATTGCATCCTGCTCACACCGGCTAGATCAGCAGCGCCATAGCTGCACCAATTGCACAGGAAGGCAACGATCTTTGTATTATTGTTTTCGGTCATTATTGAACTCTCCTTATACTGCTTCATTCAGCGCAAAGATTTGTGCAAATATTTGATTTGTGTCAAAGCCCTTAAGACGGATGGCACCGGACCTGCAGGATGCTACGCACAAACCGCATCCTTTGCACAGAACCGGATTGATCTGGGCTGTTCCTTCAAACCGTCCTCCGGTTTCAAAGGCAGGAGCCGAGTAGGGACAGATGGAAACACACACCCCACAGGAACTGCATGCCATCGGATCAATGTTTGCAACATTGCCGCTGGTATGGACCGTTTCCTTTGCCAGCAGGGTGACCGCCCGGGATGCAGCAGCCTGACCATGGGCAATGGCTTCGTCAATTGGTTTGGGATAGTGGGCAAGTCCGCAAAGAAAGACGCCGTCGGTTGCAAATTCGGAAGGCCCAAGCTTGGCATGGCGCTCCACGAAGAACCCATCTTCATTAAGGGGAACCTTAAAGAAATTTGCCAACCGTTCATCTTTATTGGGAACAATTGCCGTGGCCAGGGTCACAAGATCGGCCTCAATTTCCATGGGCCTGCCCAGCACATGATCTGTTGCGCTGATGAGAACCTTATCCCCATTTATTGTAACCTTGGGTTTATTGTCCACAGAGTAGCGGATGAATATAATTCCGGCTTCACGGGCCTGCTGGTATTTATATTCGCGTTCTCCATAGGTTCTGATATCCCTGTAGAGAATAAAGATAGACATCTCAGGGTTAATCTTTTTAAGCTCCAAGGCATTGTCAATTGAATGGGTACAACACACCCTGGAGCAATAGGGACGATCCTTTTCCCTGGATCCAACACATTGTATAAAGACAGCCGACTCAAGTGCTTTGAGAGAAGGGTCCTTTTCAATGAATCGTTTATCAAGATCAAGGCTTGTGATGATCCTTTCATCCTGGCCGTAATTGTATTCAGTGGGAGTTGCACCATGTCCACCCGTTGCAATAACAGCCACCCCGTGTTCCAGTGTGGACGTTTTGCTGTCATTTACGAGTTCTGATTTGAAACTGCCCACAAATCCTTCAACATTTTCGAGAGTTGTGTTGAGGTGAATATGAACTTTTTCGTTTTGTTCAACCGCTTGAACAAGAGATGCAAGTTCCGTGGCAATATCTTCATCCTTATAGGTATGATAGAGCTTTGTTGCCTCGCCGCCAAGTTTTGCGTCCCTTTCAATGAGATGGACCTCATAATCTTGTTCTGCAAGGTTTCTTGCAGACACCATTCCGGATATTCCGCCGCCAATAACCATGGCAACCGGTTTTACCTGGAGTTCCGCTTCTTCAAGGGGCTCCATGAGGGCAACTTTTGCCACGGCCATGCGCACAAGATCCTTGGCTTTTTGGGTGGCCATTTCCGGCGCGTCTTTGTGGACCCAGGAAGCATGGTTTCTGATATTGGTCATTTCAAATAAATATTTGTTTAACCCGGCATTTATCAGGGTTTCCTGAAAAAGTGGTTCATGGGTTTTGGGTGTACACGCGGCCACCACGATGCGGTTGAGTTTATTGGCCTTGATAATCTGGCTCATGTTCTCCTGGGTATCCTGGGAACATGAATAAAGATTATCCGAATAATATTCAACATAGGGCAGGGTGGCTGCATAGTCCCGAACCTCCGGAACATTTACCACACCTGCGATATTGGTGCCGCATTTACATACAAAGACACCTATCCTGGGGCGTTCTCCCACAATATTTGTTTCCGGAATCACCTCGGGAATTTGGGTCAGTGTATTTCTGGCACTGGCAAGCAATGCGCTGGCTTCTCCGGCCGCAGCAGAGGAATCAACAACCGCCTGGGGAATATCCTTGGGTCCCTGGAAGGCACCGGCAACAAATATTCCTTTTTTGTTAGTTTCCACGGGCTTAAAGCTGGATGTTTTGGCAAAATTTCCGTCGGTGAGTTCAATGCCCAGATTTTTGGCCATATCAACAATTTCAGGGGAAATTTCAAGACCAATGGACAGAACAATCATGTCAAAAATTTCTTCAATATTTTTGCCGTCGTCATCGGTATAGGTGATCTTCAGGTCACCGGTATCTCCAACGGGCACAACCGTATGAACCCGGCTTCTCTGGAATCGGATTCCCTGGTCCTGTGCCCTGTTGTAATATCGCTCAAAATCCTTGCCATGGGTACGCATATCCATGTAGAAAATGGCACAATCCAAGTCATCTCCCGCATGTTCCTTGGCAATGACAGCCTCTTTCAGGGCGTACATACAGCATACGGAAGAACAATACTTGTTGTCGCATTTGTTCATGTCCCTTGATCCCACACATTGGAACCAGGCCACTTTTTTGGGTTCCTTGTGATCGGACATCCGAGTCAGATGACCTGATGTTGGGCCCGATGCCGAAAGAATTCTTTCAAACTCCATGGCGGTCATTACGTTGGGGTGGTTTGCATATCCATAATTATCAAACTTGGAGGGATCAAAGGGTTCAAATCCCGGAGACAGAACAACAGCACCGGCATCCAGCTCAATGATTTCATCTTCCATTGTATAGTCAATGGCGTCCATCTGACAGATTTCAGCACAAACTCCGCATCCCCCTGTTTTAAAGTGCATACACACATCCCGGTCAATGGCCGGGGTGTTGGGAACTGCCTGGGCATAGGGTACATAAACAGGTTTTCTGCCCTTAAGGCCCATTTCATATTCCGAAGGAATCAGAAAGGGATTTGCCTTGGTGAACTGATTTTTAATTTTTTCAAGGGTGATGTGACCGGTGGGACAGACCGAAGCACAGGCTCCGCAGGCCATGCACACATCGGATTGGATACCAAATGGGGTGTTAACCGCCATGTCGGTGCCCCTGCCGATAAAACTGATGGCTGAGTTGCCCATCTTTTCACACATGCGCACACAAAGTCCGCACAGGATGCAATCATCATCTTCTGTTTTAAAACGGGGCTCGTCAATATTATATTGTTTGGCCAGTTTTTTTAACAGGGGAACTTCAGGGCACCGGGCGTAGAGCATTTCAACAATGAGCTTTCGCCCCTGGAGAACGGCTTTGCTCTCGGTGTTAATTTCCATGCCTTCCCAGATGGGATAGTTACAGGCGGTTACAAATTTTGTTCTTCTGCCGTCAAAGAGTTCCACCGTACAAATTCGGCACATCCCAGCCGGCTCAAGTGCTTTGTGGTGGCAAAGGGTGGGGATTGTTACGCCGTATTTTTCAGCAACATGAATGATATATTGCCCGTCTTCTCCCTGAACCTCTTTACCGTTAAGTTTAAAAGTTACCATAGATATTATCCTTCATGATTATTTGATAACGATTGCATTGAATTTACAGGCATCGTAACAAATTCCACATTTAATGCATTTATCCTGTTCCAGGGTGTGGGGTTCTTTCTTGTCACCTGTGATGGCATCCTGGGGGCATTTTTTTGCACAAAGCGTGCAGCCGGTACAGGCCGTTTCATCAATCTCATAAATGAACAGGTTTTTACAAACACCTGCTGTGCATTTTTTATCAATGATATGAGATTCGTATTCTTCCCTGAAATATTTAATGGTTGTTAAAACAGGGTTGGGAGCCGAGGTGCCAAGACCGCAAAGTGAAAAGTTTTCAATCATCACCCCAAGTTCTTCGAGCAACTCAATGTCGCCTTGTTTACCATTTCCTTCGCAGATGGCTGTAAGAATATCCAAAGACTGCTTGATGCCTTCCCTGCAGGGGTTGCACTGGCCGCAGGATTCTTCCTTGAGAAAGTCGAGGAAATACCGGGCCACATCCACCATACAGGTGTTTTCATCCATGACAATCATACCGCCGGATCCCATGATGGAACCTACATTTGCAAGCTGCTGGTAATCAACCGGCGTGTCCATGAGACTTTCCGGAATACAACCGCCGGAAGGGCCTCCTGTCTGGACGGCCTTGAACTTTTTCTTGCCGGGAACCCCTTGTCCTATGTTAAAGACGATATCCCGCAAAGGGACGCCCATGGGAACCTCGAGCAGTCCTGTGTTTTTTACCTTGCCCACCAGGGAAAAGGCCTTGGTGCCCTTTGAATTGTCCGTACCAAAACCTGCATACCAGGGAGCCCCTTTGAGAAGAATAGCCGGTACATTGGCATAGGTTTCAACATTGTTGAGGTTGGTGGGCTGGTCTCTAAATCCTTTTTCAACGGTATGGACATATTTGGCCTTGGGCCGGCCGACCTTTCCTTCAAGGGAGGCCATGAGGGCCGTGGACTCGCCGCAGACAAAGGCGCCTGCACCGGTGGATATCTTAATTGTAAAGGAAAAATCACTTCCGGCTATATTCTCTCCGAGAAGACCAAAGGCTGTGGCCTGCTTGATGGCATTCACCAACCGTTTTACGGCCAGGGGGTATTCGTTCCTGACATACATGTATCCATGGGAAGATCCAATGGCAAGGCCTGCAATGAGCATCCCTTCTATGATGGAATGGGGATCTCCCTCCAGAATACTTCGATCCATGTAAGCACCTGGATCTCCTTCATCGGCATTGCAGATGATGGATCGTTCTCCCTCATGCTTGGCACAGGTGGCCCACTTGATGCCTGCTGGAAATCCGCCGCCTCCCCGTCCCCGCAGGCCCGATTCTTTGACCGTGGTGATAATATCCTGGGGTTTGGTTTCTTTGAGAGCTGTGAGAAAGGCTGTGTATCCTTGTTTACCAAAATACTCTTCGATGCTGTCCGGATCGACATAACCGCAATTTCTCAGGGCTATTTTAACCTGACCCTTAAAAAACGGGGTTTCTTCAAGAAAGGGGATTCCTTCCAATGGGTCTATGTTTTCCTGGGGGTTGTTCATGTCATCTTCAAGAAGAGATCTGGGGTCTCTAACTTGTCCCAGGATAAGCTTGGTTATCTTTTTATCGCTGAAATCATTGTTGGTGTAAGCTGTGATGATATCGACGATCTTATCTTTGGTTACATTTTTAAACATTATCCGGGGGCGGCCCTTGGAAAGAATTTCAACCAGGGGTTCAACCTCGCAATATCCGATGCAACCGGTTTGACAGATGTCAATGCGGTTGTCGTCTAAAAATGTCTGTTTTGCAGTATCAAAGGAGTCCTTTGCCCCGGCGGCAATGCCGCATGATGCCATCCCGATATTAACCTTTATTGTTTCAGGAAGGTTAAGCTTTAGCCGGTATTCCTCTTTTATTTTTTCTAGGTCTTTTACAGACTGAATAGTCATGATTCATACCTCTTGTGATTTATTCGTATTGATTTAATACTGTTTCAATTTCATCGGGCTTGATGCGGCCATGCATGTCTTCATTGATTTTAATGACCGGGCCCAGACTACAGCAGCCTATGCAACGAACAGATTCAAGGGTATATCGTTTGTCGGGGGTTGTTTGACCATCTTTGATGTCAAGGGTTGTTTCAATCTGCTCCCGGACCCGTTCGCCACCCCTTACATGGCAAGCTGTTCCAAGACATATGGAGACAATATTTTTGCCCCTTGGTTCAAGACTGAAGGTAGAGTAAAAGGTACTTACCTCATAAATTTTGCTGTAGGGTATCTCTAATTTTTCAGATACATATAAAAGTGTTGCCTTTGGAAGATAATTATAGCGGCGCTGAATTGCCTGGAGAATCATAATCAGATTTTCCTTGTTGCCGTCAAATTCTTTTTCAATCATCTGGTCTAATTCCAGATAATCAATCTCTTCACCACCGTTGTTTTGAGTAGTCACTGCACCCATTTGTTATTCTCCTTGCTGTAGTTCTCCTCTGTAATCAACAATGTTACTGCTTGTTTAAGCTGCAGTAGTCTGTTGGGTTACAGGACAATTCTCGACGCAAGCTCCGCATCCCGTGCACAGATCTGTTTTAATACTGCGAGCTCGTTTTTTGATTCGTACCTTGAAGTTTCCAGCAGTACCTTCAATGGATTCAATGTCTGAATAGGTTACCAATTCAATGTTTAAATGCCGGCCGACCTCGACCAGTGTGGGTGAAATAATTCACATTGCACAGTCATTAGTTGGAAATGTCTTGTCAAGTTGTGACATGACACCCCCAATGGACGGACTTTTTTCCACCAAATAGACATAATACCCGGAATTTGCAAGATCAAGTGCTGATAGCATGCCGGATATACCTCCGCCAATCACCACCACAGATCCGATTTTTTCAGAGCTCATCAGTGTTATCTCCTGTTTTTAATCATAAAAAATCAAATTTAGATTTTTTTATTATTTCAATCAATGTTTATGTAACATATTTTTTTTATTAATTTTTACTAATTTTTATTACTGAAAAAACTATGTTATAAAGCTTTCTGCCAAATCTTGTCAACTATTTTTGAACAAAAGGTTAATTATACACATTAGAATGAAAAAAATTATCACCATCTGTGGGCCCACCGGAATAGGGAAGACCAGTTTTTCAATTGCAATTGCCCGTCATTTTAACGGGGAAATAATCGGGGCGGATTCCATGCAGATATATAAATACATGGACATTGGCACGGCCAAGCCAGATTCGGATGAATTAAAAATGGCTCCCCACCATCTGGTTGACTTTTTGGACCCCAAAGAGGCGTTTGATGCAGGACTTTATGCCACCCAGGCAGGCCAGGTAATTGAAACCCTTTATAATAAGGATAGGCTGCCCATAATTGCAGGGGGAACCGGCCTTTATATCAGGGCGTTGTTATATGGGCTATTTCGATCCCACCCTGTCTGTGAAAAAACCCTGGCAACCTTGACCTGTTTGCAAAAAGAAAAGGGTAATTTGTTTCTCCATGGGCAATTAAAGGCGTGTGACCCTGTTGCCGCCCAAAAGATTCACCCCAACGACAGTTTTCGGCTGATCCGGGCTCTTGAAGTTTTTAAAACAACGGGACAGCCTATTTCAATTAAACAAAAGGGTCATGATTTTAAAGATTTTAAATATAAAAGTCTTACCATTGGTCTTTGTATGGATCGGAAAAAATTATATGAAAGGATCAACCGGCGAGTGGATATGATGATTGATCAGGGATTGCTCAATGAAGTTAATTCTTTGGTCGACAAAGGATACTCACTGGATCTGAAATCCATGCAGTCCATAGGATACAGACATATGGGGATGTTTTTAAAAAAAGAAGTTGATTTTGATGAAGCAATTCGGCTTTTGAAAAGGGATACCCGCCGATATGCCAAACGACAATTCACCTGGTTTAACAAAGAACCGGGTTTAATATGGCTTGAACCGTCACAAATCGATTCGGCCATTGAGTTGATAAAAGAATTTTTGACATAATTTTTTATTTTTCATATAGTCAGCAATTTGAAAATAGGGATGCATTGGGTTTACCAGGCACCAATAACCAATAAATATTAGCGAAATATAATGAAAAACAAATCAATCACTATCCAGGATAGAATCTGCTGCCTTTTGGCCATGGCTATCATTGCCTCTCTTTGGGGATGTGCAAAAATGCCGATCAAACATCCGGAGCCCCCTGTTCCTGGAGAGGAAATGCCTGTTCCTGAAAAGCCTGCTCCTGAGAAGCCTGCAAAAACGTTTACATTGACCCGGATTCTCATGGCGGAAGCGGAGAAATTTTCCGCCCAGAATAATAATCAGGACGCTTTGTTTGTGTACAACCAGGCTTTGGCTCTATCTGAACCCATGGAAGAATCCACTGGCATGGAAGAAACCATTGACAGGCAAGAAATTTTATCCGGCATTGAAAAGGTGCTTGCCAAAACCGACCCCCATGTGATTGAAGAGTTTATTCAGATCAAGAATTTAAGCATTCCCAGGTCACTTTTGCTGTATTGGCTTGGATTAAACCATGCAGCAAAAAATAATTATTCAGAAGCGGTAAAGGAGTTGGTGGCGTTTATCGATACCTATCCTGACCATGCCTATGCCCAAGATGCCCAAGATTTATTAGCTGCCATGAAATTGGCAACCTTTAAAACAGATACCATTGGATGCCTACTGCCGTTATCGGGTAAATACAGGGCTTTCGGGCAACGGGCTTTGCAGGGAATCCAGTTGGCAGTTCAGGATCTGTCAAAGCGCTATGATCAAAATTTTTACGTGATCATAAAGGATACCCAGTCAAATCCGGAAAGGGCAGCCCAATGTGTTGATGAACTGAATAGGGAAAAGGTAGTGGGGATTTTAGGCCCTATGCTGACCACCCAGACGGCCGGGATCCGGGCTGAAAAATTGGGTATTCCCTTGATCGCCTTGACCCAGAAAAGCGATTTTCCCCTCCAGGGTGATTATCTTTTTTCCAATTTCATCACCCCTGAAATGCAGGTTCGATCATTGGCATCTTACATTTTCATGGAGCTTGGTCTCAAAAAGGTTGCCATTCTGTATCCCAATGAGCGGTATGGGAAACGGTATATGAAATTATTCTGGGATGTTGTGGAAGAATTTAAGGGGGAGGTTGTCGGGGTTGAATCCTATGATGGGAAGAATACCGATTTTGCAGCACCCATTCAAAAACTCACCGGAGAATTTTATCCCATACCTGAATTTTTAATCCCGGAAATGCCAGTGGAAAGTGAAGCTGTAACCGGGGAAAATGACTTTGGGATCTTGGATTTGTCTCGTGAAGCGCCTGTTGATCCGGAAGCAAATGAAAGATTACAACCCCCTTCCCGGGGGGCGGTCACCCCCGGTGAGGATAGAATCGAAATTGATTTTCAGGCCCTTTTTATCCCGGACTCTGTGTCACGGATCAACTTGATTCTTCCCCAGCTTGCCTTTAATGATGCCACCGGCATGGTGCTTCTCGGAACCAATCTCTGGCACCAGGAGAGCCTTTTAACCGGTGCAAAAGGCTATAATAAAAATGCTGTGATTTCAGATGGATATTTGGGAAATAGTAAAAACCCCATCACAGCCGGGTTTGAAAAAAGATTCCAGGAACTGTATGAAAGTCAGCCCGGTTTTCTTGAGGCCGTTGCCTATGACACAGCTAATATTCTGTTTATAGCTGCCATGGATGAGGGTGTCGACTCAAGGGAAGGGGTGAAAAATGCACTCCAGGAGTCTTTTTTTGAAGGGGTGACCGGCAACACAATTTTTGATAAAACCGGCAGCGCCCACAAAAAATTATTTTTGATCACTGTCAAAAAAAACAAATTCATGGAGATTGGTCACTAGCCACAAATCCTCTTCCGGCATAATCACGGGTAACAAAAAGTGTATTGAAGATAATCCTAGGATATCTGACAACTGGATTAATGATCGAGGGTTTTGTTACTTGGGGAGGGCTTCTCAGTAATGGTGGGGGGGCAGGGCAATCGCATGTAGATTTTTTAATAAACAGCCTTATACCCATTCCGGTCGTGTGCCTTTCTGTCGCTGGATAGGCCGACAGGGTTTATGCTGGATTGCATTTGTGGCGGAAAAATTCCCTGCGCTCAAACAATTCTCGCCACTTAACCTTACGTCCACCAGGGTCTGTAACAACCTGTCCTAAAATGCTTCGCCACGGCGAACCGACCAAAATTAGTTGTCATGTCCACAACTCTCTGCACAATTATTTTGTTCGGGTGACCCTTACCCAAATTAGAGGGTCCCTATAATTTTTACTGGCGTTGGCCAAGACCCTCGCATAAAAAAATATAGGAGGTAACCTTCGGCCCTGCCAAACATAGAGGATGTCTATAACTTTGAAAATATATATTCTGATAATCAATTGGATTTTGCTGATAATGCATGGCATGAAACCACCCAGAACCATTATTTGAATTGAAATAATACTAATTGCTGAAATCTGAGGAGGTTGAGTATTCATGGGTAAAAATTTTTTTTCCACCCGATGGGGAATCATTTTAGTGGGAGCTGTTATCGGTATTCTTGCAGCGGTGTTACAAAAATTGGGAAATCCCGGGAACATGGGAATCTGCGTTGCCTGTTTTGAACGTGACATTGCAGGTGCCATCGGGTTGCACCGGGCCGGCGTAGTGCAGTATATGCGTCCGGAAATCATTGGATTTGTTCTGGGCTCCCTGGTGGCGGCCTATAGCTTTAAAGAATTTAAACCCCGTTGCGGGTCAGCACCCATTGTCCGGTTTGTTTTGGGTATATTTGCCATGATCGGTGCCCTTGTATTTTTGGGTTGCCCCTGGCGGGCAGTATTGCGCCTGGCCGGAGGGGACTGGAACGCCATTGTGGGACTGCTGGGTCTGGCATCGGGCATCTATATGGGGGTGTTGTTTTTAAAAAATGGGTATAATCTGGGCCGGTCCCAGTCTACAAATACTGCGGCCGGATGGATTCTTCCCCTGATCATGGTAGGATTTTTGGTGCTCATGCTCATTTTTCCCCAGGCAGATGGAGAGAATAAAACCGGGGTTCTGTTTTACAGCCTCAAAGGACCGGGTGCCATGCACGCCCCTATCCTCATCTCTATCGTGATTGGCCTGGGAATTGGATTTATTGCCCAGCGCAGCAGGTTTTGCACCATGGGTGCTTTAAGGGACCTGATTCTTTTTGGCCAGACCCATCTTTTGAGCGGTTTTCTGGCCCTGGTCTTTTTTGCCTTGATTGCCAACCTGATTTTGGGTCAGTTTCATCCGGGATTTGTCGGTCAGCCAGTGGCCCATACCGCGCATGTATGGAACTTTTTGGGCATGGCTCTGGCCGGCCTGGCCTTTGCCCTGGCCGGGGGTTGCCCCGGACGTCAGCTTTTCCTTGCAGGTGAAGGGGATACCGACGCGGCAATATTTGTCATGGGGATGATTGTGGGAGCAGGCTTTGCCCATAATTTTGGCCTGGCAAGCTCCCCCAAAGGCGTTGGCCCCCATGGCATTGCCGCAGTAGTGGTCGGGTTTGCCGTTTGCCTGTTTATCGGATTTGCCATGAAAAAAAAGATTTCCGCCTGATTGTTATAATATAAAGTGATAAGGAAGACAGATGAGCAAAATAATTGATGCAAGGGGACTTTCCTGCCCCCAGCCGGTATTGATGACCCTGGATGAAATAAAATCCGGGACGGAAAATGAGATCCAGATCCTGGTGGACAATGAAGCCTCCAGGGAAAATGTGACCAGGGCAGCTGAGAGTCAGGGCTGGACAATCGGACAAATTAAGAAAGATGGAGATGAATCCAGGATTATCATCAAAGGATAGATCGGGATGTTTGGTTTTAATTTTTTAAAAAAAAAGAAAATATCCCGTCCCCTGGTTTCCAAGGAAGACCAGGGGATCCTTGTTTTTGAAAACACAAGCGAGGTGATACAGGCGGAAAATTTTTTAAAATCAAAGGGATGGCAGGTACGGGTGATGGGACCGCCCCCGGGGATTCAAAGCGGGTGCGATCTTGTTATACAGTTTCCCCTTATTGAAAAACTGGTTCTCCTAAGGCAGTTAAGCCGCGCCGGACTCCCCCCCCTGGAGATGGTTCCTGTCACCCATCCTCTGCTGAAGCCTGTTGACCTTTTTCATACAAAGGATTTTGGAGATTATCTCATGGTCAGGGCTGCCAACATGAAACTGACCATCGACAAGAGGACAAAGTGTATTGTCAATGTATCCGGCGGCGGGTGTCCCGACGTGCCCTACCTGGCCCGAAAAATGGTGGGGCAGCATCTTGATGAAGCCCCTAGGGCCGGGGAAATTGGGCACACACTTTGCGGATATGCCCTTGAACTTGCCCATAAGGAGATGATTCGCCAATGCTTGGAATAGTCGGAACAGTTCCGGACGAGTCCTTTCCTATGACCTGGGGCAGGATTCACCTGGAAGATGATGCCATTGTTATCAAGGGAATAAGGGTTCCTGTCAACAGGGGAACACCGGCTTTGATGGGCGCTGCCCTCATGGCTGGAAAGGTTTTGGGCCAAACGGATATTAAAGGGTTTCTGGTAGGAGATATTGGGCGGGGCCAGGGAAGCCGTACTCTCTATCAGGATTTGACCCAGACCCTGCCCCATATGGAGTTGAAATCGCTTGTCTTTCATTATCTCCAGCCCGATGTGGACTGGCACAACCGGGTGATGTTTGCCGTGGAGGCCATGGAAAACCGCCCGATTCTCATTGCAGACGCAGGCTTTATGTATGCGGCCAAGATGAGCGGCCAGGCCGGGGCCTATGATCTGTTCACCCCGGATGTGGGGGAACTTGCATTTCTGGCCGATGAAACAGCACCCCATCCCTTTTACACCAGGGGGTTTATTCTCCACCATGACAACCAGGTCCCGGATCTCATTTCCCGGGCCCAGGAACATGGAAATGCGGCACAGCATCTGATGGTCAAGGGTTCCACGGATTATGTGGTCTGCAACGGAAAAATCCTTGATCATATCTCCCAGCCCTGTGCTGAAGCCATGGAGGCCATGGGTGGCACCGGAGATACCCTTACTGGGATTGTATGTATTCTCCTAGAAGCAGGATTTTCCATTCCAACGGCAGCAAAAATTGCAGCTGTTACTAACCGCCTTGCAGGGATTTATGCCTGTCCCACCCCGGCTTCCCAGGTGATGGAGATTATCCGGCAGATTCCCCGGGCATTGGCTCAGACCCTGGAGGATTTAGGGATTTGCCCTAGGGACCCAAAAAAGGATGCCCATGTCGAAGCAAAAATTTTTTGAAAACAGTATCCATCCTGAAATGATAATTCTGGATATTGTGGCCCGGTGGGAATCCACCCAGGCAGTTTTTAAACGCTGGGACAGCCTTGCCGGAGAATGTATCTGCTGTAATGCGCTTTTTGAGTCCCTTGAACAGGCTTCCCAAAAATACAGCCTTGATCTGGCGAAACTTTTAAAGGAGCTCGAAGAAGAAGCCGGAAGGCGCTGTCTGTCCTAAAGTCATGCCTTAAATTTTGGCCGCCTGTGCAAGGGGAGGGCATATACAAAGGAGTTTCTATCCTTGACAAGTTCAAAGAGTGGTTTGATACAAGGGTGACAAATTCATGGAGATTGGGACACTAACAGCAAATTTTCTTCCAGCATATGTTGGTTTCTTGGGATCGCGTCAAAAAAAAACTGTGTTGACCTAGCCTTTTCGACATTGGTCAACACAGGGGGATGTATACAAATAATTATGCAGCTAGCATATAGGCCTTTTCAGCAACATTTCTCAATTCATCGGGTGTGAAGGGTTTGGGCAGATAATCCACGGCACCGATTCTTGTTGTCTCAATGGCAGTCTCAATGCTGGCGTAACCCGTGATGATGATAATCCTCGCAAAGGGTTGCGCCTGGGAAATAGCCCTGAGAAGTTCCAAACCTGAGACCCCTGGCATTCTTAAATCCAGAAGAACAAGTCTATAGGGGTGTTGATTTATTTTTTCAATTGCCTCCTCCTTTGTTACTGCCTGATCTACCTGGAACCCGTTTTTCCCAAGAATTTTGCGGATATTGTTGTTGACGGAAACTTCATCATCCACCACGAGGATATTTTTCTGCAAGGAGGCAGTCATTGTGGTCTGTTTTGTTTTCAGGGGGTCGACTTTTTTCAGTTCTTCGTAGGGAAGAAAAGCAAAACCGTCTCTGTCCATATACTTAACATACTCCGGGCCGGTGATTGCAACTACTTCATCATAATCAAAGGGCTGATCGATTCCGATCATGGTTTTGGGATTAAATTGGATTGCTTTTTTTGCCTGCTTTTTTGCCAGAGCTTTGAGTTTTGGGCAATAATTTTTTTTGACCCCTGTTTTACAGGTAGTACCCAGTTTTTCCATGACGTCACAGGTCATATTGCCAACATTACAGAAAAATTCTTCTGTTGATTCTGCCTTTTTTAAAACAGGTTCGGCTTCGGTTTTTATAAGATTGCTGGCCGCATCAGAGCCAAAGTCTATGTCGATATCCATCACTTCAATGGCATCTCTTTCTTCATCTGTGATAATGGTTTTCTGAAATTCACCCAATAGGGCCTTGGTTACAGTTGTTCGTAATTCATCGGGTGTAAAGGGTTTGGGAATATAATCAAGAGCTCCCAGGCGAATCGCTTTTACAGCAGTGTTGGTGGATGCATATCCTGTCATCATGACGGTTTTAATATCGGGCACCTCTTTTGCAACCTGTTTGAGCAGTTCCAGGCCGTTCATTTCCGGCATGACAATATCTGAAATAAGGAGGGAAAAGGTGTCATTTTTCATCATCTCAAGGGCTTGGCTGGCACTTTGGGTATGGATCACTTCATAATTATTTTTTGTAAGAATCTTTTCAACATTTTTACAAATTCCAAGTTCATCATCAACAACCATGATTTTTGTTTTGTTTTCCATGATAAATCTCCTTTACATTAGGGTTGATTGTGTCTTTATCCTTTATGATAAAAAAGAATTGCATGGATCATGCCAAAGAGAAGTCATGTGATAAGTGACTGTAATATAGGGCTTTTTAAAAAACCACGGTACTGGCCCAGGGCTCATAGTATATTTTTTTTATACGTACAAATTAGGAGAACAGGCTATTGAAGGGGGAAGGGATGCTCAACCTTATGTATTAAAAAAATATACAGTGTATAGTAATTTAAAAAACCGGTAGGGGCAGGGAAAAACTGAACAGCCAATTGGCTTACGGTCGGGATATCTTATGTTTTTTTATGAGGTTCTGAAAATTTGTCCGAAGTAAACCTGTCTCCAGGGCGGACTTGGTTATATTCCAATCGTTTCTTGCAAGGGCGTTTAAAATAAAATTTCGTTCAACCTTGTTCACAGCCTTTTGCCGAATTTTCTTTTTCAAAAGCTTTAGCTCTTCATTTGTCCTGGGAATGCTTTCGATCATTTCATCAATTTCGCTGATTTCCCCAAGCAGTGGCAAATCTTTCAATGAGATCACGGTGTTTTCACAAAGGATGACAGCGCGTTCAACCACATTTTTTAGCTGCCTTACATTGCCGGGCCAATTATACTCAATTAACCGGGTTGCTGAATCTTCATCAAACTTTACAATGGATTTTCCCATTTTTTCACTAAATTGTTTGAGAAAAAAATAGGCAATGGGCAATATGTCCATCTTCCTTTCATTCAGGGTTGGGATGACAATGGGGTAGACAAATATTCTATAATAAAAATCTTCCCTAAATTCATTTTTTTTAACCATTTCTTCTAATTTTTTATTGGTTGCAAATACCAGGCGAACGTCAACCTTTATGACATCGGTACCGCCAATGGGTAGAAATTCTCTTGTTTCAAGGAACCGTAAAAGTCTGGCTTGAATTTCCCTGGATATATTGCTGATCTCATCCAGAAAAACAGTTCCTTTGTGCGCAAGCTTAAAAATTCCGGGTTTGTCCGTGTCAGCTCCGGTAAAGGCTCCTTTAACATAGCCAAATAATTCAGATGAAAGCAGTTTGTCTGATAAAGTTCCGCAATCCACGGCAAAAAAAACCTTCTTGTTCCGGTTGCTGTTTGCATGAACGGCCCGGGCAATGAGTTCTTTGCCTGTACCGCTTTCTCCGTAAACAAGAACTGTGGCATCTGTATCAGCAACCTTTTGAACCATTTGAATCACTTTTTTTATCCCCAAACTTTCACCAATCAGCTGGTGGGAAATCATTTTTTTTTTTGTTTGGCGGATAAGGTTGGCCTGTTGGATTCGAAGGGCTACCCTGGCGCAGGCCTGCTCTACAACGGCACGAAGCTCATAGGGTGTAAAGGGTTTGGGAAGATAATCAAATACGCCCATTTTCATCACTTCAACCGCCGACGAGACACTGGCATAGCCTGTCATAACAATGACAATGGTTTTTGGATAAGAGGCGTTAACACGGGCAATTACCTCCATGCCTCCCAGTCGTTCCATGTTCAAATCTGTGATCACAATATTAAATTGTTTTGATTCCATCCTTTTCAGGGCGTCCAATCCATCGATTGCGTATTCAACTTTATATTGGGGCAGGGCGAGAATTTTTAAGCAATTGCGGCAAATTTGGACTTCATCATCAACCACCAGAATATCCATTATTTGATCAGTCGTCATCGTCATTGCCTTGCTTGACAGGGAAGGTGATATAAAAATTGGTTCCCTTACCGGGAAGGCTTTTGGCCAGAATGGTTCCCCCGTGTTGTTCAATGATACCATGGGTGATTGACAAACCAAGGCCGGTACCATTCTTTTTGGTTGTAAAAAATGGATCAAAGATTTTATCAAGGTTTTCAGGCAAAATACCATCCCCGGTATCGCTTACTTGAATCTCAATGATATTTTTATCTTGAAAATAGTGTGAAGAAAGTTGGATCTTTCCGCCGGCAGGGGTTGCTTCAATGGCATTTAGGGTCAAATTAATGATGGTTTGCTGGATCTTATCCCTGTCGATTTTTGATTGTGGCAATTCCGTCGCCAGGCTGGTATCCAGGTCTATATCCTTAAATTTGGCCTGTTTTCTGGTGAGGATCAGGCTTTCTTTTATCACCTCATTCAGGTCATCCAATTTTTTAAATGATTTGCTTTGACGGGCAAAGTCCAGCAGGCTTTTTACAATCTTGCGGCAGCGAAGGGCTTCATTGCTGATAATGGCCAGCTCTTTATGGATTTCCGAACCCTCTTCGAGATCTTCTTGTATCAGCATTGAAGATGTCAAGATTGTGGTGAGGGGATTATTGATTTCATGGGCAACCCCGGCACTGAGTCGTCCTATGGAAACCAGTTTTTCCTGTTGCATCATTTTCTTTTCAAATTCTATTTCCTTGGTAATATCTTTTGAAACTTCAATGACCCCTTTTAATTCACCTTGTTCAAAAAGAGGGTAGCAGGAGATGGAAACATGACATTTTGAGCCGTTTTGCCCGATATGAATGTGGGTTGTTTTGGATGGTTTTCCTGTTGTAATGATTTGGGCAAGGGGACAAGGATGCTCTTTGCCCGAACAAGGTGTCTGCTGGTGATGGGTTATTTCATAGCAGGAATGTCCAATAGCCTCTTCTCTGGTCAAGCCAAGTTTTTTTAAAAAGGCGTCATTAATATCAAGGATGGTGTGATCCAGAGAGATTACCACAACATCTTCATGAATAAGTCCGTTGATTAATACATTATACAACGCCAGGGTTTCGCTAAGTTCCTGGTGGGTCTTGATGTGCATTCGGGCTGCACTGTCAATTTCCCAGAAAAGCATTGCAGTGGTGTGGGCTATGGCCCGGACACGGCTGTTTTTTTTTGTTAAAATATCATTATGAATATCTATATTTCCAGTCAGCTCAACAATGAGATCAATGTTATCCAGTTTGAAAAAATCATTATAATCATTGGTAACAAAAAGATTCTTTTTCCGGGCCTTTACAAGGCCTAGGGCTTCATTATTAATATCTGCTACTGCCACAACAACAGGAAAAACCACTTGAAATTCATATTTTTCGATTATGTTCATCAGGTATAAACATTTGCTTCCAGCTCCGACTATCGCTATTCTCATCACAAGCCCCTCGTTTTAAGCATTGTTTTATTCATAAATCCCAGTCGTTGATCCGTCGCTTAACAGAATCTGGTCAATCATTGAAAAAAGTGTTCTGACCCGTAGCTTCCAGTACAGACTGCCACAATCTGCCCCGGGGATCCAGTTTTTTTCGCTTGCCTGCCGAGGCTTCCATTGGCACATGAACATAATGGTTATTCCAGAAACTGATCAAAAGATTTGTTTTTCCAGCCATACCGGCATGGACAGCATCCCTTCCTAGAAAACCGCAAAACACACTGTCGTTGGCATTGGCGGGAAGACTGCGGATTATATAACTGGGATCAATGTATTTTAGGGAGATGGGAATATCTTTTTCCTTAAAATACTGGGTGATTTTATCCTTTAAATAGATACCGATATCCTTGAGTATCACGTTACCCGAGGCATCATACTTAACTTCCTGGTCATCGAAAAAATTTTGCCCTGCCCCTTCGGCTACGATGATAACGGCATGCTTTCTAAGCTTGATTCTGTTTTCAAGGGCCTGGAGGAATCCGGTTTTTCCGTAAAGAAAAATATCCACCTCCGGGATCAGCACAAAATTGGAATCCTGTTGTGCCAGGGCAGCTGTTGCAGCCAAAAATCCCGAATGCCTCCCCATGAGCTTTATCAAACCTATGCCATTGGGATAGGCTGCAGACTCATTGTGGGCTCCCTTAATGGCCAGGGTTGCCACGTCGACTGCTGTATCAAACCCAAAGGAGCGGGAGACCAAAAAGATATCATTATCAATGGTTTTGGGTATGCAGATCACTGATATTTTCAATTCCCGCGCAAGGATTTCATCGGCGATGTGTTTGGATGCCATCAAGGTGCCGTCTCCCCCCACCATGAACAAAATACCCACATTCATCCTTTCAAGACAGTCCACCACCATGGTGATATCCTGGGTCCCCCTGGAGGATCCAAGAATGGATCCTCCGGCATCCTGGATACCGGAAACGCTTTTCGGGTTCAACTCCATGACATCATGGCCGTATTCGGGAATAAATCCCTGGAGACCATGGCGGATACCATAAATATTTTTTACATGGTAGATGTGGTAGAGTTCAAGGACAACCGAGCGGATAATATCATTGAGACCGGGGCAAAGCCCACCGCAGGTGGCAATGGCACACTTGAGTTTGCTGGGATCAAAATAGATATTTTCCCTGGGGCCTGTTTGCTCAAAGCTGGGCAGGACAAGTTTTTTGTCGGTATAGTCTTCTATGGTTTCAACTTGGACATCCACGGTGATTCTTGAATCATCTGAAATAAAGCGGGTACCTCCTTCCCCTGAAATGTTATGGCTTTTCAGGGGAGAACTGATTTTTGCTTCACCAAGAACACGGACGCTTGTATTGAAACCATTTGTTGTCATTGACTGCCTCCATTAAATTTAAAGGAACCCTTGCCAAGAATATCATGCAAGTGCAAAATTCCTTCAAGTTGATTGTTTTCCCTGACAATGGGCAATACCGTTATTTCATATTTTTCCATCAGGTTCAGTGCATCGTAGAGAAATGCATCAATTCCCAGGCAATGTGGGGTTGGTGTCATGATTTTTTCAACCATAACCCGGCCAAGTTCCGGGGTGCCCACGGCAACACAATGACGGATATCCCCATCGGTAATAATGCCCATGAGCTGCCGGTTTTTGTTAAGGACAATCACAGCGCCAAGCCTGAATTTTTCCATTTCAGTAATGGCTGCGGCCATTGAAGTGCCCATTATTACACAGGGAACGATACCTGCCTCAAACATAATTTCCCCAACTTTACAGGAAAGCCTTTGACCCAGGGCACCGCCCGGGTGGGATTTCATAAAGTCACTTTTTTTGAATTTTTTTTCATGGATGAGTGCCACGGCCAGGGCATCCCCCATGGCCAGTTGAACCGTGGTACTGGAGGTGGGAGCCATGTTAAGGGGACAGGCTTCTTTTTCAACTCCTGTATCAATGACCAGGTCGCAAAATCCGGCCATAACCGAGGAGAGGTTCCCGGTAAATCCTGCCAGCCGGCACCCAACATCCCGGATTACAGGCAGCAGCTGGTTTAATTCACTGGTTTCACCACTGTTGGATATGGCGATAACCACATCATCACGGCTTACCATGCCAAGATCTCCATGAACCGCTTCCACAGGATGGAGAAACAAAGCGTTGGTGCCTGTGCTGCTGAGGGTTGCTGCAATTTTCCTGCCGATGAGCCCTGATTTTCCAATCCCTGTGATGATGACCCTTCCCCTGGATTGGCAAATATCTTTCACCAGCTGTTCAAATGAGATATCTATTTTTGAGATGAGATTCAAGATACTATCGGCTTCTATTTGTAAGACTTGTTTGGCATTTTCTATGATCATAATATGTTGTTTCACTGTTTGGTGTCATTAAAGTTATAATTATCTGAGTGTTCCAGGTTTTAATCAATGGTATGGTTATACTCCAGTCCAGGTGTTTTTCCCATAAAAAAATTAAGGTTTAAACCGGAAAGATAGTGAAAATTCATCTTTCCGGTTGGGAGAGCAAAAGATGCTAGGTTAACAGACCTTATTTCATTAAGAAGCAAGAATAGCGGAAAAACGACTATCAAAGAGAGATACCCTTTGAATTTGGATAATTGTTTCCCTTGATTTTTTCTCAATGGACAATAGCTCTATACCCATGAAAGGACAATCCAGGTAATCAAATAATAGGCAGGGATGGCAGCAAATGCAAACCAGAAAGGATTCACCTTTTGTCCCAATACCCTAAGGCTAATGGCCTCGGCTTTTGAGGGGCAGGTCTTTTCATCCACACAACTATAGCATCCGATACAGTCCCGGCCGCTGATTTTTTCCATTTTAGAGATTTTAATATCCATGGGGCAAACATTGTCGCAGCGCCCGCAGCCGATGCATGCCTCCGGATCCCGACGGATGCTGACCATGGGAAGTAGCCTGTTGATGATATTATAGGCCGCTTTTTGAAAACAAAGGTATTTGCAGAAGAATCTGGGAATCAGCAAGGGAATCAGCAGGATTGAATATTTTTTAAATTTGATGAAAAAGGTGGTGAATTCTGTGGAGAAGTACATCTCCATGTGATCATCCAGGAAATAATTAATCTGGTGACTGACCAGCACATAGACAAATGCGGCCAGGAAAAAATGTTTGAGATAGCGCAGGGGTTTGTCAAATTTTTCAGGTATCTGGATCTGTGCCTTAGGAAACAAAGTTTGTCCTATTTTTGATACAAAGTAGGAAAGGTTTCCGAAGGGGCAGATCCATCCGCACCAGAATGAACCAAAAATCACAAAGGCTGTCATCACGGCGATTTCCGTTTCAACTTCGGCTTCGAACCCGAATACGGCCGAGGTAAACGCCCCAAACCAGGGAATAAATAACACCACGGTCATGAGGCGTATTAAATCCCTTGAATTTTTTAAAAGGGTGTGTGAATTTGATTTATTGACTTTTTTTGTATTTGTTTTCATTTAAATCTTCTTGATAAAATTGTCTGTTTCATAATGGTGATTCTTTATTTCTAACCGACTGAAATTAGACCGGGTGTTTATAAGATAGAAACCATTATAACAAAACAAAACTTTCAGGACACTTTCACTAGCATTACAGTTTTGAAAGAAATAGAGGGCGGATCAGACTGCTGCCCGGGGAAAAAAGTGAATAAAACCAGAGCCATTGCCGGGTTTACTTTCCACTAAGATACGGCCCCTATGCGCCTGGGCTAGCGCTTTCACCAGGGAAAGCCCCAGCCCCGATCCTTTGGTGCTCCTGCTCTCATCACTCGGGTATAGGCGGTCGAAAATTTTCGGTACATCCTTGGCAACAATCCAGATACCCATGTTCGAAACCCTTATTTCCAGAGATCCGCTGATATTCATCGGCACAGTCAACAGGGCTTCCTGAGTTTTTCAGGATCATCTTCCATTACATTTTTTATTGTTTGTCAATTTCAGAATGGTTCAAACAGGTTTGATCAGGTAAGGCTTTTCTTGACCCCGTTGGTGATGGCTTCCAAAATTTTTCCGGCCGAATCCCGGATCAGAACATGGCAAAGGGAGTCATATGGGGTTTCAGACAGGTTGATGATGACGAGGAATGCACCTGCATTTCTGGCATATTCGGGCATGAGTGCTGCGGGTTGAACCAGAAGGGTGGAGCCCACCACAATAAAAACATCACTCTTGGCTGCTAGCATGGCCGCTTTTCGGGTCTCTTTTTCAGGCATTTCCTGGCCAAAGGAGATGGTGTCAGGTTTATAATACCCTCCGCATCTGCATTCCGGTGCCCTGGCCCCTGCGTTGATCATGACCATTGCTTCTTCCCAGGAGATGATTTGTTTGCAATTCATACACCGGACCCTTCTGGTATTGCCGTGGAGTTCGATGATCTTGTCCGAAGGGATGCCCGATTCCTGGTGCAGACCGTCGATGTTCTGGGTGATAACACTGGTTAAAAATCCCATTTCATGGAGGTGGGCAATGCTTTTGTGACCCCTGTTGGGCTTGGCGTGCTTCAATCCTTTTTCCATATCCAACCGCTGGTCCCAATATTGGATGCGGGCATTTTTTTGATCCATGAAGTCATCAAAATAAATAGGGGTAAATTTATCCCAGATTCCCCCCTGACTCCTGTAATCGGGGATTCCGCTTTCCGTTGAAATTCCGGCACCTGTAAACACAACCACCTGGTTTGCCGTTAAAATTTTTTGGACCACCTGTTTGATTTTGTCTTTGGTTTGTTGTGAAGATGGTGTTTTTTGTCTGTTTTTTTTTAACTTTCGGTCTTTTTTTTCCGCCATGGCACTATTCTCCTTAAAATTTTGTCATAGAGAATTCTAATCTCTTTGATACGCAGGAATAAGCCGGTCAGCGGCAGCAAGAATAGGAAAACAAGGGTTGTGATGAGGCAGACCATCATGTTGCCAGCCAGGGTTGCCGGGTCAAAATAATGTCGAAGTCCCATCAGGGTCACCTGGAGAATGGCTCCGATGGTAAGACTTACCGGAATAATTTTCAGGAAAAAAAGATACACCTCTTTTTTTGATGTATTCCGGCTTTTTCGGTTCCAGCACTCAAAGAGCAGAAAAGAGCTTAAGGTGACCGATAATGTGAGCCCCAGGGCAACGCCTTTTATCCCCATAAATTTCATAAACAGATAGATCATGGGCAGGCTTGCCAATACACACAGGGTGGAAAAAATGGCTGGAAACAGGGTGCTTTGAAGGGCGTAATAGCCTCGGGAAACAATGGTCTGGGCGGAAAAAGCAAAGGCGCCTGCCATGAAAAAGGGAAGAATCCCGGCGGTCAATTGGGTTGCCTGGATATCAAAGGCACCCCGCTGAAAAAGTATCATCACAATTTCCTGGCGAAGGACCATGAAAAGTACAGAAAAGGGAATCACCAGAAAAATAAATTTTAATGTTTGATTGATCATATGGTTCAACTGTTGAAAATCCCCACGGGCAGCAATTTGTGCCATAAAAGGATAGGAGGCCATGCCAACGGCCTGGCCGAAAAATCCAACAAGGATGAACATAATCCGCAGGGCATAGTTCATGGCCGCAATACTTCCTTCCCCAAGAAAAGAGCCAAAAAATTTCATCAAAATTTCCGTTGAAAATGTCATGGTCAGTCCCACCATCAGGGGGAGGGTTAAAAGGATGTACTTTAAAAAATCAGGGTGGGAAATATTAAAAATAAAATAATACTCGAGTCCTGCTCTCCTGGCGCCAACAAGCTGAAGCAGGAAACTGCCTAAAAATGCCCCTCCTAAAACCCCCCAGGCAAACCCTTCCATCCCGAGGGTGGGGTAAAGCAATATCCCCCCGGTGATAATGCCGATATTGTAAATTAACGGCGCCATGGCGGGAATGAAAAATTGTTCTTTTGTAAACTGAACAGCCATGAAAAGGCCGCCGGTAAAAAAGAAAAATTGTGCCGGAATAATGATCCGGGTCATTTTTACGGCAAGAGCGAAGGTTATGGGGTCATTGATGCCGGGCACAAAAAGTTTTACAAACTGGGGTGCCCAGACCAGGGTGATGGCAATAAAGCAAAGGAGTATCAGACCGAATCCGTTAAAAATAATGGAAAATATTTCAAACCCTTCCTCATCTTTGTTTTGGGAAAGATAATGGGCAAAAATGGGGATAAAGGTGATGGATAAAAATCCGCTGGCAACAATATGATTTAATATTTCAGGAATGACAAATGCAATCTGGTAGGCATCCACAGCGGCTTTTGCCCCTCCCATCCAGGCAATGGCAGATTCCCGGACAAGCCCGATAATCCGGCTGGCAAAGACCGATGCCATCATAATAAAAGAAGCGATTCCGATTTTTTTTAAGGTATTTGATGTTTTTTTAACCATTCTTCCATGGATTTACCATAAAGGCAGGGGGAAGAAAAGAGTGTATACAACAAAAAGATTTGACTCAAAAATTCCACGCGAATATACTCGGGTATAATTTTTTCAATAAAATTTATAATATCGAATAATAAATAAGTGACAAATCAATGATCAATAGGAAGGAAAAATGATATGGCTACAAAGCTGGGAATCTATTCTATTTTAATTGGATTTTTTGTGGGTGTTTTCAGCGGTATTTCCAAGTTTATGCAAATTGAAAATTTTTGGGTGGATCTGACCATTTCCAAATTTACTGGTGACGATTCAGAGAGGATTATTGAATTTATACCCGTCGGTTTCATACAAAACGGCCTTGATTTCTTGATTTACGATTTGCCTTTTGCCGGGGCGATTATCGGACTGGGCCTTATCTTTTTTCTGATCGGTGCTATCATGAAGGAACATTGATGATTCCATGGATAACCGTGAAATAGACAACCTTGAAATGGATAACCTTGAATCCATAACACCCCAAAAAAAACTTCTGTCATGGCGGATTTGTTTTTTTTATTTTCTGGTTTTTCTCTTGACCGGTGTTGCAGGATTCTTTTTTATTCCCGAACGCTTTCCGGGGTGGGGGATCTTTTTTTATTTTCTTTTTTTATTGTCCATTGGATTTTTTTGTATCCAACTTTCTTATTTGCTTGCAACTGCCACAGGGTTTGCTTTAAATCTGATATTTATCATGGGGTTTATGGTAGAGGTAACCGTTCTTCCCGAAACTTTTTTTATCCAGACCGTTATTTTGTTTGTCATGCTTGGAATGGGGGCGGCGGCAGGGTATCGGATAGAATATATCTCCGGGATTGCATTTCTATCCCAATCTGCTCTTAAAAAATTAAACCAAGACACCAAAGAGCGTGAAAAATATCAGAACATTGAACTGATCCGGATGAACAAAAGTCTGGCCCTTGAAATTCGTGCCCATACCGAGGCTGAAGGCCAGCTTCGGGAAAGTGAGGAAAAATATAAAAATCTTGTTAATTCTTTACCGGAAGGTATTTTCATCGTTCAGAACAAGAAAATTGTCTTTTATAATCCAGGCCTGGTCAAATTGACAGGATTGACTGGCAATCAATTGCTTGGTGTATCTCCCGAAATAATTTTCCCCGGATCCATTCTTGGAATAAAGTCCTCTGGGAGAACGGTTTCGGATTTCATATTTGGGCCCGACCAGCAGGTGATTTATATTGATAAACAATCGGTTGAGATTGTTTATAACGGGTTACCTGCCAGCCTTTTTGCCGTCAGGGATATCACTGAACAGATTAAATCCAGGCAGGAAAAAAAACGTCTTCAAAATGAACTTGAAAAGGCAAGAAAAATGGAAGCCCTGGGATTGCTTGCCGGAGGGGTAGCCCATGATCTAAACAATGTACTGTCCGGTATTGTGTCCACACCGGATCTTTTGCTGATGGACCTGCCCAAGGACAGTGAATTGATTACGCCGGTCAAGATTATGAAAGATTCAGGAAAGCGGGCTGCAATTATTGTGGACGAGCTGTTAACCCTTGCCAGGGGAACTGCCAAGGTTCTGGAACCGGTTCGTTTAAATGATGTGATTGAAGCGTATCTTTTATCACCTGAATTTGACCAGGCTTCCGGGTTTTACCCCGGGGTAACCGTGATCAAAAAACTGGATACCTCCCTTCCTTTGCTCAATGCTTCCGGTCTTCACATGCGGAAAATAGTCATGAATCTGGTTTCCAATGCCATGGAAGCCATCCACAATACTGGTGAGCTTACCCTGGAAACCACCAGGGTTCAATTTTTTCAAAAGACAATCAAGGGATATGAAAAAACAAAGGACGGGCCCTATGTAAAATTTAGTGTCCAGGATACAGGGGATGGTATTTCAAAGAAAGATTTGGATCGGATTTTTGAACCCTTTTATACGAAAAAAGTATTGGGCAGAAGCGGCACTGGTTTAGGGCTTAGTATTGTCTGGAGTACCGTACATGAACATAATGGCTATATTCAGGTGACCAGTGAAAAGGGGAAAACCCTTTTTCAGGTATTTTTTCCTGTGATGGATCTCTTGCCCGAGGCAGCAGAACCTGATAGAATTTATACGCTCAGTGATTATTCAGGGAATAACGAAACCATTCTTGTGGTGGATGATGTGGAAAGTCAGCGAAAAATCACCTCCAATATGCTTAAACGCCTTGGGTACAAGGTCAAGATTGTCAATAGCGGGGAGGAGGCCATTGCCCTTGCTGGGAAAAATAAGATTGATCTGGCGGTATTGGATATGATAATGGATCCGGGTATCAGCGGCCTTGATACCTTCAGAAAGCTAAAAATAATGGATCCTAATATTGCTGCTGTTATTACCAGTGGTTATTCAAAAACCGATGATGTGGAAAAAGCCCAGGAACTTGGTGCAGGCCCTTTTATTAAAAAGCCTTATTCTCTCCAGCGGTTAGGCCTTACCATTAAAGAAGAATTGGAAAAAAGGAAACGTTAAAAAATGAATTCATCCAAAACTAAAAATTTTGGTACCCATCAGCCCTTGGGGATAAAAAATAGGAAAACTAAGATACGATCCCATAAGATAATATCCCGCAGGGATTTTTTGAAATATTCAGCCATGACCTATGGGGTATTTTCAGGATTCCCATTTTTGGCAGGGTGTGCCAAAAACCCTGTGACCGGTAAAAATCAACTCATGATGATGTCCCGGGAACAGGAGATCGGTATCGACAAAAAACAATCTCCCTTCCAGTTTTCATCGGACTACGGGGTGAGTCAGGACGGGGTGCTGAATCAGTATATCACTGAGGTGGGCAAAGATTTGTTACCCGCTGTTCACCGTCAGGACATGCCCTATAACTTTCAATGTGTCAATGCCACTTATATTAATGCATATGCCTTTCCTGGCGGGTCCATTGCCGTGACCCGGGGAATTTTGCTGGACCTTGACAATGAGGCTGAGTTGGCCGCCCTTCTGGGGCATGAATTGGGCCATGTCAACGCCAGGCATTCCGCGGAACAGGCTTCCAAAGGTCAGCTCTCTTCTCTGTTGGTTGGGGGACTTTCCGTATTGGCAGGCACCCAGGGGTCTGGCTTGGGGCAGTTAACCCAGCAATTGGGATCCCTGACCCAGGGGTTGTTTTTATCCAGCTACAGCCGGGAAAATGAAAGGGAGGCAGACTCTCTGGGCCAGGAATATATGGTAAAAGCGGGTCATTCTTCAAAAGGGTTTGTGGGGCTTATGGAGATGCTTAACTCCCTGAATAAGGCAAAGCCTTCTTCATCCCAGATGCTGTTTTCCACCCATCCCATGAGTTCAGAGCGTTTAGAAGCTGCGGTTCAGCGGGATAGCACCCAGTACAGAAATACCCGGTCTTTTCCTTTGAACCGGGAGCGTTATATGGATAATACAGTTTCTTTGAGAAAAAAAAAGGGAGCCATCCGGAAGATGCAGGAGGGGGAAAAATATTTGACAAAAGAAGCATATGACAATGCCCAAAGCGCTTTTAAGTCAGCTATCCAACTTGCAAAACAAGATTATACCGCCCATGTGCTCATGGCCAAATGCATGCTGATCCAGGAAAAATCATCCACAGCACTATCCTATGCCAATGCAGCCAAAAAATTATATTTAACCGAGCCCCAGGGGTATTATCTTGCAGGTTTGGCAAATCTATCAGAAAAAAAGCATAGCCAGGCCTATGAAGATTTTAAGCAATGTGATGCGCTTTTGCCCGGCAATCCGCAGCTGACCTTTTACAAGGGATATTCCCTTGATAACAGTGGGCAAAAGCAGATGGCGGCCCAAAATTATACTAGCTATTTAAAGCAGATCGACTTTCAGTCCAATAAATATTCCCAACATGCTTACAAGCGGCTCAAGGCGTGGGGCTATGCCAAATAGACCAGCCCCCTTGCCCTGGCACAGGCTTATTGAGAGGTCAAAGGTTATGAGTCTTGCTGTGGTCAATGATGGAGAGGCCTGGTCCGCACCGGTCTATTATCTGTTCGCAGAAGCCAGGTTTTATTTCTTTTCAAACCCAAAAGCCCGGCATATCCAAATGGCAAAAAACAGCACAAGTGCTGCCTCCATTTATCAGGATGATGCGGATATTAAAAAGCTTGCTGGAATACAGATGTCCGGAACAATAATCGAATCTCCCTTAAATGCCCAGTCAGTCCTGGCAGCGAAAAAATATTGCAGCCTGTTTAAGATATCAGTCAATGTGAAAGATATACTGGCCTTTTTTGCCTCCAAATTTCACGCACACCTTTATTATTTTGAACCGGATACTGCTTATTATATGGACAATTCTAAGGGATTTGGTTCCAGGGAACAAATTGAATTATGAAGTTTACAAGCTTGAGGCAAACAGCCCGATTTCTTGAAAAACAGGGAGAGTTGATCCAAATTTCTCACCCGGTTGATCCGGATCTTGAAATGGCGGAGATCACCAGGCGGGTCCATGATGCAAAGGGGCCTGCCCTTTTGTTTACCAATGTTAAAAATTGTGCCTTTCCAGCCGTGTCCAATCTGTTTGGCACCTATGAACGAACTTTGAAAATATTTGAACCACATCTTGCCCGGGTGCGTTCCCTCGTGGAGTTGCGGTCAGACCCCGGCGCCCTGTTAAAATACCCTGGAAAATCGGTTGGGGCATTAAAGGCTCTGGTCCATGCCTTGCCGATACGGGCCGCCAATGGAAAGGTGCTAAAGCATCAGACACAAATTGATCAATTACCCATGATCAAATGCTGGCCAAAGGACGGGGGCGCCTTTATCCTGCTGCCCCAGGTTTTTTCAAAAGACCCGGACAATGGATCTATTTTTAAATCAAACCTGGGCATGTACCGAATCCAGATGTCGGGCAATTCCTATGAACCAAACCGGGAAATGGGGCTCCACTACCAGCTGCACCGGGGGATAGGGATTCACCACAAAAAAGCCCTGGAACAGAACCACCCCCTGAAGGTTTCCATTTTCATCGGCGGCCCTCCGGCACATACCCTGGCGGCGGTCATGCCCCTGCCAGAAGGGGTTCCAGAGATTGCCTTTGCAGGTGCCCTGGCAGGGCGTAATTTCCGGTATGCCTCAAAAAACGGATTTTTTATTTCCAATGATGCTGATTTTTGCATCACCGGGATCATTGTTCCCAAAAAGACCAAGCCTGAAGGCCCATTTGGAGACCATCTGGGTTACTATTCCAATGAACATGAATATCCCTATTTAAAGGTGGTGTCGGTCTGGCACAGGCCAGGGGCCATATTTCCCTTTACCGTTGTGGGGCGTCCCCCCCAGGAAGATTCCAATTTTGGCAGACTTATCCATGATATCACCCGAACTGCAATCACCGACGCCCTTCCAGGAGTCACAGCCGTCAATGCTGTGGATGATGCGGGGGTTCACCCTCTGTTGTTGGCCAAGGCCCATGAGCGGTACCTTCCCTGTGAAAAAAGAGTGCCCAGGGAATTGTTAACCCATGCCAACGCCATCCTGGGTACCGGACAACTCTCCCTTGCAAAATATCTGTTCATCTGTGCCCATGAAGATAACCCGACTCTGGATGTGAATGATGAAAAGGCTTTTTTTATTCACCTGTTTGAGCGGGTGGATTTTTCATCGGATCTTCACTTTTTTACCCGCACCACAATGGATACCCTGGATTACTCCACGTCCCAAATTAACTCAGGATCCAAACTTGTCCTGGCGGCGGCAGGATCAAAAAAAAGATGCCTTGCCACTGAGTTCCCCCAGGGTTTTAGTCTTCCTAAAGATTTTTTACACCCCGGGTTTGCGGCGCCCGGCATGGTGGTGGTCCAGGGACCCAAATTTTCTTCATACACCCAGGCGAAAAAACAAATCAATGGACTGAAAAAGCACTTACAGAATCAATTATTTCTTGACTCTCTACCCTTGTTTGTGGTGGTGGATGATCCAGGATTTGCCAGAAATAGTTTTTCAAATTTTTTATGGGTTACTTTTTTACGGTCCAATCCTTCCCATGATATATATGGGGTTGGGGAGAAGGTGGTGTTCAAGCATTGGGGATGTACAGAACCGCTTATCATTGATGCGCGAATTAAGCCGTTTCACTCATCTCCCCTGGTATCGGACCCGGCCATAGTCGAGCGGGTAAACCGTCTGGCCCAAAGGGGCGGCCCATTGTCAGGGATTATTTAATTGTTTTTTACGGGGGAATTATTCCGGGAAGAATGCGGGAATATGAAAAAGCGTATTTTTTTAAAAAGGGTGCTTCTCGTGTTCCTGGGGATAACAATTTTGTTATTGCCGGTAGTGGTGTTTGGCGCTAAGGATTTTGAAGCGGCTTTCAGCCAGCGCATATCTCAACGGTGGACCGGGGATTTTGACGGAATGGTTAAGGCGCAATACATCCGGGTTTTGGTTCCCTATAGTAAAACATTCTATTTTATTGACAAGGGCACCCAGCGGGGAGCAATCTATGAATTGGTCAGGGAATTTGAAAAAAAAACAAACCATGAATTAAAAACCCGGCACCTGAAATTTCATGCTGTTTTTATACCCACTTCAAGGGATCGGCTGATACCTGGCCTGGTGGAAGGGCTGGGGGATATTGCAGCGGGCAATTTGACCATTACCGATGAACGGAGTAAACAGATAGATTTTTGTGACCCTTTTGGAAAAGGGATCTCTGAAATACTGGTGACAGGGCTTGATGTACCGCCAGTAAAAGAATTTTTGGAAATCGCCGGTAAAACGATTCATGTCAGAAAATCCAGCAGTTATTATGAAAGCCTTGTCCGGGCCAACAAAAGACTGGGAGCTGTGGGTAAATCCAAAATAAAAATTATTGAAGCCAATGAAAATCTTGAAGATGAAGATCTTCTGGAGATGCTGAATGCAGGACTGATTCCCATGATGGTCATTGACAGCCACAAGGGCGAGTTCTGGGCAAAAATTTTTGAGAACATCAGACTCCATCCTGAGCTTAAACTCAGGGAAAATGTCCGCATTGCCTGGGCAATTCGGAAAAATAGTCCTAAATTAAAAAAACGAATCAATCATTTTGTTAAGGCCAACAAAAAAGGGACCTTAATGGGAAATATGCTGTTTAACCGATATCTGAAAGATACAAAATATATCAATAATAATCTTGTCAAAGAGGAGATAAAACGGTTTCAAGAGGCCATCTATTTTTTTCAAAAATATGGGAAAAGGTATGATTTTGATATCTTGATGCTTGCTGCCCTTGCCTACCAGGAATCAAGAATTGATCAAAACAAAAGAAGTCATGCCGGAGCAGTTGGCGTGATGCAGATATTACCGGCAACGGCCAAAGATAAAAATGTCAATATATTGAAAATTGAAGAAATTGGACCCAATATCCATGCCGGGACAAAGTATCTTAGGTTTATCGCCGATCGATATTTTAATGACCCTGGCGTTGATCCTGCCAATCGTATCCTGCTGACATTTGCCGCCTATAACGCAGGCCCTGCTAAAATTGCCAAATTTCGGGCAGAGGCAAAATCCTTAAACCTGGATCCCAATATTTGGTTTAAAAATGTTGAAATCATTGCAGCCAAAAGAATTGGCCGGGAAACCGTAGAATATGTGAGTAATATTTTTAAATATTATATTGCCTATTCCCATGCTTGGAATCAGGAAAAAGCTAAAAAAAAATATAAAAACACGGAAATTATAGAACTTCACAAGGAAAAATCGTCATGACCAAACCGTATAAAATCAAAAAGTATAGCTACTTTCTTATTTCTATCTTGGCCCTATATACCTTTATCGGATTTTTTCTGGCACCCTGGCTCGGGGAAAAAATACTCATTAAACAATTGGATAAAGCCCTTGAGCGACCGGTTACCATCTCCTCAATTTCCATGAATCCCTTTAGTCTGGTAGTTGGGATCAACGGGCTTTCCATAAAAGAAAAAACCGGTGCTGATTTTATATCGGTTCACTCCTTTCTAATTGATTTGTCAATTGCATCCTTGTTTAAATTATCCCCTGTGATCAGCCGGTTGGAGCTGGAATCTCCAATTGTTAATATCGTTTTGAACAAGGATGAGACCTTTAATTTTTCAGACTTGATAGAAAATTTGAGTAAAAAACCCGGTGACTCTTCGTTAGATGATTCTGCAATAGTTGATTCGGAAAAGGCTGGTTCCAATTTTTTTGGCTTTAAGCTATCCAATGCAAAAATTTTTAATGGGAAAATTAGTTTTTCGGATCAAGTAAGGGAGAAAGACCATTTAATTGAACACTTAAATTTTAAGTTGCCATTTTTGAGCAGTATGGAAAGGGACCGACAGACCAAAGCTTGGGCTGAGTTTGATTTTTTGCTGAACCAGGTCCCAATCAAGATCAAACTTGAGAGCCTGCCCTTTAGCCCGGGGCTTGATTCTGTTGTAACCCTTAGGACAGGAACCATTGATCTTTTAACCTATCTTGGGTATTTGTCCCTACCTGAAACCCTTATGGTCAGGCAAATGGAAACCTCCCTTGATCTATCCATAACCTATTCACAGGCTGTTGATAAAGATAAGCCATCATTGATCTTAAAGGGGGGAGTGGGCCTTGCCAATATTGATATCCAGGATATAGACCACACGCCGATTCTGACCATACCCCAAATCAATCTTACCATTATTCCGTCGGATATTTTAGACAAAAAATTGGTTTTGAGTGATTTGAAAATTCAATCCCCGAAGATTCAGTTGAGCCGGGATAGCCAGGGCAAGCTGAATATTCTCACATATCTGCCAGGGGCAGATAGCCCTGACAAGGGGGAAGATCAAACCACTAAAGCGGTAGAATCGGATCAAAAGAATGCCAATAAGGGGTTTGTCTTTCAGCTTGGTACAGGAGAAATAACCGATGCCAGCCTGGTATTTATGGATAGGGCCAATAAGTCACCTTTTAAAACCACCCTGTCTTCTGTTTTCATCCAGGTACAGGATATTGTTGCAGAAAAAGGGGTTGCAGGTAAATATGGACTTTCCCTGAAAACCGAGGCAGGTGAAAGTCTGAATTCAACAGGGCAGTTTTCAACGATTCCCATGGAGATTGAAGGCACCCTATTTCTTGAAAAATTGGTTCTTAAAAAATATATGCCGTTGCTTGAACCTATGATCAATTTTGATATCCAGGACGGTGAGGTTCACCTGGATGCCGGATTTCAACTATCGGGGAGTCAGGCTGAATTTGCAGGTGTGATTAATAACAAGGAGCTAGGCCTCACCAATTTAAAAGTGTGGGACCGGGTCAACAAGGAAATTCTAGTTTCCATACCGGAATTGGTACTCAATGATTCCGTGATAAATACGGAAAAACAAAGTGTTGATCTTGGGAGGATCAAAACTGTCCAGGGAAAAATCCTTTTGAAACGCCAGGCAGATGGTTCGATTAATCTTGTAAAAAATGTATTTTCCTCTAATCCCGTCACTGTAGAGGAGAAGAATCCAGCCAAGGCAACACCGGCAATATCTGTGGATAAAAATAAGTCAAGCACATGGGGGATGAGTCTTAATGATTTTTCCATGGAAAAATTTGAGCTCGCTTTTGTTGATGAGGCGACAAAGGAACCGGTATCTGTTGCGTTGTCTGATATCAGTATCCATGCCAATAATTTAAAATCATCGGGCAAGGAAAAGAGTGGAATCCAGATTGGAATGGAATGGAATAAAACAGGTAAAATACAGGTAAAGGGGGATATTGTCCCGTCGGAGCTTTCAGCAGACCTGGACATTTCCATTGATCAAATAGACATTCAGTCCCTTCAACCATATTTCACAGAACACCTAAACATTGTTGTTTCCAAGGGTTTTTTTCAAACACAGGGGCGAATTGGTATTTCCCTGGATAATAAAGGGAATAAAAAAGTTGATACTAAAAAGGATCCCCTTCTTTTTTTTAAAGGAAAAACATCGATCACTGACTTTGCTTCACTGGGAAAAATATCAGGCAAAGAATTATTTAACTGCAATTCCCTTTATCTTTCCGACATGGACATCTCCTTGTTTCCGGTTAAGGTGACTGTTAAAGATATCTCCCTCACTGATTTTTATTCCAGGGTGATTATTTCTGAGAAGGGGAATATCAATCTTAAACAGATACTAGCAGGTGATGAACAAGAAAAAACAATTTCAACCTTAGAGCCAGCCAGGGTAACAGCAAAAGAAACTAGCCGTCTTGGTCCGGAGATTAGAATTTCCAATGTGACCCTCCAGGGTGGGCGTATTTATTATTCTGATTATTTTACCCAACCCAATGTTACCGCCGAAATGAAAGAAATTGCAGGGCAGATCAAGGGACTTTCTTCTCTGGATAACAGTACACCTGCCGAGATACAGTTGCGGGGTTTGCACGGACAGTCCTCACCCCTGGATATTTTGGGCCGCATCAGTCCCTTGACCCGAAAACAATTCATTGATTTGGATATCTCATTTAAAGATATTGATTTAACACGGTTTTCACCCTATGCAGCAAAATATATCGGATATAAAATCGAAAAGGGAAAACTTGTTCTGGATTTAAAGTATCTTATAAACGGAAATGTACTCGAATCTCAAAATAGTCTGTTTCTGGACCAGTTTACCCTTGGGGAAAAGGTGGATAGTGATGTTGCCACATCGCTTCCCGTGCCCCTTGCCATTTCCCTTTTAAAAAATTCTGAGGGCCAGATTGATCTTAATTTGCCAATAACTGGGAATCTTAATGATCCTGCCTTTAATTTTTCCGGTGCTGTCTTTGAGGTTTTTGGAAATTTGATCATGAAAGTTATTTCCGCTCCCTTTAAATTTTTAGGGACATTGTTTGAAGGGGGAGAGGAGCTTGGATTTGTCAATTTTGAGTATGGCAATGCAGCCATTTCGGATGAAGGGATAAAAAAGCTGGATAAGCTTATCCAGATATTGGAACAGAAAAAAGCGCTTGCTTTGGAGATTGAAGGGACCTACGACAGGGTACAGGATGGAGAAGTGCTTCGGAAAAAACAATATGAAGCGCTTCTCAAGTTGGAAAAAATAAAAAAAATGGCGGCAAAAGGAACACCCACAGCTTCTTTGGAAAAAACGATTTTGCTGGCCGAAGAAAGGGAGGCAGCAATTCAGGCTGTCTATGAAGTGTCAGACTTTCCTAAGCCCAGGGAAGAAGATGGCAGGGAAAAAGAGATCACCACCCTTGAAAAAGCCAAATTGCTGTTGACCCATGTCGATATCACTGAAAATGCTTTAAAGCAATTGGCCATGAATCGGGCTGAAAATATAAAAAATTATATCCTAGCCTCTGACAAGGTTGCTCCGGCAAGGGTTTATCTTCGTGATCCTGACCAGGTTGAAGCCGATCCGGAATCAAAAGGGTATAGCCAGGTAAAATTTTTGATCAAGTAGTCTCTGAAATCAGAAAACAATTAGGGTTGCTTTCCTCTGGGTATCTGCTAAGTTTCCAGGGTGTTTCCATTGGGGAGCCGTTACTGTTTTTAGCGTTTAATTTATGGGCTTAATTTAAGAGATTCGAATGTTCAAGAGATTAAAATTTATAATTTATACCCGGCCTTTTATTTTTTGTGTGTATTATTTTATCCGGATTTACAGCATGACCCTTCGGCTTAGGGTTGAAAATGAGAACCGCTGGCAGGATCTCAGGGCCCAGGACACCCCTGTTCTTTTGTGTGCCTGGCACCAGCAGTTTTTCTCAGCAATCTATCATTTTAAGAGTTATTCTAAATTTAATCCCGGCTTGATGATCAGCCAAAGTAAAGATGGTGATCTGATTTCAGGGGTGGCCAACAGGAGCGGCTGGCATACCCCCAGGGGGTCTTCTTCCAGAGGGGGGAAACAGGCCATGGGGGCAATGATTACCCATTTAAAAACCCATGGGTTTGGCGCCCATATCCTTGACGGTCCCACAGGCCCCATTGGAAGGGTCAAGGCCGGGGTCATTAAAATGGCTCTTGAAGCAGATGCGGTTGTGATTCCTCTTTATACCTCGGCTGAAAAGGCTTGGTTTTTTAATTCATGGGATCGGTTTATGCTGCCGAAACCGTTTTCACAGGTTTTTATCACTTTTGGTCAGGAGATTCGCCTTGAATCCATCGGCCAAAAAGGAGATTTTGAAGCGCAGCGACAATTTCTTGAAAATACCATGAGGCCCGGGTTATTCCTCTAGGATTTAGGATAAATCTTATCCCTTGGCCCATAAAAGGTAAGAACAAAAAAAGATAATTGACTTTGGACTAAAGTTTCGGGAAAAGATATAAAGACAATAAATGCCTATAGGAATTAACTTTTTTAATGGGAGTTTGCACCATGGAAGAAAAATCTTTGAAAAGCGTCTATTTTCATTTTCGGTTTAAATTTCTCGCGGTTACGTCCATTGCTTTTTTGCTCTATGTTATTTTATCCGGTTCCGGTGAGTTTGATCAATTTTCTTCCAGTATCCAATTCAAACTTATCGGTCCTTTTTTTGTTTTCGCAGGTATCTCTTTTTTAATATTCAGGAGATTTCCCATCAAATGTCCTGTCTGTAATACCCTGGTTGCCACTAAAAAGAATTGGGAATGCGCCTATTGTCACAAATCCCAGGGAAAAGATCGCTATCTGATAGATAAGTGTGTGCATTGCCGTCAACTCCAGTCCACGGCATCCTGTGAACATTGTAAACAAGAGTTTTTGTTATAGGGTATACCTAATAATTAAATCAGGTATCGGTTTCCTTCACCGGCAGAACAATTTTCACCATTGTTCCTTCATTGTGGGAACTAGTAATTTCCAAATCACCATCACAACTTTGAATCACACTTTTTGCAAAGGCAAGTCCAAGTCCTTTGCCCTTGCTTTTATCTCCTGTGAAATAGGGCTTAAAAATATGGGGGAGATCTTCTTTGGAAATGCCGCAGCCTATATCTCTAATGCAAACAATGATATCCGGTTCAAGATATTGGCATGATATTGAGACAATCCCATGTGATTTGATGGCATGGATAGAATTATCAATAATGGTGTTAAAAACTCTTTCCACATGGCGCCTGGGAAGGAAACTAATGGGAACTTTTTCAAGGTTCAGTTGAATATCAATATTTTTTGAAATGACTTTTTTCCTGGCAATGGTAATATCTTCCAAAAGAAGGTATAGATCTGTGGGTTGGAATGGTTCCTCATTGATGGAAACAAAAAGTTTGATATCAGATACGGCATTTGAAATCTGTTCAATTCCCCTTAAAGATTCTGTGATGATTCCGGGGTAATCCTTAAGGAGAGTGTCGAAATTGGTCTGGGATTTATACGCATCTATTTGTTGAATCGATTCATTGGCTTTTTTTTGCTTTTCTCCCTTGTGTGAGGTGATAATTTTTTCAAGCACATTGTATTTTTCAAGCAGATGGGTCATTGTTTGCCTGTATTGGTTCATTTTGCTGAGGTTGGCTTCAATTATTGAATTTGATGTGTCGACAGTATCAACCGAAAGAATGGAAATATCTGATATAATGGTGGTCTTTTTCATCTTTTGGAGTGCATCTTTTGTTACCTCCAGAGAACGGATGGCTTCTTTTAACCGGCTGGATTTGCTCTCGATCATTTTTTCAAGACTTCTATTATATTTTGTCAAATTTGATTCTGCCACAATTCTTCTGGCAATTTCTTCGTTGAGGCGAATATTTTTCGCCAGGATTTCTCGGCTTTTCTTTTCGAGTTCCTCCAGATGATCATAGGACCTTAAAGCAGTTGTAATAGTGGTAAAAAGCTTTTGGTTTGTCAGTTCCGTTTTTTCCTTATAATCATTGATATCATAGTTTAGAATGATATCGTTTTCCGGTGCTTTTCCAGGCTGCCCGGTTCTTAATATGATTCTGAGTTTTTTGTTTTTTGCATCTTCTCTGATAAACCGGGCCACTTCAAGACCGGCATCCTTGGTTTCCATGACAACATCCAGCAGGCAGCAGGCAATATCAGGGTTCTCTCGGATAAGAGCTTTGGCTTCTTTTCCGGAAAAAGCCGACAAAAACATAAGGCCGGCACCCTTATACTCATAGTCGGCCAATACCAGTTTTGTCATCACATGAATTTCATTTTCATCGTCTACAATCATCAGTTTATACGGTTTTTCACTTTCAGGGGATGGTGTTTTAGATTCTTCTGCAAAAAGCAGGGTGTCGTTGTGCAACGAGTGGGTCTGAGATTTTTCCATGGTCTCTCCGAAAACAAAGGCGAAAATTAATTTGGAATATGATATCGTAAACCTATTCAATTTATGGGCAATTGTCAATCCGCTAATGTCAAAAGAAAAGTCAGCTGCCCATGGGGATATCTTATGTCAGGCTATCCCTGTAAAATCATAGTGTAGCTTTTGTTGAAGTTTTTCCGTCATTTTAAATATCTCCTTGAGCATCTGCTGGTCCAGGTAAGAAAGATTGCCCGGATTGATAAAATTATCCGGTTTTTTTTCTTCGTCCATGATGGTAGTGATCTGTCTGCGGAACCTTAGATCCATCAGATAATTATAGGATTGAACAATGTCATTATATTCTTTGTTGGTCAAAGCATTTTTGGTGTATAATCTGAAAAGCCGGGTAAGGGTATTGGTTTGGGAAATTCTATTTTTCAGGGCATATACCCTTGTGAAATCGATGATTGGAAGCATGGCCTGTTTGATATCAAAGGCATCCTTGTGTTCCCCCTCGGAGTGAACCTGAAATTTTCCAAATAAACCAATGGGGGGTTTGAAATACATTGCGTTTTCTGTCAGATGTCGAAGGAACCCTGACCACCCTTGTATGGAATCCAATAGAAATGTTTTAAGGCGGTCTGCCAGAGCCATCTCTCCCCAGGTGCCCCGAAAATCAAAAAAAATACTTGAATATAAAAGATCCTCAGGATTTCCTGTTCGAATCCATTTGGTAAAATAATTTTTCCAAACGGACAGGGGCTGACACCATTTTGGGTTTTGGGTCATGTTATTCCCTTCGCAAAATTGATATCCAGCCGCGTTCAGGCGGGAACATATGAGTTGAGACAGGTGATCAAAATATTTTTTTGCAGCTTTTGCCTCCTCAGGGTCTTCAAGATTTTCAAAGATAATGGCATTGTCCTGGTCGGAAATAAGGGTCTGCTCTTCCCTCCCTTCGGAGCCCATGGTCAGAAAAATAAATTTACAGGGAGGGGGGCCTGCTTTGACCAGGGAAAAAGAGATAATTTTATCAATGATGGCATCGGAAAAAGTGGTAATAAGACGGGTGATATATTCCGGGTTGGCACCGTTTCTGATGGGGTCCAACAGCATCATTTCAAGTTTAGAATGGATGTTTTCAATATCTGCCATTGACTGGGCAGTTTTAATGGATTTGATTAAAAGAAAAGTGGACTGAGTCTGGGCGGCTATCAGGTCTTTTTCCGTTATAATTCCGGATATTTCCCCTGATTTTCCATATACGCCTAAATGACGTTTGTCCTTTTCAATCATGGTTAAAAATGCTTCAAACACCTGGCTGTCTGCTGAAATTGAAATAAGCGGTGTAGACATGATTTCAGAGACGTGTGCCAAGGGGGAAACTTCCCTGGCCAACACTTTTTGTCGAAGGTCTGCATCGGTAACAATCCCATGGATCTTTTGGGTGTCGGATTTAACCAGGATGGCACTGGCATTGTTTTTATCCATTTTTGAGGCTGCCCCATGGATGGTTGTTTCATTGGGGCAAGTGGTAATATTGGGTCGGAAAATAGCAGAAATAGGCTGGTTGAAAAAAGGCAGGTTCAAAGCCTTACCCAAAACCTGTCTGGCAACAATCTGGGCAAAGGATCTGTTGAGCATGCATCGGCCAAATTCATTGGTAAAATAGTTTGAAAATTCATTATTTTTTTTGCACAGGTTTAAGAAAAGAGTGGCATCAATGGTCAAAAAAACCGTTTCTTCAAGGGTTGCTAGGGTGTGGATGGCCAGTGCATCATTCAATAGAATTGAGATTCCCCCAAAGGTGTCTCCGGGCATGAGTTTGCCGTTTAAGGGTTTGGTGTTACTTTTTTCAAAATAAAAGGCAGCCGATCCCTTGGAAAGAACAAATAATTTTTCTATCCTGGAGATTTCCTGTACAAAGAGAATGGTGTCCTTGGTAAATTTTTCATAGGAAAACCCCGTGTAAAGCTCACGTTCTTCAGATTTGGACAAGGATGAAAAAGCAAACCCAGCGGCTTTTTTTTCTGATTTTCCAGACACCCGTATCAGCTCCTTAGTTTTTCAGGTTTAAACAGCTCCGCATTGAGTTCATAAATATGTGTTTTTTCAAGTTTGAAAAGTTTTGCTATGAGAAAGCCGGGAAACATTGCCTTGCGGGTGTTAAAATATCTGGCTTCTTTGTTATATTGATGGATATGGTAAAATACGGTTATTTCAAGATCGTTAAATTTTTTATCCAGATTAATAAAAGCCTGGGTCGACCTTAGGGGTTCCTTTTTTTTTTGCACCATGATCAGGTCAATGATTTCCTGGCTCAGATGGACCTGGGATTGTTCAAAGGCCAATATTAATTTTTTTTCAAGGGGGGCTTTTTGGGAATTGATCCGGGCCAATATGGTCTTTATCCTAAGGGCAGCCAGGTTTACCGGGTCCATTGTTGCCTGATTTGAATTACTGGTATCTGGGTTGCTCGTATCTGGGTTGCTAAAAGAGTCGGCTTTGCGGATCATGGCAAACAGCTCCGGGAGAAGGTTCAATTGTTTTTGGCATTCGGCGGTTACCAAAAATTTTGCATCCCTTGCCCTGTTTTGAGCCCGGTACAGGCTGCTGTATCCACCAAAAATAACACAGAAAAGGATAATACCGAAAAATACAACACTGAAGATAGAAAGTGAAAGCAATGGTCTTTTCATGGTGATATTCTCCCGTTTAAGATTATGAATTGTAGCCTATCATTTACCAATCAAATTGAGCAATAGTTTCCTTTTGGTAATTTTACAAAGGGGCTTTTGTATCTAAATATCATTGGGTTCAATATTTTAATCTGGCATAATAGGTTTTTTTGGATGCATTGAGAGCATCTTTCAAAGTCAATATGCCGTTGCTGTTTAAAATAGGAATCAACCGTTTAAATATTTCAGCCGTTGTGATGGCATCCCCAAGGGCGGTATGTCTTCCAATAATGTTAACGCCTAGGCGTTTGGCGATGTTTTCAATATCATGCTGTTCATGGACGGGATGGAGCACGGCTGAGAGTAAAAGGGTGTCCAGGGTTGGGTTGTTAAACCGGATGCCCGCTGACTTTTCTTTTACCTTGAGCATCTTCATGTCAAAGGCGATGTTATGCCCCAAAAGAACAGTTTCAGAGGTGAATTTTTTGAATCGCGGCAACACGCACTCAATGGCTTCCTTTTCCATGACCATCTCATAATTAATACCGTGGATCCGATAGGACTCCATGGGGATATCGCGTTTGGGATTCACCAGTTCCTCAAAAAAATCCTGGTACACGATCCGGTTGTTCACAATTCTGACCGCACCGATGGAAACGATTTCATCCCCTCCGTCGGGATTTAAGCCGGTGGTTTCGGTATCAAACACTGTATAGTTTATCTCTTTCAGGCTGGTATCCAGAAGATTTTTTGAGGGGTTGTCCATGAACAAATCAAAATCATAGAATTCAGGTCTGCTTCCTGCCATAACCGGGGCTCTTTGCTGAATGGAAATCTGGGACTTTTTACCCGCTTTTGTAGAGATATTGATGCCGGAACAGGTCTCCTTGTCCGAAGAAATAAAGTCAATCCTGGCATTGTTGAATTTGAGGACATAGCCAAATCCGGGCAGGGCATTTATGGGTTGGTGCATGATAGTTTCAATATCAGTGAGCTGACAAACCGTTTCATTCCAGGAAATCTCAAAACGAATATGATTGGGTGAATGGGAAATAACCAGATTAAATTCCGACTGTTCTAAGAGCCGTGATAAATTTTTAAATAAAAATATAAAGGCCCGGGTCAGGGAATAAGCGTCTGCAAGAATCCGTGTATCCCAATGATCATTGAATATATTGATTCTGGTATCGCATTCATGACCGGTTTTTTTCTGGAGGTTTCGCAGAAAATTTTTGAGGTTAAGGGTTGTCAGGGGAAGTCTTGACAAAGAAAGATCACGGATAATGGTGGAAAGATGAGTGTAATTTTTTTCCATTCTGTCAAAAGTTATACCCGATATTTCGTTTTCCAGAGTTGTCTGGAATGCTGACAACTGGGTGTCGATGACCTCATATTTTTGAATATCCGGGGAAATATCCTGAACGGCCAAAATAAAACCGGTCATGGCCCTGTCTTTGTCAAGAATGGGAATGGCTTCAACGCTGATAAGGGCTTGTGTATAAATGGGGGTAATAAAAAAAGAACCCACACTATTTTTTTGGTTGTTCAACTGTTCGGAAATCTCACCAAGGGCATGGGCAATCAGGGTTTTATCAAGAAGGTGGAAAATAGATCTACCAAGCCCGATGAAATTTTCTGTTCCATGGGCGGGTGTCCTGGGGGTGAATAATTTTTTGGCAAGGGAATTAAAAAGCAGAATTCGTCCACTTTTGTTGCAAATAATCACTCCCTGGGGCAGTTCGGACATGATGGCCGCCAGCAGGTTTCTTTCTTTTTCAGTCTCTTTTCTGGCGGCAAGGATCTGTTCGGTGATGGTTTTATTTAAGTTTTCAAACATGTCGGCAAAATCATTGATTACCCGGGACAGGGTGGTGATATCTTTGCTGCCTTTGATGTTTATACGGTGGGAGGGATTAGATGCATAGATGACACCGGCTTCTGCCGACATTCTTTTCAAGGGCCGGATGTAGGTGTTGTAGGTAATATCAAAAACCACCCAGAGAGACCCCATAACCAGAAAGGCAAGCCATAAAAGCGGGTAAATATTATCCTGACCAATGGTAATTAGCAAAAGTTCCTGTCCAGGGTTCAGCCGAAACCAGATAAAGGTTAGAAGACTTGCGGCCATTAAAAAAATGCCCAGGGCACTTGCGAACACGAATTTCCAGAATCTATTGGTTTGGGTCATGGGCAAAAAAATCAAAGAAGAATTCTGAACCACAGACTATGGTTCAGAATTCTTCCGTATTATAGGTTAGGTGTTTTGAGGATGATTATCCCCACCATCCCCAGCCAAAACTGGCGGTAAACAATATGCAAAATATTATGGTTACGATGAGATATTTATCTTCTAGGGCCATTATGTTTCCTCCTTAAAAGGGTTGCGAAAAAAAAGAGCTTATGCATCTGCTTCCTTGGTTACATCCATGAGCTCAACATCGGCACGCCTGATCTGTTCATCAGAGGTGGTGGACATTTCCGCTTTAAAGCAAAGGGCCCACATCATCACTATACCAACGATCCACCAGACAATCTGCCATGCCCAGATGGCCGGAAATCCGCAGAAGGTAAAGGCTGAGTTGCCAAGGAGAATTCCAGGGCCAAGGGCGAAGAAATACCAGATGGGAACAATGATTTTCATTCTGGAACGCCAGACTTTACCGCTCTCAGAGGGTCCATCAATACTGTTAAGCCATTCTCTGACTTCTTTTTGCCTGTCAATGGTTACCTGGGAGTCTTTGATGCCCAACCCTCTGCAGCCATAGGCCACAACAAAGCCTGCGAAAAGGCCCCAGAAGGCAGTATGCATGGAAAGCGGGTATTTCCATACAAAATAGGTAAGCATATTTACAACAATACCGGCCAATAGACCTAGTGCAGCACCGGTGCTGGGAAATTTGAATCCCCAGTGAACACCGACGAGCATGAGGTACATAATGGTGCCGAAGGTGGTGGCAAACCCGCCGATCATAACAATTGCATCCGAGGAGGTCAGGCTGACCACAACTGCGGCAAATGTCAGCAGGGTTGCAAAAACACGGTTGGTCCAGATCTGTTCTGAATGGGACCCGCTCTGTTTTCTCACATACCGCCACCATACATCCCGCTGGATGATGGTGCCGCCGGTTCCGATATAGGGAGCCGATGTGGAGTGGATGGCTGCAATGGCACCAAGAAAAACAAGGCCAAGAACGGGGCCTGGCAAAAATTTAGTCATGAGTTTGGGAACCACATCGCCGTTGTTGGCAATGATCATATCTCCGGATACTTCGAGTATCTTAGCTCCCATTCCCTGGAAGGCGGAAAAGAAGAACAAGCAGATACCCACAACAAATGTGGACATGAACACCTGCTGCCATGCAAGGGGTTTGGGAGATTTAATACCAAAGTTCCACAAAATAAAGGCAGGGGATGACTGAATCCCCATGAGGGCGAACATATAGGTGAGAATCATCACCGCCGTCCAGCCGCCGCCGATGCCGAAGTGAATCAGTCCTGGGACCTGGCTTAATTTGGGATCAAGGGTTTTTAAGGAGGCGGACATGCCGGACCATCCACCGATGATGGGGGATTTGATAACATAAAAACCCAGAAGGGCAATACCGCCGACCAGGAGCACAAACTGGAGAACTCCTACCCAGGTGCTGGCTTTCAACCCGCCTGTGACCACATAGAACCACACGATAAAGGCCATGAAGATAAGGCCTATGGTCGGGGGAACCCCTGCCACCCAGTAAAAAAGTTTTGATGCGGCAATCAGCTGGATGCCCGAATAAAATATGGAGTATAACAGGGCTGCCAGCACAGTGAGCCACCGAACCAGTTCGTTGTTGTAGTAATAAGCAAACATATCGCCCGGGGTAATAAACCCGTAGCGTTTGCCCATGAGCCAGTTTCTTTTGGCAAAAAAAGCACCGGTAATGGGAATGGTCAATACATAGAAAGAAGCAAAGGCATATACCAGCCCCACCTTCCAGATCAACCCCGGATGCCCGACAAATGTCCAGCCGGAAAAAGAGGCCGCCGTTGCAGCCATTAAAAATGCGATAAAGGGAATGGAACGTCCTGCAATTCCATAGCCAGATGCCGTTTTTTCAGAAAAGAAACCTTTTAATCCCCACCAGAAACAATAAACAATATATATAATCAATAAGCCCCAAACCCACATTACTTTCGATTCCATAAAATTTTCCTCCTAAATCATCTTTTATTGAGTTGATCGGATTTTCCTGTAATTATATTCGTAACAGGGACAATTAGGGCATATCACACCACCTCCTTGGAATTGATATCGTTTTATATGAACAATCTCATGCTTTTTTCCCATATCCGATCTTACCCAAGGATGCTTCTATTTCATCCAGAATGGCATAATCATCGATTGTTGCCGGTACTTTATACTTTTTTTGATCTGCAATGGACCGCATGGTTCCCCGTAAAATCTTACCGGATCTTGTTTTGGGAAGCCGTTTGACAATGGTTGCGGTTTTAAAGGCGGCCACAGGTCCTATCTGGTCACGTACCCGTTGGATCACCTCCTTGACCACATCAACTTCATCTCTGTCCACGCCTGCGTTAAGAACCAGCATCCCCAGGGGAACCTGGCCTTTAAGTTGATCTTCCACCCCCATGACGGCACACTCAGCCACATCGGGGTGCCCTGCGATAGCCTCTTCCATGGCGCCTGTGGACAGCCTGTGGCCGGCCACATTAATGATGTCATCGGTCCGGGCCATTACAAAAACATAGCCGTCTTCATCAATATACCCGGCATCGGAGGTTTCATAATATCCTGGGAAGGCAGACAGATAGGCAGATTTATACCGTTCATCATTATGCCAGAGGGTGGGCAGGGTGCCCGGCGGAAGGGGAAGCTTTGCCACGATGGCACCGATGTCTCCCTTTGCAACTGGTTTTCCATCTCCATCCAGAACCGCCATATCCCAGCCGGGAGCTGCCTTGGTGGGGGAACCGGGTTTGACTTCAAACTGATGGAGTCCCACGCAGTTGGCGGCAATGGCCCACCCGGTTTCCGTCTGCCACCAATGGTCTATTACCGGTATTTTCAGACTGTCTTCAGCCCAGGACAGGGTATCCGGGTCGGTTCTTTCCCCGGCCAGGAACAGATATTTAAATTCAGAAAGGTCAAAATTTCCCATGAGTTTTGCTTGTGGATCTTCCCGTTTAATGGCCCTGAAGGCCGTGGGAGCCGTAAACATTGTTTTTACCTTGTGTTGGGCAATGATTCTCCAGAAAACCGAGGCATCCGGGGTGCCCACTGGTTTGCCTTCAAAGATGATGGTGGTGCACCCTTTTAAAAGAGGCGCATAGACAATATAGGAATGACCTACCACCCAGCCGATGTCGGAAGCCGCCCAGTAGACATCTCCCTGATTGACGCCGTAGATGGCGCTCATACTCCATTTCAATGCCACCATATGGCCGCCGTTATCCCTGACAATTCCCTTTGGCTCGCCCGTAGTGCCGGAAGTATAGAGGATGTACAAAGGGTCGGTTGCCGCGACCGGGACGCAATCCTGGGGACTTGCCTGGTACATCACATCTGCCCAGTCAAAATCTCGACCCGCTATCATTTCGGCCTGGGCCTGGGGGCGCTGGAAGATAATACAGGCCTCCGGCTTTTCCGAGGCAAGGTCAATGGCTTCGTCAAGCATGGGTTTGTATTCAATCACCCGTTTCACTTCGATACCGCAGGAGGCCGACACAATGACCTTGGGTTTGGCGTCATCGATCCTTGTTGCCAGTTCATTGGGGGCAAATCCACCAAAAACCACCGAATGGACCGCACCAATCCTGGCACATGCCAGCATGGCAAATGCAGCCTCGGGTATCATGGGCATGTAGATCAGCACCCTGTCTCCTTTGACCACTCCTTTGGCCGTCAGGGCGCCGGCAAACAGGGAAACCTGCTCCTTTAGTTGGCTGTAAGTGTATTTTTTAATGGTGTCCGTGACCGGACTGTCGTAGATAATGGCTGCCTGATCTCCGATCCCGTTTTCAACATGAAGATCAACTGCATTGTAGCAGGTATTGGTCCTAGCTCCTGCAAACCAGCGGTAAAAGGGTAAATTGGAATCATCCAGAACTTTATCCCAGCGTTTATACCAGAAACAATCTTCTGCAATGGGACCCCAGAACCCTTCCGGGTCCTGGATGGATTGTCCATGGGCTTGCTCATACAAATTGGACATGAAATCTCTCCTAAAATTAGCGCAGCGTCAATAATTAGTCTTGAACCATAATTCTGATCTCTTCCACAATTTCCGGATTGGCCAGGGTCATGACATTGCCCACATCGCCTTTGTTGGAAATAGCGCCAAGTACCCGCCGCATGATCTTGCCCGATCGGGTTTTGGGCATATCCGGTACCAGCCATACTTTTCTGGGTTTGGCAATTTTGCCGATCTGATCGCAAATAGCATCGGAAATTTTTTGTGCCAAGGCTTCTGTGGGTTCAACCCCTGTTTTAAGGGCCACATACAGATCCGGCTCCTTTCCCTTGATTTCGTGGGACACGGGCACTACCGCCGCTTCTGCAACCTCATCCACCACAAGCGCAGCAGACTCAATCTCCTTGGTGCCAAGGCGGTGGCCGGACACATTGATGACATCATCAATTCTGCCCAGAATTCTAAAATATCCGTCTTCAGCCATTGTGGCGGCATCACCGGCCAGGTAGGGCCAGTCTCTCCAGTCTTTGCTTTCAGGGTTTCTACAGATATCGCCAAAATAGGTGTCCACAAATCTCTGGCGATCTCCCCAGATGGTCTGGAACATTCCGGGCCAGGGATTCTGGATGCAGATATTGCCGGCAATACCGACTTCTTTGATCTCTTGGCCATCGGCATCCAGAATAAAGGGATGGATGCCAGGTACACCCGGACCTGCACTGCCCGGTTTCATGGGTTTGATGCCCGGAACTGTGCTGCAAAGAAATCCGCCGGTTTCCGTCTGCCACCAGGTATCCACGATGATGGCTTCTCCTTTGCCCACAGCTGATTCATACCATTTCCAAACAGCGGGTTCGATGGGTTCTCCCACAGTGGTCATATGTTTGAAATTATAATTGTATTTGGCGGGTTCCTCCGGGCCCAGTTTTCTTAGGGCGCGGATGGCGGTGGGGGCGGTGTGGAAGATATTGACATCCAGTTCCTGGGCAATTCTCCAGGATCGTCCGGCATCGGGATAGGTGGGGACTCCTTCGTAGATGACAGAAGAGGCACACAGGGCCAGCGGCCCGTATACGATGAAGGAATGGCCGGTGATCCAACCGATATCCGCCATGCACCAGTACACATCTTCCGGGTGAATATCCTGGATATATTTGGACATTGCCGTTACATAGGCAAGATATCCGCCAGTGCCGTGCTGACAGCCCTTGGGTTTTCCCGTGGTGCCGCTGGTATACATTAAAAACAAGGGATCTTCGGACAGCATTTGTTCCGGCTCAATGCGAACCCCGTAATGATTCTTTAATTCTTCGTTGACAAAGACATCCCGCCCGTCAACCATGGGGGTTTCTGCTGAATATTTGCCGGGATATCGCTGCCATACCAGTACTTTGTCAACCACCTGGCCTTGTTCGGCGGATATTTTTACCGCTTCATCGGCATGCTGCTTGTGATTGAGAAGCTTTCCAGACCTGTAATAGGAATCCATGGTAAGCAACACCCGCGAATTGGAATCCACGATCCTGTCGGCACAGGCCGATGCCGAGAATCCGCCGAATACCACCGAATGGATTACCCCTATACGGGCACAGGCCAGCATGGTAATGGGAAGTTCCGCTGACATTGGCATGTGGATGGTGACCCTGTCTCCCCGTTTGAGCCCGGCAAAATTTTTGAGCAGGGAGGCAAACTCATTGACCCTGACATAAAGTTCCTGGTAGGTGATATGGTCCACTCTTTCTTCTTCCAGTTCAGGGACAAAGTGGATGGCGGTTTTGTTTTTGTTATCTTTAAGGTGGCGGTCGATACAATTGTAACTGGCGTTGATCTTGCCGCCTTTAAACCATTTGTAGCAGGGGATATCACTGGAATCTAAAACTTCATCCCAGGATTTATACCAGGTGAGTAGATCTGCAAATTCTGTGTAACAATCCGGGAAGTTGTCCAAACTGAACCGATCAAAAATATCCGGATCTGTCAGGTTGGCCTGGCCAATAAACTTTGATGAAGGGTAATAGTAGTCTTCTTCTTTCCAGTGGACTGCGATCTGGGCCTCTGTGGTTTCGACGACTTCTTTTTTGCTCATCGGGCATCTCCTTTGGATTTATAATGTTAACCAGTTGTAATTATTAATTATTTGTAAATAATAATAAAAACTGTACCACCTCCTTTTTTAATAAAAAATAATTCTAAACCTAAATCGGTGAAATTTTTTTTATATTACAGCTTTAAAAATATGCTTTTTGCGTTTAGCCAGCTTCTTTTTAAATCAAGACTGTAAAAACCAGAACAGGAAGAAGTAACGTACCAAATGAGAAGCAAAATCGTAGTTATTTAGTGAATTCGATTTATACCGTTACTAATCCAATATTAAGATCTTAAATTTAAGTCAATAGAAAAATTTATTTTCGTTGTTATTTATTTGAACCGTTTAGGCCGTAAAAAATGAAAATTCTATAAAATCAGTATGCGCCTAAACGGGATAACAAACTAAAAATATAGGGTATCTTGTGTTGATATTTTGGTTGGTCTTCTCAGGTTAGTTCAGACAATAGTTGATTATGTCAATAATTATGGAGATTCGATAAAAAAGAAATGGCCCGGACAAAGGGAAAAAACATACAAAATATTTTGCTGAAATTCGTCACCTGTGAATAATAAATAATCATTGCAAGGTTTAGCAAATAGCAGGTATACTTATCAACATTATCGAATGAATATTCAAATAAAAGGAAATCCATATGACCAATCCCATTAAAATAGGCCCCATCGATACGTATTGGAAGCTGAAACTTGAAGCGGTTAAGGAAAACCTGGAAAACAATAATTTTGAGGTATTCATGGCAGATACTGCTGAATCTGCCAAACAGATTGCCTTGGACCAAATCATTCCCGGTTTGAATATTAAAAGTGTTTCCTGGGGAGGCTCTATGTCCTTTATTGGCACAGGCCTTTTCCATGAGTTGAATAGCAGAAAAGATATTGAAGTGCTCAACACCTTTGACAAAAGTTTGTCCACAGAAGAAATGCTTGAGCTTCGGCGTAAATCCCTTCTGGTGGATCTGTTTATCACAGGAACCAATGCCATCACGGAAGCCGGGCATTTGGTCAATCTTGATATGATCGGGAACCGGGTGGCCGCCATCATGTGGGGTCCGAAAAATGTTCTGTTGATTGTTGGCAGAAACAAACTTTGCGGTGATCTTGAAGATGCCATGTTTCGCATTAAAAATTATGCAGCGCCTGTGAATACAATGAATCTCGATAAAAAAACCCCCTGCGCGAAAACTGGAGTTTGCCATGATTGTGCAAGCCCTGACAGAATCTGTAATTATTGGACCATTACGGAAAAATGTTTTTTAAAGGGCCGGATAAAGATCATTCTTGTGAATGAAGATTTGGGGTTTTAATCCAGGCTCTTCTCGTTTTGTAATAGAGACTAACAGAATCTAATATAGGATATCAAAGGTGTCACTATTTGAAAGAATAGGTGTTGATTCTGTCAGCACATGGTCCACCCTGGATGCGGGGGGACCTGTGCGACACCATCCTATCATTTTTTTAACCGCTTCTTCATTCCCCTGGAATTGGGCTTCCACAGATCCGTCGGATCGGTTTTTGACATATCCGGCAAGATTGAGAAGAATGGCCACCTTTTGGGTTTCCGCCCTGAAAAAAACACCCTGGACCCGACCTTTGATGGTGACGTTGGTGCAGGCAATCTCAGACATCTTTCCGACCTTTGGTTGGGCAATTATTTTTTGTTTCGGTTTGTTTAAAGAGGCTTTTTTTACCATATCCGATCCAAATTTTTCCATGATGGAATCCACAGCCATGTCCACGGATTCCCATCTCTTTGTTGTTTTTTCCCCGGGAGCACAGAGCAATTCCATCTGAACAGGGGCATTTTTATCCATAAAATGGGAAACCCCCACGCCCAGCAAACGAATTTTTTTCTTTAATACAATTTTTTCATACAGGCAAATTGCTTGTTTGAAGATTGCAGAAGAGGAACAAATCCATGTATCGATTTTTTTGCTCCGGGTGATCTGGGTGAAATCTGAAAACTTGATTTTAATGGTAACATTGCAACAGATCATCTTTTTTTTTCGAAGATCATGACCCACACGCTGGGAAAGGGCTAACAATATTTTTTTTGCGGTCATTGGGTCAAAAATATCCTGGGAAAGCGTGGTCTCGCTGGAAATTGATTTCCGGGTATAATCGGTTTCCACCTGACGGTTATCAATCCCGAGGGATAGCTCATGCAACCGGGACCCCATTTTACCAAATTTTGTAGTTAGCAGATTTTGATCATATTTGCGAATATCCCCCAGGGTTTTGATTTGTAAAACAGCCATAAGTTTCAGTGCCTGTTTGCCAACCCCCGGGACTTTGGCAATGGGTAGGCCCTGGATAAATGGGTCCATTTTATGTCGGGAAATAAGGGTGATACCGTTGGGTTTATCCATGTCCGAGGCAATTTTAGCTAAGAATTTAATGGGTGCAATTCCAATGGAACAGGTCAGGGATAGTTCCGTGAATATGGCGGTTTTGATTTTATGTGCCATGGAAGCCGGGGGGCCGAATAATTTTTCACATCCTTTGATATCCACATAGGCTTCATCAATAGACACCTGTTCCACAAGGGGGGAAAAATTGGAGATAATCCCCATGATTTTTTTTGATTCTGCGGCATATTTGTGTCGGTCTCCCGGAACGATGATCACCTGGGGGCAGTTTTGTTTGGCCTGGAAAACTGGCATGGCAGAATGAATCCCAAATTGCCGCGCCTCATAACTGGCAGTTGAGACAACACTTCGTTTTGAATTACCCGCCACAATGATTGGTTTATTTCTAAGGGTTGGATTGTCCCTTTGCTCAACGGCAGCAAAAAAAGCATCCATATCAATGTGGAGGATCATTTCATCTGAATTTTAGAATGGGTTAGGATGTTTTTTTTCTGCATTTCAAGTACATATTTATGAATCATCTCATATTTTTCAATGGTGCAATTTTCAAAAATACAATGGCAAATCCCGTTGTCAGTGATGTCCAGGATTCTCAGCCGGGCAGAAAAACTGGCATCGCCAGGATAATTGGGGATATCAAGAAAAAGATTGATCTGATCAACATCATACCGGGTAAATCCTTTCCCTCGAAATGCCATGCCTCCGGCACTAATATTGATAACTTCCACGGATTGTTGCTTAAAGATCATGGAAAGGCGCTGATCCCCGTTAAAAATATACCGATAGGCTTCCCGTTGTTCCTCATTTTCTATTGCATCATTTTCTATTGCATCATTTTCTATTGCATTTTTTGGATCAGTCGTTTGTTTCATTTTTTTCCAGAACAAATTCTACCCTCCTGTTCCTGTCTCTGTTTTCATCAGTGGTATTGGGCACCCGGGGCATGATATCCCCATATCCTGTGGCGGTCAGCCGTTGGGGGCGTATTCCCTTGGAAACCAGGTATTTTAAAACCGTCGTGGCCCGGATGGCAGACAATTCCCAGTTGGAGGGAAAGGCCTGGGTTGAAATGGGAATATTATCTGTATGTCCCTTAATATTGATGATGAATTCGGGAAACTCGTCAAAAATTTGGATCATTTGATCGAAAACAGGCAGAGCCCCGGGATTTAAACTGGCAGAACCGGAGCTGAATAGCGTTTCTCCTGAAACTGTCAGAATAGTTTTTCCACCCCTGGATTGGGTGGTGATATTTTTACGTTGATCTGTTTTTTTGACAAAATTATTGATGGTTTTCACCAGGGCAGTTTCTCTTGATCTAAGTCCTGTTATGTCTTCAATACTGATTTTCCGGTCCATGTTTACAGGCAGGTTGAAAATTTCCATAACCCCTTTTATTTCCTGATCCTGTTTGAGCTGGCGCATAATGATTTCAACCCTTTCTTTGTATTTTTCCTTCTCAAAAAAAGCGAGGGAGTACAATAGGACAAAAAACACCAATAGGATGGTCATTAAATCCGCATAGGTAATAAGCCAGGTCCCATCGTCGTCATAGGTGATAAAGGAGCTGTTGTAAGAGGTGTCTTTCATTGATTTAGGGCTTTATATCCATCTGATTCATGGGTTTGCGAAGTCTGGAAGAGATAAAACTGGAAAGTTTTTCATATATAATCACAGGATTGTTATTGTTGATTATGGATATGGCGCCTTCCCGCATAATTTCAAGGTGGATGATTTCAAGAACCGTTCGGGATCTGAGTTTGCCTGCGATGGGGAGAAAAAACAGGGTGGACAATAAAGATCCATAAAAGGTGGTTAAAAGTGCTGTGGCCATTGCAGGGCCGATATTGGCAGGGTCCTGGAGCTTGCTGAGCATCTGGACAAGGCCGATCAATGTGCCCAGCATACCAAAGGCCGGTGCATATATTCCCATTTTCCGGAATACATCCTGTACAATAAAATGTCGCATCTGAAGGGATTGAATCTCCGTTGTAAGGGCAGCCCGGATGACCTCCTCCGAGGACCCGTCGGCCAGCAATCCACAGGCCTTTTTTAAAAACAGGGATCGGGTTTTAATACTGGAAAGTTGTAAAAGGCCCTGGCTTCGGCTGATCCTGCTGAGGCGTATCATTGTGGCGACGGCATCATTGGGATCTTCTTTGTCCTTTGAAAAAACAAAATAAGCAGCTTTGAATGCTGCAAAAACATCCCTGAACTGAAAGGTGATCAATGTGGTGGCAAGGGTCCCTCCGAATACAATCATGAGTCCTGGAACATTGATGAAATTGTATATATCTCCCCCAAGGAAGATGGCGGAAATTATTAATAAAAACCCGGAAATAATACCGATGAAAGATGCAATATCCATTTAAAATTATCTATCCTGAAAAAAGTTTAGATTGCAGTCACTCAATCCGTGCAATATTCTATGTTGAAGCTATCATGCTATTATATTCCGGCAATGGGGTCAAGATTTTATGCCAGTCAAAAAATTTAATAAAAGAAAGATTGCTCATTTGTTTGGGAATTTGATAAGGTTTGTCAATTTTGGGCAAGGTAAGTTGTCAAGGAAGGTAAAATCTCTTGGTCAGCCAGGGAAGTTGCGACAAATAATGGAGAGAAAATGCGGTTAAAACTATATCTTCACCTGTCAGTTGTTTTTCACTTGTCAATTGTATTGATAATTTTGCTGGTTTTGATCTGCTGTCCTGGGTGCAGCAGTGAGACCACTGAAAACACGGAAAAAGACCCCCAACCGCTACCAACGGACAGGGACAAACGCATATATGAAACCCTGCCAAAAAATCTTGTTTGGCTGACCAATCAAGAAGATCCGGTTTTTGCTTCTCCAGCGGCATTAAAAGGCGGCACCCTCCGTTCGCCACTTTCGAGTTTTCCCATGACCTTCAGGGTGGTGGGGCCCGATTCAAACGGATCTTTCCGGTCGGCAATTCTGGGCAATCAGCTTTCCCTGATCAATATTCACCCCAATACGGAAAATATTATTCCGGAACTTGCCACCCAGTGGGCATTTGGCAGGGATAAAAAAACCATGTATTTCAAATTGGATCCAGGGGCAAAATGGTCCGACGGGGTTCCGGTCACTGCATGGGATTATGTGTATACCCTGACATTTATGCGGTCCGAGTATATCATTGCCCCCTGGTACAATGATTATTATTCCAGGGAAATTGAATCTGTTGTGGTTTATGATGACTATACCATTGGGATAAAAAGCACAAAAGCCGTTCCGGATCTGCATTTGAAATTGGGTATTTCTCCCACTCCCGAACATTTTTTTTCCCTTCTTGGCCCCCAATTTATTCAGGACTACAATTGGGCTGTCGTACCCAATACGGGTGCCTACCAGATTCATGAATTTAAAAAAGGCAGATTTATCAAGTTTAAACGCAAAGATCATTGGTGGGCCAGGGAAAAAAAATATTTTCAAAACCGGTTCAATGTGGATTACGTTCTGTATACGGTAATAAGGGACTATAACCTTCAATGGGAGCATTTTAAAAAAGGACGAATTGATGCTTTTAGTCTAAATATGCCCAAGTATTGGCATGACAAAACCAGAACCAGGGTATTTGAAAAAGGATATGTGAACCGCATTTGGTTTTATAACGATCTTGCGCGACCCTCCCGTGGAATGTGGCTGAACCAGGATAAAAAAATCTTCTCAGATCAACGGCTGCGTCTGGCCTTTGCCCATGCCATGAACATTAAAAAAGTAATTGACAGGGTGCTCAGGGGGGATTATGCCAGGCTTGCCCAGCCTTTTTTCGGATATGGAAAATACACTGATTATACAATTGCCCCCCGGCAATATGATATCGGAAAGGTGGAGGCTCTGATGGAGGATGCGGGCTGGAAGCGAGGGACGGACGGTATCTGGCAAAAGCAAGGCCAGCGATTTTCTGTGACAGTGACCTACGGGTTTGAGGAATATATGCCCCAGCTGGTGGTTCTTAAGGAAGATGCGTTAAAGGCGGGTATTGAGCTTGAGTTGGAAAAACTGGACTCCACAGCAACCGTTAAAAAAATTCTTGAAAAAAAACATGATGTGGCATGGATAACCTCAGGTACCAGTTCAAGACCCTCCTATTGGCAGGGGTGGCACTCTGACAATGCCCATCAACCCCAGACCAATAATATTACCAATACAGATGATCCCGAACTGGACGAATTGATAGATAAATACCGGGCCAGTCTGGATGAACCGGAACGTATTAACCTCTCCCTGGCTATTCAGAATAAAATCCATGCTATTGCTGCCTATGTGCCTACTTTCATGGTGCCCTATGTTAGAACTGCTTTCTGGCCCTGGCTTGAACTGCCAAGCTTCCACGGTACCAAAATGTCCGAAGGCTTGTTTGATCCCTTTTCTTCTACTACGGGAGGTCTTTTCTGGATTGATAAAAAAATTCGGAAACAAACCCTTGATGCCATGAAAAAAGGAATAGCGTTTGAGCCGAAAATAATCATGAACACACAATTTAAGATCAAAGTTGCCAATTAATGATGGAAAATCAATTGAATCTAAATCCGAGTAAAAAAAAACAAATATTAAGATTGGAAAACCTTGTGGTGGCTTTTAATACGGAACAAGGAGATGTTCACGCAGTGGATGACATTAGTTTTTCCCTGGACCAGGGAAGTGTTCTGGGAATTGCAGGGGAATCCGGTTGCGGGAAAAGTGTCACGGCTCTGAGTATCCTTCGTCTGCTTCCCAAACCAGTCTCCCGAATTGTTTCGGGAAAAATTTGGTTTCAGGATAAAAATGTTCTTGAACTCCCCATTGAACAGATGCACATGATCCGCGGGAAAAAAATATCCATGATTTTTCAGGAACCCATGACCGCTTTGAACCCGGTCCATGCCGTGGGACGGCAGCTTGTGGAAATATATCAGCTCCATTTCCCTGGGATGAAACTGTCCACCATGGAAATCAATGGGGTTAAGATGCTTGAACAGGTGGGGATTTCAGATCCTTCCCAGGTTATGAAAAAATATCCCCACCAATTGTCCGGAGGGATGAGGCAGCGGGTGATGATCGCCATGGCCCTTGCCTGTGAACCGGACATCCTCATTGCCGATGAGCCGACCACAGCATTGGATGTGACTGTCCAGGCACAAATTTTGGACCTGATCAAAGAGATACAGATACAGACAGGCATGTCTGTGATTTTAATTACCCATGATCTGGGGGTTATTGCCGAGAGCTGTGACCATGTGGTAGTGATGTATGCCGGGCGAATCGCCGAAACATCTATGGCAATGGACTTGTTTCAAAAACCGCTGCACCCCTATACAAAAGGACTGTTAGCATCAATTCCCTCCCGGGCAAAGAATGCAAAAACCATTTTGCCCACCATAAAGGGGAGTGTCCCCTCATTGCTGGATATGCCAAAGGGATGCCGATTTGCAGACAGGTGTCCCTTGGTTGAGGAAATTTGTTGGAGCATTTGTCCCGGAGAACGGCCAGTGGGCCACCATCGAACGGCGGCGTGCCATTTGGTTTAAATACTCAATTTTAAAAATTTTTACAAAATAATGATGAATTTTTAAAAAAAAACTTGATTTTTAGAACAAAGCTAATAATATACAAAAAAGTCAATAAACAAGGGCTTTTTAGTTTCGTTCTAAAGGCTAGACCCATTTGTTGAAGTGGCAGGACCTGAGGTTTGAAACTACTATCAATCATTTAAAGTAAGGAGATCGTCGCAATGGCAAATGGGACTGTAAAATGGTTTAATGATTCAAAGGGTTATGGGTTTATCGAGCAGGAAGATGGTCCGGATGTATTTGTACATCATTCTGGAATCAATGCCTCTGGTTTTAAATCATTGAGTGAAGGAGATCGGGTTACATTTGACGTAGAAGACGGCCAGAAGGGTCCGGCTGCAGTTAATGTAACTGTTCAATAATAAATTATCAAAATTGTTAGGCAAAGGGTTTTTTTACATGCCATTGTGAAAAAACCCTTTTCTTATGGGTTAAAACCGGCTGATTCTAAAGGGATGGATGTTAATTTCAGGGGTCTGATTATACACCATGTCTGTCACTATTTTTCCGGTTCCGGTTGCAAGGGTCAGTCCCAGCATACCGTGACCCGTTGCGATTACCAGGTTATTCTGGGTGGGGGATTGGTCTATGATGGGCATGTCATCGTAGGTCATGGGTCTGAGTCCTGCCCATTCTTCGATGACAGGGGTGCCTGTGGGATCCCTCATGTATTGGGTTGCGCCATTGATAAGCTTTGACAACCGTTTGTAATTTAAGGTGGTGCTGTATCCTGAAAATTCCATGGTTCCGCCGAGTCTATAGCCACTCGTCCAGGGAGTCACCACCATATTTTTTTCGTAAAGCACACAGGGGAATTCAGGACACACTTCCGGTCTTTCCATTGTAATGCTGTATCCTTTTCCGGGCTGGACTGGAAGGTTTAGTCCCAGTTGTTTGGCTGTCCTGGGAGCCCATGCACCGGTGGCCATGATAAAGGCATCTGCTGCAAATTTTCCTTTTACCGTATTTACATGGGTGATGGTGCTGCCGGATATTTCAAAATCAAGCATTTTTGAATGCTCTTCTATAATTAACCCCTTTTGTACCAGATGTTTTCGCCAGGAAGCCATGAGCAGTTCAGGCCTCAAATGCCAGTCAAAAGTGCTATGCCAGGCACCTGCTATACTTGGTGCCAGGGAGGGTTCCATTTCCAGTACCTGATTTTTTTCAAGCCGGGTGTAACCAAGGTTATAGGTCCGAAGAAAATTATTGGTTTCCGTAAACTTATCCAGGTTTTTTTCGTTTTTAAAAACAGTTAAAATGCCTTTTTTCTCAAAATCACACCCAAGGGTTTCAAGGTCTAAAAGTTGCTCAAACAGATCAGTTGAATAGGCGAGTATTTCATATTTGTCCTTGGCTGCCTGGTGCATGGGCCGGGAACGGCACTTGGCGGCAAATTTTAACAGCCAACTTAGTCGCTTGGTATCAAGGGTGGGTTTGATATACAGGGGGGAGGTGCCGCAAAGGGTCCTGTGAATTTCGTGGGTCACAGCTCCGGGAGAGCAAAGTGGAATAACATCAGAAAAATAGAGCAGGCCGCAGTTGCCGTGGGAGGCACCGTCACCAATCCCATCCTTTTCAATAATCCTGACGCTTGCTCCCTTTTCAATGAGGTAATGGGCACAGGCAAGGCCGATGACACCTCCGCCGATAATGATGACGTTTTTATTGGATTCCATCTGGCGTGTATCCTTTTTAAAATAGAGAATAGTCGCAAAAAAAATAAAGGTTACCTTATGATGGTTTTTTTAAGAATTCAATTAAAAAAGAATAGTTTTTAATTAATTACCCGGATCTGGCTGATTGGAGAATAATTAATTTCCAGGGGCGGGACAATCAAATTGACATCTAAATAATTATATTGTATTTTGCAGGGCTGGTTCAAATAGTTTTTTGAACAATGCGTTGTGGTAGTTAATTCACTCGTTCCTAATTTTGAGAATGGGTTTCAAGGATGGTGATATGAGTCGAAAAATAAATGTGTCCCGGAAAACAAAAGAAACTCAGATCGAAATTCAACTGGATTTGGATGGCAGCGGAAAGGCCGATATTTCCACTGGAATTGCCTTTTTCGATCACATGCTGACCGCCTTTGCAGTCCACGGTTTTTTTGATCTTAAGATCCTTGCCAAAGGGGACATTGAGGTGGATTTTCACCATACCATAGAAGATGTCGGGCTTGTCCTTGGCCAGGCCTTTTATGAGGCACTTGGGTTAAAAGAGGGAATCATAAGGTTTGGTGATAGTTGTGTTCCCATGGATGAAGCATTGTCACGGGTGACAGTGGATTTGTCCAACCGTCCCTACCTTGTCTATCATTTTCCAGACGACTTGAAGTCAACCGGCTCGTTTGATGCCTATCTTGCCAAGGAGTTTTTTCAGGCCTTCTGTGTTAAAGGCGGATTAAATCTTCATATAAATGCATATTATGGTAGTAATGAGCACCATATGCTTGAATCCATTTTCAAAGCCATGGGAAAATCATTAAATATGGCAACCCGGATAAATGAAAATCTTTGTGGATCCCTTTCAAGCAAGGGTTGTTTGTAAATCATTCTTTTACGTTTATTTTAAATAATTGCAACTATGGTGAGGGCGATGATGCTTTCAAAATCAGGATTATCTTTAATGATGATTATTGACATGGTATATTAAGTACTTAACTTATTGATTTTATATAACCAGTTGAAATTTTGGAGCCAGCACCGCCAAAGATGACTATTCCTGAAGAGAAAATTTCAGAAATTTTGAATACTTCTGATATCGTAGATATCGTATCTGAATCCGTTATCCTTAAAAAATCAGGCAGGAACTTTTTTGGTCTCTGTCCGTTTCATTCTGAGAAGAGCCCTTCTTTTTCGGTGAATGCTGATAAGCAGATTTTCCATTGTTTTGGGTGCAGCGCTGGGGGAAATGCGCTGTCCTTTGTGATGAAATATCACGGGATCTCCTTTCCTGAAGCGGTTAGGATGCTGGCCAGAAAATATAATGTAATCATTGAACCGGAGTCGATTGATCCGGTCAGGAGAAAGCAGGTTCTTGTTAAAGAGTCCCTGTTTCGACTGAACAAAAAAATAATGATTTTTTATGCAGGGTTTATCAGGGGATCCAGGGGAACAGCTGCCAGAGATTATCTTGAAAAAAGAGGAATGACTACCGATATAATTGATGAATTTCATCTGGGTGTTTCCAATGATGTGTGGGATGATGCTGTTAATTTTTTGAAGCATGAAAAGGTAACCCGGCAGGTTGCAGTGAATTCCGGATTGATTTTGCAAAAAAAACAGGGCAATGGGTATTATGACCGATTCCGGAATCGGTTAATGTTTCCGATTTTCGATATTAATATGCAGGTTGCAGGATTTGGCGGACGGGTCATGGATGATGCCATGCCCAAATATATGAATTCCCCTGAAACCCCGGTATACAGTAAGGGCAGAATTCTTTACGGTCTCCATGCGGCCAAACAATATTGCCGCCAGGAAGGGGTTGTTTATATTGTCGAGGGCTATTTTGATTTTTTATCCCTTTACCAAAATGGGATTAAGAACGTTGTGGCCAGTCTGGGTACGGCATTGTCACAGGAGCATGTCCGGATTTTAAAAGGATATGCTTCTAAGATGGTTCTGGTATTTGATTCCGATGCTGCCGGGATCAATGCTGCAAAAAGAAGTATTAAGATCTTCATGAAAGAGGGTGTGGATACAAGAATTCTGGTTTTACCGGACAAGAATGATCCGGATTCTTTTGTGATGAAGCACGGGCAAGTTGCTTTTTTGTCACTTGCCGCAGAAGCAAAGACCATTATGCAGTTTTTGTTAGGGCTTTCCATGGAAACCCATGGGTTGTCTGTGGAAGGACGTATTAAAATCTTAGATGAGATGAAGCAGCACCTATCGTTGATCGAGGATTCTGCTTTAAGATCATTATATGTGAGGGAACTTTCTGAAACCCTGAACATTGATGAGAAAGCGGTTTTGGAAAAGGTTAGAGATGCAGTTCAAAATAATACAAAACAATCGCCCCTGGGGCCAACACTCCAGGAGAATGAAGGTTTGGTATCCGATCCAAGGGAAAAGCAAATTCTTAGCATCATGCTGAATTATCCGGAGTTGATTCCCGAGGTGGTTAAAACAAATGTGGTGAACTGTTTTTATTCAGAACAGCTTCAAGGGATTGCAAAAATAATCATGGCCACTGAGCTTGACAAGGATGGCTTTGTCACTAATGTTATGGCCAAATTAAATGAGACCAGCGACCAGGAATTGATTGCGTCCCTTGCAATGGATGATTTTTCAGGGATTGAAGATATGGCTCAAACGACCCATGTATTGATGAACCGGATTATAAAAATTAGAAGAAAAAACGAAAATATATTAACAACAAAAATAATAAGTGCGGAAAAGGGCTGTGATGCTGATGTTACGGAGTTACTAAAACAAAAACAGCAGGAAATTCAGCAATTGCACGATTGCCAAAAACTTTAGGCCTTTGGGAGGCATTTTATGGCGGAAAAGACAAACAAGTCTGGAGAGAATGTAGTGATCAGTAAGAATGAAATGCGTAAGCTTATAAAAAAGGGTGAAAAAACCGGTGTTCTCTCTTTTGCCGAAATAAATGATGCAATCTCTGGAGATTTACAATCATTTGATCAAATTGATGATATAGTAGTTCAGTTCAAAGAGCTTGGAATTGCGCTTGTGGATCAAGAGAAGGGTTCTTCCAAGAAAGCTGTGGTGAAGCCTCAAAAAAAGACTATTATAAAATCAGCTGTTAAAAAAGGCAAAAAGAACGAGGGTAACCAAGCCGACGAGGATAGTGACAAGGACGCTAAAAGCAACAAAAAAGAGCTTTTTTCAGATAAAAAAGAAAAACCTGATCTTGAATTTGGTGCGGTTACAGATCCTGTGAAAATGTATTTAAAAGAGATGGGCATGGTAACCCTTTTGAGCAGGGAGGGGGAAATCGAAATTGCCAAAAAGATTGAGGCTGGTGAACGAAATATTTTGAGGGCCATGCTCAATTGTCCGATTTCATTATCTATCATTTTTATGTATGGGAAGAAAATGGAAAAAAAATCCATGCGGCCCAAACATGTATTGAGAGATGTGGATGAAGGGGACGGGGCTGTGGATGAAGTATCCAAGCAGGAAAAATTTCTAAATGCCCTGACCCTTATAAATGATATCCATGAAGAAAATCAGCAAAAAAGAGAGCTGCTGGTCAGTCTGAAAAAAGGAACCAAAAAAATTGAAAACCTCAAAAAAGAGATTTCTGATAATACAGAAATTATATTTGAGCATTTAAAACGATGGCGGTTTGAATCCAATGTTGTTGATAACATAGAGAAAAGCATTCGGAATACGATTTCATGGTTTGAAACCGTTGATCAGCTTTTGGATAAATGTGCCAAAACTTTTAATGTGCGGAAAGACACGATGATAAAGCAGGGCGTGGATCAGGATACCTTTGTGGCATGGGCCACTGCTCGGACCGACCTCACGGTGGAAAGGGTGGTTGTGCTGTATGAAGATATTTGTTCTGTATTATGTCAGGTGGACCTACGCAGGGATTTGATCAGGGGTGGGGTTGAAGACCTGAGGGCCATAGTCGAGGGGGTTGATAGGGGAAGGAAAAATGCTGACTTTGCAAAACGGGAATTGGTAAGGGCAAATTTGCGGTTGGTTGTTAGTATTGCCAAAAAATATACAAATCGGGGGCTTCAGTTCTTGGATCTTATCCAGGAAGGAAATATCGGTTTGATGAAGGCTGTTGACAAATTTGAATACAGGAGGGGGTATAAGTTTTCAACCTATGCCACCTGGTGGATACGGCAGGCCATTACCCGAGCTATTGCGGATCAGGCCAGGACAATTCGTATTCCTGTTCATATGATTGAAACCATCAATAAACTTATTCGAACTTCACGGTATCTTGTCCAGGAGATGGGCAAAGAACCTTCACCGGAAGAGATTGCTGAAAAGATGGAGATTCCCATTGATAAAGTGAGAAGGGTGCTTAAGATTGCAAAGGAACCCATCTCTCTGGAAACCCCGATTGGTGAAGAAGAAGACAGTCATTTGGGTGACTTTATAGAGGATAAGAAGTTTTCAATCCCTTCCGAAGCTGCCATTGATTTTAGTCTGGCTGAACAGACGAGGAAAATTCTTGCCACCCTTACTCCAAGGGAGGAAAAAGTATTAAGAATGCGATTTGGTATTGGAGAAAAATCTGATCATACCCTTGAAGAGGTGGGTAAGGATTTTACTGTTACCAGGGAAAGAATCCGTCAGATTGAGGCCAAGGCATTAAGGAAGCTCCGGCATCCGACAAGAAGTAAAAAGCTGAAGACCTTTATAGAGAATTAAATCTTGACATGATCCTTTGATTGCTATATATAAACCAAGTTTGTTTAGATGTTGACGGGCCTATAGCTCAGTTTGGCAGAGCCACCGGCTCATAACCGGTCGGTCCCTGGTTCGATTCCAGGTGGGCCCACCATCAAACAAAATTTGGTCAAAATTAACATGCAGGTTGAAAACGCAAAAGGATGGTCAGGTCATATATGAATGTGCCTGTTGGATGTCAAACCGATATAAGATTAAAAAGCGTGGTATTATACCACGCTTTTTTTGCTTTTAGAGGGAGCTATGCCGTTAACCGTTAAAAAATTAATTGATATTATCGATTCTTTTGCACCCTTTAGTCTTGCTGAAAACTGGGATAATTCAGGACTCCAGGCAGGTGATTTCAGATGGACCATTAAAAAAATTATGGTCAGTCTGGATGTATCCATGGCGGTGATGGAAGCTGCAAAGGATTGGGGAGCAGACCTTGTGCTTTCCCACCATCCTTTGCAAATGAGTCCTGAAAAATCTATCGACTTCGGCAGGATGCCAGGATCGGCAATTGCCCTGGCTGCAAGGGAAAGGATCGGCATTCTGTCGGCGCATACCAATTTAGATAAGGCCGTGAACGGACTTAATGACTATTTTGCCAGGGTTATTGGGGTTGAATGCGATGGACCCCTCCATTTTGAATCCAAAATCGGGGATTTACCCCTGGATCATGCCATTGACAGGATCGAGGGGCTTGGCAGGATAGGGCATCTCAATTCTGAGCTGTCATTAAAAGAGTTGGTACTTCAAATCAAGGAACGTCTCGGGCTTGAATCTATTCGTGTGGCAGGAGATATGAGTCTGGCGGTTAAAAAGATCGCCCTCTGCACAGGCTCAGGTGGGTCTTTGATCGGTTCTTTTCTGGATTCTTCTGCGCAAGTCTATATAACCGGTGACCTCAAATATCATGAGGCAAGACAGGTTGAAATGGTTCACAGGGGACTTATAGATGTAGGGCATTTTGCTTCGGAAATTATTGTCGGTGATATGCTAAAAAATAGTCTTGGGCAAGCCCTTTCATCTGTTGGGTATGATATAACGATAAAGGTGTTTCAAAAGGAAAAGGATCCATTCAAAACAGTTTAAGGATAAGCTATGAATGATATATTAAAACAAGATATTGTCACACTTGTTAAGCTTCAGGAGGCGGAGACTGAAATTGTCAGGCTTCAGGCGGTTCTTGAAAAAGTTAAAAAAGAAAAAACTAAATTGGAATCAAGGCTTAATCAGTTTAAAAACGCGCTGGTCCAAAATAAAGAAGAGTTGAAAAAGGCCCAAACTGCGTGTCGTGATAGTGAGTCTGAAATTCAGATAGTTGATGATCGGATTATTAAAAGCAATGAAAACTTGAGGATGGTTAAAACCAACAAAGAGTATCAAGTGCTTCTCCGTGAGGTTGATGACAACAAAAAACGTAAAGATGCTTTTGAAACAGAATTGCTCGATTTTATGGATGAACGGGAAAGATCAGAGTCCATAGTCAAAGAGAGCGAAAAAGAGTATAGTTTGCTGGCGGAACAGATTTTAGCCCAACAAGCTGAAATAGAGAAAAAATGCACGGATGATAAAGAATTGTTAGAAGAGTACCTGGTCCGGCAGAAAGATATCGGTAAAAGCCTTAATCCTTCTCTTATGGAGAGGTTTCGGAAAATTTCAAAAATGAATAACGGACTTGCTGTTACCGGTGTTGATAATGCAGTCTGTCTGGGATGTTTCATGAATATCCCTCCACAGCTTTTTATTGAAGTGCAACGAGGATCTTCATTGATTTCATGTCCACAATGCAGTAGAATTCTTTACCATGTAAATACTGATTAAAATTTCGGTCTGACCGGACTAAACGATCGCGGGGTGTCATTGGCATCCGGAGGAAAGTCCGAACACCACAGGACAGGACGCTCCATAACGTGGAGTCGCGGCAACGTGAAGGAAAGTGCAGCAGAGAATAGACCGCCTTAAAAATTGGTAACAATTTTTAAGGTAAGGGTGAAACGGTGCGGTAAGAGCGCACCAGTTTTCCAGGTGACTGGAAAAGCTTGGTAAACCCCGTCCGGTGCAAGACCAAATAGGGAAATGATTGAGGGCTGTCCGCCCGAGTTTCCGGGTAGGTTGCATGAGGTGCATGGCAACATGTATCCCAGATGAATGATCGTTGGCCCGTGGCTGGGTAACTGGCCCGGGTGACAGGATTCGGCTTATTGGACGGTCAGACCGAAATTTTTTTAATTCAATTCTATTAAATGTGGATAGTTATTAATGAGTCTTACCTGTGATATTTCGTTTAAGGAAAAGGTAAATATTTTTTCCTTTGAATATTTGAAATGTATATTATTTATCAATAATATTGAATCCGATGATTACCTTTTTACAAAAAAACTTTATTCCAAACTTATCACCACCTCCCATATTCTGGAAGATTTTCTGGATTTCCACGGGGCAAAGAAAAATAAGGAATGGGTGTTTTATCGTGAGTTAAGCGCAAGCATACGACATCTTTCCCTTGCTTGTTATTCCCAGCGTCATGTGCTGAATCGATTTAAGTTTTACCGTCTCGAAAATGATCATCAAGAAATGTTTAAATTGGAGGCTCTGGATACCCTGAGAATCATTCAGGACTCTCTGAAGCTTGCGGGGCCAGTTATTTTAGAGGAAGCAAAGCGACTGGATATAACCATTCCCAATACCGGTTATGACTTAAGCTATTTCCCCGGAATCTCTTCCAGTCAGCACCTGGATCATAACATTGATGATTTTAACGCAAAAGATCAACAAAAGGAAAATTTGACGCGGATTGCCAGTGAATTTCTTGAGGTGATCAAAGATTTTGAACAATTTTCCTTTTATGAACGATATGATTTAAAAGAGATCAATAAACTGGTCCCCGGAAAAATTAATGAAGTGATTATCCGTAACTATGAGATGCGGATTCATAATATTCAATCTTCATTTGATTCCTATGTGGTAAATACGGAGTCCTCTTCTGAAAATATTATTTTGGATGAACTCCGCAGTCATTTTTCAATTGTTTTTCACATATTACAGGTCATGGGCCGTTTGTTGCATTTTTATGAGCGACACCTGTATGATGTTGGATTTAAAGATGTCTATAAGGGCGTTAGTTTCGCCTTGTCGGAGTTGATCGATCGGGATGTCCTTTTGGACCGGGCGGTGAATTTTTGTTTATTTTATGCTGCCAAATTTTTATCCTCGGGCAAAGAAGTGGCGTTTAGAATAATAAATGACAACATGGAAAGATCTATAGTTCGGGTGGGGATTCCAAAAGATCGAGGCTTTCACAGTCGACCCAGTCTTTTGGTGGCAAAAATTGTTCAGCATTATGGTGGCGAGGTTCAGCTCCAGGTGGGGGAAGATTTTTTTGATGCTTCATCTGTTCTGGATATCCAATGGGCTGGGGGAAAGATTAAGAAAGAAGAAATTGAAATTGTGACCTTTCTCGGTGATTCAAGGGCGCTGAACGATCTTGTAATACTGGCAGGTGTAAACTATGGTGAAGATCATATGGGTAAGGGAATCCCTTTGCCAAGAGAACTCTCTTATTTGAGTTGATAATGAATCACAGATATCTTGCCATTATTGTTGCCGGAGGCAAAGGGTTGCGAATGCAGTCCCGGGAAAAAAAGCAATATTTGAAATTGGACAAGATTCCTGTCTTGACCAGGACTATTACGGCCTTTGAATCCCATGGAAAAATTAATGATATCATTTTGGTTCTTCCTGGGGATGATAGAGATTTCTGCAGGGATTCCATCCTGGCCCCCTATGGTTTTAATACCCCCATTCATTTGGTCGATGGCGGAACAACCCGTCAGGATTCAGTCTTTAACGGTTTGAGAAAGGCCGGGCAATTGTCCCCAACACTTAACAAGACCATTGTGCTGATTCATGATGGGGTACGGCCCTTTGTTGATAAATCCCTAATGGATGATTGCATTGCCAAGGCTGTTAAAAGCGGCGGCTGTATTCCGGTCATAAAAATTACGGATACCGTAAAAAAAGTAATCGGGCAACGTATTGCGAAAACCCTTGACCGGGAATTGCTTTTTGCTGCACAGACTCCCCAGGTGTTTCGTCTTGATCTTGTCCTTAGCGCATTTATTAATGCCAGGAATACCTCTTTTTGCGGAACAGACGATGCATCCATTCTGGAGCATGCAGGTCTCCCTGTTTCTGTTACCACGGGGTCTTTGGCCAACATTAAGCTGACAACTCCCGAGGATCTTGATCTGGCTCGCTATCTTTTGAAAACCCTATAAAAGTGTCACAGGATTCATTGCGGTTGAACAAACTATCGCTTTACTTTATAAGGAAAGTATGTAACATTTTACAGCATATTCTTTAAAGAATTAGCACCTGGTTTGTTAATTGTTTGTTATTAACTTTGAAATAAAGTTGCGCATAATAAAGACAAACTATCTTTTTATACGCTTATTATACGGAGGTATCTCGATGGCGGAAAAACCGGCAATTAAGATTGGCTATATGAAAATAACAGACCATCTTATCCTGGGTGTTAGTGCTCTTAAATTAAAAAAAGGAATGGAAACGTTTGAGCATTGCACCCTTGAGCCTGTGGTTAAAAATGGTTGGAATGAGGTTGCAGATGCGCTTTCGGTTAAATCCCTTGATGGTGCTCTGATTCTTGCGCCCACTGCCATGGATTTGTTCAAAGCTGGAGTGGATCTGAAATTATTGCTTTTTGCCCATAAATCAGGAAGTATTCTCGTAAAGAGTAAAAAGGCCAATATTCAAACAATTGAAGATTTTGCCGGTAAAACCGTTTTGATACCCTATCAATTATCCATCCATAATATGCTTTTTCATAAGCTTTTATCGGAAAAAGGTCTAAAACCCGGGCGATCCACAGAAAAGGGAATTGATGTGACCCTGGAAGTTGTAGCACCATTCCAGATGCCTGAAGCCCTGGAATATGATGAAGAGGGTGAAATCGGCGGGTTTATTGTAGCAGAACCCTTTGGATCCCAGGTGATTGCCCAGGGCCATGGCGAAGAATTCTGTCTCTCAAAGGACCTGTGGCCTGGGCATCCTTGTTGCGTTTTTGTCATGCGAACAGAAATTATCGAAAAACATCCTGAAGCAATCCAGGAAATTTGTGATAGCTTCGTAAAATCTGGAGTTGCCATTGACGCTCAACCCGAACCGGCCTCTGTTATTGGCGGTGATTTCTTATCCCAGGATAAAGAGGTGATCAGAAAGGTGCTTACCACGCCTCCGGATCGTATAACCACGGGCGAGTTGTTTCCTGTAATAGAAGATCTTGATACGATTCAAAAATATATGATGGACAAAATGAAGATTATGACAAGTCTTATTGATTTGGAAAAATTTGTAAATAACGAATTTGCAATCAAAGCAGGGGCAAAATAACGATTCCATAATAAACGAACCAAAATAATCGAATACGATAAATGATCCAGCATAAACGAATCAGAATAAAACTAATTATCTGGCAGAATCCATAAAACTATATATTTGTGAAATTGCTTTTTCACTCCATTCCGATTTTCCCGAAATTGTCGGGACGCCATCCTGGTTCAGCCGTTTAGTGGATTCTTTTGCATTCAATCCTTTTGTTTTGAGGTGTAAAATCGTTTTCATTACAGCGGCTTTGTATGCTTTAAGATCCTCCTGGGGGGTAATGTCAGGTTTTAAGGATGGGGTGCTTATGATCTCGTTTAGATCATCCATGGGGGCTAGCGCTTCAGAAGTCAAGGGATCAGAAGTTAGGCTATCGGGTTCAATCAATAAAGACAGATCGTCTATTGCCACGGGAATTTGTGATGGGGTCATTGGCGGTTCATTCGCTTGGTCAAATTGAGGTTCAATCAGTAAAGACAGATTGTCCACCTGTGTATCAAGGGAAGAGAGGTCATCAATTAATAACGAAAGGTCGTCTATCAGAGGAGATGTTTCCAATAATGTCGGGTTTGAAACCGTATCTATCAAATTAGATAAATCATCCATATCAGACATATCAGAATCGGATATACCATTGGTGGATGGTGAAGGTTCATCGATAAGTTGGGACAGATTGTCCATCCCATGCATTTCTTCGGTCTTTCTTTGACCGATCGGGCCTGGGTTGGTCGGATTCTGGTCAAGGAGGGCGGATAAATCATCGAGTTCGGTTTTATTTTCAGAAGCTACACCCTGCGCTGTGTTTGGAATATTTTGTACATCCACGAGAGGGTCATCCTGGAGTAGGTCGCCTTCGATCAAATTGGACAGATCATCCATATCTATTTCGCTGGATTCTAATAGATCAAAGGGCGGGTCGGGGGAATCAAAGATAGCCGGGAAATCTTGTTGTCCTGTATCTGGGAGGGCAACCTCCGGGTTTGTTTCATCCATTGCCAATCCTTGTGCTGTCTGGAATGCCATTTCCCTTGATTGGGGATCATGGATTTTATGTTGATTCATTTCCTGGAGAGCCATGGCAATCTTATTCATGGCAATGGCTTTTTTCTCTTCAGCCTCAGCCCTTTTTTCAATGGCTGTGGCTTTTCTTTCTTCAGCTTCCGCCCTTTTTTCATGGGCAGCGGCAACCCTGTTCTGTTGCAAAGCGATATCGTCAAACAGTGATTTGATGAGGTTTAATCCATCCTTGCCTACCCGAATCTCTTCACTGGGTAGTTTGCTGATATTTTTCTCTGTTGCCGTGTTAATTGGAAAATCAGAAATTGCCTGTTCATCGGTTTTAAGGGCTTGATCTATTTGGGAAGGCAACATCCCGGCATCCAGATATCCTTGTATTTTGATTAAAATTGGGATTGCATTTCGGGAATAATAATGATGACCCTCAGTACGGTTAAAGGGAAACCATGTATTGAACCGATTTAATATAAATTTTATGGTAGCTGTTCCAGAATTCAATTCTTGAGTGATATCAGCAATTGACAATGGTTTTTCCCGGGTCATTTTTACCTCATTTAAACCGAATTATAGGTTTTTTTCTTCCTGTAATGCGTTTGTATGTTTCATCGGGATACCCCAGAGCAATTACTGCATGTATCTTCTCAGCCTTTGGAATATCAATTTTTTCCTGAATAGAACGATCCGCCTTCATGGCTTCAACGGCAAACCCGATAAGGCAGGAACCAAGCCCCATTGTGTGGGATGCCAGCAGGATATTGCCCGCAGCCAGCATGGCATCTTCTTTGGGGCAGCTTGCCTGGGGACCGGAACCGATCATAATGCAGGCGGTTGCACCATGGAATAGCCTGTCTATGCCCTGGTTTTCCATTTTATCCATGGCCTCTTTCACAGAGGAATAGTATTCATTGTAGTAGGTATCAAGGGCTTTGATACCTACCAGTTTCAACCCTTTTCGAAAGTAGTAATTTTCAGCTTTTTTGTTCAGATTTTGAAAAAAATTTTTAATCGTAATTCCAAAATCCAAGACTTGCTTTCTGGAGGAGAGGCAGGTAAATGTCCATGCCTGGCTATTGGTGCCCGAAGGTGCAAAAACAGCAAGTTTAATCAGATCCCGCAGATGTTCAGGTTCCACAGGATTGTTTTTAAAATTTCTGCAGGATCTTCTGGAGGCAATTATTCTGGCCAGATCAGTAGTTGGGAACCCACCATATTTCAACCATTTTTTGTCCAGGGAAAAGGTTTCAAAGGAGGTCATCTCATTATCAATAGCTTCCACTTCGATTGCAGCACTAGGACAAACCCCCATGCAATGACCGCAGGAAAGGGAATTTTCACCGGTAATAACAGCAATCCCATTGATAATGGATAGGGTGTCAGAAGGGCATACCGCAAGGCAAAGCCCGCATCCGGTACATTTAACAGGGTCTAGGACAATGGTTACTTCTTTCGGATTCATTTAGGTTCCGCTAAATTATTAAATATCATATTAATATCATAATTTTCTGAACACAGAAAGCGATATCTAAGGGATACTTCAAGAAAAACAATAAAGCTATCCCATCGGAATCATCAGATATTATAATAGTTTAAATTAAAGCCATGGCGGGGGTGGAAAATAGAAAAGTAAATCGTTTGACACTCTTTTTTTTACTTGTTATATTGATGGTAAGTAGAAATCCGACCACACTTCAGTTCCGAAAAAATGTTACGCCAGAATTTTCAACTGACAAAGCAGAATACAAATTTGTTCTGGGACGAAAATTGACGAATTCCAACCAATATTGACCGGCAGCATCAGCCTCCTTGCTGCCCATGGGAGGGTAAAATGGCCAACAAAGTAAATCCAAAATCTTTAGTCCACCACGTTGAAGCAGTAAAAAAAGGGAAAAAGGTTTTTGAAGATGCCTTTCAAGGTGTTTCCCGGATGATTCTGGATGCGGGTATTCAAAAAATTACCGTCAAAGGGAAAACCACCTATCAATTTGATTTGTTCAGTCAGGGGAAAAAACATCTGATTGGTATGTATGATGAGATCAACAGTCTTGTTTCCTTTGTAAAGGATGCCTCCGAGGGGGGGTCGTCCAGGGAGATGGCCTTTGTCCTTGTGGGAGAACCCGGTAATGGAAAGACCTTTCTTGTGGAATATCTGTGCGCGCGATATCGAGAATTTTTAACCATTCCGGAAAACAGAAAACACACCTTTCGGTATATCAATTTAGATAAACTGGGGGGATATGGCAAAATCCAGTTCATCGAATCCCAGACATATGAAGATCCCATGATTCTGGCCATGAGTCTCCATGAAACAAAAGAGAAATCCATGGAATATTTCTCCAAACAGTTTAAGTTCACAGCCAAGCAAACAGAACATCTTTATGATAAATATCGTCCCCTGGGGGCCTGTTCCGCTTATATCTGGAATCAGATCAGGGAATATTGTGACAATGATCTTACCAAGATGCTCTCTTTCATAGAAATCACCCAGGTGCCCCTGATTGAAAGTCTTGGCACTATCACTGGCAAATACCCGGCCAAGGACAAAATCACTTCATCTGCGGTGGATCTTATGGGGGAAGAGTCGATCCAGAGGCTGCTTCATATCTCTGATTCGAACAACCCATATCGGTTTGATTTAAGGCGGGGGGCTCTTGCCCGGGTTGCCGGCGGCGGGATTCATTTCAGTGATGAGATTTATAAAAATAAAAAAGATCTGGTCCAGGTTTATCTCGGGGTTATTCAGAACCGGACCATTGAACTTGACGGATTCAGATGGCCCATTGACACCTTGATTATTGCCACCAGCAATAATTCTGAGTTTGACACCTTTTTGTCAGAACGGGAAGAAGCCCCGATCATTGACAGGTGTCGGATCTGTTATGTGGCGCATAACACAGATTATAAAATTCAGAAATATTTGACAGATTATGCCATTGGCACCGATACCAAGCGTTCCCTTGCCCACGAGGTGCTCCACCAGGATCCCAACCTTAATTATGCTGCTTCGGTAGGGGTAGTGCTGACACGTCTGCCCCGTTCGGACAAATTAACCCCCATTGAAATCATGAAGCTTGCCGCCGGAGAGGTAGCCGGTGAAAAAAGTTTGAAAACCCTGGCAGAGCTCATTGATTCTTTGAACCAGGATACTGAGATAACCAAACGGTTCGGGCAAAAGGGAATGGGCCAGAGAAATCTTGGGCGGGCGGTTCAACTGCTGCTGGAAAGTTCGGAAACCAATGAAGGCAGGTGTATGTTTGCCCTGGATATTTTTAATGCCCTTGAAAGAACTGTGCTGGATTATGTACAGGAACCGTCTGACCGGGCAAAATTCAAGGAAGACTTAAAAATTGCCCGGGGGCTTTACCGCGAGCGGATTATGACGGAGATGTTTAATGCCTATATGGATGAACCTCTGGCCATTAAAAAAGATGTTTTAAATTATGTGAACATGATTATCGGGGTGGATGCAGAGCACCTGGGGCCTGATATGATGTGGAAATACAAAGATCCCCAGACAGGAGAATTAAGGGCCCTTAAAATCGACGAGCGTTACATCAAGAATGTTGAAGAACGACTGGGGCTGAAAACGGAAGAGCAGCGGGCTTCTTTTAGAAATTCCATCCGAAAGATTTACGGACAAAAATTGTCCGTGGATGCCAATTACGATTTTATGGATAACCTGGATTTGGTCAAAGCCATTACCGATGTTCGGTTAAAATCCGATATAGCAGGAGCAGGTTCCCTGATTGGGGCCCTTGCAAACAGGACAAATGAAGAAAATCAGAAGCTCTATGATCGAATGATTTATACCATGAATGAAAAACTTGGTTATTGTCAAACCTGTGCCCAGAAAACCATTGAGTATTTTTGCAGCCAGGAGGACGATAAATAGTTTGCCCGACAATTAAGCAGTTGAGCAAACAGTCAAAGAAATAATCAGGCAAATAGTCATATACAGATATAATAACTGGGGAGAGGCTATCATGATAACCCTTGATGAACTCCTTGAAAGAGACAGACAAAGAGAGGAAGACGGATTTAAAAGAAAGATCCGTATTGGACAAATTGTAAAACCCGGTTCCGGCGGCAAGGAGAAAATTATTGTAGTGCCGACAACTGTGGAGGAAAAATTTTTCCATGACGAGATTAATTTGGAGCAAGAACCGGGGGAAGGGGAGCCAACCGGGGGAACAGGAGAGGGAGAGGAAGGCGATATCATTGGTGAACAACCTGTCCGCCCCGAAGAAGGAGAGGGCGAGGGAGAAGGATCCGGAGAAGGGCCGGGGGAAGGAGAGGGCGGGGAACATGAATTTGAGGCCAATGCCTATGAACTTGGAAAGGTGCTGTCCCAGGATTTTAAGCTGCCCAATTTAAAGGACAAAGGAAAAAAAAGATCCCTGGCAAAATATGTTTATGATCTTACGGATAGAAATAAAGGGATGGGGCAGTTTTTGGATAAAAAGGCCACCTTGAAGAAAATCGTTCAAACCAATATCATGCTGGGCAGGATCCCAGATGTTTCCAACATTGACACCACCCAGTTTCTCATATCCCCCCAGGACTTGATATACAGGATTCTTTCCCGGGAAAAAGATTTTGAATCCCAGGCATTGGTCTTTTTTCTAAGAGATTACTCGGGATCCATGGGGGGAAAGGTCACTCAAACCGTGGTTTCCCAACATGTGATGCTCTACTCCTGGCTCATGTATCAATACGAGAAACAGGTGGAGACACGATTTGTCCTCCACGATACAGATGCCAAAGAAGTTTCTGATTTTTACAAATATTATTCCTATAAAGTGGCAGGCGGCACCAAGGTTTTTACCGCATTTAAGCTGGTCAATGATATTGTTGAAAGAGAGAATCTGGACCGGGACTATAATATTTATGTATTTCACGGCACAGATGGTGATGATTGGGATAAAGAGGGCACACAGACCCTGACCGAAATCAAGCGGATGATGTCATATGTGGCCAGGATCGGTATTACCATTGTGGAGCACTCCTATGTGGGAGGTAAGCAGACAGAAGTTGAAAAATATTTAAGCTCCTCGGGAATATTAAACGAGCACAAAGAGTTGATCAAACTAGATGTGATGGGTGAAAATGTGGATGATTCAAGAATTATCCAGGGTATAAAACGACTTATTTCCTAACCCTTGATTTTTCAAGCTGGTTCGCTGTCCAAGCCGCTTTATTTCCTATCCCGCTTGGTTGTGCAACCAGAAAGGCAGATATCTATGGAACTTGTGAGTCAACATGTCAAAGGCATAATGGAAGAATGCAAGGTTAGAGCCCGGGACGAGGGCTTGCGCTTTGATGACGAGACCCTTGAATATATTGTTACCAACCGGGATATGATCGAACTGAGCCCCAAGATTATGATACCCACCCTCTATGATTATTGGGTTCATGATGTCAAAGTATTATCCGGTAAGGGTATGTATGAAGCATATCCGTCCAACCCCTACGAAACGGTTATTAATACGCGACCGGCCATTTCCTATTATAACGATAACAACCCGGATTGGCTCAATGTAATGATTTTTTACCATGTTCTGGGGCATATTGATTTTTTCCAGAACAATCTTTTTTATAAAAACACCTGGGATGTTGATCTGACAGGACAGGCCCTGGCCGATAAAAGACTGATCGCAAAACTTCGTTCTGAAAAGGGAAGGCTAGTGGATTATGTGATAGAATTTTCCAGGGGGATAGACAATCTGGTGGGGTATTATCAAGAGATTAATCATATTATTTCCAAGGAAAATCAACAACAGGCCAATTCGCTAAAGATTAATAAAATAGATTATTACTTTGATGTTTTTTTACAACAGATCAAAGTGGTTTCCCATAACACCTACCTAAAGGAGATTACCCGGTATAATAATACCCAAAGAACCGGGGAAAATTTTTTTGATATCATCATTGGCAAATATCCTGAGTTTGAAGAACTTTACAGACAAGAAAATGTCTCAACTAAATCCTCTGAGCCGGATGTCATGGAATATATTATCCAGCATTCTCCATTTTTAAAGCAGGATGAAAATAAATGGATGAAGACGATTATCCAGATTGTTCGGAACACCTCTTTGTATTTTCAGCCCCAGATACGGACAAAGATAATGAACGAAGGGTGGGCCAGTTATTGGCACGAATATCTGTTCATGCGGGATGACAGAATCTGCGGTCATGAATCTGATTTTGCAAAGGTCAATGCCAGCGTAACTGCCATGCCCAAGGTAGGGTTAAACCCCTATGCACTTGGGATGAGGCTTTTCCAGCACATTGAGGAAATGGAGGACAAGGGTTGTTATTCCTTTGATTATTATAACCAGGCGGATGAAGTAAAAAAACAAAAGTATGATACCTTAAAAAAATCAGGCAACCCATATATTTTTAAAATCAGGGAGAACCTCAATGATTTTACCTTTATCAACCGGTATATTGACCAGGAGTTTTTAACAAAACATCAGTTGTTTGTGTCGGGAAAACGGTTTAATCAGTCCCGGATGTCCTGGGAGTACTATATAAAGTCGAAAAAAGCCGAAGATTACAAACAAATGATCATAGACACCCTTTACCATCCCCCCGAGGTTAGGGTGGAAGCAGATAAATCAGTTAAAGGGGTACTCCATTTAAACCATTTGTTTGAAGAAAAGCCTTTGAAACTTGATTTTATTGAGAATACCATGATGGGTATTGAATACCTTTGGGGAGGACCCGTCCATTTAGAAACCAGTGAGCCTGCCGCAGAAGTAAAACCTGCTGCCAGTTATGCTAATTTTTGGGATCCAGCAATACCGTCGGGTACAACACCGGCACCCAAAGAACTGGAGCCTAAAAAAATTCAATGGAAAAGAGTACGCTATGTGATGGAGAATCGTAAACTTCATAAGCGGGAGATATAATCTATTATGGAAAAAAAATCATCCCCAACTGAATCCGTGGAACAAGCCCTTGATCTGCTGGATAAAAATATAACAGAATATCAGCGCCTCAAACCAATTGCATTTGAGGAGTTTTTAAGTCTTTTAAATGCCAAACCTTCTCAAATCCTGAGAAATATTTTTCAGTCTTTTCATGATATGATCAAATGCTACGTGGATGAATCTGAAGAATCCATCACCGGTGATCTTGAAAAACTTAAGTTCACAAACTATGACTGTACAAGACTCTTTGTTGAAGATTCAGTCAATCCCTATTTTCCGGATATGCTTTTTGCCAATCGGTTCATGAAGCAGATGGAATATTTGCGCCATGGTGCCCAACAAAATCGCATTTATATTTTTTATGGACCCCATGGATGCGGTAAAAGTACATTTTTAAATAACCTGTTAAGAAAGTTTGAAAAATATACCAATACCGAAGAGGGGCTTCGGTATGAGATTGTCTGGCGGTTGAATATCAAAAAGTTACAGGACAAAGACAAATCTGTGATGACCCTGTCAACCTTTGAAAAATTAATTCAATATGTTGAAACTGAAAAAGGCACCAGTACAGGGATCAAACCCGATGAATTCTCCCTTGCAGACAGTCAAAGGGACTATATCGAAATTCCCTGTCTTTCCCATGACAACCCCTTTTTGGTTATTCCCAAGGAACAGCGCAGGAGCGTGCTGGATGAATTGATAAAAAATGATGAATTCAAGTGGCGGCTGTTCACGGAAAAAGAATATGAATGGGTATTTAAAGAAGAGGTTTGCACCATTTGTTCTTCCATTTACCATTCTCTTTTAGAGCGCCTTGGAAATCCCAGCGAGGTGTTTAAAATGCTCTATGCACGCCCCTATTATTTTAACCGGCGGCTTGGAAATGGTATCAGTGTGTTCAACCCGGGGGATCAGCCCCTGCAGCAGAACGTTATCTCAAATCAAATGTTGCAGAACAGAATCAATGCCCTGTTTCAGGATAGCAATATCATTAATTATATCTGTTCTAATTTTGCAAAGATCAACAATGGTATTTATGCACTCATGGACATAAAATCCCATAATGTGGACCGAATGGTTGAACTTCATAATATTATTTCAGAAGGGGTTCACAAGGTTGAAAATTTGGAAGAACAGGTGAATTCATTGTTTTTTGCCCTGATGAATCCCGAAGACAAGCGAAATATCAGGGATTTTCCCTCCTTTGATGACCGGATTCAATATATCGATATTCCCTATGTGCTGGATGTTCAGACAGAGGTCAACATATATTCGAACATCTTTGGGCGCCACATTGAAGGCAGTTTTCTTCCCATGGTTTTGAAAAATTTTGCAAGAATTATCATCTGCACCCGAATTGGCAAGAAATCTCTGGCCCTGGAAGAGTGGATAAAAAACCCATCCAAATATGAGAATTATTGTGATGAAAAACTCATGCTGCTTAAAATGGAGATTTTTTCCGGCAAACTTCCCAATTGGCTGGATGGGGAGGATGTCAAAGCACTTGATAAGAAGATGTTAAAAAAAATCATTGCCGAATCGGAAATATATGGGAAAGAAGGATTGTCAGGAAGGGATTCCATAAAAATATTTGATCAATTTTATTCTAAATACGCCAAGGAAGATCGACTCATCAATATGCCGGATCTCTGCACGTTTTTTAATAAACTTGATGATCAACCCAAAAAAATAATTCCCCAGGGTTTTTTATCCTCCCTGCTGCGCATGTACGATTACGGGATTCTCCAGCAGGTGAAAGAATCCCTCTATTATTATAACGAGGACCAGATCGCCAAGGATATTAAAAATTATATTTCGGCTATTACCAATGAGTTTGAATCGGTGGTGAAGTGTATCTTTACAAAAGAAGAGATCCATGTGACGGAAGCTTTTCTTGAAAGCATTGAAAACAGGCTTCTCTCAGAGGATATGGTCAAAAAACGCAGGGAAGAAATCAGACTTGACGTACTAAAGGAGTACACCACAAGAACCCTTTCCCATGAAATTATGATTGAAGGGAAAGATATTCTTGAAACAAGGTTATTTCAATCATTGTATGAACGCTATGTCCATAATCTCAAAAAACGGGTACTGGAACCTTTTATCGAGAATGAAAATTTTAGAAATGCCATCAAGGATTTTGATACAGAGAAATTTAAATCCCATGACAAGAGAATTAAAAAGGATGTCAAATTTTTGATGAACAATTTATCCTCAAAATTTGGTTACACCCAGAAGGGAGCAAATGAAACCTGTATTTATGTGATTGACAATGATCTGGCCAATAAATTCAAGTAGTTTCCATAGATAGTTTATCGACAACTGCCAAATGAATCTTCTGTGAATACCATACCCGTGTCAGGTCAATGCGAATACTCGTATGGGCTGAGTTGGTGAATTATTGCTTGATTCTTTCGGAAACTTCCTTTAAACCAAGGCCATGATTTCCTTTGGTGACAAGATCGTAAATTACAATCAGGTAAACATGACAGCTTCAATGATTGAGGATATAAATAAGAGTGACCGCAGCATTATCGCCCTGGGTGGGGATGGATCCCATAAAGCCTATTTAACTTACAGATTGTTCTGTTCACTGGCCACTCCCCTCGTGGTAATTCTGTCAAATCAAAAACAAGCCATCAATTTTATCCAGGATCTGAATTTTTTCATGCCCAATGAACGAGAGAAGATTCTCTATTTTCCTGGATATAATATTTTGCCGTTCAAATCGCTGTCCTATCATCGGGAAACCTCCAGCCAAAGACTGGCGGCCCTGTCTAAAATCCTTGAATCCGGATCTAAAAAATATTTATTGGTCACCTATATTGACACCTTGATGCAGCAGCTCATTCCAAAGGAAAGTATCAATGACTTTCTGGAATTGATTATCACCAATGAGGAGATTGATCGGGACCAACTGGTTTTAAAGCTTGAGGCAGGTGGTTACTCACGGGTGTCCCTGGTGGAAGATCCCGGGGAATATTCAGTGAGAGGCGGGATATTGGATGTCTTTTCACCCGGAGGAAAAAAACCGGTTCGAATAGAGTTTTTTGGGGACCTGGTTGAATCCATCCGCTTTTTTTCTCCCTTTACCCAGAGGGGGACCCGAGAAATAAACGAAACCATTATATTGCCGGCCACCGAAGCGATTATTTCAAAAGAGGATCTTCCCCATATTCTGGCCCGGTTGCGACATGCCGGCGTCCTGGCCGGGCTTTCGGCCAACCAAACCCGGGAATATGTGAATGAAACCCGTGCAATGGGAAGGTTCCCCGGGATTGAAAGCATGCTGTCCATTGTGTATGAGCGCCTTGATTCCTTGTTTGATTATCTTCCCTCTCAAGCGACATTTTTGATGGATTCTCCAGATACCCTGGCAGCCAAGGCCATGGAATTTGAAAATCAGGCCCTGCAAAATTATACGAGTGTGACAGCAGAAAACAGGCTCTGTGTTAAGCCGGAATCCATTTATTTGGATTGGGATCAGGTAAACGGACTTATACGCCAGAACCGGCAAATTATATTGAAACAGGTTCTTCTTGAGGCAGACAAAAAACATAGTGTTGTTCCCTTTGATTATGAGGACAATCTGGACTTGTCGGCCAGTCTGAAACGCCAGGGTCAGCCGCATGAAGATGATGAAAATCCGTTAAAACCCTTGGTCCAATGGTTTGAAGAAAATTTGAATGAGGGTCGGAGGGTCTTGATTGTTGTCAGCCAGGATGTTCAGGCCAAGCGCCTGACCTCCCTGCTTGCCCCCTATGGAATTCAACCGAATCCTTGCACCTTTGATGAATTAACCTCTCTTCCAAGGGGTGTGTACTACACCATAGGCGGTTTGTCTTCAGGATTTGTATTGCCTGGGGAAAATTTTGCCCTTGTTACGGAAAACGAAATTTTTGGTAAAAAAAGAATCCGCCGGCAAAAAAACCGTCATAGAGATTTAAAAACAGAATTTATTGCCCCGGAAGAATTAAAAAACGGTGACATCGTTGTTCACATTGAGCATGGGGTCGGTCAGTATGAAGGGCTGTGCAACCTTAATATCGCCGGGATTTCCCAGGATTTTATTCTGATTGTATACCAGGATGATGATAAATTGTATTTGCCGGTGGATCGAATTGAAATGATCGGTAAATATATTGGTGTGGATGGGTATAACCCGATTCTTGATAAGATTGGATCTAAAAACTGGATTAAATCAAAGGCCAAGGCCAAAGCGGAAGTGGAAAAACTGGCAGCAGATCTTCTGGATTTGTATGCAACGCGCAAGGTGAATAATGGGTTTGCCTTCAGTTTGCCGGACAATTACTATAATGATTTTGAGGCTTCTTTTCCCTATGAAGAGACCCGGGATCAGCTCAAGGCCATTGATGATGTTCATTTGGACATGGAATCGAGTATCCCCATGGATCGCCTTGTGTGCGGTGATGTTGGATATGGAAAAACAGAGGTGGCCATTCGGGCTGCCTTTAAGGCGGTAAATGACGGAAAGCAGGTGGCCGTTGTGGTGCCAACGACTATCCTTGCCGAGCAGCATCTACTGACCTTTAAAGAGCGCTTTAAAAATTATCCGGTTCAAATTGAATGTCTATCCAGGTTTCGCAGCCGTAAAGAGCAGCTCCAGATTTTAAAAAAGATGGAGGGGGGACTGGTAGACATTGTGATTGGAACCCACAGACTGCTGCAAAAGGATGTGGAGTTCAAATCTTTGGGACTGCTGGTTCTGGATGAAGAGCAGCGCTTTGGTGTGAAACACAAGGAAATTTTAAAAAAAAAGAGAAATACTGTTGATGTGCTTGCCCTGACCGCAACTCCCATTCCAAGAACCCTGCACCTGTCTTTGACCGGCATGCGGGATATCAGTGTCATCACCACGGCGCCTGCTGACCGCCAGCCCATTGTTTCCTATATTTCAAAATATGAAGATACGATTATCAAGGATTCCGTGGAAAGAGAATTGGCTAGAAACGGTCAAGTTTTTTTCATTCACAATAATATCAAAAGCATTTTTAAAATTGCCGATGATATCCAAAAAATTGTTCCCCATGCCAAGGTGGGGGTCGCCCATGGAAGGCTGTCGGAAAGTGAGTTGGAAAAGGTCATGTTTCAGTTTGTTAATTTGGAGGTTAATGTGCTGGTATGTACCACCATTGTGGAGTCCGGCCTTGATATCCCTTCGGCCAACACCATGATCATTAACAAGGCCGAACGATTCGGTCTTTCCCAGATTTATCAGCTCAGGGGACGCATTGGCCGGGGAGACAACCAGGCCTATGCCTATCTGTTTGTTTCCGACGAATCAAAATTGACCAAGGATGCCCAAAAACGCTTGTCAGCCTTAATGGAATACAAGGATCTGGGATCTGGATTTCAGATTGCCATGAAGGACCTTCAGATCAGGGGGGCCGGAACTGCCCTGGGGGCATCCCAGTCCGGGCATATTGCCGCAGTTGGCTATGATATGTTTTTAAAACTGCTGGACCAGGCTGTTCATGACCTTAAAGGGGAAGACAGCATTGAACCCCTTGATCCTGAAATTAACGCCAGTATGTCCTGTGGATTTCCAGATGATTATATCGAGTCTGTTGAACAACGACTTACCTTGTACCGGCGTTTGTCCCGATTAGCAAAAATATCCGATATTTCTGATATGAAAAAAGAGCTGCTGGACCGGTATGGTAAATTACCCAAGGAAGCTGAAAACATGCTGTTGAAAATTATGCTTCGAATTTTTGCAATAAAAGCCGGGGTAAAGCGGTTGGATATTACCCCAAATTCATTGACCCTGACATTTTCATTGGCACACCTGAAGATGCCTCTGGAATCGGTTGACACCATCTTAAAAAAGAGGGTGTCCTATAAATATGTCAAAAAAGAAAGCATCCAGATTCAGTTGGAAAACAAAAGAAACAATATTTCCAAAGCCCTGTTAGAGGCCAAAAATATTTTAAAGTCCATTGGCAGTAGTTAATGATTTTTAAATTTAATCCTTTATCTTTTCAATGAATTTTATATAATGGCCTATAAAAAAATTTCATAGCTATCATTTGCACGTTCTCACAAATGCACGTTTTCTCAAAATCAGCAAAGGAGGTATGATGAAACCCAGCCTTGCTAAAGTGTCAAAATTTATCCCCGGTAAAGAAGGGATCTTTCTTAAAAAATTTATCCAAACCCTCAAACAGGAGATGATTCCCATCGAAATCGTTGACTTTAATGGGAAAAGATATGCAACCACGGGTGATATCCAGCATCAACTATTGATTAAAGATCCAAAATTTTTCAACGCGTTGATATCGCCGGATGCGTTTTCCCTGGGGCAGGCATATGTCAAAGGTTATTTCGATGTGTCCGGCAGTATCCGGGAATTGTATGAAATGGTCTGTGATAAATTACTGAATACAGACCAGCCCAAAAGTCTTCTGACCCGATTTTCCCGCTATCTTGTTAAGGACAGGGAACAAGAGAAACAAAATATTGAATACCACTATGATGTTCCCAGTGATTTTTATCGATTGTTTTTGGGTGAAACCATGGGCTATACCTGCGGTTATTATGGTGGCAAGGATGCCACCATGTCCGATGCCCAGAATGAGAAAATGGCAATAATTTGCAGAAAACTGCGGTTGAAAAAAGGAGAGTGTTTACTGGATATAGGATGCGGGTGGGGAAACTTTGCAGTTTATGCGGCAAAGCATTACCAGGTTCAGGTGGTTGGGATCACACTTAGCTCCGAACAAAAAGAATATGCAGATCAATGGATAGAAAGGGAAGGGCTGGGTGATCAGGTTCAAATAGAAATATTAAATTACCGAGACCTTGCCAGGGAAAAATTTGATAAAATCTCCTGTGTGGGAATGTCAGAGCATGTGGGCCGGGCAAATATGAAACTCTTTTTTACAACCGTATTCAATAGTCTCAAAGAAGACGGGCTTTTTCTCCAGCATACCATCACCACCAATGCCCGGCAAAAGGGCTATGAAAATTCATTTTTGGATACCTATATGTTTCCGGGCGGTGAACTTATGCTGCAGCAGGAACTGATCGATTTTGCAGCTGGGTCAGGCTTTGAATTATTAAATGCTGAGAATTTCAGGGTCCATTATATTAAAACCCTGGGAGACTGGATATCTCGAATGGAAGCCCAAAAGGATAAATTGCTCAAAATTGTTTCAGAAAATGTATATCGGATCTATCATGTGTTTTTTATCGGGTCCATGATCTCTTTTCGGCAAAAGGAGATCGCATTGTTTCAAAATCTTTTTTATAAATCAACTTTAAATCAATTAAAAGCCAATACATCCAAAGCGGGTCAATTCAGATCGACTGGCTCCCAATCGGATGACTCAGCACTGAATTATTTTTTAACGCCCTTTTCGAAAATAGGTTCTTTAAGCGGGGCAAAAAATGAATCAAAAACTACCGGATATCAGAAAATTTGAACGCCGAATTTTTCAGACGAAAAATGTTCTGACCCTTTTGCTCTCTTTCTCCCTTAAATTAATGGGAGCAAAACAAGTGGGGCTTGTCTTTGGAACGGATCATACCCTTTCAGATTTCTTACCTCCCCAAAAATGGGACAGGGGGGTATTGCATAAATTTGACGGCAGGGGGATGTATGGTTTTCTTTTGAAAATATTTGGAAAACAGGTTTTCAAATTTAAAAATATTTCCCCAGTTCAATTATATCATACCAACCGATATGGAGATGAAACTCAAACAGAAGGGATCATTTCCTATGTTTTGCGGAACCATCATGAATTTTATAAAAAAGGGATAAAAATATTATTGATTGACCATCAGTCCTGGGAGAGCAAGCAGATTGATTCCGCTTTTTCCAATTCTGCTTTTTCAAATTCCAAAGTTGATTCATATGACGGCCATGTTTTTAATTCTCTTCCGAAAATGCAGATTAATATGAAGATTGTGAGGCAGTTCCGCTCGAAAAATTTCATCGCCGCCTATATTCCCGATTATGGCGCTATTGTTTTTAATACAGTGGAAGGGGATCTGTTATCAAAATCAAAGGGCTCTTTTGTCCATGGAGCTGACCTGAAAAAGAGACTGAACATACTTATTCTGGCCATTGAATCTGCTTCCCTGGCACACCTGGGGCATGCAAAGGGACAATTTGCTGCAAAAATCATTTGGCGCAAGGAACGTGATCTGAGAAAAACAGCGGATCGGCTGAACAAAAAACAAGAACAGCTCAAGGTTCAAAAAAAATATCTCATGGCTGCGGGAGGGGTGACCGAGGATCAATTGAATATGAATCCGTTAAGCATCTCTAACGGGGTGTATGCGTTTATGGATATGGTGGGCTCTTCTGTCATAAGAGAAGCACTTAACCCAAGAGAATTTTTTCTGGTTTTGAATTTGTGTCACGAGATAGCTGCCGAAAATGCAGGCCGATTTGCCTGTCGTGTGGATAACTTTATCGGTGACTCGGTCTTTTTTCAAAATGTTGCTGTTTTTGATGATCCAAAACAACTATGCAAACCCGATCCTGGAGAACGGGTTATGCTGATGGTCTGTCTGCTGGCTTCGGTCTTTAATGAAATTCATCTTCTAAAACAGGGCCGGCATGTATTGGACCGGGAACGAAGGGTGGTTTCCTTTATAAAAAAGCATCATGTTGACATTCAGTTCAGGGCAGGTCTGGAGCAGGGGACTGCATTGATAGGCCCTTTGGGAAGCAGTAAAAGAAAAATTGTTACTGCCATCGGCAAAGCTGTGGACACAGCATCTCGACTGGAGTGCTGCGGAATGGGGGGCAAGATTCATATCACCCAGAATATGTTTAATCTGCTTGAGGCTGCTGTGGTTTCAAGGGATACCGGTATCCTCCGCAACATTGCCCGGGGCAAAAAAAATTCTGACTGGATCTTGACAAGGGAATATATTCCTTTTTTTGAGTTTTTTGAAAAACTTTTTAACCTGGATCATGGTGTTTTCCAAAAGCGAACCCATGTCGCTTACAAAGAGTTTTCCCAAGAAAATACCTATGTGATTCACTGCATATCTCAAACCAGCAGCCCCTCTGTTTGTCCGGGTATTTAGAAAAACTTATACTTTTCCCGTATTTTCCATAAATTCAAGTGCATGCTGTTCTAAAGCCTGGAGAAGGATTTGTGTGTTTTTGCCGGGTTTCCCATTGCCGATACTCCTGTCATCAATCTGAATGACCGGAACAACTCCTTTATTGGTGCCGGTGATAAACACCTCATTTGCCTGGAGTAATTTTTCTAATGTAAGGGGTCTTTCCTCCACCGTAAAGAAGCGATGTCCAAGGGACAAAATGAGTTCTCGTGTTATTCCGTGTAAAACACCGTGATCAGGGGTGACCAACCTGTCTTTGAAAAAAGCAAACAAATTGCTCGTGGTGCCTTCAAGTGCTTCATTTCTTCCATTAACGTAGATCGCCTCCACAGCCCCTTGGGCCTTTGCTTTTTTCAGGGCCAGGGCTGCCTGGATATAGGAAGTTATTTTTGCGTCGGGAACCTGTCTTTCCTGGTGAATGGTAATGGTTTTAATCCCATTTAAATACCAGTATTCAGGCAGTTTCTGGATGGGGGTAACCATGACAATCAATCTGGGATTTTCCATGGGGGTGAAAAAATCATAACTTGAGCCCCCGGTTAAAACAATCCGAATATTGGCTTCTTCAATATCAGGGTTGTGACCCAGGGTTTGAAGAACAATGTTTTTGATTTCAGTCTGACTGAATGGCAATGCCAATCCAACTCTAGTGGCTGATTTTTTGAGTCGCAGGATATGTTCATCCAGAAAATAGGGTTTGCCTTTATAGGTCCGAATGATATCACACACCCCATATCCCCGTATGATAGATAGATCATCAACCGGTATAACCGCTTTGTCAGAGGGAATAAATTTTCCGTCCACATAATATATTGTCATGGATGCACCCCCAAAGTTGAAAATTTGGTATTTCTATAGTAATATTTCCATAATATCATTATTATGAATAATAAATAAGTATTTCAAAAAGAAGTTCAATGGAAGGTGATCATTAAATGGGATTTTTTTCCGGTATCAAATATAATATTAAAGGTTTCTCCCTGGCACTAAAAACGCCATCTTTATTAATGCTAGGGTTATTACGTTTTTTTATCGTCTTTTTTTTATCGCTTTTTTTGTCCGGACTGATCCTCTATTGGCATGAACAAATTTTGTCCATGATATGGACCCCTCCCCAGGGCGGCTGGCTCCTATATGTGTGGAATATTCTTGCATGGCTTTTATCACTTTTTCTTGCCGGTATTGCCATGCTGGTGTCCTATTTGATTGCCCAATTGTTTTTTGGGGTGTTTATAATGGATTATATGTCCAGAATTACCGAAAGAATTGTTTTGGGACATGAAGTTCCCTTTGATCAAGGGTCTTTGTTGCACTTTTTTTTCTATCTGATTCGCCAGGAAATACCCCGGGCCATTTTGCCGGTATTAATCACCCTTTTGATCATGTTCCTAGGGCTTTTTACCCCTTTTAGCCCTTTTATTCTTGTTCTGTCTTCGGTTGTTGCCAGTCTGTTTCTGGCCTGGGATAATACGGATCTGATTCCCGCCAGGCGGATGGAATCACTAGGTGATAGAATTAAATTTTTAAAGCAGAATTTAGCATTTCATCTTGGGTTTGGACTCTTATTTCTCATTCCCTGGCTGAATATTCTGTTTTTGTCTTTTGCCCCGGTAGGCGCAACTTTGTATTATCTTGACAAGGAACAATAGGGGGTATCCCTGATGTCTATTGTTGCCAAACACAAATCATATGTCCAATCCAGAACAGACAATCAGCCGATCAGCCTTGACGCTCCTGCCATTGTTTGCCGGAATTGCAATGGCTTTGTTACGGAACCTGATTGTCAGATAGATATCGACGGAGCATTTTGCCATACCTTTGCAAATCCCCATGGACAAGTATTTGAGATCGGCTGTTTTAATGCTGCTCCCGGATGCCTTGCTATTCCCCCCCCTTTTGCTGAGTTTTCCTGGTTCAGGGGATATTCCTGGAACATAGGTGTTTGCTATGATTGCAAAATCCATTTGGGATGGGTTTATCGCTCGGACCCGGATCGATTCTGGGGAATTATATTGGATAAATTAGTGTTTCCTTAGACGGTTGGGAAGAAATCTTTTGACAATTCTGATATAAATTATATAATTAAGAATTCACATCTGATCTGAATTTCGCAAGTGTCCAATCCGTATCCCCCCTGAAACGATCAACCAATAACATGTATCAGGCAAGGACAATGTATTATGAAGGAACAAATACAAAGCAAGAAAGAACCCATGGCCGAGGTGGAGAATATTTATATAAAACGAACCCTCATTGACCGAAGATCCCCGGTTGATCGTCGCATTCTGGATATGGGCCCTGGATATCCCGGGGCTGAAGACCGGCTGACCATTAAGGATAGACGAAGGGGATGGGAAGACCGATATGGTTGGGAGCGCATCAGCCGATGGAGCAGTTCCCCTGTATATCCTGATTTGCCATGAACACAGTCTATCCTTCGATCACCGGCCCCAATATTCTTTCCTTGTTTTGATCTCTGCTTCGTGATAAAAAAATATCATAAAAATTCACCATGCGTTAATTTGATTTGTAAAGGATCTATCTATGAATGTTCTTGTGACTGGTGCTGCTGGTTTTATCGGGTCTGCTCTGAGTCTCCGACTCCTGAAAGAGGGTCATGCCGTATGCGGGATTGACAATTTAAATGATTATTATGATGTCAATCTGAAAAAAGACCGGCTGACCATACTCAACAAATTTCCAGGGTTTGATTTTCAACCGACTGACCTGGCTGACAGAAACAAGATAGAAAAATTATTTGCCGATAATTCATTTGATTGTGTGGTAAATCTGGCTGCCCAGGCCGGGGTTCGCTACAGCATTGAAAATCCCGCCGCCTATGTGGATTCAAACCTTGTTGGATTTGGAAATATTCTGGAAGGATGTCGTCATTCAAAGGTAAAACACTTTGTCTATGCCTCCAGCAGTTCTGTTTACGGCCTCAACACCCTTATGCCGTATTCCGTGCATCACAACGTGGATCACCCCATAAGTCTTTATGCTGCTTCAAAAAAAGCCAATGAACTCATGGCCCATACCTATAGTTATCTGTACCAACTGCCCACAACTGGCCTGCGTTTTTTTACGGTATATGGCCCCTGGGGAAGGCCGGATATGGCCTTTTTCATGTTTACAAAAGCCATTATTGATAACAAGCCCATCAAGGTGTTTAACAACGGGAATATGCAGCGGGACTTCACCTATATAGATGACATTATAGAGGGGGTTATCCGGGTAATGAAAAAGATTCCCGAGGCAGATCCTGAATGGTCTTCAGACTCGCCCAGTCCTTCTTCAAGCTGTGTGCCCTATAAATTGTATAATATTGGAAACAACCAACCCGTTGAACTCATGGAATTTGTGCATGCCATTGAAGATGCCATTGGAAAAAAGGCAGTGATTGATTATCTGCCGATGCAGCCCGGGGATGTGCCGGCTACCTACGCCGACGTGGATGATCTGATAGGGGACATCGGTTTCAAGCCTTCCACATCCATTCAGTCGGGGATTCGCAATTTTGTTGATTGGTACCTGGGTTATTATGCCTGATGGCCTTTAAAAAAGCGGATATCTCTGCACTATCCAACCGGGATTTGATAATCCCTTATTTCGCGCCTTACCTCGCATATGTGGGCATTGCCTCTGTTTTTCAAAAAATATTGCCCATAGAAATCAATTATGTCCTCAGGCTGATTGTTGTTCCTGGTTTGCTCGTCTGGGCCTGGAAGTGGTATCTACCGTTGACCGGTCCGAAATCCCTTGCCGGCTCCTTTTTCTACGGAGTGGGTTTTGGACTGGTGGGGCTGGTTTTATGGTGTGTCCTCTATGCGCCTTTTACCGAGCCCAACACCACTGCATGGTCAACTTCCGGTTTTTACCTGAGACTCATATCTGCTTCTCTGGTTGTCCCTGTCTTTGAAGAAATAGTTATGCGCGGTTATGTATTCAGGTTTGTCTTGCAATGGGACCAGATAGTCAGAAACCGGTTCATTAAAAATAGGTCCAGAAAGAAAAAAATTTCAACCTACCTATTAAAGATTCTCGATGAATCCAATATATCAATTGTCAGGCCCGGTGCATGGAGTGTTCCAGCCGTTCTTATCTCCAGTGTTATCTTTGCTGCCGGACACACCGTTCCGGAATGGCCCGCTGCCCTTGCCTATGGTATTCTAATCTCCATTTTATGGATCATTCGAAAAGACTTGTTTTCCTGTATCATCGCCCACGCCACCACCAACCTGACCCTGGCCTTGTATGTTTATTTTACCGGTCATTGGGAACTGTGGTAGTTGACTCCAAGGCCCTTGATACAATCTCATAGACATTTTTAGAAAGTGTCGGAACCGATAAAATTCGTTCAAGCTCTTTTTTCATCAACGTTTTTCTCGAATCATCGTATTTTTTCCAGTGATTGAAACAAGAAGCTAATCTGGCCGCCACCTGCTGATTAATGGGATCCAGGACAATAATTTGGTCTGAGATCAACCGATACCCGCTTCCATCTGCTTGATGAAACCTTATCGGATTGTTCATGGCCAACATGTAGATCAAAGATCTGACCTTATTGGGATTGGTCATGGAAAAATCAGGATGGGTTAAAAGGCTCCGCACTTTTGCCAGGGTATCTGGAAGACTGGAAGCTGCCTGGACGGCAAACCATTTGTCCAGTACCAGTTTATCCTGCTGCCATTTTTTATAAAAAATATCCATTGCCGCTTGTTTTATGTCTGAATCGATAAGACTCAAAATTCTGAGTGCTGCATATTCATCGGTCATGTTTTGGGCAGTTGCAAATTTTTGAAAAACAAAGTTAGTTGTTTGCTCGTCCCCAATGCTGCCGATATAGGACAAACACAGGTTTTTAAGGCTGCGATCAGCCATGGCCGCATGGGAAATCCTTAAGGGATCTGCCGAGGCGCATTGTTCAATTGTTTCCATGAACCGATCTTTTAACTGGAGGGCAAGCTCCCTTTTCAGAAAGGATCTGGCCCTATGGATGGCGGTTACATCAATAACCTCATAATGATCCTTGATTTCAGTTTCCTGGGGCAAAGCCAAGGCTCTGGCAAGAAATGCCCTGTCTGTGTTGGGATCGGTCAATGCCGATTTAAATGCCTGGATAAGGTTAGGCGATATTTTCAAAGGTTCTTTTTCTTGAATTTTGGAAACCAGGGCTTGCATCTCTTTGACAAAGAGGGTTTGGGCCACATCAAACCGGTTGAATTCATCTTTTTCATGGGCCATGAGAAAGGCAAGCTCTGCATCGGTAAAGTCAGTAACCAGTTTGACAGGTGCAGAAAATTGTCTAAAAACAGAAGGGTAGGTATCGGGTCCAGTATTTTCAAACACAAAGGTGGTTTTTTCCGATTTCAACTCCAGCAAAGATTTACCTTTCGGGGTGATATCGTTTCCTTTGCCATCAATGAGACCAAATTTTACAGGAATATGCAGGGGCATTTTTATGGTTTGATTTCTGTCCGGAACAGTTTTCTGCTCAAAAATCAGGGTCAGTGTCTGTAACTTGGGGTCATAGGATCGTGTCAAAGTCACAATGGGAGTGCCGGACTGGGAATACCATAATTTGAACTGGGTCAAGTCAAGGCCGGAAACTTCTGCCATCATTGAAACAAAATCTTCAGTGGTTACGGCCATTCCGTCAAAGCGTTTAAAATACAGATCCATGCCCCGTTTGAAATCAGATTCACCCAACAAATGGTGGATCATCCGGATCAATTCAGCCCCTTTTTCATAGACGGTCATGGTATAAAAATTATCCATCTTTATATAAGACTCAGGTCTGACCGGGTGGGTCATGGGGCCGGCATCTTCGGGAAATTGAGATGCCCTCAGGTTTTTGACATTGGATATCCGCTTCACCGCCCGGGAATTTAAGTCTGATGAAAATTCCTGGTCCCTGAAGACAGTCAGTCCTTCCTTAAGGCTTAGCTGGAACCAGTTTTTAAGGGTCACGCGATTCCCTGTCCAATTGTGAAAATACTCATGTCCGATAACACCTTGGATATTCATGAAATCATCATCCGTGGCGGTTTTCGGATTGGCCAGAACATATTTTGAATTAAAAATATTGAGCCCTTTGTTTTCCATGGCCCCGGCATTAAAATCATTAATGGCAACAATCTGGTACAAATCAAGATCGTATTCAAGGCCGAAGCGATCCTCATCCCACTTCATTGCCTGTTGAAGGGATAACATTGCATGGTCGCAGTTATCAATATTTTCAGGCTCAGAATAGATCTTTAAATCGATCGTTCTTCCTGAACAGGTGGTAAACTTGTCTTCCAGGCATGACAGTTTTCCTGCCACAAGGGCAAACAAGTAACTGGGTTTTTTGAAGGGATCTTCCCATCGGACATAATGACGATTGTTTTCAAGGGTTCCGGATTTAACCAGGTTTCCGTTGGAAAGTAGAACAGGGTATTGATCCATATCGGCAATAATCGTGCAAGAATATGTTGCCATCACATCGGGTCTATCGGGAAAGGGGGTGATCCTTCTGAAACCCTGGGCTTCGCACTGGGTGCAGAGGGTATCCCCGGAATAATACAATCCCTCAAGGCTGGTATTCTCCTTAGGGGTCAGAATGGATACAATTTCCAGGCTGAATTTGTCCGGAGTTTTAATCAGTTTTAAAAAATCATCCCCTAACATGTATTCCTCGGGCAGTAAAAGCATTCCGTCCGCAACTACGGAAACAATATCAAAGGGTCCCTTATCAAAGACAAGGGGAGTTAACTTGTCAGCTAATTCCTTGTTTTTATGAATCTGCATAATCGAGGTGACACGGGTTTGATCTTTATCAATTTCAAAGGTCAGATCAACTTTATCCACCATGAATTCGGCAGGCCGATAGTCTTTTAAGTATATGGTCTCTGGTGTTTTCATAGAGATAAATTAAAGCGATTTCTTTTATTGTCAATTATTGATTTTTACCATTGGATCGAATAAACTGTATTTTTGATCTTCGGAACTTTATAAAGGAAGAATTGTTTTATGAATAAATTCAATTGTAAATGGATTGTCTGCTCTCTTATTGTTCTATTTGTTTTTGCAGGCTGCTCAAAAAAAAATGATCAGCAAAATGCAGTGGCTTATATTGAAAGTGCCAGAAATCTTATCTCTCAGAATAAACCGGAAACCGCAGTAATTGAATATCGGAATGCCATTAAACTGGATCCGAAAAATGATGTGGCTTATTTTGAAATTGCTGAAACCTATGTACTGTTAAGACAACTGAACCAAGCCATAAAATATTATAAGCTTGCCACAAAAGTGAATCCCCAGGGTATTTCCTCGTTTTTAAGACTGGCCCAAATTTATTTGCAAACAGGTCAATTGTTGGACGCCAGGGCATATGTTTCAAAGATTCTTGAAATATCCCCTGTATCCATTGAAGCCTATCATCTTCTTTCAGGAATTCAAATCAAAGAAAGAGATCTTGATTCAGCAATTCAAACCCTTAAAAAAGCGGTTTCAATTGGTAGTAAAAATGGACACAAAAATGACCCGAAAAACATCAAAACCTATATTTCCCTGGCCCAGTTGTATATAAAAACCAAGTCCCTGGACAAGGCTGAAAATGTTTATAAGATTGCGATTAACCAGGATTCTTCATCCCGGGAAGCCTATATGGGGCTTGCAAAATTATATGCATTCCAGAAAAAATGGGACAAGATCGAAAGGTTGCTGAAAGGTCTTCTTGAAACCGATGGTATTAAAGTTGAAAAATACACAGATTTGGCCAGGTTCTATGAAGGGCAAAAACAATATAAGCTGGCCGAATTAAATTATCAAGAAGCTGTTATCCAAGGTCCTGAGGTGGTTGCCCCACTGATGAACCTTGCCGAGTTTTATACCAAGCAGAATATGCAGGACAAGGCAATTATTACCATGAAAATTGCCCTGGGAAAAAAAAAGGAAAGCCTATTGGTCTACACGGGGTTATCCCAGATTTATCTTCAATTTAAAATGACTGAAAAGGCAGAAAAATCAATCGATAAGGCGTTAAGCATAGATAATAATTATGTGAATGCGCTTTTTCAAAAAGGCCGGATTTTAATGGTTAAAAAGAATTTCAAGAAAGCCTTGGATAAATTTGATCAGGTCATAAAAATGGATCAAATAAATGCAAAAGCGTATTATTATCGTGCGCTCTGCATTAAAGAGCGGGGTGCAACAGACAGACCCGAGCAAAAAATTTTCCGTGCGGCAGCCGGCATGCTTGACGATCCGGAAGCCTTTGAGAAGGATCAGATAAAGATGAACCTTCTTGCCGCCATAACCATAGATCCGCGTCTTGTTGATGCCAGACTCAAGCTGACCGAAATTTATATCCTTGAAAAAAATCTTAAAAAAGCAAAAAAACAGATTGAAGAAGTTTTCAAACTTGCCCCCCCGAATTTAAAAACAATGATCCTTTTATCCGGGGTTAATCTGCTTGAAGGCAACATCAAAGAAGCGGAAGAAATTTTAAAAGTTATTATCAAACAAAAACCGTATTATACACCGGCCTATATCCGTCTTGGTCTTTTATACCAATCCACTGCCAGGAAGGGAGAGGCCATTGACATATTGCAGCAGGCCATTGAGAAAAATCCCACTCAGGTGGTGATCGTGAAAATTATGGTTGATATCCATATCTCAGACAAAAAATACACAACTGCTTTGGCGTTGATTGACCAGTCTATTGTCGAAGCCGATCCGTTTTCAAAGGCATTTTTTGAAAATATAAGAGGCGAAATATATCTAAAAATAAACAACCCGGATTTGGCGTTCAAACATTTTACAAAAGCCACACAATTAAGGCCGGATTTCATATCCCCTCAAATGCACATGGCAAGTATTTTGAATCAAAACAAACAAGTCAACAAAGCGCTTGAAGCATATTTGCAGGTTGAAAAGATCAACCCGTCCTATGTCCCGGCACTCATTGCCATGGGCTTCATTTTTAATGTTCAGGGCAATTCTATCAAGGCAGAAGAATACTATAGAAAAGTAATTAAAATAAATCCTAAACACCCGGGTGCTGCCAATAACCTTGCATTTATTTTGTCAGAAAAAAAAGGAACCATTGACGAAGCCTTTAAATTTGCAAAAATATCCCTTGAAGGGTCACCCCAGGATCCCAATGTTCTGGATACCCTAGGATGGATTTACTACAAGAAAGGAAACTACCTGAATGCGTTGTCAGAAATAGAAGAAAGTTTAAAGCTGAATCCGGAAAATGCCCTGGTTTGCTACCACTATGGCATGGTCCTGTACCAGTCAAAGGAATATGAAAAGGCAAGAACCTACTTTAAAAAGGCCTTGGAAATAGATCCCAATTTTAAAGGCGCAAAAACCGCTGAAAAGATGTTGAACTGATACCTGAATCTTTCGTAAACCTGCACCTTTTTTACATAGTTGCACCTTTTTTACATAGTTTTGTGTATTTGTTTACATATATTTCGCTTAAAAGAATGTCAAATTTGAAGAAGGCAAATAAAAGTTTACTGCTTTCCTAGTCTTTGGCCAACAGAATGAAGCTGTTATTAGAAAGATGGTAGCTTTTAACGCTTAAAAATTTACCTTGGCATATTCTTTGCTATAAACCTTTGCTATAGAGTATATTGAAAGTTGAAAATTAATAGATTATTAACCTCTATTGATATATTGAACGAATAACTATAATTAATTTAAGGTAACCAATGAAAAAGCGCTATTCAATCCTATTACAAATTATACTGTCAGTCTTCATGATTTCTTCCTTTGCGCTTGCTGCTCCGACCATAGACGGCGTTTTTAATGATGGCGGAAATGATCCGGATGGCTGGGGACCGCTTCATGGAAATTATAATGCCCCGGATTTAAATGAATGGACAACCGGCAGCGGTGTGGATCGAGTTGAGCATTTTGTGAATCGAGACGGTCAGGTTGCTTATTCTCCCCGGGCACAAAACTTTGATGCTGAGTTCTTAGGAATTTTTATTGACAATAATAAACTTTATGTAGGTCTTCAGACCGGGTTCAATCTTGCACGCGGTGAAAAATATAGGGGTAATCGTTATTCGCCGGGTGACATCGCTTTGGATTTTGGTGCAGATGGTTCCTATGAAGCTGGTTTCCGGTTTGATTTTAATAAAAATGATGTAAAGTCTGCCAGGTTCTTTTCTCTAACGGATACAGAGAATTGGTTGCAACCTTCAGTGGGTTCCCATGGCGTGGCCTCACCCTATAAATTGGATGGAGATCCCTCATCTTTCGTTGAATTAGGCGACACGGATTACGCTTACACTCACAAAAAATATAATAAAAATTATCACGAGTATACCCTGGAGGCGGCTGTAAATTTATCAGATTTAACGGCTAAATTGGGTACTGTTTTTACAGATCAGACCAAGGTAAACGTTCATTGGACAATGAGCTGTGGTAATGATTATCTTGACGTTGAAACTGCATACACGTCCAATCCGGGTGGCGGCGGAAGCAATCCGGTACCCGAACCCTCAACACTCATTTTGTTCGGAATGGGTCTGCTCGGCATTGGTGCATTCGGGCGAAAAGGGCAGGGAAAAAGAGAAGAACGCAATTAATTTTTTATAATTTCCATACGTACAGGCTGTATGAAGCTTTTTCATACAGCCTGTACGTATCTGGACTTGCCTGATTTTGACAACCATTTTAGCGATCTTGCTTTGAAATTGATTCGGATGTTCCGATAAGAGCTGAAGAAGACTATCTTGCAACTTATGAGGGTGGTTTTTGTGTTGACAAAAGTAATGTTTTACGAAAGTATGTGTTTTCTGCTAAGTTGTATTGTGTTTAAACAAATTAAAAGACAAATTGAATGGCGACTTGAATGACAAATTTGGAGCAACAAGATACAGCAATAAAACCCGAGCAAATAGTAGATATTATTATCCGATACAAATGGTTAATTATATTGCCGCTTTGCATCTCACTTAGTGTGGGTATTCTTTATACTGTATTTGCAAAAAGAATATACGAAGCCTCAACCTCTATTCTGGTCCAACCACAGAAGGTGCCACTGGAATATGTTCAATCTATTGTCTCTACGGATTTGGACAGAAGACTCAACACCATTTCCCAGCAGATATTGAGCCGAAGTAATTTAGAAAAAATAATTGACCAATTCGGCTTGTTTGAAGACAACACCGATATGTATCTGGAAGATAAAATTCAGAACATCAGAGAACGGGTGAATGTCAAGATTGACCAGAGAAGGAACAGTGATACAGATGTCTTTTATGTTTCTTTCAGAGGAGAACATCCTGAAAGAGTTCAACGGATTGCCAATACCCTTGCCAGTTATTTTATGGATGAAAATTTAAAGGTTCGTGAAGCCCAGGTTGTCGGTACCAGTGAATTTTTAGACTCTGAGCTCCAAAAAATCAAAAAAGTGTTGGAAGAAAAAGAAAGGATACTATCAGAGTATAGATCAAAAAATTTTGGCGGTTTGCCGGATGAGTTGGATTCAAATCTAAGAACCTTGGACAGGCTTCAGCTGCAATTATCAGATAAACTAAATTCTTTAATGCAATTGGAAAGTTCCCTGAGCATTATAAATAGCCAGGTTTTACGAACAAAACAGGTTCAGGAAGGATCTGTTATAGAGGAGATTAAAACAGCCAGGTCAGAGACTGAGCAGCTATATGAATTAGAAAAAATCAAGCTGGAAGACTTGCAGTCTAAATATACAAAAAATCATCCTGATATTGTACGATTAACAAAAAGTGTAGAAAACTTAAAAGAAAAAATTGAGAAAAATGAACCCCTTGATCAAGTTAATAATGAACAAGCGCATTCAAACCAGGTACAAAAAAATAAAATCGTTACAGATGTGGATAATTTTCTTTTTGAACAGAAATTGCGTAGTAAGAAAATCATCAGTGACATAAAAAAGCATGAGGCTGATGTCATACAAATTCAAAAATCCATGGCACTCTATCAAAAAAGGGTTGGAGACACCCCAAAAAGAGAACAGGAGCTTCAATCGCTGAATCGGGATTACAACAATATCAGAGATAGTTATAATTCTCTGCTGTCCCGGAAGCTTGAATCTGATATCGCCGTAAACATGGAAAAGAAACAGAAAGGCGAACAATTCAGAATTCTTGACCATGCCAGAATTCCCCAAAGACCGGTTTCTCCGGATGTTCAAAAACTGCTTTTGCTGTCATTGGCCATCGGCCTTGGCCTGGGGGGAGGGGTGACATTCCTGCTTGAATTTTTTGATAATTCAATAAAAAGTGCCGAACAGGTAGAGTTAGAATTTGAATTACCAATACTTGCCTCAATCGCTTCCCTAAAAAGGCCGGGGAAAAACTATAAAAAAACAATTGAAATGGTCGTGTTTTCTTTGTTCTCTTTGTATGCCATGGCAGTCTTATCCCTTTTTATATTGTTAAATTACAAAGGGGTTGAAGAAACGATTCGTTTCATTAAAGTTCAATTAACGGCTTGATCCGGGAGTATAGGTTTGGGAAAAATTTTTAAAGCGCTTGAAAAATCAGAAAGAATTATGGGTGAAGAGCAAATTACAACCCGTAAAACAGAAGAAATATTACCGTCTCATGAAAATAATCAAGACTATTTTAAAAAAAATGATTTTTCCGAAAAAATAATTTATAATTTAAGCCCTGATCTTGTTTCCTCGCTTAAACCCTACTCTGTTGAAGCAGAGCAGTTCCGAAATTTAAAAAATAATATTCTTTTTCCGGAAAAGGGAACTCCGGCCAGGTGTATAATGGTTACCAGCGCCTCTCCAGGGGAGGGAAAATCCTTTGTCTCTGCAAATCTTGCCATCAGTATAGCCCAGAGTATTGATGAATATGTCCTTTTAATGGATTGTGATTTAAGAGCACCTTCAATTGACTCTTTGTTTGGATTCTCTGATATGGAGGGATTAAGCGAATATTTATCCAATGCCAAACCTCTGGAGTCCCTGTTATTAAATACGTTTTTGGAGAAACTTAAACTTCTCCCCGCCGGGAAAATCCCTGCCAACCCATCCGAACTTTTGTCCTCGGAACAGATGAAAAGGCTTATTCATGAAGTTAAATTGCGATATAATGACCGGTACATCATACTAGACACCCCACCCCCCTATGTTACTTCAGAGACAAGCGCTCTGGCGCGTCAGGTTGATGGTATCGTCATAGTTGTCAGGCAGAGGAAAACCCGTAAACAAGACATTTATGATCTCATTGATACATATGGGCGGGAAAAAATATTGGGCATTGTGTACAATGACGCCAACAAATCATTCGGGTTTGGATATGGTAAATACGGATATGGTAAGTACGGATATGGTAAGTACGGATATGGTAATAAATAAAGGAACCCAATGTTACGGCTGCTAAAGCAATACTTTCCAATTCGAAATATTTTCTTTTATATTGTCGAAGGGTTCGTTATCTTTTCCCAGGATAGGGTCGGGCAAAATAAAAAAGCATCCATGGTTGTGGATGCTGAACGACTGACCGGTCCAGGTTGGACTCAGGTATTATATAATTACGGCGCAACAATAGATGATGCCATGGAAAAGCTGCAAGGTAGTTCCTTTTAATACTCTGTAAAGAAAATTTGTTAACCATAATAGTCGATGTAATCGAAGGGGCGGAGCTATATGTTTAGTCAAAAAAAATATTTAAAATTGGCGGTGGTTTTCATTGTTTTTTGTCTTTGGTTGCCTTGTATTGGTTCTGCGGAAAATAAGGGTCCAGTCAAGAAACCTTTGAAGTATTATAAAATTGGCGTAGGTGATATCCTTAAGATCAGTACATGGAAGGAAGAAGACCTAACCGTGGCATCTGCCATGGTCAGACGAGACGGGGTAATCACCTTTCCTTTATTGGATGATATTCAGGCAGAAAATCTAACTACTGTAGAACTTAAAAAAATCATTGAAGAAAAACTGAGCGAATTTGTTGAATCGCCCAATGTGACTGTTACCTTGCTAAACCCCACAAGTCAAAAATTTTACATTCTTGGCGAGATTAAGAAAACAGGGGAATATCCACTCATAAAAAAGTTAACTGCCATGCAGGCCTTTGCCCTGGCCGGCGGTTTTACAGAATGGGCATCAAAGAACAAAATTATTCTCTATAGAAGAGTTGGGGGTAATGAAAAAACAATTATCATCAACTACAAGGATATACTGAATGGTGATTTCAGCAAAGATATACTCTTGCAGGCAGATGATACAATAATTGTTCCTTGAAACTAATATGATCGTTTAAGAGAGGAGGTTGTCAGTGTATTTTCGTAATAGAACTTTAGCAGTAAAAGTGAATATTATGGTATTCATTTTTCTCCTCTTATTCATTTCAAACAGCTATTGTGCAAAAATACAATTTCATCCAATTCTTTCCATAACAGGAGAGTATACGGATAATTTTTTACAAACCAAGAGCAATAAAAATGATGAGTTCTTGACAAAATATGGGGCAGACCTTTCCTTTGGAATTATCGATAAAAAAGCAAATCTCTTTTTAGTATATAAGCCTGAATATACAGACCACAACGAGTATAAATTTTATGATACCTGGAAACATGACGTCTCGCTTGCAGCAAGTTACCAACTATCCAAGAATACAAGTTTAACCTTTTCCGATGAGTTTGTTAGAGATCTCAATCAATCGGCACGAACAAATAATTTTGAAACCCATGATACAAACAAGACATTTTTAGGAGTTGTCCATCAGTTTGGTAAAAAAGATTCCTTTGGCATCAATTATACCTATAATTTTGATCTATATGATGAACCCAATCTTGACGAATTTAAAACCCATAAACCGAGCGTATTTTTGGGTTATTGGTTCTCACCAAAATGGGGATTTGATACAAATTTTTCTTATTCAAAAACTAAATATGATATTTCTAACAATGATCCTGAAACATTATCGGGTGATGTCAGAGTATTGCATATGATCAATAAGCATTTTGATGTGTATGCCAAATATGCCCAGTCATTGACCGATCAGAATTCAGGGGATCACGATGTGTATTATCCTTCCCTGGGGTTTGACTGGAAACCCACGGATGACTCGGGTATAACCTTTGGTATTGGTATACTCCTCCAAAATTGGGCTATGCCTGGTGATTATGATAAAGAAAGATTCTTTTTTGAGCTTGATATGTATAAAGTCTTTGACTTCACTAAAAAAAGCCAGTTGTCCATTACTGGAGAAAGCGGATACAGCGACATTGATCCCGAGGCAGCGAGCCTCGGATTTAACATTTACGGACAGGCCGGTTTTCGCTACACCTATCAATTGCTGAAAAAACTTTCTACGAACATGAAGGGCTCCTACCGTGTGAATGAATATAACCAACCCGGTTTTGACAGAACGGATAATACCTTGGAACTCGGTGCGGGTCTTGTCTGGACACCTCTGAGATGGTTAAGTGTAAACCTTTCATACTCATTTTCTGATTTTGAGACTGATGCTGTGGGAAGAGATGACTATCAGGAGAACAAAGGAATTTTGACCATTCGGCTGACACCGGTACAACCCGTAAGATTTGATAATTCAAATCCCAGGGCATCACTTGAAAATCAGGTGTTTAGCCCTCGATAATAAATTTGAATGATTTAGTGCCTTCGTGTCTTTGTGTGAGAAATAAATAATGGAGCAAAACAATTGAATCTAACAATTATTGGAACAGGATATGTAGGATTAGTAACAGGAGCCTGCTTTGCTGAAATGGGAACAACTGTTACCTGTGTTGATGTTGATGAGCTCAAAATCCAAAATTTAGCGAATGGAATACTTCCCATTTATGAACCCGGTCTTGAGAATCTTGTCCTTAAAAATTTTAAAGATAAAAGCCTTAAATTCAGCACAAGTTTAAATCGGGCGACAAAGGATACAAATTTATATTTCATTGCCGTGGGAACGCCTCCCGGTGAAGACGGGTCAGCCGATCTTAAATATGTTCTCCAGGTTGCCAGCCAAATCGGCCAGACCATTACGGAATATTCTGTGATTGTTGATAAATCCACTGTGCCGGTTGGCACAGCCGATAAAGTAAGACAGACAATTCAAACCGAATTAAGCAACCGAGGGCTTGATATAGAATTTGATGTTGTTTCAAACCCGGAATTTTTAAAAGAAGGCGCTGCCGTCAACGATTTTTTAAAACCAGACAGAATTATAATCGGTTCAGATTCAAAAAAAGCAACAAAAATCATGAGACGGCTCTATGCCCCTTTTTCCAGGAACAGGGACAAGATAATTCTTATGAATGTCCGGGATGCCGAGATGACCAAGTATGCTGCCAACTCAATGCTTGCAACAAAGATTTCATTTATGAATGAAATAGCCAATATTTGTGACCGCCTTGGCGTGGATGTAGAAAACGTCAGAAAAGGAATTGGATCAGACAGTAGAATCGGATATTCTTTTATTTATCCTGGCTGCGGGTACGGCGGATCATGTTTTCCAAAAGATGTAAAAGCACTAATAAAAACCAGTCGTAAAAATGGGTTTGAGCCTGAATTGTTAAATGCGGTTGAAGAACGAAATATGGCTCAAAAACAGGTGTTACCCCTGAAAATAAGGGACAGGTTTGGTTCTGATTTGACAGGAAAAACATTCTGCATCTGGGGGCTGTCTTTCAAACCTGGTACTGATGATATGAGGGAAGCCGCATCAATCGTTATTATTGATGAACTTTTAAACGCCGGTGCAACCCTGAAGGCCTATGATCCGGTTGCAATGGAACAGGCCCAAAAAGAAATGCCTGATGAATGGTTTAAAAATGGTAAGCTAACTTTCTTTGACAACCAGTATACGGCAATTGATAATGCAGATGCCCTGATTCTTGTTACCGAGTGGAAAACTTTTCGACAACCTGATTTCAACACCATGTCCGAACGAATGAAAACAAAAATTATATTTGATGGCAGAAATCAGTATGACCCGGAAGAAATGAAAGACTACGGGTTTGAATACCATGGCATCGGAAGAAAATAAGTAAAGGAATTCCCAACATGAGAAAAGGCATCATATTAGCTGGCGGAAGCGGTACGCGACTCTATCCTTTAACGTATTCAGTGAGCAAACAGCTAATGCCTGTTTATGACAAACCCATGATTTATTATCCTTTGTCGACATTGATGCTTACGGGAATTTCACAAATTCTTGTGATCACCACTCCCCATGATCTCAACAGTTTTAAACATCTTCTCGGAAATGGATCCCAGTGGGGACTGTCAATAGAATACGCTGTACAACCCTCACCGGAAGGACTTGCACAGGCATTCATCATTGGAGAGAGTTTTGTTGGAGACGATCCGGTTACGCTTATACTCGGAGACAACATCTTCTATGGCGAAGGGATGTCAGAAAGGCTGCAGATCATTGCCAAAAGGAACAAAGGTGCTGCTGTTTTTGGATATTATGTTAAAGATCCGGAGCGTTATGGCGTGGTAGAATTCAACGATCAGAACACCGCTGTCAGCATTGAAGAAAAACCTGAATTTCCCAAGTCGAATTATGCTGTAACCGGTCTCTATTTTTATGATAACGATGTCATTAAAATTGCAAAAAAGATAAAACCGTCTAAAAGAGGAGAGCTTGAAATAACAGATGTGAATAAGAGATATCTTGAGAGGGGAGACTTAAGTGTCGAGCTGTTCAGCAGGGGAACAGCCTGGCTTGATACCGGGACCCATGAATCTCTTTTGGATGCAGCTGTTTTTATCAAAGTTGTTGAGGAACGTCAGGGATTAAAAATAGCCTGCCCTGAAGAGATTGCATACAGGATGGAATTGATTGATGCAGAACAGCTGTACAAAGTTGCGTCTCCAATGAAAAAAAACGGATATGGCCAATATTTATTAGATCTTCTAAATTAGGCAAGCCATATGAAATATACACCACTTGAAATTCCAGATATTATATTGATTGAGCCCGAACCCTTTGGTGACCATAGGGGTTTTTTTATGGAAACCTTCAGAGAGGATGAGTTCAATGCAAATGTTACAAACACTTATTTTGTTCAAGACAATCACAGCAAATCAACCCAAGGTATCCTCAGGGGTCTACACTACCAGATAAAACAACCACAAGGTAAATTAGTTCGCGTTATTTCAGGTGAAGTGTTTGATTGTGCAGTTGATATCCGAAAAAACTCACAATATTTTGGCAAATGGGTGGGTGCCATATTATCTTCAGAAAATAAAAAGATACTCTGGGTTCCCCCGGGATTTGCTCATGGATTTTATGTAATATCTCCTGAAGCAGAATTTGTTTATAAATGTACAGATTATTATGCACCGGAATATGAAAAAAGTATTCTCTGGAATGATTCATCTCTTAATATTAGCTGGCCGCTTATTAAAAATACATCTCCAATACTATCAAAAAAAGATGAGATAGCTCCCTGTTTGAAAAATGCCGAGGTGTTCTAATGAAAGTGCTTTTACTTGGTTCAAATGGCCAATTGGGCTGGGAACTCCAACAGACTGTTCCAGGTCATATAAACCTGACTACTTGTGATTTTCCAAAAGTCGATTTTACAAGTTCGAACAGTATCAAAAGCTGCATTACTTTATCACAACCAGATTACATCATCAATGCGGCTGCCTATACTGCTGTTGATAAAGCTGAAGAAGAAAAAGACCTTGCATTTAGAATTAATCACAAAGCTGTGGTTGAAGTTGCAAACCTATGCCGGAAGAACAATATCTTTTTAGTACATATATCCACTGATTTTATCTTTAATGGAAAAGGGCACCGCCCTTATAAACCAGATGATACTCCAGACCCCGTGTCTGTCTATGGATTTTCTAAACTCAAAGGTGAACAAGCAGTTTTTGACATATTAAAAGACAATTCTTTAATTATCAGAACAGCCTGGCTCTATTCAGAACATGGCGCAAACTTTGTTAAAACCATGCTCAATCTCATGAAAAATAAAAAAGATTTAACCGTAATTGATGAACAAATTGGGACCCCCACCTGGGCAAATGGATTGGCATTGTCAATCTGGTCTGCACTTGAAAAAAGAATATCTGGTATCCACCATTGGACCGATGCAGGTATCGCTTCCTGGTATGATTTTGCTGTCGCTATTCAGGAAGAAGCTTTAAAAACGAGTTTGTTGAAAACCCCAGTAATAATTGCACCTGCTCCGACAACCCACTACCCGACACCTGCTAAAAGACCGATGTACAGTGTGTTGGATAAAACATCCTTTTGGAAAGCCCTGGAAGTCAAGCCAATCCATTGGCGGAGCCAACTGAGATCCATGTTAAAAAATCTTTTGCAATAAGGAGCAATAAGAGTGAAATCTCTACTTGTCACAGGTGGTGCAGGATTCATAGGTACTAATTTTGTATATTACTGGCTTAAAAACCACCCAGAAGACAACATTGTAGTATTAGATGCCCTTACCTATGCAGGAAACAGAGCAAACCTTATAGAAGCAGAAAAGAACCCTAGCTTCAAGTTTGTTCATGGTAATATTTTAGATGAATCCTTAGTAAAATCACTTTTATTAGATCATAAGATAAATACCATTGTTCATTTTGCAGCAGAATCCCACGTAGACAGATCTATTCATGGCCCTGATGAATTCATTAATACAAATATTGTCGGTACTCACTCTCTTCTCAAAATTGCAAAAAAAATATGGCTTGATGAAAACCCACAAAGTCATCGATTTCATCATATTTCAACAGACGAAGTGTATGGATCACTTAAACCGGATGACCCGCCATTTACCGAAGATTCGCCGTATGCCCCCAACTCACCATATGCCGCAAGCAAGGCAGCTTCAGACCATTTGGTGAGGGCCTATAATAAAACCTACGGCCTTCAGACGACAATCAGCAATTGTTCAAATAATTACGGCCCTTATCAATTTCCGGAAAAACTGATACCCTTAATTATTATTAATATTCTGCATGGAAAACCGCTGCCAGTTTATGGTGACGGTAAACAGATCCGTGACTGGCTTTATGTGGATGACCATAACCTTGGTGTTGATCTTATTCTCCAAAAAGGAATTCCTGGAAAAACATACAATATAGGTGGCAGCAATGAATGGCAGAATATTGATATAGTAAATCTTATCTGTGATCTGTTACATGAAACACTTTTAAAAAATAAAGATCTGCAAAAAAAATATACTAAATCTCCATCTTCAAAAGGAGAGCATCCCAAAACCCTTATTACAAATGTACCAGACAGACTTGGCCATGATCGAAGATATGCGATCGATCCGAAATTAATGCTTGCAGAATTAAATTACAAACCCAATGAACTGTTCAGCACCGGGATTGAAAAAAACATTGAATGGATATTTTCCAACAACGAGTGGTGGGAATCAGTTTTAGATGAAAGCTATCTGGATTGGATTGATAAAAATTATCATTGCAGTCCCAAATAGATTCAAGTATAAGATTTAAGTCAATGGTGAATAATAAAAAATATGTAAATTACGGTCTTGCATTTATCCTGACTGGTGTAGCAGTCGCTTTTTTTTACCCGGCCTTAGTTATGCTGGTTGGAAAGTGGCAGGCATCAGAAGATTATTCACACGCTTTTTTTGTCGTTCCGATTATAGGATATATGATCTGGATGAAAAGGGATGTCCTGGTAAAAGGCAAAGAAGGCTCGATAGTAGGGTTGCTTTTATTATCAGGTTCTATACTCAGCTATCTTTTGGCTTTAAAAATTCAGATTCCCACCCTTATTTTTTTAACAATGGTCAGCGTCATTCTCTGCGGTCTGATCTATCTGTCCGGGTTCCGTGTTTTAAGGGATCTGGCACTCCCTATTCTGCTTTTTCTTATGGTGATCCCTATCCCAAATCAGGTACTGTCCATGCTAACTGCTTCATTGCAGTTATGGGTTTCTGATATTTCGTCAGATATCATCAATTTATTGTCTGTCCCCCTTTATCAGGAAGGTAATGTGCTTCACCTTGCCGACAGATCATTCCAGGTGGTCGATGCCTGTAGCGGTATCCGTTCTCTTATATCCATGACAACCCTTTCGCTGATTATCAGCTATTTTTCTCTCAGCACCAGGATGGGATTTGTTCTGCTTTTTATGTTTTCGATCCCTGTGGCAATTATTATTAATTTGATCAGAGTAGTAAGCATGGTTCTGGCACATCATTATTTTCAAATGGATTTAACCACAGGAACATTACATACACTTGCAGGTCTGCTCCTGTTCGCCAGCGGGCTGGTTCTGTTATTTTATTTTCAAAAAATATTGGAATTATGGGAAACAAGAAAAATAAACACATAATTATAGTCATAATTCTCCTTGTTTTTGCTAGTTTTGGTGTGTATTTCAATTCAGACCAGGCAGTAACTCCTAAACAGGTTTCACTCCAGTCTGTTTTGCAGAATATCCCGGAGTATACTTTTTTAGAACATAACCCGCTTCAGGAAAATATTATTTCATTCCTTGAACTGGACGATTATGTCAATGCAGGCTACCAGAAAGACGGACATACCATTGGCCTTTATGTCGGCTATTATTTTTCACTGGATAAGGTTTCGGCGGCCCATAGCCCATTGGTCTGTTTTCCAGGAGGCGGATGGCAGGTTGATACTCCGAAACCGTTTCGCGTTTTGTCTGACAGGCATGAGATTAACTACTATCAGTTTGTTGCCCACAACGGGCAGCAAAAACTCCTGGTCATGTACTGGTATCAAGCCCATGAAAAGACGAGTCCTGAAGTGTTCAAAAACAAGATTAATACAATTGTCAATCAAATGACCCGGAAAAATCAGGAACATGCCTTTGTCAGGGTAACTGTTCCGCTGGTAAACCTGACTCAGGATGAAGCAAATCATGTTGGAGAAAGCTTTATAAAACAATTTTATCCTGTTTTTTTGGATTATATTAACTATCAATCAAAATAGACGATTTTGGACGTATTAAAACCATGAATAAAAGTGAAAAACGTGAATCGGAAAACTTCGTATTATTTTTTGATATTATATCCACGATTGTTTTTTTTCTTTTGGCATTTTGGTTGCGTAATGTAATTATTCCTGAGCCGTTGGAAAATGCTCAGTTTATTTCCCATATCTTTATTCTACCCCTCATCCTGGTGTTGATTCTTGGACCGTTATCGTATTTTGGTGGATATGAATCACCATATCGAGTAAGACATTTATCGATATATCTCTGGGCGATTGCCAGAGCGACTTTTCTGGGGGGAGGGCTTTTACTTGCCCTGCTGTTTTTCCTTCAAATTGAATATGTCAGTCGGGCTGTAATCATTCTTTTTATATCCTTTGAAATATGTTCGCTTTTTATTATTCGTATTTGGTATTTTTACTACTATAAAAAGATGGTGAAAAGCGGCAACAAGGCACTGAATGTTCTGATTATTGGTTCAAGAAAACGCGCTGTTGAGCTGTTGATTGCTTTAAAAAAGGAATATGAATTTGGCGTGGAAGTGGTTGGTTTTGTCGACCCGGATCCAACTATTTTGGGTACTAAGGTGAAAGGAATCCCGGTTATTGGTACCTTGGATAATATCCATGAATGCCTGAAAAATAATGTCGTTGATGAGGTCATAATAGCCATTTCAAGATCCCTTCTAACGGATGCTGAACCCATTGTTCTGGCCTGTGAGGAGGAAGGGATAAAGCTCCGATTTATGGCTGATGTGTTTAATGTTAAAGTTGCAAGGGTTTCCCTCTCCGATGTAAAAGGAATCCCTTTGCTTACCATGGAACCGGTAGCCCAGGATTCTCAGGTGCTTATTGCAAAACGGGTTGTTGATATTGTTCTAACCCTTTTGGCTCTCCCATTTTTACTGCCGCTTTTTCTGATTGTAGCGATTGCCATAAAACTGGAGTCAAGAGGCCCGGTGATTTTTGTTCAGGAACGGGTGGGTTTAAGAAAACATTTGTTTCCCTTGTTTAAATTCAGATCAATGTATCAGGATGCCGAAGAGCGAATCAAGGATCTCGAACATCTCAATGAAGCAGATGGACCGATTTTTAAAATGGAAAATGATCCGAGGATAACAAAGGTAGGTAGCTTTATCCGTAGAACAAGCATTGATGAATTTCCCCAGCTTATCAATGTGCTGCGTGGAGAAATGAGCCTGGTCGGTCCTCGCCCCATGTCCCAAAGAGACGTAAACCTGTTTGACAAGGGAATCCAACGCAAACGATTTAGTGTGAAGCCTGGCATCACTTGTATCTGGCAGGTTTCTGGTCGAAGCAACCTTACCTTTGACCAGTGGCTGGAGCTGGATCTTGAATATATCGATAATTGGAGTTTCGGCCTGGACATCAAACTGCTCATTAAAACCATTCCAGCGGTTTTATGGTCAAAAGGGGCTGTATGATTGTATTGGAAGTTTTACCCTTGTACCAGAACATTCTCCATGAATTATAGATGTAGATTGTAAATATATTGATAAAAGAATACATCTCCTCCGAGATAGGAATGCTGAAATTAAAATGAAATGTATAAACTCACTACTTGTAATGTTTTCCGCCTCTCATTCAGAGAACAATTCGTTTAAAAAGTATAGAATTGGACTGGTGCTAAGTTTTTTTAGGAGACTCGTGCAAAGGAACCAAAAGAAGTTGTCAAAAATTTTAATGATCTATCGTTAATAAATAGTTAGTCTTTCTATCAAGAATATTTTAAATCAGCTTGCTTTGAAATAGTATTTTCAACAGGAAGGAAACAATGAATATAAATGATAAAAATATTGTAGCAATCATACCTGTTAGAGGAGGGTCAAAAGGTATTCCTCGCAAAAATGCAAGACTTATTGCAGGGAAACCTCTTCTTGCGCATACTATCATTTCAGCACTTGAAGCTAACTGCTTTTCAAATGTCTTTGTCTCAACAGATGACACGGAATTAGAAGAAATTGCAGTACGATTTGGTGCTTCAGTTTTGGACAGACCGTTAGAATTAGCCAATGACACATCAACTCTTGACGACGTCATTTTAAACGCATGCGAAAATTTGTTATCTATTTCCTTTCAAAGCGATTTGGAATTTATTGCCACAATTCAAGCTACTAGTCCGTTAATAACACCACACAGCATAGCACAAGCCGTTCAAAAATGTGTTGCAGATAATTATGATACTGTATTAACAGTCATCAACGAATCGCATTTAGCATGGACTATCAAAGATGATATTGCTGTACCGCTTTATGAAAAAAGAGTCAATCGTCAGCAATTACCTCCATATCTCCGTGAAACAGGAGGTATCGTTGTATGTCCAATGAGCCAAATCAAAAAAGGCTCCAGGTTTGGTAAAAACGTCGGAATCATTGAACTCAATAAAGAGGAATCTGTAGATATTGATGATTATTTTGATTGGTGGGTTGCCGAAAAAGTATTAAAAAATAAAAATATTTTGTTTCATGTAGTTGGTAATCGAGAAAGCGGGTTGGGTCACGTATACAGAGCCCTGACTTTAGCTTATAAATTGACTTCTTATACAATAAGCTTTCTTGTCAACAGCGATTCTATTCTGGCTGCAGAAATACTTAAATCGAAATATCAGAACGTTTCAATTGTCCCACCTGGTGCTGAGTTAAAATATATAATTAAAACTAAACCATCTCTTGTTATTAATGATATTCTGGATACAAATGCAGACTTTATGAAAGAGATAAGAAAAAATAGAATATCAACCATAAATTTTGAAGATCAAGGAGATGGAAGCCGATATGCAGATATCACTATCAATGAAATGTATGACGATGATTCACCTGAATGCGGAAAAAATACCTATTCTGGAATAAAATATTGTTGCCTGAGAGATGAGTTTTATTCTATTCAATCACACGAAAACAAGGAAGAAGTAAAAAATATCCTGCTACTATTTGGCGGAACGGACCCCTCAGCTTTAACTTATAAATGCCTTGGATTGGTCGACAAGATAAAAGGAAACTGGGATATTACAGTCATAGTGGGACCTGGGTATAGTAATATAGAAGAATTAAAAGATTTAATCAAAGAGTGTAACCATAAAGTTACCCTTGTTATTAACACTTCTATTATCAGCAAGCATATGAAAATCGCTGATGTTGCAATTACAAGTGCTGGTCGCACCGTATTTGAGTTGTCAGCCATGGCTATTCCTATGATCGTAATTGCTCAAAATACCAGAGAAGAACATCATGTCTTTGCAACCACGAGTCCAGGGGTAGTATATTTAGGTAGAGCAGACAAACTTACTGAAAAATCGTTAAACGATACCTTAAATCAAATTTTAACAAGTAAGTTGCTAAGGCAAAAAATTGGGCAAATACTATTAGAATCTGATACTAAGGGCGGAATAAATCGTGTTATTAAACTAATTGAAGGTCTTTTGGATGAGCATCATAACAGTGATGGAGACTAAAATAATATGAAGATTAAATTTGGTAATATAACCATAAAGAAAGATAGACCATTTCTTATTCTCGAAGCCGGTGTGAACCATGAAGGTTGTCTTGATACAGCTTTTGAGATGATTGATGCTGCCGCTGAAACTGGTGCAGACGCAATTAAATTTCAAAGCTACAAGGCAGAAACTCTTGCTATTAAAAACAGTCCTGCATATTGGGATACGAATAAAGAAGCAGCCAAAAGTCAATATGAATTATTTAAACGATTCGATTCATTTGGCGATCGAGAATATGAAAAATTATCAGAAAGATGTGAACAAAAAGGAATTATTTTTTTATCCACGCCCTTTGATGATCATTTTGTTGACATATTAGCACCATTAGTTCCCTTTTTTAAAATTGCCTCTGCGGATTTAACAAACATTTTCTTATTAGAAAAGATTGCATTACAACGAAAACCTGTAATACTTTCAACTGGAGCATCTTATCTTTCTGAAATCGAAGAAGCTGTCCGATTCTTAAAAAAACTAAAAATAAATGATATTGCATTGCTGCATTGTGTATTAGAATATCCAACAAGCCCAATGAATGCTAATTTACGCAGCGTCTCTTATTTGAAAACTGTGTTTCCAGAATGCGTAGTCGGATATTCAGATCACGTTCCTCCAAATAATAATTGCCAGGCATTACTAATAGCATGGTTGCAAGGTGCAATCATCCTTGAGAAACATTTTACACTTGATAAAGGTCTAATCGGAAATGATCACTATCATGCTATGGATCCAGACGATGTGTTGAACTTTCGAAAAAATCAACAAGAAGTAGCGTTGATGTTGGGAAGAGAGTGCACAACCTGTCTTCCATGTGAAGAACCTGCTAGAATTCATGCAAGAAGAAGTTTAGTAACCAAAAAAAATATCCTTGCCGGTGAATGTATATTAAAAGATGACCTAACGGCTAAAAGGCCAGGAAATGGTTTAACACCAAAAAGATACAATGATATTGTTGGTAGGATAAGTAAAGCAGATATTGCGAAAGATTCATTAATTACTATAAATGATGTTGATTAACATGCAAGTATCGCTTTGGCTCTGAATAGTTATAACGAATAAATACTTTTATATTACCTAAAAAAATATTATGCCAAATTGTTTAGTAATTTACCAAGATTTCAATGAAAATGAATTTGTTGAATGGGCAAAAAATTGTAAAGATAGAATAATAGTAATTAATATTTCTAACACTATTATAGAGGGTGGTTTTTTTTCTGACAATATCACTTTTAAAAATATGTGGGATTACTACTCTTTCGACGAACTTGCTCTCATTGATAAAAAAGCAAATTTGTTGGCTCAAAAATGGTATATTGATAACAATCTTAAGGATATCTCAAATTACCAAAATATATCATTAGGTGAAGTTATTCAGCACGAAATGATGACTTTTTTTGTAACTTGTATAAGAAGTGTCGACATAATGTCGCGTATTATTGACCTTGAATTCATTGAGAAAATAGTGTTGTTCGGGTGTAAGACTTCTTATGAGCGAGCTGCTCTACATTTGGGCACAAAAAAAAAAATTAAGATTGAAAAAAGATATATGATATCTGAAGAATATGTTTTATGGGAAAAGAATTGGTTTTATCCTTATGATAAAATTTCAATTAAAAATTTATTACGGATTTTTAATTTTTATGCACATGGAATAAAATCTAAATTTAAAAGACTATTCAGGAACATAAAGAACGAAAAGAATTATTTCATGATTAGTCCTTATAGGGTGGTCCCATTATTAAAATCAATGTCAAAAAAAAACAATGTAACTGTCACGATGCTTGTCGATGGATATCTCAAGGATTTAAAAGAAGGTGGAATAACAAATGATTGTAGGATAACTCTCACCCCGCGCTGGCCATTCAATGCATTGTTAAAATTTAAAAAGATACATATACAAAGAATTGCTAATAAAATAGCAAAAAAAGGTGAAAGTCTGATTAGACAGAATATAGCTGATTTGCCGGTAGATATTTCTGATCTTATATCTGTCGATTTGATCGATTATATTGAGGCGAATATTAAAAACTGCATCATAGATTATTATATTTTAAAACCATATTTAAGCGGTAATAAATTTGATATGATTATATTAATACATGACTTTAAAGGAATTCACCGACTCGCAACTGCTATGGGAAATCATAATAATATCCACACCCTAATTTTACAGCATGGGGCCTTAGGTTTTTTTCCTTATTTTATCTCTCCAATTAGTAAAACTATTGGTGTATGGCAAGAGCCATGGGGTGAGTGGTTCACAAATCACTTAAATGTGCCTCAAGAAAAAATTATACCAATTGGCGAACCGTTTTACGATATATATTTTGACAAAAGAATAAGTAAAACTGATGATTTACTTAATAAATATAATATTCCAAAGGGCAAGAAAGTTGTTTTATTATCTCACCAAGATATGGTGTCTATATCTGCACTTGAATTTCCAGGTTTGAATCGAAAAATGGCTCTTCAATTTTTTGAAACAGTTCGAAATATGGATGATTGTTTTTTTATATTTAAGTTAAGGCCTGGAAGCAATACTGACTTTGGTAAAAAAATTGTTAATGCCGCTAAAATAAAGAATGTAAGCCTAATCAGCAAGGCAGATAACCATGAACTGTTAAGTTTGTGTGATGTGGTTGTTACTAGGTCTTCAACACAGGCTTTTGAAGCAATTATATTGGATAAACCTGTTTTATTGATCAATTTTTTACAGAGCTATAGATATAATAATGGCGAGTTTAATCCATTTATGCAGACAGATTGTACAATAGTTGCAAATACCTTAGAAGAGATTATCCCTTCTTTAAATTCGATTTTATATGATGATGAAATACAAAGAGAACTATCAATATCTCGTAAGTCATTTATAAATAAATTTTACATCGAAGGAAAAAATGCTTCAGAACAGTTAGCTGATTTTATTGCCAATAAAACTGAACAACCACAAGCTTAATATCGGTGGTTGTTCAGTTTTTTTAATGATTTGCACATTTTTACCCTTTCAATATAATTCATTTCGTATCGAGATTAACTTTACCCCAGATGACATCTGATTTAAAAAATAAAACGTTAAATGGAATCCAGTGGACTTTTGTTGAAGCTATTGGATGGAGAGGTATCCAATTTCTTATTGGTATTATACTTGCCAGAATGTTATTGCCAGAACAATTTGGTTTAATAGGTATGCTTACAGTGTTTATTGCCGTTTCTCAGACTTTTGTGGATAGCGGTTTTGGGTCTGCTCTAATTCAAAATCAAAATATAACTGAACTAGAAAAAAATTCTATTTTTTATTTTAATATATTTATTGGTGCTTGTTCAACTGGGTGCCTATTTGTCGTAGCTCCTTATATTGCCGAATTTTACAATCAGCCTATTCTGATATTAATGCTAAGGTTTATGTCAGTGATTCTGTTAGTAAACTCTTTTGGTTTAGTGCAGAATATATTATTAAGAAAGTCTTTAAATTTTAAGGCTGAAACAAAGGTATCAATTTTATCTGTTTTAGTTTCCGGTATAATTGGAATCCTTCTAGCCTATCAGGGTTATGGTGTTTGGAGTCTTGTAGCACAGCAGCTGTCGTCAGCGATTATTAGAACATTCTTATTATGGCTATCCAGCTCATGGAGACCAAGTATTCAGTTTAGCACTCTATCTTTACTCAGTCTGTTTGGGTTTAGTTCAAAAGTCTTCATTTCGAATTTTCAGAGAAATTTATTTGACAATATTTACTACGTCGTTATTGGAAAACTATTTTCATCTGTAGATCTTGGCTTTTTTACCAGAGCTAACACATTACAAAAACTACCATCTAATACTTTAGTAAATGTGATAACCCGAGTTACATTTCCCGTTTTTTCAGCAATCCATAAGGACATAGACCGTGTTGTTCGAGGGTTGAGAAAAGGATTGAGGATATTAGCCTTTTTAAATTTTCCGCTTATGATAGGATTAGCTGTTGTCGCGCATCCTTTGATATTGGTTTTGTTGACAAAAAAATGGTTGCCATGTGTCCCATACTTGCAAATACTTTGTATAAGTGGCTTGATTTTGCCGATTACAATGAGTAATTTAAGTGTTTTGTTAGCTTTGGGACGTTCGGATTTGTCGTTAGGTTTGGAAATCGTTAAAAATGTGTTAGTGGTTATATCAATTTCTGTTGTTTGGAGATGGGGGATCATTGCCTTAATTAGTGGGCAGGTTATCATTACTATGATTTGTTACTGTTTGAGTGCATTTTACACAAAGAAATTGCTAAATTATACGATAAAAGAACAAATTAGTGATTTAGTTCCTTATTTATTCTGCGCTTTGGTGATGGGGGGAATTGTTTATTTAATGAGCTATTTATCAACAGAACAATTTTTATTTTTGTTGGTCGGTCAAATTGCTGTTGGAGCATCAGTGTATGTATTACTTTGTCGCTTATTTCGTTTGAAGGCCTTTATGGAGATTCTAAATAAATATTCTAAGCGATTGGGAAATTAATTCAATTTTAGAGAATTACAGCAACGGATCAAAAAATAGATGACGTATTGAATGTGTCGTAAAAAAATGTTTTACGACCCCCGTTGCCTGTTATATGGTGAATTTGAGAAAAATATAATAATATCAGCAAGTAATTGGCTCGAATGAGACAATGGATCAACAGTAGAAGAGGTTTTCGACAGGAGTGGCATAGTTTCGCCTTGATGATAGGAGATGGCATCTAAAGTCGATCAGATGAGTATACTCGAGTGGGTTTTAATGAATTTTAAGCAAGTAAAGGACATTTGTGACTTCCATAATCATCCCCGCCCATAACGAAGAAAGGACCATTCAGAGAGGCATAACTCCCCTTATCCATGGATTGGAAGTGAATAAATATGAAATAATTGTCGTTTGCAATGGCTGTACGGATAAAACGGAAAATATTGTTCGCGATTTGAGTGATAAGATAAAAATAGTATCAACTGAGATCCCATCCAAAATTCATGCTCTGAATCTTGGAGATAGAAATGCCAAAGGTTTTCCAAGGATTTATCTGGATGCCGATATTCTTATTGCGGAAAATGATTTGGATAAGGTCATCTCCATCTTAGAGAAGGATTCTATTCTGGCCGCCGCACCAATGATTAAATATGATCTATCAGAATCCAGTCTCTTTGTTCGATTATATTACAGAGTATGGTTAAAATCGGCTTATTTTTCGACAAATGTAATCGGTTCAGGATTCTATGGGCTTAGTCGATCGGGACGGGAACGCTTTAAAGAATTTCCGAATATAACGGCTGATGATGAATTTGTAAGGCTACTATTCTCTGAAAAAGAGAGAATGGTGGCCGAAAATGCTTCTTTTACGGTATTTCCTCCAAAAGATTTAAAAAATCTGATCAAGATCAAATCACGCTCGTTTTTTGGAAATATGGAGCTTAAAAACAAATATCCCGATTTATTCAGGAATAAAGAATCAAATAAAATAGGAATGATAAGAAACTTAAAGAAAGACCCTGTGGCTTTTCTCTTATTACCCTATTATTGGATTATAAAAAAAATAATTATTTCGAAAGCTAAAGGAAAGATTTTAAGTGCCTTTCGGGGAGACCATATAGCTTGGGAAAGAGATGAGAGCACGAGGATAAATCTGAACTCCACAAGGGACTGAGAACTTGGTTCCAGTATTATAACCGGGATCGGTTCCACCAAGCTCTGGAGGACTGGGCATCGGTCGAAACCTATTTTATGAAGCAGAAGTTAATGGATGCGGCGTGGGAAAAGTAAGCCAGACGTTCGGTATTTTTCAATTTTTAAGAATTCTTTCAAATAGATCCCAGTCAATGGTTTGATCCACGTTACGTAAGAATTTTAAATCTATTTCGATGAGCATCTTTGTTAACTGCAATATCAGTGAAAGAAAAAGATTGTTCGATTTTTTTGTAAGCCATGGGACCTCCTATAACTTGAATTTTGGTTAAATGTAGTATAAATACCGTCTAAATTCTATTTGATAATGGCCCAATATGAATCTATTTAACGGTAAAATAAACCTAAAAGATATTATTCAAATGACAAATTCGACCAGTTGTGCAAAAGTCTTAAATTAAATATGGAGAACAAGGCAGGATGAATATTACACTTCTCGGAGCCAATTTCTTAACAGGTAACTTGGGCGTATCAGCCCTTGCTGGTAGTAGCATTCAATTGCTTAAGAGGCGATGGCCTGAAAGCAATATCTGCATCATAGGAGGAAAAGCCTATTTAAAGCATACAGAGTTCCTAAACGGTTCTGCAATAGAGATTGAGTGTTATCCTTTGAGGTATTCCCCAAATGTTTTAAAGAAAAATCACATCTTATGGATATATATATTAGTAAGATTGTGTGTGTTACTACCAGGAATGAAAAAATTTCTTGGCCATAAAAGCACTGCAAATCAAATTTTGAAATCTGACTTGATATGCGATATAACCGGCGGGGACAGCTTCAGCGATATTTATGGTATAAAAAGGCTTGTAATGGGATATTTTATTAAACGGATATGCCAATTGTCGAATAATTCATTTATAATGTTACCACAAACGTACGGTCCATTCCAGTCAACCATTGCTAAAAAACTTGCATGTAAAATACTTACACAGGCAGATAGAGTTTATTCTCGTGATAAAAATAGCTTGGATGTCGTCGAAAGTCTTATTGGAAAATCAGTAAAGTCCAGAATATGTCCAGATGTGGCGTTTACACTCAAACCAGCAAATAGAGAAAAAGTTGAGGAAAAGTGTTCTATAGCAAAATATTTAATAGATAAAATAGATGGTCTTAAAGAGGAAAAGAACCAATTCATTGGTCTTAATATAAGCAGCCTTCTTTTGAATGGTGGATATACTGGCAATAATGAATTCGGTCTTCGTGAAGATTACCAAATGCTTGTAAAAAAAATAATAACTTTTTTTCTTTCACATGATGATACATTGGTGATGCTGGTGCCACATGTTGTGCCTGAAAATATGACAGTGGAAAATGATCTGATGGCCTGTAAAAGGGTATGGAATAATCTATCAGAAAATTTGAAAAAAAGAACAATTATTGTTGAGACAACCGATGACCAGCCTTTTTTTGATGAATGTGAGATTAAATATTTGATTGGACTTTGTGATTTTTTCCTTGGAAGCAGAATGCATTCAACAATTGCTGCAATTTCACAATGTATTCCAACTATCGGCCTGGCATACAGCAAAAAATTTGAAGGCGTTTATGAAACAGCTGGTATCGAAGACTGTGTGCTCGATATGAGGATACTTAGCAATGAACAAATCTTAAATCACATCAAAGATGTGTTTGTTAGGAAAGATATCATTAAAGACAAATTGAAAAATGGAATTCCTAAAGTAAAAAAACAAGTATACTCTATTTTTGATGAACTATAAAATGTTAAATATAAGCAAAAATCTTAATAGAGCGGACAGCGTTGCAGCCTGGCGACTCTGCATGGGGTGTGGCGCCTGCAAATGGGCCTGCCCAAACCACGCGATTACCTTAAAAAACATACCAAGCAAAGGAATCAGGCCTTTAGTGAATGAAAAAAAATGTCAACAATGTGGGGCTTGTGTGGTTGTCTGCCCGGGTAAAGGATTAGAACATAAGGTTTTTTCCAAAGAAAAAATTAATGAGCTATCGGATGGTTGGGGACCGATTCTGGATTTATATGAAGGATATGCATCAGATGACAACATTAGATATATGGGATCATCCGGAGGAATAGCAACTGCAATAGCTCTTTATGCTGTTGAAAAAGCTGGATTTACAGGCGTGCTGCACACTAAGACTGATCCGAATTGTTCTATAGTAAATGTGCCAACATACTCTAAGTCAAGAAATGAAATTATAGAAGCATGTGGCAGCAGATACGCCCCTGCTTCGCCATGTCAGGATTTCGACAAAATAAAACAGACAGAAGGTTTATCCCTATTTATTGGTAAACCCTGTGACTGCGCAGCAATGAGAAAAGCATGTGTTAGAGACCCAGAATTGTCAAAAAGAGTTGGACTTATTGTGAGTATATTTTGTGCTGGCACGCCTAATACAAGTGGCACGATTGCGATACTAAAAGAAATGGGTATTAAAGACCCTTCTTTTGTAAATTTATTTAGATATCGCGGCAATGGGTGGCCTGGGTTGGCAACAGCCTGTGGTGATACAGGAAAATTTGACGAAGTTGCAAGCAAAAATGTTAAAATTGAAAAAGATGGATGCAGAACAATGACCTACAGCCATGCATGGGGAGAAATCCTCACAAAACATGTACCGCTAAGATGTAGATTATGCCCTGACAGTGCAGGTGAATTTGCCGATATTGCGGTCGGTGACGCATGGTATAGAGACCTTCAAAATGATTCCGGAAGGTCGCTTGTTCTAATAAGAACCGAAAAAGGAAGAAACTTTTACCAGCAGAAAGATTTTGAAAAATACATCACTTTAGAAAATACAAAATATTGTGCTCTGCCAGATTCTCAATCCTCTGTTTACAACAAAAGATGTCACATTTGGGGTCGTTTAAAAGTAATGATGTTACTCAACTTACCAATCCCTATATACCGAAATATGAATTTAGAGAAAAATTGGAAGTCAATTCCTTTTAGAAGAAAAATTATGACTTATTTGGGTACGGTTAAAAGAGTTGTCCAAAAAAAATGGAAGCTGCCCATCAAAATTGAATAAATGAAACCTATAACCCAATCGTATTATTTAAATGCCTGTTGCTGCAAAGTGGTTCCAAATCCAATCAAACCCTGAGTTGGAAAACGCGATAAATGACTGGAATTTTATCAGGCTTTTTCACAAGGATATAAGATATTGATTTCACCAGAAATAAAATTTGAACAGAAAAACAAATGAATTTGGGAGTTAATCGAAGGCTTTGTTAATTAGTTTTATAATAGTGTGTTACAATTCTTTGGATGATATCAAAGTATGTCTTGATTCTTTTTACCACAAGGATTTAAGGAATCAGGAATGGGAAATCCTCATTATTGATAATTCCCGTGATGGGACTATTCCCTATGTTAAAGAAAACTATCCCGACGTAAAGATTATCGATAACAATGAAAATCTCGGTTTTGGAAAAGGGAATAATCAGGCAGCCAAATATGCGAAAGGGGAATTCCTTTTTTTTCTTAATCCAGATACAAAAATGAGAGGCAATACCTTTTCCAGAACAATGGATAGATTACGAAGGGAAAAGCGCAGTTCCTTTGGTGTGAAAACAACTTTTGAAGACGGATCTGTGGAACCGAGCTCTCTGCAATTTTTTCCTTTATTTGTTAATGAAATTCCCCTTCTTAATTTGTTAATTAAAAAAAGAATAATAAAGAGATTAAACAGCAATTCACCGGTCGAGCGCTCTATTGTTTCGGGCGCCGCCCTTATCATCAAAAAAGATTTATGGGAAAGAATTGCCGGTTTTGATGAATGTTTTTTCATGTACAGCGAAGAAGTGGATTTGTGCAGGCGCATAAGAAAATCGTCCAATGAAAAAATACTCATGATCCCCTGTGACGGGATTACTCATTATGTCGGGAAAAGCACCCCGAATGATGAAAAACGGCTGAGGCTGATATTAAGAGGGAAAATGCATTATTCAATAAAGCATTATAAACCAATTCAGCGTGTATCTTATAAGCACCTATTGCTGTTTTCCTTACGCTTAAGGAGCATGAAGGAACGAATCCTAAAGAAGGGTAGAAACAATGCGTTTCATAACCTGATTGTTCATCATTCGGAGTGGGAAAAAGGATATTACTTATGAATTTACTGTTATTTTTCCGAGATTTGATAAAACAGTTTTTCCTTTATGCTATTCAGATTTACGTTAGACTTTTTTGTATAAAACGAGAATATCCATCTAGCATTCATATCACAGCAAGACTTGAGCCCAAGATAAAAAGGATGCGGGCAAGGACATTAGTATTACAAAAGAAAAGTTTCATTGAACAACATAGCATCATTAATAGCACGATTGGCGATGTAGTGGTCGGTGAGAATTCAGGAGTAGGGATAAACTCGATAATCATTGGTCCTGTAAAAGTGGGAAGAAACGTCAGAATTGCTCAGAACTGCTTCATTTCTGGAGAGAACAGAGTAAAAGAAAGTTCCGGGCAATTAAGTAATAATTCATACGATATCCGCCCTGTTGAAATTGGAGATAATGTTTGGGTCGGAGCAGGATCGATTATATTGCCGGGAGTGACAATCGGGGCAAACTCAATAATTGGAGCGGGAGCTGTGGTAACAAAAGATATTGAGAAAAATTCATTGGCTGTCGGCAATCCCGCCATAGTTAAAAAGAAATTCATGCCATGACATGCACAATCTATGAATAAAATGCCAAGATTATTAAATGAATATGCAGGAGAGATCTTTGCACAATTCCAAGAACAGAATCTATGCAAATCTAAAACTAAACAACCACCGGCTTAAAGCCGGTGGGTTTAAACTCGCGGACTGAAAGTCCAGCAATACCGGCAGGGCCGGTTGATTCATTCAATATCAAACTTATCATCAGGATCTTTCTCAAAATGATGCTCAAGATATTCTTGGATCATTTCTTTTGTTAGTTCTCCGGATGTTACACAAAAATAACCTCGAGCCCAAAAATGTCTCCCCCAATAACGCTTCTTTACATGAGGAAATTCTTCAAATATCTTACGTGATACTCTTCCTTTAATCCTTCGCATTATATCTGAAGGTGAAATGTTCGGTGGAGCTGATACCAAAATATGCACATGGTCCTTGCTGACTACACCACGCATTATTTGGATTTCGAACCGTTCACACGTTTGACGAACAAGTTCTCGCACACGAAGAGCAAGATCCCCTTGCAGCAAATGATAACGGTACTTGGCACCCAAACAAAATGATACTCTATTTTAAACTTTGTATGGCTTCCTTGACGGTATTTCATATCAGAGATTATAAACCAACTGCTATCAAAATGCTACCCGCCTGAAGGCGGGGGTTTAAACCTTCTACAGAAACAATTAATATTTTTCTATAAAAACTTAGCAATAAATAAGTATATCCTGTTGGTATTCGGTCACGGGGGTAATAGTCAATAATAAGTACCCGAAATTATAGCAAATATTATCAACATATAACTTGTTGAAATAATACAGAAAAATCTAGATTTTTGATATCCAATATGCTACACTCTTTTTTATGAAGTTAAAAAGACCATTTTCAGATGAAGATTT
>JADGEQ010000081.1 GCA_016744295.1 Desulfobacteraceae bacterium | reverse complement strand
CTGCTCGTTTATGATTTGTATTGCCAGATCAGGGCATCGGAGTTCGCAAAGCATACAGGCTATGCAGTCTTCCGGTCGTACGGCCTCAACTTTTCCGTTTCTGTCAAGTTCAAGCACTTGTTTGGGACAGAAATGAACGCAGATACCACACCCTTTGCACCAGTCTTTGTCAATTACATGTGTTACGGATTTGCCTTTTACCATAATATCCTCTTAATAGATAAACTATCCAAAATTAAGGAACTTCATTATGTGATTTGAATTCATATGTCAAGTAATATCGACATTAAAAATGAATGAAATTTATTGTTTTTTTTTAATGGCTGAACATGATTTCATTCACTATCGGAAAACTTCTTATTAATATGGTAAACGTGTCTAATAAGTGTTTTTTTTAACTCGTTTGATGAGAAATAAAAAAAATATTGACAATATTTTTTTTGGTGGTATGACTACAGACATCAGACTTCATTTTTTAGGAAAGGAGATTAGAGTGGCCAATTTTAAATCCCTGAAAAAACCTCTTTTGTCACAGGAGGTCGAAAACCAGCTCAAAAAATCCATCACCGACCGTACTTTCAAGCCCGGTGAAAAACTTCCCACAGAACTTGAACTCTGTGAGGAATTCCAAGTGAGCAGGGTTACCATCCGTGAAGCATTGAAAAGTCTGAAAAAATCAGGATTGATTTTGACAAAACGGGGTATGAATGCCGGGGCGTATGTGTGTGAACTCAATGCCGATGCCATCACGGAAAGCTTTCACAATCTAATCCAGATGGGCAAAGTTGATTATGATCATCTCATTGAAGTCCGATTGTATCTGGAACCTGCCACGGCAAGAAGCGTGGCCATCCATGCAACGGAAAATACCATCGACAGCTTTGATCGTCTTCTTGATCAGGCCGAGAAAATACTCCTTACTTCGTGCAGAAAAGCCCGGCTTCTCAATGTCAGCTTTCATTGTGAAGTTGCGAAAACGTGTTCCAACCCCATTATTCATTTTATTACAGAGTCGGTCACCCATGCCTACTCTGAATTTTTAATTGAAGAAACCAAAGAAGAATTGGACCAAAAAGGTGTCCAGATCTTTATTGACCAACACAGGGGGATCGTTGATGCCCTCCGTCAAAGAGATCCCGATATGGCCTATGAGTTGACCCGGCTTCACCTTGAGGATGCAAGGGTCATGTACAAAATGCTTGGCCGGACCACCGACGATTAAGCTTTCCCTAGGAAGGCAATCCCATAAAATTTTTGTGGAATTCCTGGTAGACGCACCGTGGTTATGGATTACAGAAATATCGATTCCCGGGACAATAGACTGTCATCCGTACCCCCTCCCCCTGCCAAGTATTCATGTTTTTTTACCCCAAACCTAATGATAGTTGAAGGAGAAAAGATGATAAAAATTAGATTTAGAACCTTTGTGATGGTTGCATTTGCAGCCATGGTTGGCGTTTTGTTTTCCTCTTGTGTGTCCACATCTTCCCATCCCCAAAAAGATATGGACAAGATGAAAGATAATATTGTCTACGAGTTAGCGGAAAGCGCATCTGTTTCCAAAGTGTCTTATTTTTATGAGGACTACAAGGGGAGCCCAACCCTTCATTTTGAAGTGGATATCAAGAATATATCACAGGTGGCTCACCGATATCGCCTGAACATACTTCTTCCCCAGGGACCTGCCGTGGGAGGGATGTACCCAAGAAAGAAAAAAGCAATTGAACCAGGGGAAACGCTTACCCGTAAATTCCCGGTTTACATTGATTCGAATAAATTGCCGTCAAATTTCATGCCCACAGGATTTACCCTGGTCGTCAAAGAATTGTAATTGGAGAAAAATATTCACCCCTTTATAAATTGAACTCAAATCTCAGGAGGATACCATGGTTGTAAAAAGATTTAGATTTGCGCATCTTTGTTTTATTGCATTAATTACCCTCGTTTTTGCCGTTACCTCACCCCAAAAAGCAATAGCCCTTGAATTTCTTTCCTTTGGAACTGGAAGCCCTGCAGGAACCTATTATTTTATCGGAGCAGGGTTCTCTTCCATGATCAATAACAATGTTAGTGGCGTTCGTGTGACAGCTGAATCCACAGCAGCATCCACTGAAAATGCAAGACTGATGATCCGTGGAGAAATGGACATGGGCCTTGCCTGCATGGGAACCCTTGGCGATTTGAAAAAACAGGGTTTAGATGTGGATAAAATACGGATCATTGCAGTGGGACACTCAAGTGACACCCACTGGATTGTCCGTAAAGACTCGGGAATCAAATCCATCTATGATTTTGAAGGCAAGACAATCGGCGTAGGTCCTGCCGGCAGCGCCACCTTAAATATCTGGGCAAAAAATCATCCTGAAGCAGGGTGGGACATGCCTTTTTCAAAATTTAAACCCAAATATATCTCCTTTTCCGAAGTAACAAGGGGCTTGAGGGATAAAACCATTGATGCCGGTATCATTGCTGCGGGCGCTCCTTTGGCTTCTGTCATGGAAATTGCCCGGGATATTCCCATTGATCTTCTGGACATGGAACCCGAGTGTCTGGCAAAAGTTAGGGCCAAATATAGCAATGTGATTCCTTTGGTTATTCCTGCCGGAACTTACAATGGCATTGATCGGGATGTGCACACCTATTGTTTGCCCCAGGTATGGTTTTGCCGTAAAGACCTTTCCGAAGATGTTGTTTATCAGATGATAAAAACCGTTTATGAAAACGATGAAGACAGGAATGCCATTCATCCCATGGCCAAGATGTACACCGTTGAAAATGCCTTCAGGGGAGCCAACACAGTTCCTGTGGGCTATCATCCCGGCGCCATCAAATATTATAAGGAAAAAAGCGTTTGGGATAAACGCGAACAAATGTATGAATAGATTCTAACCGGCCATCAGAGTTGCCGGGGAATCCTTTGCAAATAGGTCCCCGGCAGCCCTGACCATATTTTGTATTTTTACTTTGAGGACAGATAATGACAGAGAATTCCATATTAATCCAGGAAGCCCCCCAGCCAAAAATACCCCTGCTCATAAAAGGCATTGCCCTTTCAATGAGTCTTTTTCAGCTTTTTACCGGAATCTTCCAGCTCACGGCAATGAATCAGCGGGTCATACATGTCACCTTTGGTCTGGTGCTTATATTTCTTCTTTATGATTTCCGCCAGAAAAAGAATAAAAAGATTACCTGGGACGGCACCGTACTGGCGGGGATAAGTCTTTTTTTCGGTATTTATGTTTTTTCAACCTGGTTCAAGAAAATAGGGGCCATTGGAATGGCAACCCCGATCCATGAACTTGTGTTCGGCTCTGTTTTTATTCTGCTGTGCATGGAAGCTGCCAGGAGAACCCTGGGGCGCGTTTTTCCCATCATTTCCCTCGTTGCCTTGCTGTATGCACGCTATGGCGAGTGGCTTCCAGGACTTTTGGCCCATAAAAATTATTCCTTTGAACGGATTATCAGCAGCATGTTCATCACCACCGACGGGCTGTTCGGCATGCTCTGCGGTATTTCAGCCACCTATATTTTTCTGTTTATTCTTTTCGGATCTCTTCTCCGGGAAGCAGGAGGCGGTAACTTCTTTATAAATTTGTCCTTTAGTATCTTCGGTCATGTCAGGGGCGGCCCGGCAAAGATTGCTGTTGTGGCAAGCTCCCTTTTCGGCATGCTGTCGGGAAGCGGAACTGCCAATGTCGCAGGAACCGGGCAGATTACCATTCCTCTGATGAAACGCAGCGGATATGAACCCTATTTTGCAGCGGCCGTTGAAACGGTCTCCAGTGCCGGCGGCCTTCTCATGCCCCCCATCATGGGCAGTGCTGTATTTATAATGATGGAGGTATTGGGAGTCAATTATCCGGTGATCATGAAAGCTGCCGGTCTCATCGCCATCCTTTATTATGTGGGGCTTTTTATGATGATCGATATCGAAGCCCAGAAAACAGGAATGAAGGGGCTGCCCAAAGAGAGCCTGCCCAAGCTGGGCCAGACCCTGAAAGAGGGTTGGTATTTTTTCATTCCCATGGTGGTTCTCCTTTTTCTTCTTACCTATTCCAAGGTATCTGTGACACGGGCGGCTTTCTGGGCAACCATGGCCATCCCCTTGTGTACCATTTTTGGGGGAAAAAAAGGGGTGATGAATCCCAAACAAATTATAGACGGCCTGATCAGCGGTGCGCTTACCGCCCTTCCTGTTATTGCAATATTGACTCTGGGGGGTGTGGTTCTTGGAATGATAACCCTGACAGGGCTTGGATTGATGATGTCCGGACTTCTCATCAAGATGTCGGGTGGTAACCTTTTCATTCTTCTTTTTTTGACCATGATAGCCTCGATTATCCTGGGCATGGGGGTTCCCCCTGTGGCAGCCTACATCGTCCTGGCAATTCTTGTTGTGCCGGCACTGACAAAGCTTGGGGTTTACCCCCTGGCGGCTCACATGTATGTATTTTATTTTGCCTGTATCGCCGGTATCACGCCGCCAATGGCGCCGGATGCATTTGTGGCCGCGGGCATTGCAGATGCGCCCATGATGAAAACGGCGTTTACGGCTTGCCGCCTGGCCCTGGTCATTTTTATTATCCCTTATATGTTTGTCTACAATAATGCCCTTCTTTTGATCGGTTCGCCGGGTCAGATTTTTCTGGTCAGTATTACCGCATTTTTCGGGGTAATGGCATTGGCCAGTGCAGCCCAAAATTATCTGGGAGGTAAACTGACCCTGATTGTTCAAATCCTGCTCTTTGTCGGCGGGGGATGTCTGATCTATCCAGGGTGGCCTACGGACATCGCCGGGTTCATCATTGTTCTGTTTATCTCATGGCGCAGAGTTCCAGACACCCTTTATCGATATACCCTGGGATTATTTACCCATAGAGAGACCCATTTTTCAGCAGGTAAATGATTTTGGCAACGAAAAAATATAATAAAATTTTACGGAAAAGATGAATGACGATGGAAACAAAACCTATTGAATATCAGCTCAGCAGGTATCTGGCCGACACTCGATTTGAGGATTTGCCCCATGGGGTTGTCCAGTATTGCAAACAAATGATAATTGATTCTCTGGGCGTCAGTATTCCCGGAAGCCTTGCCCCGGGCTGCAGTGAAGTCGCCGCCCTGGCAGGTGAATGGGGGGGCGGCCGGGGAGCCACCATAATGGTATCTGGCCATAAAACAACCCCTCCCCTGGCAGCGCTTGCCAACAGCACCATGATGCATGCCCTGGATTTTGATGATACCCTGGATGCGTCAGCTTTGCACACCTTTGTGAATATACTTCCCGCAGCTTTTGCAGCTGCGGAAACAAAAGATAAAGTGACCGGGCCTGAATTGATTACATCCATCGTTCTGGGCGTGGATATTATCTGCCGTTTGAGCCTTGCAATTTCACGGCCCCTTTCCTGGATTCGGACCGCCACCTGCGGCGGTTTCGGTGCGGCAGCAGCTGTTGGAAAGCTTCTCAACCTGGATGCCGGCCAAATGGCCAATGCCCTTGGAATTGTGTACAGCCAGACTGCAGGAAATGCCCAGGGGTTGGTCGAAGGCCGGCTGGTAAAAAGGTTGCAGCCGGGATTTGCAGCCCAGGCCGGCGTTACTTCGGCTTTTTTGGCCCAGAAGGGTATCACCGGAAGCCAGGCATTTCTAACGGGTGAATATGGATTTTATTCCCTGTATGAACGGGGCGAATATGATCCTGAACCGGTGACCCGTGCTCTGGGTGATCATTATACCATTCTGGATTTAAGCATAAAACCCTATCCGGCATGCCGGATGACCCATTCTTCCATTGATGCTGCCTTGGAACTGAGATCCGGTCTTCTGGGCAGTACCGGGGATCTAGATCGGCTGGATGATATCCGACAGATTCAGGTTATTGGCTCCTCCATGGTAACCCAGATGGTGGGCAAACCTTTTAAGCCGGGAAGCACTCCCCAGGTGGATGCCCAGTTCAGTATCCCCTACACCGTTGCCACCGCCCTTTTGAAAGGAGAGGTTTTCCTGGATCATTTTGAGGCCGGAGCAATCTCAGATTCAAGTGTGAAAGCGCTTGCTGATAAAATTCAGGTTATTGCATCCCAGGATTTAGCAGCCAAGGATATTTTTAATGCCCGGATGAAAATAACACTCAAGGATGGTGAAACAAGGGAGGCGACGGTTAATATTCCCCTGGGGAATCCGGCCAGACCCATGGACATGGCAATGTGCCGGGAAAAGTTTAAACGCTGCATTGATTTTTCAGGGCTCAAATTTGACCGGGACCGGCAGGAAACCCTCTTAAACCGGGTGGAAAACCTTGAAAAGCTGGACAATGTCCAGGAAATACTGGAGCTTATGACCCTATGAAAATTCAAGAACTCTTTGACAGGGGAGCTGCAAATTACGATCTCCATCGTCAAAAGGTGATTCCCTGTTTTGACGATTTTTATAATACCCTTGTGGAATTGATTCCCTTTGAGAAAAATGACAAATTTACCTTTCTTGACCTAGGAGCTGGAACCGGTCTTGTCACAGCTTTTATTCTGGAATTTTTCCCAAATGCCCAGGCTCGTTTAGTGGACCTTTCCGAACAAATGCTTCTCCAGGCTCAAAAACGGTTTCAGAACGATGACAGGGTCAAGGGCTACCACGCGATGGATTACGCTTTGCAATTGCCCGAGGGAAACTTTGGATTGGTTGTTTCGGCCATGTCTGTTCATCACCTGACCCATGGGGGAAAAAAACAGTTATTTCAACTGATCCATACCCATTTGCTGCCCGGCGGGTCATTTATCCATGCCGACCTGATCCTGGGAGACACCCCTAAAATGGATGCCGTTTTCCAGGATAAATGGGTGAAGCATATTCAAAGTACCGGCATAAAAGGCGATGCGTTAAACCAAATTATAGAAAGAATGGCACAGGATCAGCCTTCCAAACTCAAGGACCAACTGGCGTGGATGACTGCTGCCGGGTTCCATGAAGTGAATAGTTTTTTTAAATACGATAATTTTGCCGTTTATGCAGGCGTAAAACAGGTTTGAAAAAATCAGATACTCTGTGTTTATAATAAAGGAAAAATCATGAACCTAGATCAGAAACAAATACAAAAAGCACTTGCAGCACTCATTGGTGAAGAGAATACCTTTGCCGATGGTCCCACGCTCATGGCGTATGCAAAAGACACCATGCCCTGGGATGTTGAATCCCAGAATATTCCCCTGGCCGTGGTTCGGCCGGGAAACAGCCAGGATGTTTCCCAGGTATTGAAATATGCCAACGATAATGACATACCGGTCCATACCCATGGTTCTGGAACCTCCCTTGTGGGATTAGGGCGGCCCAAAACCAATTGCATTGTTCTGGACATGGGCCGAATGCAGGCGTTTAAGGCCTATCCCGAGAGGGGGTATTTTGAAGTCGAACCCGGGATGCACATTGGCAAACTGCGCAAGGCTCTGGCCGAATATAAGTCACTTTTGCCGGTGTTCCCGGGAAGTGAACCCATTGCGACCATTGGGGGGTCCATTTCAGTTAACACCAGTGCCCATGCGGTTGATGCAAGTCTTGGAAAACCCGGAGACTATGTTCTGGGAATGGAAGTTGTGCTGGCCAATGGCGATATCCTGAAAACCGGAACCGAGTCCACCCGGAAGCCGGCAGGTATTGAAGTTACCAAATTTCTGGTGGGGTCCGAAGGCCTTTTGTGTGTCATCACCCGGATTCGAATGCGATTGATTCCGGCACCCTGTCTGGAAAATATCGTGGCCTATTATAACAGCACCGAAGATATCCTGGATACGGTCATGGCCATGTATGCCAAAGGAATTCCAACGCCTCTTTTTTTTGAATACCTGGATGAAAAATCCTCTGTTGTGGGATTCAAGGCCGTGGGGCTGGAACCCCCCGAAGGGGCCGTGGCCATGATGACCATTCATTCGGCCACCCCGGAAGGCTGCCGGGCAAAGGCCAAGGTGTTTCTTGAATTTTTAAAGCAAACATCTCCAAAAGAAGCACGAATCGTGGAAGATGCTGACGAGTGGGGTAAAATCTGGAGCAGCCGGGCCGAGGCCGGTAACTATGTGTATCGTCTGGGTGCAACCTTTGGAAGTGAAATTACGGTTCCTGTGGATAAACTCAAAGAAGCGTTTCTTGAAGCCAAAGATATTATTCTCAATTTGGATTCCTACAAAGGAAATGAATTTTACTCGTTTGGTCACATCGGTGCGCCAACCATCCATGCCTATGCATTTATTCCCACCAAGGATATTCCTGACCAGGTGAAAAAAGATGTGACCATGGAGGTGAGGAATAAAACCGAGTCCCTGAATGCCCGTTATGGCGGATGCGGTGGAGAATGGGGTCTCACATCCCAGCGTGTTGATTTTCTTAAAGAAAAGTACGGTCAAACCTATTACGATTTTCTGGTGGGTCTGAAGAAAACCTTTGACCCGAAAAATATCCTCAACCGAGGGAATCTGGAGGGGTGGATGTGAGTGAGCGAGAACGTATTAAAGCAAATTTGATCAAGGATATTGGAAAATGCAGATCCTGTAGGTTCTGTGTGGATGTCTGCCCCACCTATCAGGCATCCCATGGAGTGGAATCTTTGTCTTCTTTTGGCAGGCTTCAGATAATCAAATATCTTTTGAAAGGGACTTTGGAACTGGATGACGCTATGGCTTATTGTCTTTACAGCTGTCTTCAGTGCGGGCGGTGTGAGGTGGTCTGCAAGAGCAAGGGACAGAACCTTGAACTCGGTGAACTCATCCAGACGGGCCGCACCCTTGTCTCTCAGACTCTTGTGAAGGGAAAAGCAAATGAAAAAGTCTAAAGCTCTGGTCTCCCAAGCCCTGGCAACATTGAAAGAAAATATTCAGCGCACCGGTGATCCCCTGGGCTTTACCCGGGATTATTGGTCCAGCTGGGCATCTGATCTTGGACTTCCCAGGGGTGGAGACACCATTATTTACACCGGGCGGATGTATCAGATGCTGCCCTATGTTATTCAAACCACCAGCATGGTCCCCATGGTGAAGCCTTTTCTGGAATTACCAGGGGTGCCTTCCTTGATTCGGGCCGGCAACAATATGGTTGGCGAACCCATCATCCGCATGAAGGCAAGGGGTGAGAGTGATATCCGAAAAAGAGGAGAACAGGTTCTTAACGGAGTGATCCGGGCCCTGACCTCATCTGGCGTATTTCCTGGATATCTTTATGGGGAAGAGCCATACAGCGGCGTGCTTCTTCATGACTTAGGGCTTGATGCCCAGGTTCTTGAGCATGTTCAAAAGGTCTACCAGATATTTGTCCGCAACGGCGTAAAAAATATCATCACACTGGATCCTCATACCACCTTTATGCTTAAGCGGGTATTTCCAGAACTTTTGCCGGAATTTAATCTGAATATCCGCCATTATACTGAAATTTTGGTCGAAAAAAATATGGCGAACTTACCCTTTTCTTCCAATAACCTTCCGTCAAAATTTGTGATCCATGACTCATGTGTCATGTCACGTGATCTTGAAATCATAACCCCTATTCGTACCCTGGCCCACCGACTAGACTTAAATATTGCTGAACCGGAAAACAACGGCAAAAATACCGGATGCTGCGGAGGTCCGGTGGAGTATGCATTTGGCGATCTTTGTCATAAAATTTCACGTATTCGCATGGAGGAACTGGCTCAAATGGGAAAGGATATTATCGTTGCCTGTCCCATCTGCCTGATCAACCTGAGACAATATGAAGATGAAATGGGGGTCAAGGTCTGGGATATAGGTGAAATCCTTTTTCAGGCCCTGCAAAAGATTCACGCTTGATGCGCCGGGCCATCGGGTGAGGGTGTTATGGCCCTTGCCCGGTGGCTTCGGTTGGCAAAAATTTTTGAAAAACAGGTAAGAGCTGCGCCTGAAAAATAAAGTCATTTCAAAGGACAGTCCCTTTGAAATGACTTTAATACAATAGCCCAGGCCCGACATGAAAAGCGCATATCCAAGAATAAAAAAACAGGCCTTAAGGGGTTGATCTGAATATTGATTTTTCGATACCATTTTTTTGACCTGTTTTCTATAATACCCTTTCTCATACTCCCATTAAACTGGTTTGGAAAGGCCTGATATGCAGCTATTTTTCAAGGCGGAAAAAATTTGGTTTAAGGGTAAAATAGGCACCCTAACTGTATTTTAAAACAAGGTATCGGAATTTTTAAAACAAGTGATTTTTTTTCTTGATAATAAGGAAAAAATGAAAAAAAATAAACCGGAGAAATTTTTGAAATATCTATATATTCCATAGGTTTATCAATATTTCAACTGTTTTCTTATGAATGGATTTTTTACCTTTATCGTTGAGTTTAGATATTGAGTTTAGTATACTTATTGCTTTTGGATAAGGTAGGTATAATCGAAACAACAGCCCAGGGAGATTCCTCCCTAAAAAATAATAAAGGAGCACTGAATGTTTTCGTTCATAAAGAAGAATTTAAGTCTTAAGCTTTTACTTGCATTAGTTCTTGTTCTGGCCGTCACCTTTATCGGCCTTTCTTTTTCCATTCTGAAAAAACAGAGCACGCTTTTAAAGGAGATGAGTGCCAATGTTGAAACCGCTTTAAAAAATACTGGAAAGGAGGCCAGCCAATCATTTGAAGGGCTGGAAACCCATGTGGACGAACTGCTTGTCACCATGAAGGAAACAACATCGGCAAACCTTTCCCAGGCAACCCAAAAGGCTTTGACAGCAGAAGAAAAGCAGGTTCAAAAAGGGATGGAAGCCCTTCTTTTGAAAAATGCCGAAGGGATTATAGCATTGCTTAACAGTGTTGCGCCAGCCACCATAATGAACAAAAATTATTCCGACCTTAGAAAATACAGCAAGGCCGCTGCCCAGACAAATGAAATTGTCTATACGCTTTTTTTCGACACAGACGGGAATTCCCTGTCCGATTCCCTTAATTTTAAGGACA
>JADGEQ010000101.1 GCA_016744295.1 Desulfobacteraceae bacterium | reverse complement strand
GCTTCTTTCGTGTTTTCTACTGCCAGGGTCTGGGTGAAAGGATTATCAAGGACTCTTATTCGGGAAGCCCCTGCTTCCAGGCACATGGCAACCAGTTCTTTTACAACCTCAGGATGGGTGGTGGTCGCTTCTTCAGGTGGATGATTAAAACTCATATTGGGCTTTATCACAACCTTGCTGCCCTTTTTTACAAATGCCTTCATGCCGCCCAGAAGTTCCACGGCAGCACGGGTGGCAGGACCGGGGGCGCCTTTGGCAATTCCCAGATCAGGGGCTGTGGAAGCGATAACATGTTTGGGAATTAAAATTCCCGATGCGCCCACGGCCATCCACATGGCCCCTTTAAGCTGCGTCTTAAGAAATTGTCTTCTGTTAAGTTTGTTCTTTGCCCATGGGCTGTCCGGTAATGAATCAATTTTCATGACGTTCTCCTATCTCCACACGCTTGTTGATAAAAAGCACCTTCCGATCCATTAAAATAGTGTGCCGGTATTTCCAGATGGCAGGCTTTCATGATATCTGGGCTCAAAATCTGAGATCAGAAACCTGTCGGATTTTTAAAATTTTTGTCAAGAAAACTGCCTTCAATATTATTTGCCATTTCGACAAATCGATTTGAAGGCACTGAAAATGACACCATATCTTCAGGAATAAAGTGTCTGAGCAACTGGTCGCCCAGCCCGATAATGCTCTTGGGATTTTCCTGGAATTTTTCATGATAGGGAATGGTGAAAACAGCCTGGCACCCTGAAGCAAAGGGGGTCAACACATTATCCATATTGGCAAGCCGGTCATAGCCTGACAGGCCGACAAGTTTTGTCAGGTTGGTGAGATCCGCCGGAAATATATTTACCACCTCGACCTCTTTTTTATCGTCGATATTTTCAAGTTTTTCCATGTACAGGTATTTGGTCTTAGGCGGATGAATAAGGGTTGCCGACTCCCGGGTATATGCTTTTGAAATTTCAAGATTTTTTTTGAACCGTTCCGTTTCAGCGATGAATACGCCGCCGTCATCTTCAACGTCGGTAAAACCGAAATTTTCGGCAGGACCGGTGCAGGCGCCGTCACTATCCCCGGCGTAACGGACTCTTTTTCCCTTTTTTATAACCATTTTGAGATACATGAACATGCAGACCCATTTATCTTTTTTAAAAACAAAAGAATCTTCAATTTCCTCCGAAGAAAAATACCAGCCAACAGCAGGATAATTAAAAGATAATACTTCTGAAAATTTTTTTAGACCTTCTTTTACCAGTACTGAATTCATTATTTTCTCCCTTTGACAGGTCCTAAAAACTTGATTTAGAATATTCAGGCTTAACGATTTATTTCTTTAAATTTACCATTTGACCTGATTAAAAGATTGTAAAAATCGGACAAATAGAATGAACACTTCTGGTAATATAGAATATTGGGTCGAATTCACTGCACAGAAAAATTTTAAGCGTAAGAATATATTACATATATCCAATTGTAATTATAGAAAATGAGGTAAAAGGAAAATATTCGATACGGTCTAATGCTGTTTAAAAAAATTCGGAGTAACACCGGAAAAAGATTTAAATTCGTGAATAAAGTGAGGCTGGTCAAAATAGCCAAAATCGAGATATCCGCCTTTTGAAAGGTTATTGGAATTTGACATCATATGCTTTAAAACAGATTGAAATCTTACAATTTTAGAAAACTTTTTTGGACTAATTCCAATATAATGATTAAAAATCCTGCGAAGATGCCTTGAACTAATACCAATCGAGACATCTTTCTCAACTGATAATTGGCCTTTTCTTTGATAAATAATATCCAGAGCGGTTAACAACCACTGATCAGGTTCTCTTTTACAGGTTTTCAAATACTCTAATAAGGTAGCATTGGCAATTTTGATGCGCTTATCTATCGAATCTGTATATCTTAACCGATATTCAATAGATTTAAATTGATTCCCCCAAATATCTTCGCAGGGGATCGCTTGATTGGCGATTTCTTTTGCTGATACCTGAAAGAAATAATGCATACAACCAGGAAAAAATCGAATTCCAAAATATTCAGTATGTTCATTGATTGATACGCAATTCGCTTTGTCTACTAATCCGGCAAGAACCAGAGGATCTTCATTTGAACAATTCAAAAATAAATCAACACAACCATCCGCCATAATGCAATAAAGAAAAGGCTTGGAAATTTGTGCCTTTGCCTGAATCATCCAATAGCAATATACATAATTTTGTAAAGCCCGGGCTGGTTGATATTCCCTGTAAACGGCGTTTGAATAATCACCCGGCCTGATTGCTATTTGTAGTGGTCGATACAATTTATGTTTTAGCAATTTATCAGTCATAATTTCCAGGATTATATACAATTATCAGGATAAGGCAATTGTAAATAACGGCCTTGCATAGCCGAAATAAGTTTAAACTTTAGGAAGTCCCTTCACAACTAAAAGCGTTTTATCAGATAGTCCCGCCCATAAAGAAGGCGTGACTCTTAGATCCACCAAAATCCTTTGATAGTTCTGAACCGGTTGTTTCAACGAGCGGGATTATTGATAAAACGTTGTTGAACAGTGCCGCTGGTCAGGGCCGGTAACGATTATTTTGACTATGGGGTTTATATCGATTGCTGGCTG
>JADGEQ010000046.1 GCA_016744295.1 Desulfobacteraceae bacterium | reverse complement strand
GGAATACTAAGTTTTGACCCAGCTTTTTCAACACCCAGGATCCCATCTTCCTGGTTCTCGGTTAAAAAATAAATTTACAGAAACACGCTTACACTATTGATTTCAACTTCTATTATAATTGGGTGTACATTTCACGAGGATTACTATGTAAATCGAGGAAACTTAAAAATTTCTCAAGGCAAATATGACCTTGCAATGGAATACTATAACTTTGCTATTAAAAATGATCCTAAAAATCCAAAAGCTTTTTTAGGTCGAGGGGTTGTATGGTTGATTAAAAAAGATTATCAGGCAGCAATTGTAGATTTCACCCAGGCAATTAATTTAAAATCAAACTATTCTGAGGCATACTTTAACAGAGCAACAGCTTGGGTTGGAGAAGGAAATGCTGATAAGGCTCTCATTGACTGCAATATGGGATTGAAAATAGCATCACGGAACAATGAAACCTATATTCAGGATAATGATCAGATACATCTTCTGAATGCAAAAATATGGTATATTAAAAAAGATTATGAAAAAGTTTCTTCACAACTATTAAAAGCTATAGGATTGAACCCTCAAAATGAAGAAGCCCTAAATAAATATGCTTGGCTATTAGCTACATGTCCAGATGAAAAATATCGGGATGGGAAAAAAGCATTTTTCTTTGCTCAGAAAGCGATAAGGTTTAGTTCTATCCCTGAAAACTTAGATACTTTGGCAGCTGTCTATGCTGAACAATTCAAATTTCCAGATGCAATCGTGACACAAGAAAAAGCAATCAATTTAATTGATGATGGTAATAATGAGATGATGATGGATTTCAAAAAACGTCTACAATCATATAAAAATGGAAAAGCCTGGAGAACTGAATTTTGAATAAACTTATATATAAAAAATGCATCTGGAAAAGCAAAATCAAAGGGCTATTTGAGTGATTGAAATTAAGGTAAAGAAATTTTCGTTAAAGATTTTAGGGTTCACTTCACCTTGAAATGTAACCCAGGTTGCTGTAGCGAACCATTAATCTATATTTTCTGATAAGCTTAATCTTAGGCACATCCCTACAGTGTTTTTTATAATTTATAAAAAACAATGCGGGCCAGGAGCGAATTTTTGGATAGAATCTTCTGTAATCAGAGCCCATAAAGACCTGCGGACTATCTCTGTGTAGTCCGGATTTTATTCAAAGTTTTCCAACCACCATATGAGTACTCAGAATTTTTTCATCCCAAAATCTAAAAGTAAACTGGGAATTAAGCATTCCCTGTCGAAAAATGGAACCCTAAACTTATTGATAAGTTCATAAAATTCACACGGATCATATGGAAGGCCTTTTTTGGCGGGTGCCTATGAGGAGCAATGGTATCCAGGCATTGGCAGGGTGAAGGGACAGAGCGGCGTTAAATGATCGGATCACCAGGACGGTATAGATTCGGTCATTTCCGCTTCCCTTCCGCTCAGGACGAGCGGAAGGGATTTAGCGGCGTTCCTTCACCCTGACGGTGCCGGGTAAAGGGATAGTCCTTGGAGGTAAATAGTCCTTGGTTAAAAAATCCTAGGTGCGATTTTCTATACGAAAAACATATTTAAATTTTTGCAGAAAGCCTTTTCAGGTATATAAAGATATTAACGCACCAAGAATTGCTTTCCATCCTGGGCCGGGATAGGAGCCGCAAGGCTCAGATCAGTCCAGGTTTAATTTTGCTTTGCATTGATTGCATTTTACGACCCCCCGGAACACTCGATTGCCGCACTCCGGGCAGAAATACCGAGCCTCTTCATCCTGAACCCATTTTTCAGTACCCACCTTACGCCTGTACGGGACACTTCTCAGAATCACCTTTTTCCCGATTGCCATTGAAAAATTTTCAATATAGGCGCAGGGAAATTCATCGCATTCATGGCAACCGTCAATCCCTTTTTTTTTCGTACAATCTCTTATGTCGCAATGCTTGCAATGCATAAACAACTCATCGGATGCACATCCCTGACATCTGATATCGTCGGTGGTGAGATTTTCACTATTGGGAAGCGTCCCCTTGCCCGGGACACCTCCCCGGTACAACCCCACCAAACTCTCCTTAAATTTTTGATTATTATCACGCTGGGCAATATGGATGGCACAAACACCGCAGTAAAGTCCGCAGGGTGAAATGAAATTCGGATTTAATGTCATAATTCCTATCCTCCAATTCTTGTCTATGATATTCCTATTATGATATTTCTATACGGATAAGAATTCCCAAGTCAAGAAGTATCCCCCTTGAATTTGTTCTATTCTTAATTTTTAACACTTTTTAGATATCAAATCGATCCGCAGTGAATTGGGGCTTGAAAAGAAAACAACTTGGCGTTATAAGTGAAAGTAACGGTTTTAATTTTTGGAGTTATAATACGATCCAATGGCAGACACCCAACACATCCACCACTTTCCAACCCGGGTTTATTACGAGGACACGGACCATTCAGGCGTGGTTTACCATGCCAATTATTTGAAATTTTTTGAACGGGCCCGTGAAGATATTATTGGTGTAGAAACCCTTTCCAGGATGTGGCATGAAGAAAAAATCGGATTTGCCGTTTATAAAACCAGTTTAGGATTCCATGACGGTGCTGTATTTGGAGACCTCCTGGATATCCGTACCACCTGGGAAAAGCAAGGAAATTATCGCATTGTTTTTTCCCATGAAGCATGGCGGCCAAAGGGAGAAAAGCCAGCTGTCTCCTGTACCCTGGAGCTGGTATGTCTGGGTGCTGAAAAAAAACTCATGTCCATACCAGAGCTTGTGTTTCTGAATTAACCAATCTGTGTAAGTTTTTTAGCAGTGCAGGTTTTTTAGAAAAACATCCATGAAATCTCGACCGGCAGTCGCCCTTCAACGTCGTTGTTTGCAATGAAAAAATGATATTTACTGCGCAATTTTTTGCTTATATTCCCTATTTTTTCATTGACAAACCGGCTGGTTTCTTTTAAATCAATTCCTACGAATTTAGTAGGAAATTTTTCGGGTAAAATTCCGGGCGAATCCGGATAGGTGAACAATAATTTCTTTAATATCAACCAGGGGATCGGGATATGTTAAGACAAAGACCGTTTCGGCTGTTGTTTATAACAACGGCGCTGTTGTTTTTATTTCCTTTAATCGCTTTTACCAGTGTGAACCTCATGAAGGATTCCGGCGAAAAGCGGCCGGACATTCTAACCATTGACATCCCGTCCTCGCCGGACCACAAGGACATGCCGGCGGTTAAATTCAAGCATGACTTACACAGTCAGGCCGTCGAAGGCCAATGTATAAAATGCCACGAGAAAAAGGACAATCTCACAATTTTCAAATTCAAACGGACCGAAGATGTGGAGGGCCAGAAGTTTTTGGACCTTTACCATGACAATTGCATTGGTTGCCATACAGAGACAAAAAAAACAGCCAAGGCCACGGGCCCCATGGAGGCCGAGTGCCGCGCCTGCCACAATGCCGATTCCAAAACAGGCTCATCCTGGAATGAACTGACCTTTGACCGTTCCCTGCATTTCAGACATGAAAGCGCCAAGGCAATCCCATCCTCTATTAAGGAGGAAGAGACCAATTGCAATACCTGCCATCATAATTACATTGAAAAAACCAAGGCAACCTTTTACCAGAAAGGAGAAGAGCAAGCCTGCGTATACTGCCATAAAACGACTGCCGACCATGGCATAAGGGCTGGCCGGAACGCAGCCCATGACTCCTGCGTGGCCTGCCATCTTCAGCTAACAGAGAAAAAGATAGAAGCCGGTCCTGTTGATTGCAATGGCTGCCATGAAGCCGCCAGCCAGAAAAAAATAAAGGTTATTAAAGAGATCCCGAGGCTTAAGCGAAATCAGCCAGATGATGTACTTCTGACCGGGTGGACTATCCTGGGGTCTGACCCTGCAGAAAATGAAAAAATCATTGGTCAGCATATGGATTCAGTGGGTTTTGACCATAAGGCCCATGAAGATAGGACCCAAAGCTGCAAAGGTTGCCACCATGAAAGTTTGAAAAAATGTGATTCCTGCCACACCACCAAGGGGGATGAAAAAGGCGGATTTATAAAACTGGGTCAGGCCATGCACAGCGCTGATAATTCCCAAAGCTGTCTGGGCTGTCATAATCAAGTGAAAAAAACCAAGGACTGTGCCGGATGTCACTTTCAAATGCCGGACAAAGCATTTAAAGAGAATGCCTGTGCCTCCTGCCACACGGTGAATGGTAAATCCGTTGGTATAAACAAACTTGCCGATGAAAAAGCGGCTGCCAACCTGGCAAAGACCGCCAATAAAACCCGGGCCAACAGCTATTCAAAACTCTCTCTGGATAAAATACCGGAAACCGTTCTCATTAAAACCATTGAAGATGAATACAAACCCAGTGAATTCCCCCATCGCATGGTGGTGCGGGCAATTTTTGAACGAGCCGGGGAAAACAGCATGGCAAAAGCCTTTCACAAAGATGAACTGACCCTGTGCATGGGATGTCACCACAACAGTCCGGCCACCCTGACCCCGCCCAAATGCGCTTCCTGCCATGGAAAAACACCGGATCTTACCACGGGTAAACCCGGACTCAAAGGAGCCTACCATGGCCAGTGCATCACCTGCCACCAGCAGATGGAAGTAAAAAGCGTGCTGCCCACGGACTGTAACAAGTGCCATGAAAAAAAGGCGTCCTAGACAAAAGCTACTATAGATAAAGGCTGCCATGAAAAATACAACAAAAAATACTTGTAGAGAATAAAGGTGGATTTATGGCTATTTCCCGAAGAAAGTTTCTTGGCTGCTTGACCGCAGCACTAGGAACAACCACAGGAGCCGGGGCACTTGCCCATGCCGCATCCAACAAACAGTTTAAGGGGTATCCTGATAGTTTTGGCGTCCTCTTTGACAGTACAAAATGTATTGGCTGCCGAAAATGTGAACAAGCCTGCAATACGGTGAATTCTCTTGCCGAACCGGAAAAACCCTTTGATGACCTGGGGGTATTGGATACAAAAAGAAGAACCGGAGAAGCAACTTATACCGTGGTGAATAAATTTGGCAATGCGCTCGATTTCAGCAGCAATCGATTTGCCAAAACCCAGTGCAACCACTGCAAAGAACCTGCCTGTGCATCGGCCTGTTTTGTAAAGGCTCTGAAAAAAGATCCTTCAGGGGCAGTGGTCTACGACGAATCTCTCTGTGTCGGGTGCCGGTATTGCATGGTGGCCTGCCCCTTTAACGTGCCTGCCTATACCTATAATGATCCCCTCACACCCAAGGTCACCAAGTGTACCATGTGCCTGCCCCGGATCAAGGAAGGAAAACTTCCGGGATGTGTTGAAATTTGTCCCAAGGAAGCACTTGTTTTCGGAAAACGGTCAGATCTGGTCAAGCTTGGCTGGAAACGGATCTCCCAAAAACCGGATCACTATACCGAGCATCTTTATGGAGAGCATGAAATGGGCGGCACCAACTGGCTCTATCTGTCCAGCGTCCCCTTCGAAGATATCGGCATGAGAGAAGATTTGGGCGTTACCCCGGCTCCCCAATTCACCTCGGGTGCTCTCGGGTCGGTTCCCATTATCGTGGGTCTTTGGCCTGTACTGCTCACAGGGGTTTATGCCATCTCAAAACGAAAAGATAAGATTGCCCGAGAAGAGCAGGACGATGCGGTTCAAACAGCACAAACCCTTGCCGCAGAAGAGATGAAAACCCAGCTTTCAAAGCTTTCAGCAACGATGACCAAGGAAAAAGAGACCGCCGTGGCCAATGGGGTAAAAAAAGCACTGGCTGATGCTGCGGACGCTGCCGCAGCTAAAGCCGCTAAAAAGGCTGAGAAAGAAGCTGCGGCAAAGAGTGAAGCAGAAAAGGGCGCAACAGCAGAGGGCGCAGCAGCAGAGGGCGCAACAGCAAAAGACGCAGAGAAAACCGCTGATGATTCCCCAAAAGAGGAGAAATAAATGGGCCAGGAAAATACAAAATACCAATGGGTTACGCCGTTTAATATTATCACCGGCATTGTTCTCTTTGTCGGGCTCATCCTGACGATTCTCAGGTTTACCCAGGGAATCGGCGCCGTTACCAATCTGGACAATAACAACCCCTGGGGTATGTGGATCGGATTTGATCTGCTCTGCGGTGTGGCCCTGGCCGCAGGCGGGTATGTCACCTCTTCGGCCTGCTATGTGTTTGGGTTGAAACGCTTTCACTCTGCGGTGCGGCCTGCAATTTTGACAGCTTTTCTGGGCTATGCCCTGGTGGTCTTTGCCCTGCACTATGATGTGGGTCGCCCCTGGAAACTGCCCTACCCGATTTTTGTTTCCCAGGGCACCTCTTCTCTGCTCTTCGAAGTAGGGCTTTGCGTGTTTTTATATTTAACGGTTCTCTTTGTGGAAACAACCCCCGCCGCCTTTGAATGGCTGGGATTTAAACGTCTGCGCACCTGGGTGGTCCGGTTGACACTGGTCCTCACCATTTTTGGTGTGGTGCTGTCCACCCTGCACCAGTCCTCCCTGGGCGCGCTGTTCATGATCGCACCCTCCAAACTGCATCCCCTGTGGTATTCGGGGTATTTGCATGTTTATTTCTTTATCTCCAGTATGTTTGCCGGCATGTCCATGGTGATCTTTGAAGGCAGCATGGCCCACCGCTGGCTCCACCACAAAATGGATGCCGCCCACCTGGCCGAGTCAGAGGGAGTGGCCTTTGGATTTGGAAAGGCAGCCTCATTTGTGATGATGGGCTATGTGGGAATCAAGGTGATCGGTCTTGCGGTTGATAATAATTGGCATTATTTAACCACAGGGTGGGGCGCCTGGTACTTGCTGGAACTGGTTGGTTTTGTATTGTTCCCGGCCATTCTTTACAGCATGGGAGCCAGGGAAAAAAATCTTACCTTTATCCGGATCGCATCTCTCTGGACGGTGTTGGGCATCGTTCTTAACCGCCTCAACGTGTCCCTGGTTGCCTTCAACTGGAACCTGCCCCCGGCAGACCGATATGTGCCAAGTTTCATGGAAGTTGGCACCACCATTTTCATCGTCTTTGTGGGGATAACCGCATATAGGATAATAACTGCCAAAATGCCCATATTGTATGAACATCCTGACTACAAAGAAGAGCATTCATAAGGAGATCAACCATGGAATTTTTTACGCTCCACGATTTTATGACTTATACCAAGGGAATCACCTACCTTGTGATGGGGGCTATTTTAATCTTCATGCCCCTGTACTGGCTTTACCTGACAGACAGGGACTAAAAAAATTGGAAGAACAAAAAACTATTATAATCTAAATATTATAATCTTCTAGGAATATGGAGGCAAGAATGCTGCACGGATTATTAACAGGACCTCTTTTTTATCTATCCCTTGGGGTCTGTATAATCGGAATGATAGTTCGATTTTATCAATATTTTAACGGCCTTTCCTGGCAGCTTGACAGAGTGGCGTATAAAGAATACCCGGCCATGGGATTTAAAGGGGCTGCTCGGTCAATTTACAAATGGCTTATTCCCTATGGAACATACGGGTGGAGACAACAACCTGTCATGGCCGCAGCATTTTTTGGCTTCCACATTGGGGTTGTGTGCCTACCCTTGTTTCTCATTGGCCATAATGTGTTTTTACAGGAAAAACTTGGATTTTCCCTGTTTACCATCAGCAATCCTATTGCAGATTTTATCACCTGGATGGCATTGTTGAGCCTGGGATTTCTGATCCTGCGACGGCTGGTCCTGCCTGAAGTCAGGATCATGACCGACAAAAAAGATTGGGGGGTATTACTCCTTTCCCTGGCACCCCTTGCCACAGGCCTGCTTGCCCGGTATCAAATTGGAGATTATTCATTCTGGTTAAATGCCCATATCCTGACAGGTGAACTGGTTTTGCTGGCCATCCCCTTTACCAAACTGTCCCATGCATTCCTTTTCTTTGCTTCCCGTGCCCAGCTTGGAATGGATTTTGGTATAAAAAGAGGCGGACTAAACGGAACAAAAATGGACTGGTAGTACAATTAACACCAGCTTTTAAGGAGAATATCCATGCCGGAAGGTACATTATGCAATAAAAAACCCGTTGACACGGCCGAAGGGATCACAACCCTCCTTGCTGACAAGAGCGGCAAAACATATTATGAAGAAATGAAAAGTTTGGAAATCGATTCCGATCTTTTATGGAAAACCATTCAGAATACCTGTAAAACAAGGATTCGAACCTGGCTCGAAATTTGTGCCCACTGCGGCATGTGTGCAGACTCTTGTTTTCTGTATCTTGCAAATGACAAGGACCCTAAACAGGTTCCTGCCTATAAAATCCAGTCAACCCTGGGTGAAATAGTCCGAAAAAAGGGGAAGGTTGACAACGCCTTCATGCTTCACGCCATGGAGGTTGCCTGGGCCCAGTGCACCTGCTGCAACCGGTGCGGTACCTATTGCCCCCATGGGATTGACACGGGAATCATGTTCGGGTATCTTCGGGGTCTTTGTTACCAGCAGGGGTTTGTTCCCTGGGAAATGAAAATCGGTGCCGGTATGCATAGGGTTTACAATGCCCAGATGGATATCTCCAGTGAAGATTATATTGATACCTTTGAATGGATGATTGAAGAGACCGAGGATGAGTGGCCGGGAATCACCTTTGAAGTGGATAAACCAAATGCGGATATCATGTATACAGTAAATGCCCGGGAGGCCAAACATTACCCTGAAGATTTGGCAGAAGCCGCCATTTTATTCCATGTTGCAGGGGAAAACTGGACCGTGCCCTCAAAGGGGTGGGAACTGACCAGTCTTGCCATGTTTGCAGGTGATTGGCCTGCCTGCAAAATGCAGGTGGAAAGTGTCTATGATGCCATGAACCGCTTAAAACCCAAGCAGATGATTGGGACCGAATGCGGCCATGCCCATCGGGCAACCGTTGTTGAAGGGCCCTATTGGGCCGGGATCAAAACTGGCCGCCCCCCTGTTGAATCCATCCACTATATTGAATGGCTGGCCGAGGCCCTGAGAACCGGCAAACTAAAAATAGATCCTGACAAAAGGATTAAAGAACCCTGCACCCTCCAGGACTCTTGTAATTATGTCAGAAACCACGGGTTAAGAGAGACTGCCAGAGAAATTATCTCCTATATTGTAGAGCCCGGCTATTTCATCGACATGAACCCCAACCGGCAGCATAACTTCTGCTGCGGCGGCGGCGGCGGATTTAACGGAATCGGCTATTTTCGAAAACAAAGAAATGTCGGACTTAAAGTCAAAAGGGACCAGATCATTGCCACCGGGGCCAAACTGGTAATAGCCCCCTGCCATAATTGCTGGGACGCTATTCGTGATCTTGAGGAAGAGTTTGAGATAGGCATTAAATGGTCCTTCTTAAAGCCCTTGATCATCAGTATGCTGTTGGTACCAGATCACCTGAAACCTGTGGAAGAAGACGAATAAGATCAGCCCTTTTGCTATTATATTAATTTTTAAAAACGTTTGGGGAGGCAAGCCTGCACCATGACTTGCCTCCTTTGCTATAAATAAGGGTCCTAACCAACATGAGACTGACCACAAAAAGCCGGTACGGCACAAGACTGATTCTTGACCTGGGGGTTTTCGGCGCAGAAAAACCTGTGCCCCTGGGGGATGTTTCCAAACGGCAAAATATTTCCCTAAAATATCTGGAGCAATTAACGGTTAAACTGAGAAATGCCGGTCTGATCACAAGCCAACGGGGGGCTTCCGGGGGCCACATGCTTGCCAAACCTCCGGGAGAAATCACCATTGGGATGATTGTCCGTACCCTGGAGGGCAAAGCCCAAATCACCGATTGCGCCGAAGATCAGGATAATTCCTGCGGGGTCTGCAACAAAGCCGGAGACTGTTTGTCCCGCTGGGTATGGATAGAGGCCTCCAATGCCATGTTTGACTGTCTTGACAGCATCACAGTGGAGCAGCTTTTGATCATGGCCAAACAAAAACCAGAGCCCTCCTGCAAGGGTAAGCACGAATCGACTTAGGACCGCAAATGTAACACAGTAGAGGGGCCGAAAGGAGTAGATGCCAAAAGGAGTAAGTAGGCCAAAAGGCAAGCGATTGGGTTCAAATTATAAAATTTGCACGCCTTAAAACTTATTTTTTCTTTTTGGTCATGATGGCCAGAATTACCTCATCGGTCTGCTGCATTCCTGACTGGGCCAATTCACCAATATTCCGGATAGTCTCTTCCACATTTTCCCCAATAATCCCGTCCCCGAAATCCAGAGTTTTGGTGTTCAGCGACAGGGACACTGCATCAAATGCAGAATAAACCCCGGTGGCAATCTTCATGGCACAGGAGGCCTTGGCCCCATCACAGATCACCCCTGAAATATTGCCCAGGGTATTTGTGATGGAAGCGCCTATCACCCGCTCATCTCCGCCCATGAGATATGCCAGGGCACCACTGACACCGGCAGATGCGCAGATAACACCGCAAAAAGCGGATAACCGGCCGATCTTGGTTTTTATATGCACCGTTGATAAATGGGAGATAAAAAGGCCTCTGATCAATTCATCCTCGCTTAATTTCTTGTCCAGGCAATACTGAATAATGGGAAGAGAGGCCGCCATGCCCTGGTTTCCGGAACCGGAGGTGGTCATCACCGGAAAGGGACAGCCGCTCATGCGGGCATCACTGCCGGCAGCAGCCATCAAGGCACACCGATTCCGTTGATCATCTCCGTAGAGACCTGTTTTGATATTATCCTGAATGCACTGCCCCATATTCACCCCATACCTGCCCTCAAGTCCCTCTTTGGCAATCCGGGTATTCAGCGCCACCACCTGCCTGAACAGGGGCCGGACAAGTTCCAGGTTTATATTTTTTGCCAATTCATAAATCATCTTAATGGAAAGGATTTCCCGGTCTTTTAATGGGGAGTTGAAATCGGTATCCTTGCAGGCGCGGCTTAGCAGTGTTTTTCCATTTTTTACGATCTGGGTGATATTGGTATGGGTATGTTTTACCTCGACACTGGCGGTATCCTTTCCTGCAACTGCCTGGATTCTGATATACAGCTTAATATTTGTCTTTTCGTGGATAACCTCCACCAGATCCCTTTCAAGAAATTGCCGAACACTTTCCATGGCTTTTGGGGTAACAGAACTGATGACCAGCAGCTCCTTGTCCGGGTCTCCCCCAAGGGCACCCATAACAGCAGCCACTTCAATACCGGCAAGTCCCCCGCTGTTGGGGACCACAACACTTTTGACATTTTTTATTATATTTCCGGATACAAACACCTTCAGGTGATCAGGAACCTTGCCCAGCAGCTGCCTCACCTTTGCTGCCAGTAAGGCCACGGCAATGGGCTCGGTGCAGCCCTCTGCCGGCACCACCTCTTCTTTGAGAATCCCCATTACCTTATCCAGAACTGCCTGGTTATATTCCATTTTTCACCCCTGCTTTTATGCTTTATTCCTAAATATTAACCTGAACGGATCGATTCGTAAGATCTCTTCTTTTATGCCGGGCTTTTTTCTTTTTCAGGGCCGAGGCCTTTCTAACCTCCTGAAGGGCATTGCTGGCAAAACCTGCATTGTCTTCAACATTAAACTGCTCAATGGATTTAAAACTGCGGCTGTCAGCCAACACTGCACGACCCAATGGCGTCCTGGTGATAACCGTTGTCCACCCTTCCAGGGCGCCAATTCCGCCAAAGGAAATATCGGCAAACTCCGCAGAATAATCGGAACAATATTGACAGGCATATCGTTTCATTCCTTTCATCTGTTCAAGCTCAACGGTTCTTGTCTCACCCGAATTCAAGGAGATAATCAATTTGTCCTTCAAATTTATCCGGACAACATTCGCCCAGGAGATACCGGCTATCTCAGCCAGTTTTTCCCGTTCCGTTTCCCCAAAGGTAAAATTTCCGGAGCAGAAAAGCCCCAGACAAAATGTTATGGAATCCGAGGGCACCAGACTCAACACCTGCATCTTGCGCAGGGATTTTATCTGGCAGGGGGTCCCCACAAGGGCCACCCGGCTCAACCCTTTTTTGATCATGGGCTTAAATTCCTCAATGGTTGAAAAGGTCATGTACTGATCACTGAATTGTTTCATTCCATGGGAGGTCTCAAACAACAGTCCGCCGGAATTTTGTATCTCTTCCCGGGTGGTTGCCAAAAAAGGCTGACGCTGATATTTTCCCACCGACCTTGTTACAATTGCACCGTCAATCCGGTTTCGGTCAAACAGATGCAGCAAAAGTCCGGTGACGGCCCCACCGTCGGTTGCACGATCCCGGACCAAAGGATCTGAAGATCTGACCACAGTGGTCTCAATCACCCGGCCCATGGGCTCGCTCCAGGCGGCCTGGCGCTTTGTTTCCTCATCCAATTCATTGATTTCAGGACAAATGGAGTAGCAAAGACCGCATTCAATGCATTTTTCCATATCCCCGTAAACCGGTTTCCCGGTTCGATCAATTTCCAGGGCCCCATAATTGATGGCAGTGCAAAAGGTGGCACAACCGCCGCACCGATAACACAGCCCTTGTTTTTGCACTTCCTGCACCAGATTAAAAAATGTTTTCATGCCAGTATCCCCATCCAGTAGCCCAATACCCTTGCTGTTGTCTCGTGTATATCATCTGATTTTCACCCCGGATCCCACCCCGAGTCCCACCCCGGCCAGATCAGCTCCCAAATATTTACGCTCATCTTTTCCCAAAACCCCCATTGCCAGACATAAAATGGTCCACAGATGAATGGTATGAAATTTTGCCCCATAATGACGGCTTAAATCCAGTATCTGGCTGTGACAGCTGCTGCAGGGCGTTATACAATAAGCAGCTTGTGTTTCAAGGATCTGGTCCAGCTTAATTTTCCCGTAATCCATTCTTTCTTTTGTAAAATCCGTGTATATGGCACCGCCGCCACCGCCACAGCAATAGTTGTTCGAACGATTGGGGTACATATCCACAAAATTTTCTTCTCCAACCGCCTCTCTGATGACAAACCTGAGTTCCTCGGCGATAAAATTCCCGTAGCTTTTACGAACCAGCTGACAAGGGTCCTGGACCGTAAACTTAATCTTCAAATCCAGATTCCAGTCAGAGTTCACCTTGAGCCTGCCTTCCCGTATCCACTGGGCATAATATTCAATTATGCTTTTGACCTCAAAAGAATGGGGAATTTTAAAGCGGTCAAGTCCCTGGCGGACAGCAAAAAAATTATGACCAAATTCCGTATTTACCAGCACTTTACAGCCAAGGGTTTCAATGGCTGCAGCCTGGGTTTTGACCAATTGTTCCCAACCAGAGGAATCACCCAGGAAATAACAAAAATTTTCCGCTGCCCATCCCTTTGATCCATAGGTCCAATCCACTCCGGAAAGGTGGATGATTTTCCACAGGACTGCCATTTCTTCGGGCTCGTTCACGGGCATGGCAGAATGCTGGTTTAAAAACAGCTCAGCCCCTTTTTTGTCCATGGGAACCCTTAAATTTTCAAACCCCTGTTGGGATTGTCGAACATCATCCACAACCTCTTCAACAATAAATTGCCAATCACCGGTCCTCAGTCCCAGGGAAGAACAGGTATTTTTTTTAAGGGCTGTTCTGCAGACAGTGTGAATGCCTTTGGGTTTTTTGTCCCGGGGCCAAAGGTTGCGTAGGTTATACACCAGACCGGGAATATCAATCTTCATGGGACAGACGGGGACACATCGGTTACACAAGGTGCACATCCATACCCAGTTGCTTGCCATCACCTGTTCATCCAACCCCAGGGACAACATCCTGACAAATTTTCTCGGATCCATGTCTGCAAGGCTGCTGGCAGGACATCCCGATGCACAGGCCCCGCAGCTTAAACACGAATCCACATGCCCGGTCAGCATTGAGGCAACCAGATTTTTAAGCATGTTTGGCAGCATTATGGGGACCCAGTTTTTGGATTTGATGGGTAAAATGCGTTATGACCTGGGCAAAAACAGAGGCTTCTGCAGAAGAAATCCATTCCAGCGCCAATCGCCGTGGATCAATGCCCAACCCTTCAAGTTCCAAGGATAAAAATTCAACCCGTCCCAATGCTTTTTCGTTCCCGACAATATACCGGCACTCTCCCGGATGGCAGCCCATGATAATCACCCCGTCCGCACCCTGGTCGAATGCTTCCATCACAAGATTAGGATGAACCATCCCAGAACACATAACCCGTATGGGACGTAGATTTGGAGGATACTGCAGCCTTGCTACCCCGGCCAGATCAGCCCCGGTATAGGAGCACCCATTACATAAAAATCCGATAATAATCGGTTCAGATCGAATCGTCATGGGGCACCATGATCCAATGTGTTTGGATTTCCCTTGGGAAAAACAGACTCGTTCACCGCCGCCCTCACCTGTGCCTTCAGCTGTTCCATGGTAAATCCGTGAACCATAATACCCTCATTGGGACATGTTGCCGCACAAAGACCGCATCCCTGGCACAGGGCAGGGTCTGAGATCACCCTGTAACCGAGATTTTTTTGAAGCGGACCAAGGGAAAGGGCATGAAAGGGACACACATCAATGCAAAAAGCGCAACCATCACACTTATCCGTGACAAATGATTTGATGGCTTCGGAGGTTATCTGTTTTTGCAACAGCAATTGGGAGACCCTGAAGCCCACTGCTCTGGCCTGTTCAATGGACTCATCAATTGGTTTGGGATAATTACAAAGTCCGGCAAGAAAAAGACCTGCCACCGGCAGATCAACCGGTTTAAGTTTGGGATGGGCTCCGTTGAAAAAACCATCGGAGTTCACCGTGAATTTAAACAGGTCGGCCAGATGTTTATTGTCATGGGCAATGATGCCCGATGCCAGGACCAGATAATCGGCTGTAATTTTTATGGAACACTGGATAACAGGATCCAACACCTCAACCCTTAAATTATTTTTCCCGGATTGAACCTCAGGTTTTCTGTCTGTCTCATACCGGATGAACACAACACCAAGATCCCGGGCATCTTTGTAATATGCCTCCCATTCGCCATAGGTTCTCATATCCCTGTATAATATATGAACCTTTATGGCAGAATTGATTTTTTTTAAGGCAATGGCCGCCTTAACCGAATGAATACAGCAAACCCTGCTGCAATAAGGCCTTTCAGGCTCCCTGGAACCCACACATTGAATAAAAACAACACTGGTAGTTTCCGCTAAGGGTGCGCGATAAAGCACTCGGGCGTCAAACTCCATCTGACTCATTACCCTGGAATCTGTTGCATAATGATATTCCGAAGGAGGGGCTTCTTTTGCCCCGGTGGCCATGACAGCCGCACCAAATTGAATCTTTTCAGGTTTACCGGCCAGGTTCAGGATACCTGTAAAATTTCCCACGGACCCGGATACCGATTCCAGGATGGCCTGTTTATAAATCCGAATCTGCTTGTTTGCATTGACCCTGCGGATAAGAATTTCAAGCATGGGCCGTATGAGTTCGTCATTAAAACATCTTTCCAACTCGATGGCGTTTCCACCGAGGAGGTCAGATTTCTCTATCAAAATCGTCTCAATTCCTAATCCTGCAATGGTAAGGGCAGAATTCATCCCAACGATCCCCCCCCCGACAACCAGGGCTGTTTGGGTCACCTTTATCCGTTCCTGGTTCAGCGGGGTGTTGTGGGCAACCTTGGCCACCGCCATTCTGACCTGATCTTTTGCCTTCCGGGTGGCGCTTTTGGAATCCTTTTGGTGGACCCATGAGTTCTGGTTTCTGATATTGGCCATTTCAACCATAAACCCGTTCAGCTGTGCATTTTTTAGGGTCTCCTGGAACATGTGCTCATGGGTTCTCGGGGTGCAGGCGGCAATCACAATTCGATTCAACCCAAATTCATGGATCTTTTCTGTAATACTGGCCTGGGCATCGGCAGAACAGGAAAAAAGGTTGTTTTCCACACAGGTGACCTGGGGCAACTGGGCAGCATAGGCAACCACCTGATCCACATCAACGATTCCGGCAATGTTCACCCCGCAGGAACAGACAAACACACCGACCCGTGGTTCTTCCCCGCTGATATCCCTTTCCAGGGGATATAATTTTGTTTTTGTCAGGGTTCCCCTTTGTTCTGCAAGCAATGTGGATACGGATGCGGCGGCGGCAGAGGCCTGGACAACCGACCGTGGGATCGCCTTGGGTGAATTGAACGCCCCCACCACATAGACCCCCCCACGACTGCTCTTGACCGGTTCAAAGCAAGAGGTGCTGGCAAACTGATGGGGATCCAGCGCAATGTCAAATTGCCGGGCCAGACTCGTCACATCCCCGGGTGCCTCAAATCCAATGGAGAGAACCGCCATATCAAAGGCTTCAACAACTACCTCCCCTTTTGCATCGACATATCTAAGCCTGACACCGGTGTTGTATTCTCCCGGCTCGATGGTGTGGGGAAAGGCCCGAACAAACCGGATGCCCATTTGTTTGGCTTTTTCAAAATATTTTTCCGATTCTTTGCCGTGACTTCTCAGATCCATAAAAAAAATGGCCCGATCAAGATGCCGTCCTTTTATATGTTCCCAGGAGGCCATGCTCTGCTTTACTGCCGCCATGCAGCAGATGTTGGAACAATAGGAATTTCCGCAATTGTTGTGATTCCTTGAGCCCACACATTGCAGCCAGGCAATTTTACGGGGTTCCAGATTATCCGAAAGCCGGCGCAAAGCGCCACGATTGGGGCCGCTTACAGAAAGAAGACGCTCATATTCCAGGCTGGTTACCACATCCGTAATGTTCCGGCCGAAAAAATCATGGGGAGACGGATCAAAGGGTTTAAAACCAGGTGCAAGGATCACAGCTCCCACATGGAGGGTAACCCGCTCTTGAACCTGGGAAAAGTTAACAGCCCCTGTGGGACAAAACTTTTCGCAGGCTTTACATTTTCCCAGGGTAAAATAGATACAGGCACTGGGGTCAATGGCATACTTAAGGGGGACTGACTGATCGCATTTGATATAGACTGCTTTTTTTTTATTAATGCCATAATTAAACTCGTCGCTGACATTAATGGGACATTTCTGGGCACAAATTCCACAGGCAATGCACTTGTCCATATCAATATAACGCGGATCCTTTCTAACCTGAATCGTAAAATGACCGGCATTGCCCCCCACTTGTTCAACCTGGGCCAGGGTGATCAGTTCAATATTCAGGTGTCTTCCGCACTCCACAAGCTTTGGCAGAAGAATACAGGAGGCGCAGTCATTGGTGGGAAATGTTTTGTCCAGCCGACCCATTGTTCCACCGATGCCCGCTGTTTTTTCTATCAAATAGACAAAAAATCCGGAATTTGCCAGATCCAGAGCAGCCTGGATACCGGCGATACCTCCTCCCACGACCATAACGGAACCGATCCGATCTTTGATGCCGGGAAGGGGAATCGCATTTTCTGAGCCAGGGACTGCCCCGGACAAAGGTGTCTGGTCCTGCTTTTCCGGTTGGGCCGAAATTTCCAGGACAACCGATTCCATAAGCTTCTTGGAAATTTTTTGTTTCTCACAGAAATAACAAAAAGCGTTTTTTGAAATGACATACCGTTTGGCCGTACTGGAAGTGGCCGGCAGCCGCCCTTTTTTTATCCAGTTGGTAATGGTGTTCCTGTGAACATTCAACTGCCTTGCAAGGGAACCTACCTTAAATATCAACATGATCTTAAACCCGGATGGGGACAGTGTTTTTTTTCAATGGGATTGATCACGGCCGAACCAACCCCATCACCCGCCCTTACCGGCATTCCCCTATTTAACCATTCTTGATACATATGATATTACTCGTTCTATCCTCAAAACCATTTACCCTTCGGTGTTTAATTTTCACCATTTCACTGGTAATCAGCCAGGTAATCAGGATAAAGGCACAGGTTGTCTATGGAAAAAATACCGCACTCTACAATGGATGAATCCATTTCGTCAACCAAGTGAAGCCAAAAAACCGATCTTTTTACAATTGTGCAATCTTTGCAGAACAAATAGTTTCCGGACAAATTTACCGACTCAGGCTAACTGCCTTATTTATATTATAAATAGAGATAACAGAACCGATTGAGATTATCTTTTTCATTGACAACAAACCCGTCACATTATATGCATTCACATTAAAATTTAGCATAAACTATTGGCATACTTTGCACAAAAGTTCCCATGAAACTTAGGGAACCGACAGATAGAAGTAAAGATCGATTGGTTTTTAACAGCATCAAGGAGGTGCCCGTGAAAGACGAACAACAGTTGCCTGAAGCGCAACAAAAAAAAGCAGGAGTTTCCAGGAGGAACTTTCTGAAAACCGTTACTGGAACAGTTGCCGGAATCGGTATTTCACAAGTAATCAATCCTGTACTCATCCAGGCCCTTGAAAAAGGGCTGAAACGACATCCGGTTCTCTGGATTCAGGGACAGGGTTGTACCGGCTGTTCCGTAACATTGCTCAACAGCACATCCCCCCCAATTGCCGATATCCTTCTCAAGGTTATCAGTTTGCAGTTCAACCCCACGGTTCAGGCCGCTGAAGGTGAAATGGCAATGGAAAACCTCTATGCCATTGCAGAAGAATACAAAGGCAGGTTCTCAATTGTGGTTGAGGGTGCCATTCCTGTGGCCGCAGACGGAAAGTACTGCATCATTGGTGAAATGGATCACAAAGAGATCACCATGGTAGATATCATGAAAGAACTTGGCCCAAAAGCCGGTTCTGTTCTTGCCGTTGGAACCTGCGCCGCCTATGGCGGAATTCCCGCAGCAGAAGGGAATGTAACAGGCGCCATGGGCACCATTGATTTCTTTAAAACCCAGGGCATTAAAACCCCTGTGGTTAATATTCCGGGTTGCCCCCCCCATCCGGACTGGATTGTCGGCTCCCTGGTTCATCTGCTGGAAAAAGGGATTCCCGAGCTGGATGATGCCGGACGTCCCACCCTTTTCTATGGTGAAAATATCCATGACAACTGTCCCAGACTGCCGTTGTATGATGAGGGGGAACTGTCTGAAACCTTGTCCGATCCCAAGGGTTGTCGGATGGATCTGGGCTGTAAAGGTCCGGATACCTATGCAGATTGCTATAAGAGAAAATGGAATGGCGGCCTGAATTGGTGCGTTGACAATTCTGTATGCATTGGCTGTGTGGAGCCCGGATTTCCCGATGGCTCCTCCCCCTTTTATGAACCCGCTTAATTCCGCAAATTTTCGTAACCTAAGGAGATTTTACTATGGCAGGCTGTAAACCACAGACTGAACCGGCTGGCGCCGGAAAAACAATTAAGATCAGTATTGATCCTGTTACCAGGATTGAGGGGCATCTTAAAGCAGAAGTAACTGTAAAGGGCGGAGTGGTCGTGGATGCGAAAGTATCCGGCGGCATGTACCGCGGCTTTGAACAAATATTAACCGGTAGAGACCCAAGGGATGCTACCCAGATCACCCAGAGAATATGCGGTGTTTGCCCCACGGCCCATGCCACGGCATCTGCGTTGGCCCTTGATGATGCCTTTGGCGTTGAATTGACAGACAACGGCCGGATTGCCAGAAACCTGATTCTGGGTGCCAATTTTCTCCAGAGTCACATCCTTCATTTCTATCATCTGGCAGCCCTGGACTATGTAAATGGTCCGGAAACGGCTCCTTTTATCCCCAGATACAAAAACAATGATGTCAGGGTTTCCAAAGAAATCAATGACGTGGCAGTTGGGCAATATCTTGAAGCCCTTGAAATGAGAAAAATCTGCCATGAAATGGTTGCACTTCTGGGCGGAAAAATGCCCCATGTAGCCGGTATTGTTGTGGGCGGTGCCACTGAAATCCCCACCAGGGAAGCATTGGATGCCTATCTTGTACGCTTTAAAAAGGTAAAAGAATTTATCCTGAACAAATATGTTCCCATTGTATACCTGCTTGCAGGTCCATATGGGGATCTTCTCAAAGAAGGCGTGGGCCATAAAAACCTCGTTTCCTGGGGCGTTTTCCCCATGGACAACATGGGGACTACCCTTCTCAAATCAGGTGTTTACACCGATGGCAAGGATTATCCCGTAGACCCTGCCATGATCAAGGAACATGTAAAATACTCCTGGTTTAAAGATTCCACCACAGGACTTAACCCCACCGTGGGTAAAACCCTGCCGGATCCCACCAAAGCCGGAGCCTACAGCTTCATCAAAGCCCCGAGATACAACGGCAAACCCCATGAAGCAGGTCCATTGGCAAGAATGTGGGCTACCAATCCTGAGCTGTCCAAAAAAGGTCAGGACACCCTGGGTGTTAAAAACTTCCGTGATATTGGTGATGCCGGGTTCTCTACCCTTGGCCGCCACGTTGCAAGGGCGGAAGAAACAGCACTTGTTGCCCTGGCTGTGGAAGAATGGATTGCCCAGGCCCAGCCTGGCAAGGAAACCTTTGTTCCCACGCCTATTCCAAAAAATGCAGAAGGTCTTGGCATGACAGAAGCCCCCCGTGGCGCCCTGCTCCACTATGTGGACATCAAGGACTCTGTCATCTCCAACTACCAGATCACCTCTGCCACCATCTGGAATGCCAATCCCAGAGATGATAAAGGCGTGAGAGGCCCCATTGAGGAAGCGCTTGTTGGCGTTCTTGTTCCCGATGTGGAAAACCCGGTGAATGTGGGGCGGCTTATCCGCTCCTACGACCCCTGACTGGGTTGCGCCGTCCACGTGCTGGACGCAGACACTGGCAAAACAATCAAAGTAGAAATGCCGCTTTAATTTAAGGTTTGCCTGATATACATAATAGGGGATGCCCATGGGTATCCCCTATTATTTTTAATAGAAAAAAGATAAGCATATTTAAAAAACACTTATAAACAAGACACTGAACAGCGGGAAAACAACGATGAAAAAGCTATTGGTTCTGGGGGTTGGAAATACACTTCTCATTGATGAAGGCATTGGGGTGCATGCCATCTATGAATTCTGGAAAGAACGGGATGACTGGGACGAAGCCCTGGTGGATTTTGTTGACGGCGGCACCTTTACCCAGGACATTTTTTATTTGTTTGAAGCGTATGAAAACATCCTGGTCCTTGATATTGTCAGGGCCGGCAAGGAGCCGGGTGCTATTTTCAGCCTGGAAGAAGACCAGTTGAGAAAAGAGGAAAAACAAATGCTTTCCCTCCATGACATTGATCTTCTGGACTCCCTGGGCATGGCCCAGATGCGGGGACACAGACCCTATCTTCGGGTCATCGGCATTGAGCCGAAAAAAATCGACTGGGGAACAGAATTGACCCCGGAGCTTAAAAAGGCTTTCCCCGCCTTTTTAGAGGTCACCCGTAGACATATCCGTAAAATTTTGGCCACCTCGGACCAGCCGGTTTAGTCACACCAAGCGATTTAGTTCATACCAGCCAGGATCGTCAGAGCAGGCGGTATCTTCAGCCCGGCAGTTTTATCAAAGAGGCGCTTTTTTCCAAAAGTTCAGACGGACCCAATGGTCATTCACCGGGCCCGTACAACAGCTTCTCAGCAGATCCTGGGCAATTGTTCTCCGGTCAGCATATCAACTATCCTTGAACCGCCGATGAGCGTTTCCAAGAAAACCCGGCCGGGCTCCTTGTCAGTGACCTCCCCTAGGATCACCGCATCTTTTCCGAATTCATCCTGTTGAATGATCTCCAATACGTGCTGGGCATCCTTTTCCGGTACAAAGGCGATCAATTTTCCCTCATTGGCAATGTAAAGAGGATCAAACCCCAGTAATTCACAGGTGCCCCTCACTGCCCCTTTTATGGGCAACGATGACTCGAAAATAGTCATCCCCACACGGGACTGGACGGCAATTTCGTTGAGGGTGGTGCCAAGGCCTCCCCGGGTGGGATCACGGAGCACGTGAACCTCGTAGGGTGAGTCCACAATCGACTGGACCATTTTATTTAAAGGGGCAGAATCTGTTTGAATATCAGAATCAAATTTTAACCCTTCCCGGGTGCTTAAAACCGTAATTCCATGGTCGGCAATGGTGCCGCTGACAATGATCTTGTCTCCTGGCCTGGCATTACTGCCGGATACATTGACCCCGGTCGGAATCACGCCGATCCCCGAGGTATTGATAAAAATTTTATCGGCCTTGCCCCGGGGCACCACCTTGGTGTCACCGGTGACAATTTTCACCCCGGCTTTTTTGGCAGCGGCTGCCATGGATTCAAGAATGATCTTCAAATCTGCCGTGGGCAAGCCCTCTTCAATGATAAGCCCCACAGAGATATATTGGGGAATGGCCCCGCACATGGCAATATCATTCACGGTTCCGTTGACGGCCAGATCTCCGATATTTCCCCCGGGGAAAAAAATGGGTTCCACCACATAGGAATCCGTGGAAAAGGCAAGTTTTCCTTCCCCCATAGTCAAAGTTGCGCCATCATCCTGCTTGGCCAACTCCGGATTATTAAACAGGGGAAGTATCAACTCGGAAAACATTGAGTGGGAGATTTTCCCTCCGGACCCGTGATCCAATAAAACTTTATCATATGTCATTTTTATTCCTTTGCTATATTCACTCAACCACTTCAATCGGTTTGAAGGGGTTTAAGAGGGTTAACTATATCTGTAAAAGGCAGCACAGGATCCTTCGCTGGAAACCATACAAGGTCCCACCGGCGTCATGGGGGTACACTTTTTCTTGTAAAGCTTGCAACCCTCGGGGGTTTTGAGTCCCATGAGAATTTCTCCGCAGGCACATCCCGCAGGTTCCGGCACATCGGGCAGGTTCATATTAAATTTTTTGGCCGCATCAAAGATTACAAACTCACTTTTCAACCCCATACCGCTGGCCGGGATTTCACCAATCCCCCGCCAGGTAGCGTCGCAGAGTTCAAATACCTGGTTCATGATGGATAGGGCCTTTGTATTGCCCTCGGCTGATACGGCCCGGGGATATCCATTCACCAAGGCCGGCACCCCACTTTCATTTTGCTCGATGAGAAAAAGGACAGCCTTGAGGATATCAATGGGTTCAAATCCGGTAATCACCGAAGGGACATCATATTTCTCAAAGGTATCTCTGTAGGCATTGGTTCCGGTGATCACAGACACATGGCCAGGCAGAATAAATCCGTTTATTTCCACACCCTTCGTTTCCATGAGGGCAGCAAGGGCCGGAGGTGTCAGTTTGTTAGCCGAGTAAATACTAAAATTATTTACCCCGGTTGCCCTGGCAGACAAAATAGCGGCGGCTATGGTGGGGATGGTGGTCTCAAACCCCACGGCACAAAAAACAACTTCCTTGTCCGGGTTTTGTCGTGCAATATCCAGGGCATCCAATACGGAATATACTATCCTGACATCAGCCCCTTCGGCCTTTTCCTTTGACAGGGTGGAACCAGACCCCGGCACCTTCATCAAATCCCCAAAAGTAGTAACAATAAGATTTTTTTTTCTTGCAAATTCAACAAAAGCATCAATATCTTTCTGGGCCGTCACACATACAGGACACCCAGGCCCGGATAAAAGCGTAATATTTTTTGGCAGCACACTTCTGATCCCATGCTTAAAAATGGACATGGTATGGGTGCCGCAGACCTCCATCAGCCGAACCTCTTTGTGACTTATCGCCTGGATTTTTTTTACCAGCATTCGTGCCAGATCAGAATCCCTGTACTCATCTATATATTTCAAACTCATTATATCTTCCCTTGATTAAGCTTTGTTTTTACTCCTGCTTGGGCCGCTGCCACCAGAACCTGGCCCAGGGCAATACCACCGTCACCCGTGGGAACCTTGCTGTGGGTGAATACGGTAAATCCCTTTTTTTCAAGTCCCAAAATAGTATGATTTAACACAAAATCATTATTAAAAACACCACCGGACAAAACAGCCTTTTTAATCCCGGTGTCACCCCCTACCCTGTCAGCCGCTGCAACAAAGGCGTTCACCAGGGTAATATGAAACCTATTGCTGATCTCTCCCGGAAAGACCCCCTGTTTCAATTCATCAACAATTTCCCGGATGCAGTTCTTCATATCCACCTCATAATAGGGAAGATCTTCCCGAAAACTTTCAATGAGATCAAAGGAATAACCCTCGGTTGTACCGATCTTACTCTGGGTCTTACTCTGGGGCCTGTTCCTTCCGGCGTTGAAAGTGACGGCAGCAGACTCAAGCTCCATGGCAGCCTGGCTTTCATAACTGACGGTGTTGCAAATACCCAACAGAGAAGACACTCCGTCAAAAAGCCGGCCGGCACTTGAGGTTAACGGAGAATTCAACTTTTTTTCCATCATCTGGCAAAGAAAAGACAGCTTTTGGGGATCCAATCCCCTTACAAAGGGGATGTCCAGATCCAGAAAGGATCGGCCATGGGTCACAAACAAAACAGCCACAGCCATACGCCAGGGTTCCAAGACTGCAGCATCCCCGCCGGGCATGGGAATATAGGACAATTGGGCTTTGCGTGAAAACTGGCCGTGGGTGCAGACCAGAATCTCCCCGCCCCAAATATGACCATCCGTGCCCAACCCGGTGCCGTCCAGGGTCAGCCCGATAACGGGTTCATCAATATGATTTTCCCCCATGCAGGACACGGCATGGGCATGGTGGTGCTGGACAGGAACACAAGTTACACCATTGCCTTCAAGCAATTTGGCATAATCGGTACTCATATAACCGGGATGAAGATCATGGGCCACAATAACAGGGCTTATGGCCAGAATTTTTTCCATATGATCAATTGTTTGGGTATAAAATTCATACACCTTGGGGTTATCCAGATCACCTATGTGCTGACTTAAAAACCCATTGTTGCCCCGGGTCAGACAGACGGTACTTTTAAGGCCTCCCCCGCACCCCAAAACAGGGGGCAATTTACGCCCCAAATCAATGGGAAGGGGTGCATACCCCCGGGAACGCCGGATAAACCGCTGTTTCCCCGCACAAATCCTTGCAATGGAATCATCCGCCCTGAAATAGATGTCCCGATCATGGAAGAGAAAATAATCGGCAATATGGCCAAAGGCATCCAGGGCATCTTCATTGTCAATGGCAAGGGGTTCACCGGGCCTGTTGCCCGAGGTCATCACCAGAATTTCAGGCCCCTTTTCCAAAAGCAGATAATGCAAAGGCGCATAGGGCAGCATCACCCCAAGACAGGTATTAAAAGGGGCCAGCAAGGGCGAAAGTCCGGCATCCTCTCCGGCTGTTTTTTTTGCAAGAAGAACAATGGGCCGGTGAAAGGAAGACAACAGCGCCTTCTCTTTTTCCCCCAAATGCACATGGTCAAACAGCACCGATGCCGCGGCTGCCATCAAGGCAAAGGGCTTGTGGGGCCTGTGTTTTTTTTCCCGAAGCCTTTCCACGGCCGCGCTATTGCCGGCATCCACGGCCAGGTGAAACCCGCCAAGCCCCTTGACGGCCAGAATTTTCCCCTGGCTGAGGAGGGCTGCCGCCCGGACCAGGGCATCACCCGGCCCCTTATCCATCCTGTTTCCATGGGAGTCGGTCAGATAGACCCTGGGGCCGCACACCGAGCAGGCATTGGGCTGGGCATGAAAACGCCGGTCCAGGGGATTATCATATTCTTTCTGACAATCTGGGCACATGTCAAACCCCTTCATGGATGTTTTAGGCCGGTCATAGGGAACATCCTGAATAATCGTATACCGCGGGCCGCAATTGGTACAATTGATAAAAGGGTATTCAAATCGCCGGTCCTTTGGATTTTTCATTTCCGCCAGGCAATCTTCGCAGATACTGACATCGGGGGAAATAAGGGTATTTCGAAGGTTGCTAGCACGGCTTTTAACAATGTCAAAGGAGGTAAACCCACAAACAGGCATCTCCCGGGTTTCAATCCCGGTTACCCGGGAGAGCAGGGGTGATTTGTCCCAAATGTCCCGGACAAATTCAGCCACCGCATCACAGTCTCCCTCCACCAGAGCGACCACTCCTTCGGCCGTATTGGAGACCTGGCCGGTCAGTCCATGAAGGCGGGCCAATCCAAACAAAAAAGGCCTAAAACCAACGCCTTGCACCACCCCGCTGATCCCGAGCCTTTTTAAAACAATCTTATTTTTCATTCTTAGTATTCATTGGTCGGCTGCACCACAAGATCCGATGCCGGACATCAGGCCCGGCCGGAATCAGCTGCCAGAATATTACGCATATCCTCAAGTGTCTGGAGAGCGGACTCTTCATCCAGCTTACTGATGGCAAAACCGGCATGGACAATCACGTAATCCCCTATCTTTGCATCTTCCAGGAGCAGAATACTGGTTTCCCGGGTCACTCCATCCACATCCACCATTGCCACAGTATCATTGATCTCAACAATTTTTGACGGCACTGCTAAACACATATATTTAATCCTAATTCCATTTGCAAATAAACGTAAATTTCATCTTAAAACGGCAGTATAACATAAGAGGATTATTGGGCAATATTTATTTCAACTTTCCCCTGTGTTTACCTGATCATCTGCCCGGCCATCTGCCTGATCATTTGCCCCATATTATTGCCCCAACACCTCAAACAAACGATCCAGATCTTCATCGGAATTGTACAGATGGGGCGCAATCCGAATGGCGTCCCCCCGGACGCTTACATAAATATTATTTTTTGACAGCCTTACTGGCAGATCTTTGGGCACACCCCCGGGCATTGGCAGCCCAATCAGGTGAGGTGCCCGCATAACTTTAAGAGGCAGCTCATACCCCATCTCGTTTGCTTGTTGTGCAATCTTATCGGTTTTCACCCCCAATGTTTTGCCAATATTTTCCACACCCCATTCAAGAATTTGCTGCAGAGAAGATTCTGCCACGGGTGTCAGAAAAAAGTTACTGGCTTCCCCCACATCAAACCGCCGGGCACCCGGCTGATAGTCATCCTGATAATCCACTAAACGGGACAAATCATGGGACCCTTTGCGGTTCAGCCAGTTTTCTTCAAGGGGCACACCGCCTGCCTGCCATCTGGGATGAACATAACAAAACCCCATGCTGTATGGCCCTAAAAGCCATTTATGGGCGGCTGTGATTAAAAAATCCGGCTGCACCTCTGGAATAGAAAAAGGCATGGCCCCCAAAGACTGAGTACCGTCCAATACCAGTGCTGATTTTTTATCCCGACATATTTGGCCTATCCGGACAAGATCAATCAGGGTCCCGTCGGTCCAATGACAGGTGGGCAGGGCAACAATGGCTGTATGTTCGTCCATGGAATTAATAATAGCTGAGGTCCAATCATGATCAAAGGGTCTTTTAACAATTTTCATTTGCCCTTTATTCTTTGCTGCCAGCCGCTTCCAGCTATAGATATTGGAAGGAAACTGGTCCTCCAGAACCAAAATATTCTGTCCCGCTTTCAGGGGAAGATTTGCAGCAGCAAGCGCAATACCATAGGATACTGCCGGAATGATTGCCACATCATCCATAGGGCAGTTGATTAACCTTGCAAAAAGGCCCCTTACCGATTCCAATGTTGTAAAAAAATCTGTTGGGGTAATCTTCCAGGGGGTTGCCTTTGCCTGGACCGCAGACACCCCTTTTTTTTGGGACGAACAAAGCAAAGGAGAGGTGTAAGCACAATTCAGATAGGTTATATGGTCGGGAATATCAAATTTGTCTTTCTGGCAGGGGATCATAATGAGTTCCTTTATAATATCCAATGGTGATCAATAATAGTAATGATGGTTTCTCTTGTTACTTGTTATTATTTTAAAATAGTTTTTATTCAAGATATTTTTACAGAACACACCTTTTGAGAAGAAATGGTGTTAAGGATCCTGATATGGACCTTTAAACTCAGTATTTCTTAAAATCAATAGTCCTTCTTAAAGGAGTAACCAGAAGAAATCTCGCCTCCAGGTTCTCCCAGACCCGGCGAAAACCTCTCAGTGCTGAGAGATATTTGTTTGGACAGCATGTCGACAAATTTCTTTTTATCGCCAACAACTAAAATGTTTTTGTGTTTCATAATTAAAATTTTATTGACTGTTTTAAAACTATACTTTATATTTCCATACACATTAAATAATGTTTTAAATGTAAACAATTAAATCAATGTGATTAAATATTAAACGATTAAATTTTGATAATGGTTGCCTCGGCGTGTTTAAGGGCGGTAATTTTGATGATACAATGCAGATTAAAAATCCAATAAAGACTGTAATACGTGGCACAGATAACTAAAACCATATTACTTGTTGATGATGAAGAACGACTGCTCGATTCCATATCAAAGCGGATATCGTTATTGGGATTTTCTCCATTAAAAGCGACATCCGGCCAGAAGGCACTTGAAATAGTAAAACAAACACATGTTGATTTAGCCATTGTGGATTTAAAAATGCCAGATATGGATGGCCTGGTAACAATTACGAAACTTAAAGAAATCATCCCGGATCTTAAGACGATTCTATTGACAGGTTGTGGCAGTGAGAAAACAAAACAGGCCACGGAGTCATTAGGCTCACTGTATGTTGAAAAAGACTCCATGGGGGGGCTTTGGGATATTATCAAACAATCAAATACTGAGGGTAAGGTTGTCGTTATCAGGCCACCGTCCACAGATGCGGAACCAACTGCCGAAAAATTCATATCTGAACATATTGAAATTATAGATCCATCCAGTCAAAATAAAACCCCACAAGCGCCTTTGCTAAAATCAGAAGGAGATCGGCAAACTATTAGGCCACTGTCAAAAATCATTGGCGGGACATCGAAAATACAACGCTTAAAAAAAAATATCCAACGATTTGCCGAAATGGATTGCGCAATTATCATCCGCGGTGAAATCGGAACTGGCAAAGAATTGATTGCCAGAACAATCCACAACCTTAGTCGTCGCAAAAAACAAAAATTTTTAGCATTTGATTGTGGATGTTTTAGCAGGGATTTTCGTTTTGCCGAGTTGGTTGCATCCTCCGAGAATAAACTGAAATATGATCCATTAAAAAAAGAATCTGCGGCATTGAGACCAACGCCCTATGTCGGTACAATATTTCTAGATCATATTGAAAACATGCCCAAAGAAACACAGCAAGAAATGCTGGAATTGATAGGGGGGAAAATAGCGTCCGCTGATTCACTAATGGATGTTAGATTTATTGTGGTCGCCCATCAAAATATAGAAGAAAAAATAATCGAGGGTAAATTCCAAATGGAACTTTACAGTCGGATACGTGCAATCGAAATTGAAATCCCCCCTTTGCGCCGACGAACGGATGATCTGCCCATACTTTGTCACTATTTTTTAGGTCAGCTAAATGAAGAATTTGGAAAAAAAATAAAAACGTGTTCAGATGATGTGTTTTCTGTTTTTGAAGCATACTCCTTCCCGGGCAATATTAGAGAGCTGCGGCATATAATCGAAAGGGCTGTTATTTTAGCTGAAGGTGATATCATAACGGTTAATCATCTGCCCAACAAATTGACCCTAAAAAACGTCAAAAGCAAGCATACGGACAAGTCTCCATTTCTTACAATCCAGCAAATGGAACAAAAACATCTTCTCAAGGCCATTGAAATAACCAAGGGCAACAAAACAAAGGCCGCAGAAATTCTAGGTATTAGTCGAGCCGCATTGTGGAGAAAACTGAGACTAATTTCCCAAAAATCATAATTTTTTTATAAGAAAATTAAAAATGCGCAATTTCCCATTTAGGAGGATTTGCGCATTTTTTTTATGATGCACCTAGGTTTGCGCTCATTTTTAGGAGGCTCTCAAAATAAAACGTTTCGTTTTTGAAGTTTAGTCACTTTATTGTTTACAATTTAAACAATTTAGTTTAATTATGTTCCATATATATAATGAATAGCTGATTATAACCTTTTATACAGGCAATATATGAAACACTATGACGTATTGATTGTCGATGATGAAGCGCATTCTGCTGCCATGGCCAATCTACTGGAACTGCGTGGATTTGCGACTGCCGGACATCTATAAATAGGCAGAACCAGTCGATAACAGGAGGTATGAATGGATTGTAAACCCAATTTTTTTGAGATAGAAAACCTGGCTTTTTTCGGTAAAGTAAATGCATCTATCTCCCATGAACTGAAGAATATAATGGCCATTATTTCAGAGACGGCCGGCCTTCTCACCGATCTTTCAGAAATGGCCAGAAAAGGGAAACCGATTGAACTTGATATGCTCACAGAAAGTACACAGAGCATCATTGAAGAAATTCAGCGGGGATTTATGACCATCAGGCAGATGAATCAATTCTCCCACAGTGTCGATACCCCGGTTGCGTCCCTTGACTTGAGGGAGATCCTAACTCTTGTCAAACATCTTTTGGGATATTTGTCATTTGCCGGAGAAATGCGTATCAATTCTGTTGATGGTGATAGCCCAATAGTCCAGACCTGTCCATTTATTCTTCAAACAATCATTTATGAAACAGCGGTCCGGATATTCCAGGAGACTGGTTCCGGAGCACACCTGAATGTGTCCATTCGGTCCAGGGACGATTTAGCCTGGCAGATCCTTTTTGAGGGTTTGGGTATGACAAAATTCGATGGGCTTCCCGGGGATGATATCAAGCGCATGGCCGCATCAATCGGCGTGTCCATCTATTTCAATTCATCAAAAGATTGTCTGGAAATACAAGTACCCGTTTCAACACAGGCTATCGCGAATTGCTCGATGGCATCAGGTGTAACAGTGAAGGGCCAGCGAGAATAATTAAAAAAACCATTTTAATCAACACATGCAGGAGAAGAAACCATGGAGACAAACAAAAAAATCAAAATTCTTTTGGTTGATGATGAGGTCAAATTTTTAAATGCAATTTCAGGCCGGTTGAGTTTGAAAGGGTTTGAAGTCACGACAGCAGCAAACGGAGATGATGCGATCAATGCGGCCCAGAAAGGCGGCTTTGATGTTGCTGTACTTGACCTTCAGATGCCCGGTACAGACGGTTCACAACTTCTTGAAATTCTTAAAGAAAAACATAAATTCATTGAAATCATCATGTTGACCGGTCACGCCACAGTGGATTCGGCAATTGAATGCACCAAGCTTGGCGCATTTAAATATTTGGAAAAGCCCTACGATTTCGACAAACTGGTGGAAGCGCTGCAACAAGCCTATCAAGCCAGGATGGAAAAGAAATTTGAAAGCAATCAGAAACGAATGGAGGCCATTCAGAAGATATCCATGGGGAACTCTCCCCTGGGATTGCTCAGAGAGATGGCTAAATTGGATGATGGTCGAAAATAAAGCAGAGTCTGACAGGTAAAGCACCCACAGGGAAAAAATTTTAGGATAGGAGTGGTAAATGTTGGTAAAGGTATTTCCTTTTTTGGCTTGGTTCAAAAATTATGACAAGACATCTCTTCAACTAGATGCACTATCGGGGCTAACCGTGGCCTTGATTTTGATTCCTCAATCCATGGCATATGCTCAACTGGCAGGTATGCCGGCCTATTACGGGTTGTATGCTTCTTTTTTGCCGCCCATGATTGCAGCATTGTTCGGTTCGAGCCGGCAGCTGGCCACAGGGCCTGTGGCAATCGTTTCGTTAATGACCGCAGCCTCCCTTGCGCCACTGGCCACTGCCGGAAGTTCAGGATACATCGCCTATGCCATCCTTCTGGCCTTTATGGTGGGTGCCTTTCAGCTGATTTTGGGTATTTTACGGTTGGGACTGGTGGTCAATTTTTTGTCCCACCCGGTGGTCAATGGTTTCACCAATGCCGCTGCCATCATCATTGCATCCTCCCAGTTGTCTAAACTGTTTGGTGTCTCTGTTGATTCTGCTTCTCACCATTACGAAACCATCATCCATGTTGTTAAGGCGGCTGTCCACTACACCCATTGGCCAACGCTGTTGATGGGCGTATTGGCCTTTGGGGTCATGTATGGGCTCAAATGGCTTTCACCAAGGATTCCCAACGTTCTCGTTGCCGTGGTCCTCACCACAACTATCTCCTGGGCCACCGGGTTTAACTGCGACCGGATGGCCAGCATTGAAACCATTGAATCCCCTGTCGTCCGCAGTCTGATTCACAAATTCAACAAATCCTCTTTTGCGCTGCCGCCCTTGGCTGAAGGACGAACCCGGTCGGGTGAAAACCTTGATAAGGCCAGGCAGAATCATGATCAGATCGGTGTCCTGGATGCCGAACATAATGTGGCGGTGGCCAATGTGAACATCACCCAGTTTAACTCAGAGGTCCACAAGTTCCGGGAACAGCTGAGAGCAATTTTGTTTGCCGGTGTTCCCCAAGATGACGGGTCCTATAAATTTTTCCCGGAGAATGGAGTGCCGGCCGGCATGAAAAGTGATGGGCGCACCTGGCGAATCAAGGTTGGTAACACGCCTTTGGATATCGACGGTTTAAAAATGATGGGCGGGGGTGCCGTTGTGGGTACAATTCCCAAAGGTCTCCCTGCACTCAGCCTGCCCCCCATCAATTTCAAGGTCATGCTCCATCTGTTTCCCTTTGCAGCCATTATCTCCCTGTTAGGTTTCATGGAAGCCATTGCCATTGCAAAAGCCATGGCAGCCAAGACCGGACAACGGCTGGATCCCAACCAGGAATTGATCGGCCAGGGGCTGGGCAATATTCTGGGATCCATCAGTAAAAGTTATCCCACCTCGGGTTCGTTTTCACGTTCAGCAGTTAATCTTCAGGCCAGTGCTGTCAGTGGATTATCCAGCGTTTTTACCAGCTTGGCGGTTGTCATTGTCCTTTTGTTTTTTACCCCTTTGCTGTATCATCTCCCTCAATCCGTACTGGCAGCTGTCATTATGCTGGCGGTGATCGGTCTTTTAAACATTTCCGGCTTTATCCATGCCTGGAGGGCCAAATGGTATGATGGGGCAATTTCCGTTATTTCCTTTGCCGCTACCCTGGTATTTGCCCCTCACCTGGACAAGGGAATTATGATCGGTGTTGCTTTGTCACTGATGGTCTTTCTTTATAAGAGCATGCGTCCTAAAGTGGTGTTTTTATCCAGGTCCGAGGATGAAGAACTGCTTTGTGCCTCAACCCATGATCTGGAACAATGCCCCTATGTGAGCGTGGTCCGCTTTGACGGTCCTCTTTTCTTTGCCAATGCCAGCTATCTGGAAGACACCATAACTGAAATGATAAGCACCAAAGAAGGGCTCAATCATATCGTGCTTGTAGCCGGAGGGATCAACGATATTGATTCATCCGGGGAGGCTTCCCTGTCCATGCTGGTGGACCGGGTGAGAAGTAGTGGCATTGACATGTCAATGTGCGAAGTCAATGAGACCGTTATGGACGTGTTCAGACGGACTCACTTTCTGGAGAAAATCGGTGAAGATCACATTTTTCATACACCGGGCCAGGCCCTTTTCTCTATTCATAAATCAGCCCATGAGCTAGGTGGGGAGGCGAACTGCCCTTTGTTAACCCATTGCAAACTTGTTGAAGCTTAAAAAAGGAGTTTCCCATGTCAATTATTACCCTATTCAGCGGCAGTTATTGCAATAAAGACCAAGTCATCCAAGAAGTTTGTTCTAAAACCGGTTATCGGCTGATATCGGATAATGAAATCGTTTCCGAAGCCAGCCATCTTTCCCAGATACCTGAAGAAAAGATCAAACGGGTGTTTTCAAATAAAACTTCGGTATTCAACCGGTTAACCCGTGAACGGGAACGTTCCCTAGCCCACCTTCGGATGGCATTGGCAAAAAAACTTATGGAAGACAAATTGATCATCAGCGGGTTTGCCGGCCAACTCATTCCACGGGATATTAATCATGTCCTTCGGGTTTGCCTGATTGCAGATATGGAATCTCGAATTGGTGCCGCCTGCCAGAAACACCACGTCGAACAACCCGAGGCACTCAAAATAATTCACCGTGAAGATGAAAGGTGTGCAGCATGGATGTACATGCTGCATGACTCTATAAATCCTTGGAATACAGCCCTCTATGACATCTCTTTTCCTACGGATAAAACATCTCCCAGTGAAATTTCTGAGACCATTACAGAAAATATTTCCAAATCAGTGATTAAACTTGCCGGCCGTTCAAAGGAGGCAGTCAAGGATTTTAATATTGCTGCCGGTGTGGAGATTGCCCTGGCCGGGAAAGGACATACCGTTGATGTTGAAGTTTGCGGTGGATCAGTTACCCTGACCATAAACAATCATGTTTTCATGTTGAACCGGCTTGAAGAAGAACTCAGGGATATTGCGATCCAGGTGGAGGGGGTAAAATCGGTTGAGGCCAAAGTTGGGCCGGGGTATTATCAGACAGACGTTTATCGTAGCCAGGATTTCAAAGCCCCTTCCAAGATTCTGCTGGTGGACGATGAAAAGAAATATGTACAAACCCTGTCGAAAAGGCTGATGATGCGTGAGCTCGAGTCGGCTGTGGTCTATGACGGTGAATCTGCCCTTGAATTGGCCCGTGAAGACGAGCCCGATGTCATGATCCTGGATCTTAGAATGCCTGGTATTGATGGCATCGAAGTGTTGCGCAGTGTGAAAAAGAACAAACCGGAGATTGAAGTTATTGTATTGACCAGCCAAGGATCAGAGACAGATAAAAAAACCTGTATGGAATTGGGCGCTTTTGCCTTCCTGTCAAAATCGGTGGATATTGAAGAATTAAGCAACACCATCAAAGCTGCTAGGGATAAAATACATGCAAAACGGGTGGAGTAAATGGGGTTGAATGGCCCTGAATTTTTTGATCTAAGTTGAAGTACAACCGGACGGGTATCCTTATATTCTGTTCGCAGTTTTGCCGGTGATTTTTTAAAAATCAGGAGCACCTATGGAACAGTTAAAGAGACTTAACGATAGAATTGTCAGTCGCGTTAATGCAAACTTGTCTGAGTTTGAATTTGATACAGAAAATTTTGTATCAAATTCTCTTGAATATGATAAAATGCTAAAATTTTATGCATTTTATGGAATTACATCACAGCATCCTTTGTATTTTGACTTCAAAAATTCTAATATTGCGGGCAGTTATTTTCTTGGTAAATGTCATGTGGGAAGGTCATCCATCTATAAAAGCGATATACGGGGGGATGAATTGAAAAGAAAGGGGGACGCAATTAATGGCGTAGAAAACCTTCCTCTTGTTGAAGACGAACTGATATCGATAAAGGATAGCCTTCTCTATAAAACCCTTGTCCACAGTAATTCACATAATCCTGAAAGCCCTGAAGAGTTTGGTATCCGAAATACAGTTTCAGCACATTATTCTAATATCCATGGATCAACACTTGAGGGCTGTTTTTTAGGTCCCTTTGCAACTGTGGATATGATGAATCTCCATTCTTGCATTGTCGGAAATTTTTCATATGTTCAGGCGGGAGAACTATTCCACAGAAAAATTAATCCTGGAACCGTTTGGATCAGAAATTCGAATTTTGAGTTTAAATATAATTTCAAGAAAGAAATTTTGGATAGCTTTGTAGGCGTCAACGAGACATATCAGCCTCGTGGGATCATTTACGATTTTGTTAAAGAACGCGAACAGGAGTATGAAAAACTATTTGATGTAATGAATCTTAAGCCGATAGAGACACCTGATAGTTCTGCTGTCAATAGGTATGCCGTGGTTCGTGGCAACACTAAAATCGGCGAGAACGTTCTTGTGTCTCAAAGGGCATTCATAGATAATTCTATTATTGGACATGGGTCTAATGCACAGGAAAATTCTTATATTATTAATTCAAGTTTGGCAGGATTGAATGTAACAACACATGGCGGGAAATTAATATATTCAAACATCGGCCTTGAAACCTATATCGGCTTTAATGCATTTTTAAATGGAAAGCCAGAAGCCTCAATTGATATTGGTGATGGGTGTATTGTAATGCCCCATACTATTATTAATCCGGATGTATCGATTGAAATTCCCGAAAACAACTTGATATGGGGCTATATCAGTTCAAAGGAGGATCTTGAATCACACATCATCCCCCTTGATGAACTTGCTGAAATACGTGATAGTTTGAAAATTGGAAAAATGGCCTTCACCGGTAATGGATCTGTTTTTATTGATGTGTTTCAGAAGAGGATAAAACAGGTTTTACTGGCAAATGGTGCTTTGTTTGCAAATGGTGAAAACTGCGGTCACGCTCAGGATGGTCAAAACATATCCTACAATATTATTCAACCGTATACGACAGGGACGCTTCAAGGATTGTATCCTTCCATCAGAATTAAACCATAAAGAAGTATTATATAATGGAACAGGTTGACATATTAATTATAGACGATGAAGAAAAGTTTGCTGCCATGCTGGCCAAACGAATTGAATTGCGCGGATGCCATTCCAAAGTTTGCCATGACGGAAAAAGTGCACTCCAGTGGATTGAAAAGCACCTGAACTCAATAACGCTTATACTGCTTGACCTCCAATTACCGGATATGTACGGTACACAAGTATTGGAATGCATAAAAAAAATCCATCCCACTATTCCTGTAGCGATTATGACGGGGCATGGATCTGAAAAGGATCAAAAGGAATCTGAACGTCTCGGTGCGTTTAAGTTTATTCATAAACCGATTGATATTGATAAGCTTATGACGATTCTGGAGCATCTCAGGGAGAAGGCAAGTGATTAAAATAAATCAAATGTCTATGAAAAAAATTTGGCCACAGTTTCATAACCACAAACAAAATTCACACCTGACATCATTTTACACCTTCACAAATTATTGGCGTCTATGGGTTATGAGTATTCTTATTTTAATCGCAACCGCCCTGTTACCCCTATTTATTGTGACACTAATACATTACCAGTTGATTCAAAAATCCATAGACTCTGAATTGAATCTTAGAGCAGAAAGACTGACCAGCAATGCAACAAGTGCTATCAATTTTTTTATGGAAGAACGATTGGATGCGCTTATATTCACTGTAAATGAGATGGGATATGAACAATTATCAAACAACAGAAAATTGGATGAAATCTTTAAAAACTTGAAACTTGGATTTGGCGGCTTGTCGGATTTAAGCATCATAGATAAAGATGGAAGACAACTTAATTATTCCGGGCCATTCAACCTTGAGGGGAAAAATTATAAAAATCAGCCATGGTTTTCTGAAAGCCTTGGGAAAAAATATTTCATTAGTGACGTATTTACCGGATATAGAGATCTTCCCCATATCATCATAGCCGTACGGTCAATCAGGCCGGATGGATCTTTTTTTATATTAAGAGCAACCCTGGATACTGAGCGATTATTTCAAAAGATAGCGTCATATAAAACCGGAAATTATGCCGACCTTTTTCTTGTTAATCATGGAGGTATTTTACAAACACCTTCAGTGAACCATGGCAGTATTTTCGAACAAACCCATTTGATTTTTCCAGAAAATTCAGGTGGTCGGGAAGTCGTGGCAACACACCCTAAAAAGACAGATCTATTTATTTCGAAGTATTCATTCATTTCAACAAAAATGGTTAGCACGCCGTTTATCCTCGTCATACAAAAAAAGAAAGCGGACATGAGGGATACATGGTTTGAACTACGTCGAAATATCAACTGGACGGTCGGTATCAGTGCGGTTCTAATTATTCTTGTTATCAGTTTTGCATCAACATTTATGGTAAATAAACTTTATCTGATTGATGAAGCAAAGGCTGAAACAATGCTGCAGATGGAACAAAATCATCAACTTGCTTCCATTGGTCAGCTTGCAGCGGGTGTCGCCCATGAAATTAACAATCCCCTGGCTGTAATCAATCAAACAGCAGGCTATGTAAAAGATTTGTTTGAATTTGAACAAGAACCCCGAAATGATGCAGAGATGATCGAATATATTGATTCTATTCTTAATGCGGTAGATCGGTGCGGTACTATCACCAAACAGCTTTTAGGATTTGTAAGACAATTTGATATTAAAACGAAAAAAGTATGTCTGAAAAAAATAGTATCTGATGTCTTAAGTTTTCACAAAAAAGAGGCAGAATACAGGGAAATAAATATCACCACCTCTTTTCCTGATATCATTCCTGAAATAACAACGGACAAAGGCAAACTGCAACAAATACTTATCAACTTAATAAATAATGCTTTCCAGGCACTTGACGATGGAAGCCGCCTGGATATAATTGTCTCCTGGATCACCATTGGAACTATTAAAATTGTCATACAAGATACAGGATGCGGCATTCCTGAAGAAAATTTATTAAAAATTCACGAACCATTTTTCAGTACAAAACAAGCCCATAGGGGGACAGGGCTCGGTCTTCCCATCACATATGGACTTGTAAAAAAGCTGGGTGGAACCATATCTGTCCAAAGCACTGAAGGCGTGGGGACTGCTTTTACAATAGTACTACCTGTTAAAATTCAGGAAAAGGAGTTGGCATGAAAATAATTCTCGTTGACGATGAACAAAAATTTATCAACATGTTGGCAAAACGGCTCACAATGAGAGGCATTCAGGCAGACATTGCATTTACAGGAGATAGTGCGATTAAAAAAGTTAGGGAGACGGCTTACGACGTTGCTGTGTTAGATCTCAAGATGCCTGGCATCAGTGGAATTCAATTAAAAAACGAACTCAAAATCATCGATCCTAACCTGAAGTTTGTTTTTGTCACTGGCCATGGGGTCCTAGACAAATCCGATTCTAATACAATAGAGGGAGATTTATATTTTTCAAAGCCTCTGGATATTGACGCGTTAATAATGCGGCTAAATAAAATCATAAAACCCGGTTAGATCATCATAGGTTTTTATAGAAATATTATTTGAATTACCAACCCTGCAGCAATTGGAAAATAAAATGGATAAAGCAACTATTTTCATAAGCACTGAAGGATTAAAATTTTTTGGTAAAGTAAATGCAAGCATTTCCCACGAGTTAAAAAATATTCTTGCCATAATTTCTGAGACAACCGGTTTTCTAAATGATTTAACCGATCTGGCAAAACAAGGCAAAGGCCTTAAACTCTCATTGCTTGAGAGCTGCACTGAGAGTATTGCCGAAGACATTCAACGTGGGTTTACCACAATCAAACGAATGAACCAATTTGCCCACAGTGTTGATGTCCCTATCAAAGAAATCGATATCTTTAAAACAGTGGAACTTACCGTAAAATTATCAAGTTTTTTAAGTTTTTCCAGCAAAGTCCAAATTATAAATGATGATAAGAATAATAAATTCATCTTAACATGCCCATTCCTTATGCAAAGTTTGATATACCAGATTTTAATTTTTGTCTATGAATCCATTAGGCCGGATGGTGAGGTTATCGTTCAGGTCGGTTCCCAAAAAGACAATGGGATACCTCTTATTATTTCAAGCCTCTCACAATCAATTTTGGAAGGATTCCCAACCCCGGATATCCAACGATCAGCTGATTTTCTCGGGGTAAAGTTTAATATAAACACCTCAGATCAAAAACTTGGAATCTGGATTCCATACGCAAGCAATGAAATTGTTGCATTGGGGAAAAAATTATAGGTAGATTCAAATGTTAAAGCATGAATCTGACACAAAAATATAAGGGTTACAAAGGAGGGAATAATGGCAAAAGATAAAAAGAATAGAGGCTTGGGCAGTCTCCATTGGGTATCCTTAGAGGGCTTGCCAAAATGGATGACGACTAGGGGAAAGGACCATCCATCAACCGATAGAAAAGAATGATTATACAAATGATAGACATCGATATCCAGACGAATTGGTATCAGTAAATATAGAAGTGGCCAGGATTACCACTTATCCAGGCTGAATATGTGCCGGCTCCAATGACAACGGTTGCTTTGGGATATTGAGAATAAGAGACAGTTCTGGTATATCTGACCTATTGTGAATCATATACAAAATCAAAATAGGTAAAGAGCATGACATATATTAACAAACAGATCCTCACGGCTGTCGTTGCCGCAGAAAACGGAGACATTTTTGAACTGGAAGGCTATGGTGCCGTTGGCATGTCCGGGGAAAAATTAACCATTCTGACCAAGGCCGATACCTGCGATATGCCCCATGGCAGTGAACTCATGATGCTGCCCCACCGTCGCCCCATTGTATTTAATGTCAGCACCGACAAATTTGAAGTCATGGAATTTAACCCCTGGGACTCAAAGGAAAAAATCTATCCCGTGGGGGTGTTCAACTCTCCGGGATATGTGAACCAGCATGTCTGTGCCTATGATGATGAAGGCCAAGAAAACCCGCTGCCCCTTTTTTCCTATGGCGCCGTGGGATTTGGTAAAAATGATTTTCGGTCGGCGGCCATCCTTGTTGACTCAGAACCCCGCCAGGACCTGAGGCAAATGCCCCGGGAGGGGGTGGTCCAGGGAGTGAACCGGATCAAGAAAAAATATCCGGATAACCGACTCATGCGCCACCTTGAAACCTGTGCCCTTCAATACGGATGTCCGGCCGGAAAAAATTTTTTCCTGGGGAGATATGAAGCCCCCCTTCCCACTTCCATAGTTTGCAATGCCAATTGCCTGGGGTGCATCTCTCTTCAGACGGGAAACGATCTTATCGCCTGCCAGGACCGCATCGGTTTTACCCCCAGCCCCGAAGAAATAGCCCAAGTTTCCCTGGAGCATATTTTACACGTGGAACGGGCAGTGGTCAGTTTTGGACAGGGGTGTGAGGGAGAACCCCTGACTGCGGTAAAGGCCATTGCCCCTGCCATTGAAATGATCCGGCAAAAGACAGACAGGGGCACCATCAATCTGAACACCAATGCTGGCATACCGGATCATGTTAAAACCCTTTGCAATGCCGGGCTTGATTCCATGAGAGTGAGCATGAACTCGGTACGGGAGAATTGTTACCATGCCTATTTCAGACCCAAATCCTACGCGTTTTCAGATGTGGGCCGCAGCATTGATATTGCCAAGGAAAAAGGCAAATTTGTTTCCATCAATTATTTAAACTGCCCTGGGTTTACGGATTCCGCAAAAGAAGTAGAGGCCCTTGTTCAATTCATCCGCACCCATGGCATTGATATGATCCAGTGGCGGAATTTAAATTTTGACCCGAAAAGATACATCCACCTCATGAAAATGGCTGAAGACGGCGGCAAACCAACGGGGATGACCCTGTTGATAAACAACCTGCGTCAGGAATTTCCCAGGCTTGTCCATGGATATTTCAACCCCCCAAAGGAACCCCATGCCGGATAATAATTTTAACCCAATTATTATCATCGACCAAACCCTGAGGGAGGGCATGCAGTTCCAGGGACTTGTCTTTTCCCTTAAACAGCGGATTAGAATACTTGAATTCCAGGAAGCGTTGGGGGTGAACATCTGCCAGATCGGCTACCCCCCAGCCCACCCCATGGAGGCAAAAATTGTCGCCCAGGTGGCTGCCCATGCAAAAAAAAATAATTTTAAGATCCGGACGGCAGCCCTGGGACGGGCCTTTGCCCCCGACGCCAAAATTCTCTGTGACACCGGCATCGACGACCCCCATTTCCACCTCCACATCAAAAATACCATCACCCGAGAAGCATTGACCGCAACATTAAAGGAGATTGAAAGGATTATTAACATGGTCCGTTCCCGGATGCCCAGTCCCATGGTTTCCATTGCCATGCTGGATATCGGCAAAACAGACCCAGTACTGCTCGAAAGATGTGCAAAATTCATGGGCTGCCTTGGGATTGATATTCTCTCCCTGCCGGACACTTCCGGCATCATGGCTCCCAATCAGGTATATGACAAAATTAAAAATCTATCCGGTGATATAAAAAGAGACCTATCCGAAGATTTGATCACTAACCCAGTCAGTGGTCCAGTTAGTGACCCAGCCAGAGGTCAAGGCAAAGGCCCGATCAATGATTCGGCCAGAGATATGGGACCCACACAAACAAAAATTTCAGTTCACTGCCACAATGACATGGGCATGGGGTCGGCCAATTCGGTAATGGGCATCCTGGCCGGTGCATCTGTGCTGGAAGTTTCTGCCCTGGGCATTGGAGAACGAAACGGGATCGGCGATCTTTTCACCACGGCCAAACTATTGAAGGACCAGGGCATGGACGTGGGAATTGACACGAACAACTTAAAACTGTTCAAGGCCTATTATGGATACCTGGACAGCATTGTAAGGGAACAGACCGGCCATGGGCTGATCCAGTGCAGTACCCCGGCATTCGGGGAAGCGGTACAAACCCATGTTGCCGGCACCCATGCCCGGGGGGAATTTGGCACCATTTTGGGAAAAGAAGGAGAGAGTAACGGTGAGGAAAAAAGGGAGGAAAAATTTTATTTGAATCTGTTGTGCGGAAAGGCATTGGTTCAAAAGTATCTGGATTTAAACCAAATTTCCCATGATGAAAAAGCGCTGCCCCATATCACTAGAGCAATCAAAACCCGCAGCATCACACTGGGAAGACGATTGACAAAAGATGAGATTATCGCTGTTGCCTCCTCTCTGAATTAGAAAAAATTAGGCTAGTCCGGCATTAAAATCATCTGGTCAATTTTGTCTATTCTTGATTCTTAATTTTTTCCTTCATGAAAATTTTCCATTGCTGTGCCACCCAGGTCAGGTGTTCACCCATACTAGAACGCGCCATATCTGGATCCTGCTTCTCAATGGCAAAAAAGACATCCTGGTGGTGTTCCAAAAGTTTCAGGATGCGGACCTTTTCACCGGTCATAATTCCCATGACATACTGAAGATGGGCATCGGAAATATCAAAAATATTTTTAAGGATATGGTTTCTGAAAATATTATGACCGGACTGAGCAATGGCAAGGTGAAACCCAAGGTCGTCGTACAGACCCAAAACTGATTTTTTTGCATCTATTTCCATTTTTCCAAGAACCTGTTTCATTTTTTCAAGATCCTCATTTGTGCGATATTCGGCAGCGGCAAAGGCAGATGCCAGTTCAATATCTTTTCGAACTTCATAAAGCTGGTGCATCTTGTTCTTGTCTTCCTCAATAATCTGACGCAGGGGATCGGAAATGATGGAAGTACCAAGGCTGCAGACATAAATTCCTTGCCGTTTTCTGGTTTCCACAAACCCCTGGGTTTCCAGAATATTGATGGCCTCCCGCAGGGAAGATCTCCCCACACCCAGCATTTCTGAAAACACCCGTTCCGGCGGTAATTTTTCTCCGGGCTGTAATTTCCCCTCTTTAACCAAATCCCGGATCTGCCCTGCCACCTCTTCACTGACTTTCTGCAGTTTTACTTTTTTAAATACCGTACCCATGGGGCAACTCCAGTAAAATTTAACTGTTAGCTTGCTGAATGGAAATTTATCCCTGTCTCCTGATATAATGATACTTATCAAATTGAGCCTTGGCTTGTCAACAGGATTATTGGATCTGGTCTGACCAATACATTGACACACAACAACTCCCATTATTCGCAAAATCAAACCCATAACTATAGGATTTAATGATTAAAAAAGTTCTTGACACAAATAAACCTCATTGGTAAGAGTATCAGACCAGAAGAAGACATTTGACATTTTTACCATCATCCAAGGAGGTATTCAATGAAAAAGCAGGTCATTCTCACCATGTGTATCGCAAGCATCATCCTTATCCTGTCCGGCATTTCCCAGGCTGCAGAAAAAAAATTATTGTTAAAGACCCCGTTGTGTTTTGCAACCTCTCTGCCCGTGCTGGGAGACACCATCCCCACCCTTGCCGCAGATATCAAGGCAGCCAGCAATGGAAACATTGTGATCAAGTATTATGAGCCCGGAAAACTCATCCCCCCATTTGAAATTCTCAGCGCTGTTTCCAGTGGAAAAGTCAATGCCGGATTCGCCTCCGGTGCCTATTGGCAGGGGAAAATTCCCGAGGCCGCCCTGTTCTCAGCAGTTCCCTTCGGGCCTGAAGCAGACGAATACCTGGCCTGGCTGTACAAGGGAAATGGAATAACCCTTTACCAGGAGATGTACGACAATGCCGGCTACAACGTAAAAGTCCTTCCCTATGCGGTTATCTCCCCTGAAACATCGGGATGGTTTAAAAAACCCATCAATGGACCCGAGGACCTGAAAGGGTTGAAAATGCGATTTTTCGGGTTGGGCGGCAAAGTGATGCAGAAACTGGGCGTTGCCGTCAGCCTTATGCCCGCCGGAGAAATCTTCCAGGCCCTTGAAAAAGGTGTCATTGATGCCACTGAATTTTCCTTCCCCGCCATTGACCAGAAACTGGGATTCTACAAAGTGGTAAAATACAATTATTTTCCGGGATGGCACCAACAGGCCACCGTCCTTGAAATGCTTATCAACAAAGACACCTGGAACAGCATGTCCCCGGGCCAGCAGTCCCTGATTGAAATGGCAACCAAGGCCAACATTATTGACACCCTTTCCTATTGCGAGGCCATCCAGGGTCAGGCCATCCGGGAAAACATTGAAAACAGGGGCGTCAAGAGCATGTATTGGTCCGACGAGATGCTGGCATTATTTGAGAGCACCTGGGAAGAGGTGGTCAAAGAACAGGCAGCCCAAAGTCCCGGTTTCAACAAAATCTGGGAAGACATGACCGCATTCAGGGCAGACTATTCCTATTGGAAATCATTGGGTTTCTTACCCAGACAGACCAAACCATAGCCACGAGGGCCCAGCCATGAATGATGACATAAAAGACGCCCCTAGGAAGCCAAGCATACCCGACAGGATAATATTGGGTATCGGCCACGCTGCTGCCTGGCTCATCGCAGTGCTCATAGTGACCATCCTGGTACAGGTAATTCTGAGATATGTATTTGCCAAAAGTTTTGTCGCCCTCGAAGAAATACAATGGCATATTTATGCCGTCGTCATCATGCTGGGGATCTCCTATTCCTATGTCAAAGATTCCCATATCCGTCTGGACATTATGCATTCAAGGTTTTCACGTCCCACCAAGGAAAAAATTGAAATCATGGGAATTATCTGCTTTCTCTGGCCCATGATCTTTGTTTTTTTCATGCACAGCCTTCCTTTTGTTGCAGAATCCTTCCGGGTGGGGGAAGGGTCCGATGCCCCCATGGGACTTGATTATAGATGGGCGATCAAATCCATTATTCCCATTTCCTTTTTCCTCTTATTTTTGGGATCCGTCTCCCGGTTGAAGCAGGCAATTAAATATTTAAAAACTGAATATTTAAAAACGAATCATTCAAAAACCAATTATTTAAATAACAGAAAGGGCTCCAATGGATCTTAACGGTATTCTTGTCATCAGCATGATGCTCACCTTTATCGGTCTATTGTTCACAGGTTACCCCATTGCCTTTATTCTGGGGGGAACGGCCATGCTGTTCACCCTTATCGGATATGGGTCTGATCTGATGTTCGGCACCATCACCGGGTTGGATTACATGACCATAGGACTTGTGGTCAACCGGCTCTATAAGGTTTTATACAATTGGATACTCATTGCCCTGCCCATGTTCATCTTCATGGGACTGATGCTGGACCGGTCCGGTATTGCTGAGAAAATGATGATTGCCATGCAGGATCTGTTTGGGAAAGTACGGGGAGGACTGGCCATCAGTGTCACCCTCATCGGCATTCTCCTGGCGGCCGCCACCGGCATCATAGGCGCATCTGTGGTACTTTTAGGGCTATTATCTCTCCCGGCCATGCTCAACCAGGGATATTCAAAACCCCTGGCCGCGGGAACTGTCTGTGCCTCGGGCACCCTGGGTATCCTCATCCCCCCCAGCATCATGCTGGTCATGATGGCAGACCAGCTGTGCCTGTCCGTGGGAGACCTGTTCATGGGGGCTCTTTTGCCAGGCATCCTTCTGGGGTTCTTGTACATGGTCTATATTCTGATCTTTGCCTTTTTTTCCCCCGGGGCAGCTCCCCTGGCAAAAAATCGGCAACAGCTGGAATTTGCCTTGGTCTGGCGTGTACTCAAGACCATTCTCCCCACTGGGGCATTAATCCTGGCAGTTCTGGGATCCATATTTGCAGGGCTTGCCACTCCCACGGAAGCAAGCGGTATCGGCGCCCTGGGTGCCATAATTTTGGCCCTGGTCAACAACAAGCTAAACCTGAACATATTTAAGGAAGTTCTTTACAACACCTTTAACACCACCGGCTATATTTTCGGCATCCTGGTGGGGGCCACCTGTTTTGCCCTGGTGCTGAGGGAACTGGGAGGGGATGAGTTTATCGCCTCAGCCTTTACAGGGCTTCCCTTCGGCCCCTACGGCATCATCTCCGTCATTCTGATGATGGTGTTTTTCCTGGGGTTCTTCCTGGACTGGATTGAAATCACCCTGATTATCCTGCCCATCCTGTCTCCCGTGGTGTCAAACCTGGGACTTAACATCGATGGTGCCGGCGTCATTGACAACCCGGAACTGGTCTGGTTCGCTATTCTCGTTGCCATCAGCCTGCAAACCTCCTTTCTCACCCCGCCGGTGGGATTTGCCATATTTTACCTCAAGGGAGTCGCTCCGCCTGAGGTCAATCTTCTGGATATTTACAAAGGGGTAATTCCCTTTATCATCCTGCAATTGATCGGCCTGTTCATTGTCATGGGGTGGCCAAAACTGGTAATCTGGCTGCCGTCTGTGGCCTATGGATAATGAATATTTGATAGTGGTTATTTGATAGTGGTTATTTGATAACGGACATTTGAACCCACACAAGAAAGAGGTAAATTTACATCATGGGCAATAAAAAACCCGTCACCCTGTTCGTCCAATGCCTGGTTGACAGCATGTATCCTGAAGTTGCACAGGGAATGGTACACGTGTTTAAAAACCTAGGACTGTCGGTTGATATACCCCTGGACCAGACCTGCTGCGGACAGCCGGCCTTTAACTCAGGTTACCGCAAAGAAGCCGCCAGGGCAGCCAAACGGTTTATAGAAATTTTTGAAAACGCCGAAGTTATTGTCTGTCCCTCGGGTTCCTGTGTGGACATGGTCAAACACCAGTATCCCGGGCTTTTCGAACAAGGGTCCTCCTGGCAGAAAAGGGCCCTTGGCATCAGCGGTAAAATATTTGAATTCACCGAGTATCTGGTGGATGTTTTGAAAATAGAAGACGTGGGGGCCAATTTTTACGGAAGGGTCACCTACCACGATTCATGTCATCTGTTGAGGAATCTGGGCGTAAAAGACCAGCCCAGAAAACTCATTGCCAATGTTCGCGGCACCCGGCTGATTGAAATGGAACATGCCGACAAATGCTGCGGTTTCGGCGGGACCTTTGCCGTAAAATTCCCGGATATTTCCACGGCCATTCTGGAAGAAAAGATTGACCATATCATTGAGGCCGGGGTGGATGCAGTGGTGGGGTGCGATATTAGCTGTCTGATGAACATCCAGGGAATGTTGAGCCGAAAAAACTCCCCCATTAAAATACTGCACATTGCCCAGTTGCTGGCCAAATAAAAACCAGGCACAACCAGATACAAACCAGAACAAACTGTGGAAGACAAGGAAATCACATGGTAGAGATCATAACCCAATATTACAAACAAAATGCTGCCAAGGCCATTGATAACCCAATTTTACAAAATGCCCTGTCCAATGTTCAGAACCGGCTGGGACCGGCCACGGCCCTGGCGTATAAAAATTTACCAGAAGGCCCCGGTCTCCGGCAAGAAGCCCATAAAATAAGACAATTTGCCATCAACCACCTGGATATCCTGCTGCCAAGTCTTGCCTCAAAAATCAGAGACAGGGGCGGCAGGGTTTATTTTGCCAAGGATGCGGCGGCAGCCACGGCCTATTGTCTGAAGATAGCGAAAAAAGAACAGGTCAAAATGGTGGTCAAGGGAAAGTCCATGGTCACCGAAGAGATCGGGCTGAACCAGTCCCTGGAAGCCCAAGGCCTGGAAGTGAATGAAACCGACCTGGGGGAATACATCATCCAGCTGGCAGGAGAAACCCCTTCCCACATCATTGCCCCGGCCATCCACAAGACCCGGAAAGAGATCGCCCGACTGTTTACCCAAAAGCTTGGCATTCCCTATTGCGAAGATCCTCCGGTCCTGACCCAGGCGGCCAGAAAAGCATTGCGGGAAAAATTCTTAGAAGCAGACATGGGAATTTCCGGGTGCAACCTGGCCTGTGCTGAAACCGGCCATATCACAACGGTTTCCAATGAAGGCAATATCCGCATGTCCACCACCATGCCCAAGATCCACATGGCCTTCATGGGCATGGAACGGGTGGTGGCAAGACTTTCTGACCATGATATATTGTTCAGGCTTTTATCCAGGGGCGCAGCAGCACAGAACATGGCAGGCTATGTCAGTTATATCGGCGGCCCAAGGACAGCAGATCAGATGGACGGACCGGACCAATTTCATCTGGTCATCATCGACAACGGTCGTTCCAGAATATTGGCAGATCCTGAATTTCGGGAGGCGCTTTTGTGTATCCGGTGTGCGGCCTGTCTCAATGTTTGTCCGGCCTATGGGAAGATAGGCGGCCACGCCTATGGATATCCCTATTCCGGCCCCATCGGGGCTGTGATCACCCCCCTTCTTGTGGGAATCAACCGGGCAAAGGATTTGAGTCTTGGAGAACCCTTGTGCGGGGCCTGTAAAAAAGCCTGCCCCGTGGATATTGACCTGCCCCGGATGCTCCTGGCATTGCGGGCCAAACTGGCAGAGGGTGATCCCAAATGGGAGGTCACCCGGGCCAACCCAGGGGAAAAACTGGCTTTTCAGATCTGGTCTCTTATTATCCAGAACCGAAGACTCTATGAAATGATCCTCAAGACCGGGTCTGTTGTGCAAAGACTTTTACCCCACAGAAACGGCATGATCACCTCCGTCTCTTTTGGTCTCCCCTTTGGATTAAAGGGATGGACCCAGAGCCGAGACATAAAACCCCTTGCCCGAACCAGCTTTTTAGCCACATGGAACAATCGGAAAAACAGCAAAAACAGGACAAACAAATCATGATGCCTCCCGCAAACCAAAAAAAGACAGATGCCCATGAACAGGATTTTATCATGACCCTCCAAAGGGCTTTGGGAAAACCAATTGGGACGGCCGCGGCAAATTCATCGGGACAAGCTTATTCATCTGGCCCATCTGATCCACCTGATCCACCTGATCCATCTGGCCCATCTGGCCCCCAAGACCCATTTGAACTGTTCGGTACCCCGCCACCGGATCTTGACAACCGGCTCAAGGCCTATACCCACAAAAGTCAATTGGATCGCAAACGATTGCTGGATCTGTTCGTTGAACAGGCCGGGCCCATAAATCTGCGGGTAATTCCGGTTGAAAATGTTGCCCAGGCCAGTTCTGGCATCCAACAGCTGATTCAACAAACCAACCCCGAATGGGGAACCCAAAAATCGGTGATTGCCTGGCAGCACCCCCTGATCGACCAATTAAATCTTGGAAAAAGACTGGCCAAGGATGATGTCACCCTTCATACCACCCAGAGATTTTCCACACCGGATTCAATTCAAAGGCAGGAACTGCGCAGCCAGCTCATCCAATCCTATATCGGCATTACCTCGGCTGATTTTTGTGTGGCCCAGTCTGCAACCCTGGTGATGCGGACCCGGCCCGGCCAGCCCAGGGCGGTCTCCCTTGTTCCGTCCATCCATGTGGCGGTTATCACAATGGACCAGATCATCGACAATCTTGCAGAACTCTATTTCCGGCTCAAATGGGATCCCAGGGAGCAAAAACTTGGGCTGACCAATTGCATGACCTTTATCTCGGGCCCCAGCAAGACAGGGGACATCGAACTTGTCATGGTCCATGGCGCCCATGGCCCGAGACAGATGATCGTATATGTGATAACAAACCAGGATACTACCCCGTCTATATAGGAGGACAAAATGGACTTTCCCCAAATGTATTGCATCCGCCAGAAAATAGATGCGCCCCAAATTAAAGACATCCAGGCCGCTGTCATCCAGGAGCTATCCAGCCTTAATCTTGCTTCCCGGATCACTCCCGGGGACCGCATTGCCATCACCGCAGGCTCCAGGGGAATAAACCATATTGATACAATTTTAAAAATTCTGATTGATGTTCTGAAAACACACAGGGCCAAGCCCTTTATCGTTCCGGCCATGGGAAGCCATGGTAACGGCACGGGTCAGGGGCAAATTGAAATTTTAAAAAGTTTGAATATCAGTGAAGAGACCATGGAAGTTCCCATCCTTTCTTCCATGGAGGTGGTAGAGATCGGAACCTCTTCCCATGGATTTCCCGTATGGGTGGACAAGCATGCTGCAACAGCCGATCATGTGGTGGTGATGAACCGAATCAAACCCCACACCGAGTTTGAAGGGGACATCGAAAGCGGATTAATGAAAATGATGGCCATAGGCCTTGGCAAACACAAGGGATGTTTTGAAGTTCATAAACAGACGGTCAATTTTGGATACAGCCAGGTGATCCCGGAGATCGGCACCCTTATTTTAGACCGGATTCCCGTTCTTTTCGGTGTGGGGATTGTGGAAAATATCTATGATGAGACCGCCTGCATCAAGAGCTGCCTGCCAAAGGATTTTTATGACACGGAATCCATGCTGTTAAAAAAGGCAAAAAGCTATATGGCACGGCTCCCCTTTGATAAAATAGACCTCCTTATCCTGGATGAAATGGGAAAAAATATCAGCGGCACGGGCATGGATACCAATGTGATCGGCAGAATTATGTTTATCGGGGAAAAAGAACCGGCCGAACCCAAAATCACCCGCATCGTGGTCCTGGATCTTACCGAGGCTTCCCATGGCAATGCCATCGGGATCGGCCTTGCGGATTTCACTACCCTAAATGTAATCAAAAAACTGGATACCCAGGCCATGGCCACCAATGCCATCACCGCCATGACCCCGGAAAAGGCAAGACTTCCGGTCAGCCTTGCCACGGACAAGGCAGCCATTGAGGCGGCTCTTCAAACCATCGGGGCAGTGAACCCTTCCGATGCCAGAATCGTACACATAAAAAACACTCTGGAGATGGGCAGCTTCCATATTTCCCATGCACTTAAAGAGGAAGTAAAAGAAAGGGAAGAACTGATATTGGGGGAACAAATGGACGCCTTGTCATTTGATACCAATGGCCGGCTGTCTTCGGTCACTATTTAAATATTATTGTTTAGCTGCCATTATTTAGCTATGCTTGTTTAACGACCATTAGTTTAGCCTTTTTTATAAAAACAAGCAGTCAACTTAGTTGATAAACATATAAAAAATATTTGCAAAACAGCTGTAAATCTGATTTACATAACAGGTTGTATGATATATTTTTTGACAATACTATAGCCCTAAGGATTATTACTTGAATATCAATATGAATGGAATTGTCATTATTTGCGGAAATTACGGAAGCGGTAAGACTGAAACCGCCGTAAACCTTGCCGCTAAATCCAGACAAGCCGGGAAACAGGTTAAAATAGCCGACCTGGATCTTGTCAACCCATATTTTCGGACCAGGGAAGCAAGGGTTTTTCTTGAAAATATGGGGGTTGAAGTAGTTCTTCCCAACAAAAAGTACATGCACGCCGACCTGCCCATTCTTGCCCCTGCCGTTGCCGGCATGATCCAGCAACCGGCAGAGTTAACCATCCTGGATGCCGGCGGTGATGATGTCGGTGTAACGGTTCTGGCTGCCCTGGAAAGTTATCTGAGCCGAAAAAAAGTTCAGATGATCCAGGTCATAAATCCACTGAGACCCTTCACCGAAACAATTGAGGGCTGTCTAACGATAAAAGAGGAGATTGAGGCATCTTCAAAAATTAAGATCACGGGGCTTGTCTCCAATGCCAATCTCATCGAAGAAACCACACCGGAAGTAATCTATGAAGGATATCGCTTTATACGAGAGGTATCAGATACCACCGGTCTGCCCATTGAATTTATAACAGCTTCATCCCAGATGATACCAAAGCTTGATATGGACCGGTTTCATTGCCCGGTGCTGACCATTGACAGACAACTGGCATTCCCCTGGACAAGCACTTGATATAATAAGGAGTATTTTTAAATGGCCTACGAACATATTGTTGATTCGGAACGGTGTAAAGGGTGCGGGCTCTGCGTTAATTTCTGCCCGAAAAACGTCCTTGAAATCACCGATAAGGTAAATGCAAAAGGACATTTTCCTGTCTTTCAAGCAAGACCGGAAGATTGTATTCACTGCACCATCTGCTGTATTATGTGCCCGGATGTTGCCATCCAAATCAAAGAAACCCAGACTAGCTAAACAGATTAAAAGGATAAAACCATGGCAAAAGTGTTAATGAAAGGAAATGAGGCAATCGGTGAAGCTGCCATCAGAGCGGGGTGCAAAAATTATTTTGCCTACCCCATCACCCCCCAGTCAGAGGTTGCAGAATACCTGGTAAAGCGCCTTCCCGAAGTAGACGGTGTTTTCCTCCAGGGAGAAAGCGAAGTTGCCGTAGGCTATATGATATTTGGTGCAGCAGGCGCCGGCGAACGGGTGATGACAACCTCTTCTTCCCCGGGTATCAGCCTGATGAGTGAAGCCATTTCCTATATTGCAGCGGCCCAGTGCCCTGCGGTTTTTGTCAATATCATGCGGGGCGGCCCCGGGCTTGGTGGAATTTTACCTGCCCAGGGAGATTATTTCCAGGCCACCAAGGGCGGCGGACACGGGGATTACAGATTGCTGGTCATGGCACCAGACGGGGTCCAGGAAGCCGTAGAAATGACCATGCAGGCATTTACCCTGGCTGAAAAATACCGGGGACCGGTCATGATTCTGGGAGACGGGCTCATCGGTCAGATGATGGAACCTGTGGAATTCCCGGAAAACCTGGCAACCGAAGCCTCCAATAAAGATGACTGGGCCACCAATGGAATGAGCACCCGGAAAAGCAAAACAAGAAATCTGGTAAAATCCCTTTTTCTTGATCCCACAGCACTCAATGCAAACAATTTGGCCCTCAAAGCCAAATACGAGCAGATGAAACAAGAAGAGATCCAGTTTGAAGCCTATAATACAGAGGCAGAATACAAGGTGCTGATCACAAGCTACGGCACCATGAGCCGGGTATGCAGAACTGCCATAGATATGCTCAAAGAAGAGGGCATTGAGGTGGGCATGCTGCGGCCAAAAACCCTTTTCCCCTTTCCCGAGCAGGCTGTCTATGATGCGGCCGTAAAGGAGAGCTGCAAATCGGTCATCAGCATTGAAATGAGCATGGGGCAGATGGTGGAAGATGTTGAACGGTGCGTCAAAGGCCAGCGGCCTGTTGAATTTTATGGCGAATGCGGCGGAGATATCCCGTCACCGGAAAAGATCATCGACATCATTAAAGCAATGATATAGGAGCAAAATAATGGGAAAAGCATTTTCAACGCCAGCCGCCCTCAGTGACACCATGACGCATTATTGTCCTGGCTGTACCCACGGTATTGTCCACAGGCTTGTTGCAGAAGTTATAGATGAACTAGACATTCGGGAAAGAACCGTGGGCATCGCCCCTGTGGGATGTGCGGTTCTGGCATATAATTATTTTAACTGTGATTTCCAGGAGGCCGCACATGGACGGGCACCTGCCATGGCCACAGGAATCAAAAGGGTTCGCCCGGATTTGATGGTATTCACCTACCAGGGAGACGGAGACCTTGCAAGTATCGGCATGGGAGAAATCATCCACGCAGCCAACAGGGGTGAAAAATTCACCACCATCTTTATCAACAATGCCATTTACGGCATGACCGGCGGACAGATGGCCCCCACAACCATGCCGGGCCAGCGAGCAAGCACAGCCCCCATGGGAAGAGATACAGAGATGACCGGGATGCCCATCAAAATGGCCAACCTTTTGGGACAATTGGTCACTCCGGCCTATGTTACCCGGCAGGCTGTTTTAAAACCACAGCAGATCAACAAAACCAAAAAAGCCATCAAACAGGCATTTGAATACCAGAAGGAAGGTAAGTGCTTCAGCTTTGTGGAAGTAATTTCCACCTGCCCTACCAATTGGGGCCTTACCCCCCTGGCATCATTAAAATGGGCAGAAGAGAATCTGTTGCCCTACTATGAGTTGGGCGATGTTAAAACCCCTGAATAGAAAACCCTTTGAATTAGGATACAAAATTTTAACAAAATATTTTTATAATTGTTTTTGGAGACACCAATGCAAACAGAAATAAAATTTGCAGGATTTGGAGGCCAGGGAATCTTACTGAGCGCCAAACTTCTGGCCTATGCCGCAATGAAAGAGGG
>JADGEQ010000006.1:170380-213160 GCA_016744295.1 Desulfobacteraceae bacterium | reverse complement strand
ACTATAGTTGTTTTTGGAGAAACCAATGCAAACAGAAATAAAATTTGCAGGATTTGGAGGCCAGGGAATCTTACTGAGCGCCAAACTTCTGGCCTATGCCGCAATGAAAGAGGGATCTTTTGTTGCCTGGGTACCCTCCTACGGGCCGGAGATGCGCGGGGGAACAGCTTATTGTACCGTGGTCATCAGCGACAAACTGATCGGCTCTCCCATCATCAAGAACCCTAGTCACCTGGTGGCCATGAACCGGCCTTCCCTGGAAAAATTTGCCGCCGACGTCAAACCCGGAGGGATTGTATTCATCAACAGCTCTCTGATTCCCGTCAGAAGCAACAGAGGAGACATCACTGAACTTATGGTGCCCATCAATGAGATTGCCACAGCAGCCGGCAGCATCCGGGCTGCCAACATCGTTGCCCTGGCCGCGTTTAATGCAAAGACCAAACTGGTTGACCCGGACCTGTTAAAAAAGTGTATAAAAGAAGAATTTGCAGCCAAGGCAAAGATCATTCCATTGAATATGCGAGCATTTGATGAAGGGGTCAGCTTCGCAGAAAATAACTAGTCCGAAATTATTAAAGTGACAGCATAAAAGGGGAGGACAAGATGATCAGACGTGAAATATCGCTTTTTCTGAAAAACGTACCCGGCGAGCTGGGAAAACTCACTGCGCTGTTTGGCGATGCCGGTATCAACATTGATGCCATGACCATCCAGGATGCATCCGCCTATGTCCAGAACCTGTTTGAAGCCCGGGGCAAATCCCTGAAGCGCCTGGCGTCTTCGGCCAGTTACAGCTCAATGAGGCGGGACTCAGCTGACTTTGCCCTGGTCCGCCTTTTAACAGACAAGCCTGATGAGTCCATCTCCCTGTTAAAAGAGAATGATTTTTTGTTTGACTCAAAGGAGGTGGTGGCAATTGATATCACCAACAAACCCGGGGAATTTGCAAAAATGACCAAAAAACTCGGGGAAGAAAAGATCAATATCAACTATGTCTACGGGTCTGTGTCTGATTCCGACGGCAAATGCCTTTTTGTCTTCTGCCCGGAAGATGTTGCCTATGCAGATTCCATATTTGAAGGCGGCAGATACTGATCTGCTTTAGAATCGCAGATGAAATAAATTGAGCAATGAAAGGGCAGTATATTTTCCAATTTGGAAATATACCGCCCTCTCCCACTTAAATACAGCATTGAACAAGTTTTGTTATAGACCTAGGCTCAGATCTAACGCCTGCATCATCTATCGCCATGGTGATGGTTGATTAAAGATAAATATTTTTTCAAAGCTTTGGGAAAATTTTATAGGAAGTTCGCCATAACCGTCCGTGGGTATGCTATTTTTAGCCGATGTTTTTTTCAACTAATGAAACAAAGCTATTCCAGTCATTTTCACACTTGAAGAAAGATTTATGAAAAACCGTAAATAGTCCACTTTTTGGGGAATCATACAGCAATACAATTTCATTTTCTTTCTTGTATTTTATAAATTCACTCCAGTTGATTGCAGATGAATTTTCGTTTGACCGAAAAATAATTGATGATTCAGTAATTTCTCCTTCTCCATGACCATTGATGGTTCTATTCAGATTATTTCTTTCTCCCCGTTCTATTACATACCACCAAACAAATCCAAAAAAGGCCAGTGTAACGATAGAAGAAAAAAGGATTGAAACATCGATTTTCCATTCGTTTTGAGAAGCTATCCCAAGTAGAGTAAGTAAATACGAAAATAGGAAAACGATCAATGTTTTTTTTTTTGCTTTTTTTGTAGAGCCATCAAAATTATAGGCCTGTACAAAAAGCTCTTTTGTTACTGCACCATTGAAAAAAATTTGAACGGAACTCACTGGGCGTATCTCCAATAATTGATTATAGGCTAAGGAGTTTTTCACAGGTGCCTGTTGTTTGGCGTCCTGTGAAAAAATGGGTTATGCGATTATAGGTTCCTCGGCAAAGTGTTATCGATTAAATCTCAGCATCCCAACCCCAAGCATTGTAATCATCGTGGCACATATTTTTATTAAATCAAGGCGTTCCTTGAGTCCGAAAACGCCAAATAGCAAAGCAAATATGATACTTGTTTCTCTTAATGCGGTAACCAATGCGATTGGAGCTAGTGTGAATGCCCAGATGACTAAGGCATAGGCGGTAAACGATGCAGCACCGCCACAAAGTGCCAGACAGTAATTTTGACTAACCACGTTTTTTATAAGACCCGGTCGAATGATCCCCATGATCGCTGCAAAAATCATTCCGTTAAGAATTGACAAGCAGCTGTAGAACCCAAGTGCAGAGCCTGCTTCACGTGCACCTAAACCGTCTACTAATGAATAAGCGGCAATAAATCCGCCGGTAATCACTGCAAATGAGGAGACACGTCCATTTCGCATACCATCACTTCGACCCACCAAGGTTAAGCTCATAATACCTGTTCCAATCATGATAATCGCTGCCAGTTCAAACTGGGAAAGATGAACCCCAAGCAACAGAACAGAAATTCCTGCCACAAGTAGAGGGGCAACACCACGTGCTAAAGGGTATACCTGGCTTAAATCACCAATACGATAGGAGTATAGAAGAAATAATTGATAACCGGTGTGCAGCATTGCCCCTGCAATTATATAAGGAATTGAATCTATTTTTGGCAAGGATGAGCATAATAGACCAACAACAGCAAAAGGTAAATGACCCAACACAACTGCGGTCATGCTCATATGCTTGTCATCTGTCCGTTTAACCAGAAAATTCCAGGTGGCATGTAGCAGTGCTGCCAATAGAACAACGAACATTATACCGAGGGACATTTTTATCTCCAGAATTTTTAGCAATTTTTCATTTCAACCACAATCTTATATTTCAAGATAACTGTCAAACAGATTTTTTCAAAGGATCTGCCCTTAAAGTATACTATGATTGTATCACAATTCGTGGACATGGGGAGTGCCGAACCGGTAAATGGGGGGAGGGCTCGTCAAAGCGGTGTAAACGGACAGGCCGTTTCCGCTTCCCAATCCATCAGAACGATGGATTGAGAGGCGGAGTGCCGACGTTAACCTGGCGAGTTGTGGTTAAGACTGTCACCAAAATTTTATTTATCTGTCTTGCCTTGGCTTGGCTCCTTCAAAAAAAAACTGATCTAGGGTTTTCGCTTGTCCCTGAGAACATGGTTTGAAATCACCATGCGCTGGATTTCGCTTGTGCCCTCATATATGGTAAATACCCTGGCGTCCCTGTAATACCGCTCCACATTGTAATCCTTGGTAAATCCGTAGCCCCCGTGGATCTGTATGGCCCTTGCCGTAACCTTGTTGACCATTTCAGAAGCAAACAATTTGGCAATGGAGGCTTCTTTTGTATAAGCTTCCCCCCTGTCCTTCATGGAGGCGGCGGAAAAAATCAATTGTCTGGCAGCTTCGATCTGGGTGGCCATGTCTGCTATCTGGAAACGAATGGCCTGGTGCTTCGAAATGGCCGAACCAAACTGCTTTCTTTTTCGGGCATATTTAACAGCAGCATCAAAGGCGGCCTGGGCCACCCCCAAAGACTGGGCGGCAATACCAATTCTGCCGCTGTCAAGGCCGGACATGGCAATCTTAAATCCATCCCCTTCCCTTCCCAGAATATTGGCCGCAGGCACCCGGCAGTTTTCAAATATAAGATCTGTGGTATCCGAGGCTCGAAGCCCCATTTTGTCTTCCAAATGGCCCACCACAAGGCCCGGGGTTCCCTTGGGGACGATAAAACAGGAGATGCCCTTATGGCCGACACTCCCGTCGGTTTTGGCCGTTACCAAAACCACACTGCCGTTTTTACCCGAGGTGATAAACCGTTTGGTCCCGTTGATCACATAGGAATCACCTTCCAAAACAGCCGTTGCGGTCTGACTGACCGGGTCAGAGCCGGCATCGGGTTCGGTCAGGGCAAAAGCGCCGATGATCTCACCGGAAGCCAGGGGAACAAGAAACTTATGTTTTTGTTCTTCGGTCCCAAATTTTAATAAACTTTCACAAACTATGGAATTTTGAACCGACATGACAACGGAAGTTGAGGCACAGGAATAGGCAATTTCAGAAAGGGCCAAAACATAGGAGACGGCGTCGGCCGCTTCTCCGCCGTAATTTTCCGGAATCATCATTCCCATCAGCCCCAGCTCCCCCATCTGCCGGAAATTTTCCGCTGGAAATTGTTTTGTCCTATCCCGCTCGGCAGCGGTGGCAGCAACAACTTTTCTGGAAAATTCCCTCACCATATTTTGAATCATTAATTGTTCATCAGTAAGCTTGAATAACATGGGTAACTCCTTTTTCATTTAGGGGGCATAGACAACAACAATCAATTCCGCATCTTTATCTCCGGTATTGCGCAAGTCATGTTTTATCCCTGAATTAAAATGGAGAGAATCCCCTGATTCCAAGCGGTTGATATGATCCCCCACCTGAACTTCCACCCTTCCTGCGAGCACATAAACAAACTCTTCCCCTTCATGGTGAAAGCCCACACCGTCATGGCTGGTACCGGCATCCACCACAATTCGAAATGCCTTTAAGTGCTTGTTTTCCGCCCCCGGGGTCAGGGGAGTATAAGCATAGTTATCCGTTCTTTTGGTATAGGCCTGGGATCGCTCTTCTAAAGTATCATCGGATTCCTTGAGCAAAAATCCTGAATCCAGCTGAAGGGTTCTTGATATCTGAAGCAAGGTTCCCACAGACGGTCTTTTTTCACCGGATTCTATACTTTTGATAAACGCCTTTGACAATCCTGTTTCATTTGCAATGGTGTCCAGATTCATTTTCTTGCCCAGCCTGGCCTGTCTGATTCGCTTGCCGATGGGGGTAATTTCTTTCTTTTTAGCCATTCCATCTCCAATAGTTTGAGATCTTTCAAACTTCATTTTTGATTGAGCTAATTCTGCTCGTGGTTAAACGAAAACCTAGTTAAACAAAAACCAATACCCCTTTAGTCCCTCTTATAAAATAAGGTTAAAAGGTTATTCAATAACTTCTACCCAATTTTCAGTATCTTTTTCTTTTCCGTATTGAATGGCGGTCAAGGCATCATAAAATTTCATGGATATCTTGCCGGGGGTACCGTCCCCAATATTAATAGCCCTGTCACCATATCGGATTTCGCCCACAGGCGAAATTACCGCTGCCGTACCAGAGCCAAAAACTTCGGTCAGGCTTCCATCCTCACTGGCTGAAAGAATTTCATCAATGCTGATCTTCCGCTCGGATACCGTCATCCCCCATTTTTGTGCCAGGGTAATGACAGAGTACCGGGTAATTCCCGGAAGAATGCTTCCGCTAAGATCCGGGGTTACCAATTCACCATTGATAATAAAAAAGATGTTCATGGCGCCGACTTCTTCAATGTATTTCATTTCAAGGGCATCCAGCCACATAACCTGGGCATAACCCTGTTTTTTTGCCAGTTCCCCAGCATTAAGGCTGGCAGCATAGTTGCCGGCTGTTTTAAATTCACCAACCCCACCGCGAACCGCACGGACATGGTCCTTGGAAACCCAGATTTTCACCGGATTAAAGCCTTCTGCATAATAGGCCCCCACGGAACAGAGGATAATGTAAAACTTAAAGGTAAAAGAGGATCTAACGCCAAGGAAGGGATCGGTGGCAATGATGGTGGGGCGGATATACAAAGAGGTGCCAAGGGTTTCCGGAATCCATTTTTCTTCCAGTTTGACCAATTGTTTTAAACCATCCATGACAAGGTCAATATCCAGTTCAGGGATGCAAAGCCCCTTGGCAGAACGATTCATCCGCTTAAAATTATCCCGGGCCCTGAACAATTGGATCTTGTTGTCGGGTGTTTTATAGGCTTTTAACCCTTCAAAAATCGCCTGTCCATAGTGTAAAACCATGGCAGCCGGAGACATTGAAAAGTCAGCATAGGGCTCAATTCGTAGATCATGCCATCCCTTATCAACTGAATAATCCATCACCAGCATATGATCGGTAAATGCCGTACCAAATCCCAGATCCTCATCCTTTGGCCGGGTACCTGTTTTGGCTGCCTTGGTCACTTTAATATCCATTATTTCCTCCATCAAGTTTGATTAAATTTATTTGCTTAAAATACATATGAGCCTTTGCAAATTACTTTGTCAAGAGGATAATATCCGGGACAAAGCAAGGCCCCTCCTAAAAAGTTTTATCTTAGGATATTCATTAATGTAAAGCAAAGGATTTTTAGCAGTTGATCCCGGCAAAAAAACACCTTAAAAACCAAGCCGCAATTTTGAACAAACTTATTGGGGCTTGACTTTCATCTGTGTTCTTATAAAGTACTCAGCACAATTTGCGTTTTTATAAACAGATAAACAAACAATCTTTTAATCTATTTTTTTCTTAAAATCTATGAATGCATTATTAATTGCCACAGCCTTTGTTTTTGGATTTATTGTCAAACAAATTTGGTTACCGCCCCTTGTCGGTTTCCTTGCGGCCGGTTTTGCCCTCAGTTTTTCAAGCACCGTGTTTGCGGTAAAAATTCTCGAAAAAAGGGGAACTTCTGATATTACTGGCCTGTATCCTGCCCATAGCAGGTGCCCCCAAAACAGACGAACTTGCCAAAGCCATGTTCAGGTTCAAGGATTTGTTTCTTGAGGTTTTTTTTCTAACCATCGGCATGGCAGACCTGCCAACTCTGGAAACGTTCTACCGGCCTTTTGCTGGTGGCCTCTGTACCCATCAAGGCCTTTTTGTTCTTTTTGCTGCTCACTCCGTTTTCCCTGGGACCCGGCGATGATATTATTGGCATCGGTACAGCCACTGTTGCGGTTGGACGAATTGGTACAGGCGCCTACGATAATCTAAGACAGGGATACGGCAGGCAGGGGAAGGTTTTTCAGATCATGTCTGCCAGGCAATTGCCCGGGAAAAAACATAATGCCGGTTTATTAGAGATCTTTCCACAGCAGGATAATTTTCTTCAGACCAAAAGAAGAGGTCACATAGATAGGAATCTCATCGAGTCCTGCCACACTTTCAGCCCGTCCCAAAAGTCTGCCGTCGGACCCCATGGCCTGGACAATTATCTGGTTTCCGGATTTTCTGCCTGAAAATGAAATGAGGCCCATTGTGTCAATGCGGAGTTGCCCAAGCTGGACCAGTTGACTGGTTTTAATCCGGGGAACCTCCAAGGAAAGCTTATTTTCAGATCCTGCAGCAATAAAAGGACCTGTAAAAATGCAATAGGTCAGGGTGAAGATCAGCAGTAAAGATTTCATTGATTTCATTTCCTTGGCACCTCCTGGAAAATAGTTTTTTTAGGGGATCCCCATCCTGGCTAAACGAAGCGGGTTCTTCAAGAAATCTATTGAATCGGGCCGCTGTTGTCAATGCTAAAACACCCCTTTCCGTTACGGAAGGGGTGTTTTAGTGTGCAGGGGTTACGGGCCTACATTAATGGTTTCAGATGATTGCGGAAATGTATTGTCAAATCCGAATGAGCTTGCATGGATAACGGTTGTTCCTGGTGCAATAGGATCAAAGGCAACGCCTCCGGCAACCACTGTGGCTGCTGAGTAATTAGCGTTTTCCGGGATCTCTACTGTGACGGTTCCACCGCCCGTCTGTGCTGCTGTTTTAAGATCTCCTGCCCCGGTATTGCTGCTGGAGACAACAACCTGGATGGCAACTGTGGGACTAACATTTTGCCACTCCTGTATCCCTGTTCCGGCAGCGTTCTGGAGCCCGATGCGAACTTGGAAAGGATCATCCCCTGCTGCCGAAGAGGGATTGATACCAAGAGAGTAGATATCAAGAACCGGTTGCACAAGAGATACATCTCTGGTGCCGGAGGTAAAACTTGCATGGGTCGCTGTAATAGTAACATTTCCCGTAACCCCGCTGATTCCCTGGAGAGAAAAATCTGCGTAAAAGGAACCGTCGGGGATAAAAATTTCAATAAACGAAGTGCCAGCAGTTGTTGTGTTGGGAGAAACAAGAATCTTGGCCGGATCACTGCTGGCAATCCTGATGTTTACGCCCCCATGTTCGCTGCCCCCAAGGGTTACTCTAAATCTGTCCTGAAGCCCCCCACCTACCTGATAATAGGCATAGTTTATATCGGAAAGGGCTAGGCCAGGCTGGGATACTGCAACGTCCATGGCTGCCTGGAACCAGGTGGCGTTAAAGCCTGGGGCAGTGGCTGAAACTCTTGCAGTCCCGGCTCCGACAGGATCAAAAGCCACCCCTCCTGCCGCAAGTGTTGAAGGTGAATAATAGGTGTTTTTGGCCATGGTAATGGTAACAGATTCTCCGCTATCAGAGGAGGTCTTGATCTCTCCTGCTGCGGTATTGTCACTTGTAAAGGTGACATCAAGATCGGATGCCCCGCTGACATAGGCCCAGTTATAGCTGGTTCCGCTGGTGGTGGGATAGCCAACCTGGACCTGGAAGGGGTCATCCGAGGACAGGGTAGTGGTGGAGGCATTTAAATAATAAAGATAAAACACAGGCTGCACAACGGTCATACCAGTTGTGCCATCGGAAAAAAGAGAACTGGATGCAGTCAGGGTAACACTGCCCGTGGCCTCGGCAACACCCTGGACATAGAAGATCACCTGGGAGGTTCCGTCTGGCACATCCACATCAACGGATCCTGCACCTGCTGCAGTGGGATTTACAGAAAGCCTTGCCACAGAATCATCCGAACTTGTCAGGGTCACGGTCACACCGCCATGGTCAGCACCGCCCAGGGTAAAATACATGGGTTTTTGCAGGCTTGACCCGATGCGGTAGTCTCCGTGGTGGTAATCATTTATGACGATGCCGGGCTGGGACGCTGTGACTTCAAATGATGACTGGAACCATGTGTCGTCAAAACCGGGCGCTATTGCTGCGACAATTGCACTGCCGCCTCCCACAGGATCAAAGGCAACCCCTCCTGCCGCAAGGGATGAGGGTGAATAATAGGTGTTTTTGGCCATGGTCATGGTGACTGATCCTCCGCTACCAGAGGAGGTCTTGGGCACTCCTGCTGCGGTATTATCGCTTGTAAAAGTGACATCAAGATCGGATGCCCCGCTGACATAGGCCCAATTATAGTTGGTTCCGCTGGTGTTGGGGTAGCCAACCTGGACCTGGAAGGGGTCATCCGAGGACAATGTCGTGGTGGTAGCGTTCAGGCCATAAAGATAGAACACAGGCTGCACAACAGTCATACCAGTTGTACCATCGGAAAAAAGAGAACTGGATGCAGTCAGGGTAACACTGCCCGTGGCCTCGGCAACACCCTGGACATAGAAGATCACCTGGGAGGTTCCGTCTGGCACATCCACATCAACGGATCCTGCACCTGCTGCAGTGGGATTTACAGAAAGCCTTGCCACAGAATCATCCGAACTTGTCAGGGTCACGGTCACACCGCCATGGTCAGCACCGCCCAGGGTAAAATACATGGGTTTTTGCAGGCTTGACCCGATGCGGTAGTCTCCGTGGTGGTAATCATTTATGACGATGCCGGGCTGGGATACTACAACGTCCATGGCTGATTGGAACCAGGTGGCGTCAAAGCCGGGAGCTATTGCTGAGACAATTGCACTGCCGCCTCCCACAGGATCAAAGGCAACCCCTCCTGCCGCAAGGGATGAGGGTGAATAATAGGTGTTTTTGGCCATGGTAATGGTGACAGATCCTCCGCTATCAGAGGAGGTCTTGACCACTCCTGCCACGGTATTATCGCTTGTAAAGGTGACATCAAGATCGGATGCCCCGCTGACATAGGCCCAGTTATAGTTGGTTCCGCTGGTGTTGGGGTAGCCAACCTGGACCTGGAAGGGGTCATCCGAGGACAATGTCGTGGTGGTAGCGTTCAGACCATAAAGATAAAACACAGGCTGCACAACAGTCATACCAGCCGTGCCGTCGGAAAAAAGAGGACTGGATACAGTCAGGGTAACACTGCCCGTGGCTTCGGCAACACCCTGGACATAGAAGTTCACCTGGGAGGTTCCGTCTGGCACATCCACATCAACGGACCCTGCACCTGCTGCAGTGGGATCTACAGAAAGCCTTGCCACAGAATCATCCGAACTTGTCAGGGTCACGGTCACCCCTCCATGGTCAGCACCGCCCAGGGTAAAATACATGCGTTTTTGAAGACTTGATCCGATACGGTAATCTCCATAGTGGGCATCTGCAATGGTGATGCCGGGCTCGGACACGTTGACTTCAACAGACGAGCCTGAATAAGCGGCACTTCCAGGACTAGTAGCGGTAATGGTTGTTATACCTGGTGCCAGTGGATCAAAGGCTATTCCACCGACGGCTACACTGGTCGGTGAATTATTTGCGCCAGGCGCAACTTCCATAACCAGAGAGGGGCCTGTTTCATGGAGCATGGCCATCTGACCAATTGTGCTGTTACTGCTCGTCAATGTAACCAAAAGTGGTGCCACACTACTTATGGGCTGATTTCTGAAAGAAGTTCCCTCCATATAACCAAATTGGACATAAAATGGGTCATCGGCCGTGAAGGAGGTAAAGACTGTACCCAGGCTATAAATATGGAAAACAGGAGGTTTAATCTCAAGGGCAAGGGCACCGTCAGTAAATCTTTCATTTCTTGCTGTAATGGTTACATTGCCCGTAACATTTTGTTTACTCTGCACATAAAAGATGACCTGGCTCTGGCCATCGGGCACATAGACCTCAATCACGGGTTCCCCAGGGGCAGTTGTACTGGATGAGACCATGGCAAGAGATGGATTTCCTGATTGGATCTGAACGGTTACCCCACCATGGGAAGCGGTTTCAAGGATCATGCGGCTTCTGAGTTGAAGCCCTGAACCAACAACGTTGTCATAGTGCCAATAGTCGTATAGGGTGATAGCACCCAGGTCTGGAACCTGTTCATGAACCGTGGCGATCAGGGTGTCTGTTCCTATTAGGGCATGGGTTGCGGTTATGGTTGCAGTACAGGGCAGATCAGATCCGCTGCCCATGTAGTTCAAACTTGCAATACCATAGCTTTCACCTGCAGCAATGGTCACAGAGGATGTGACCCCGATACAGGTTGGATTGTCTGATACAAAATCCAGGGTGATGCCGCCTGCAGGTGCAGGGAATGGCGCACCCCCGCTCATGATTTGGACATTAATGGTACTGGTTTCTGCTGATGTTAACTGGGAAAAGGTTTCCACAATATTCAAAGAAGCTGTAATGGAAACATCCATGGTATCAGGTGCAAATCCCAGGTTGCTAGCCGTGATGGTTGCCAACCCTTTGGCGTCGGATGCTGCTCTCAGGGTTACCAGGGCAGTGTAGGAGCCTTCAGGAATAGTTACCACAGGGGTGAGAACCTGTACAAGGCCAGGATTGCTACTTTCAAAAGTGACTTCAACTCCCCCTGCTGGGGCTGTGTCAGGGGCAATGAGCACCTGGACCTGGAACTCTTCACCAAGAAAGGCCTCTTTGCCGGCAGGAATATCAATGAGCCTGTTGGTGGCAGATATGGCCAGGGTTCTTACGGGATAAGCCGAAGCTGTACCGTCGGCGGTAACAATGGTATTGCCCTGGGCAATGCCGGTGAGCTCAAAGGTTCCGGTTGAACTGCCCTGGGGGATGGTGACGGTTGAGGGGAAGACCGTTGCAAAGGCCGGATTGGCCACCGACATTGCAAAACTTGCCCCGCCCACAGGGGCCGGGTTGGACAGATTGATATAGGCGGTAACGGTCCTCCCGATACCCACCAATGGGCTTGCCAGGCTGAAGTCCCTGGGCAGTACCGTGATAGAACTGCTACCGTTAAGATAACCCACTGCACTGGCCGTGACATTGCCTGCCCCGGAAACAAAACCCGAGTCAAGGTCAAAGCCGACACTGTCTGCTCCCGCAGGTATGGTGACACTTGCCGGAACTGAAAAACTGCTAGAATTGCTGGAGGCAAGACTAATGGTAAGCCCGCCTGCCGGGGCAGGGACATTGACGGACACAGTCATGGGCAAGGTTTCCAGGGTCAGCACGCTGGTGGAATCAGGCAAGAGGATCAATGTTTTGGCAATGACCTGAAAGCCGATGGTTGCCGTACCGCCGGGGGTTGCCACGGTGACGGTCCGCGGGCCTGCTGCGGCGATATCACTGATGGCAACTTCCACGTTCATGGTCGTGTCGCTGCCGGTGCCCAGATCTGTAATGGTCACCCCGGTCCCGTCAACACTGATGCTGTCAATGTTCAGAAGAACCGAGCCCTGAATCTGGGCCGTAACGGTCTGGCCCTGGACGCCAACGGCCGGAGCCATGGCGGTGATCACCGGGGGATCCTGGCCCACGGTGAAGGGCAGGCTGTAGTCGCCGCCAAAGGTGGTTACCCCCAGACTGGCAGGCCCGGTTGCTGCGAGCGGATCTACGGATATGCTGGCCACGAGGTAGCCCTCAGGGGTAAATCCCCTGATGCGGCCTGTGACCCCTGGATTGTCGGAAATCACTTCATAGGCGGTGTAGAGTTCACTTCCCTGAAACTCAATGTCCTGGGTTTCCCCGGGGGAGGCCTCGGCAGGATCCAGCAGTGTCAATACAGGGGCTGGGGGCGGTGTGGTGAATGCCTGGACAAATCCCGAGTACCGTACACGTTCCTGGGAATAGTTGTAAAAGCCGAACCGTCCGTTGATGAACTTCTCTTCACCCACATCGGCCGGCGTGATCTCAAAGATCACCTGCTCGGAGGCAAAGTCTCCGGATCCCCCCTGGATGGAAATACGGATCAAATCAGAGTTGTAGACCAGGGTAAAATTATACTCGGTGTTGTCTGCCCAGCCACGGGTACTTCCATAATCTGTGTCCGCAACCGCAAATTCTGGACTTGTGGCATGGCCCCAGAATCCAGAGCCATAGTCAGAAATCAGACCCCGGACTCTGGTGAGGGCAAATCCTTCGGATGCTGTGGTCTGGTTGCCCTGTTTCCAGTCAAACAGCCAATAGTCAAAATCATTGGTATTGTCGCCGTTGGCTGCCATGGGTGCCTGGAATCCAAAGACAAACCCGATGAAATCGTCATCCCCCCCGGTTTCCACCTTAAATTTACCGGTGATGGTCTGGTTGATCACAGAATCAGGGCTGATGAAAAAAGTTGGATTGCCGTTAATGGTCTGGAGCACGCTCTGGCCATCGGCTGAAACACTCCAGTTCCCATTGCCGGGAACCCCTTCCCTGTTCCAGGTGTTCAGGTCCACGGGCACGGTGGTGATGGTGGTGAAACTGCTGGTAAACTCAGTTGCAAACCCGTTACCGGCCGCATCTGTTGCACCGGATACCGGGATTCTGAGGGTATAAACCCTGGATGGCATCAGGTCTGCATCCGGGGTAAAGGTGACAAGATTGGCCCCGGTGATCACAAGGCTACCGGGAATTACGGATCCTTCCAGGAGGATGTTGGCCGTGGTCAGGGTGGCCAGGTCCATATCTTCGCTGAACTCGATGTCCACAGTGGTGTCAAGGGGAACATCAACATCACCGCTGCCGGGGGTTATGATGCTGACCGTTGGCGGGGTTGAATCCTGGTTTACTTGAAGGGGATCGCCTGCTGTATCAATTGTGACAGGCACTGCCTCATTGCCGTAGCTGTTGGCCGCAATCACCTCAAGGGGATTGAGAACATCCGTTGCCAGGGAAACCGAAAGGCTGAAGCTTCCGTCTCCCGTGGCTGAAACACTGGCTTCCGATGCCCCGCCCCGGACAATGATAAGAGCATTGGGATCGGCAGACCCCGTCACCTGGACAAAGGACTGGTTTGTCAGAGAAGGAACTGGGTCGACCAGAGCAGGTGTCGGAGGTGCAACCACTTCAAATAAGGCTGTTGTATCACCGCCAATGGTTGAAACGGTCAGGGTTCTCGTTCCTGGAAGAGCGGAACCGTCAATGATCAATTCAATATTCAAATGGGTTGAATCGCCGGTACCCAGGTCATTGACAACAACACCTGCGCCATCAATGGCGATGGTCGGCAGATCCGCCAAGCTGGTTCCCTGGATCTGGGCGGTTACCGTGGTGCCGGGCATTCCGCCACCGGGGGTGAGGGTGGTGATGGTGGGTAGAAAGAAAACCTTATTCACGGTGAAGGCTGCTGTATCGGATCCGCCGGGAGTAGTCACCGTAAGGGTCCGGGCACCCTGCAAGGCAAGGGGGCCAATGACAAGTTCAATGTTCAGCTGTGTGTCCGAGTTGGGACCAGGTGTGTTAACAACAACATGGGTTCCTGTGATGGATATATTTGTAAAATCAGTAAACCCGGTTCCCTGGATCTGGACTGGAACACTTTCGCCCTGGTTTCCTGACTCGGGGCTAAGGGCGGTGATTACCGGTACTTTGTGAAATAAGGTAAAGGGAAGATACAGAGGACCGCTGTCAGTATCGATGCCGATGGTGGTGGCGCCGGGAGCTGCAAGTGTATCAAGGATGATGTCGGCGGTCACGGAACTGTCCAAAGCCGAAGTGAGGATTCCTGTAACCCCGGGATTGCCCGACACAAAGGCTGTGGCAGACCCGAGGTTGGAACCGGTAAAGGTAACGGAAAAACTGGTTCCCTGGACACCCGTGTCCGGGGTGACACTCACAAGAACCGGTACCGGAGCTGATTCGGTTGTAAAACCAAATGCAAAATCAGCGGTCAGGCCGTTTCCGGCAAGATCCCGAATCCCGCTTGCCCGAATCCGCCCGGTATAGGCATGGCTGAAGGACAGGGGCTGGTCCGGGGTAAAGGTAAATCCATTGGCCCCGGCAAGGGCAAAACTGCCCGGAATAACAGAGCCTTCCAGGGTAAAGTTCAGGCTGTTGATGGTCTCTTCTTTCACCGATTCGCTGAAATTGACCTGGATGACTGAATCAACGGCAACGTTGGCGGCTCCGTTTGCCGGCAGCACGCTTCCAACGGAAGGCGGTGTTGTATCCCGGGTGATGGACAAAGGATCGCCGTTTGTATCCAAAGAGGTTATGGCCGAGGAATTACCGGATGAATCTTCCGCCCTCACCTGGAGGGCGTAGGTCTGGTCTGAACCTAGGGGAACGGATGCGGTGAACAGGCCGGACCCGGATACGGCCTGGCTTATGGGAGAAGATCCCCCTGTGATGTATACAACGGCATCGGCTTCGGCCGATCCGCTCACCTGAACGCTGTTTTCATTGGTGAGAACCGGTATGGGGTTCACCATGGGTGCTGTGGGTGCTGTGGTGTCGGGAAGAATGGTTGCAAAGCTGAACAACTGCACCCCATTGGGCGCGGTTACAAGGTCATTATTGCAGACATCTTTAATTCCGTTGGTGAGGCGGATAAAAATCTGGGCATCCTCCTCGAGGGTAATGGTGGGTGTATAGACAAGGGTGCGGTTGAGATTTCTGAAAACCCCGCTGCCAGGCACCAAGGTTCCTTCTCCCATCAGATCATCCCCGGTCCCATTCAGTGTCGGACTCTGGTAGACGCCAAAGCTGCTGGCCGAAAGATCGCCCGGAACAAAGGCAAAAGTTCCCGGGTTCATCCGGTTGGTAAAATCAACATGAATAGCCTGGTTCAAGGGCCGCTCATCAGACCCGTCAAGGGGGATGGAAAGGGTTGCCACGGGTGAGGCTGTGGCATCACAGGTCTGCTGGGTGCTGAAGGTCCAGGAAAAGCTATTTGCCATCTTAACACCTGAAAACTCGTTGCAGATGCCGTTGAGCCCTCCCACCAAAGTGGCCCGGTAGGTGGTGTTGTCCTTTAGAAAATACTGACTTAGCGGGACATCAAGTCCCAGACGGAGAACCGCAATGGTGGTATCTCCTCCCACCCCGGTTTCAAGGGTGAGGTCTACGGGAATATGGCGCACTGGGTTATTCAATGGATCCAGTTCTTCCAGGTAAAAGGTGCCGATGGAAACCAGGTCTGCCGAAATAACATGTATCCCTTTTGAATGATCGGCGAGATCAATCCAATCTGTAACAATATTCTCCCATGTATCCGCCGTGATGCATGCGGATACGGGTGTCAGTATGGCAAATATTGAGGTGGTAACGGGAATATCATATTGCCCGTTCAAGGGATTAATGGCCATGAGGGAAGGCGGGTCACTGCCCTCGGGAAATTCAAAACCGACCGGGATGGAGTTACCGATATTGCAGGTGGTGCCGTCGGGACCGGTATCCACTGTCAGGTTGATATTTTCACTTGTCACTGCCTGGCAGGCAATAATTTCTCCCTGGACAGAGGCTTTGACAAAGAAAGAGGCAGAAACGGTCTGTCCCGGCTGGATGTGTCCGAAATCCCGTACTTCAATGGACTGGGGAACAGACACCCCATTAACATCCACCAGTTCAGCATTACCGCCCACCAACAATTCCAGGCTGGTATACAGGGCCGGCACAGGAGAAGCGTTGGTGAGTTCCACGGTCAATGTGTATATCTCGCCGGCAACCACATCATGGGCTCCCACATGGCTGGGATGACGTACCACAACATCCAGTTCCGGCGGTCCGAATACCTGGACCGTGGTGCCCACGGTGCCGTCAAAGGCGTAGGGATCGGGGAGGCCGCCGCCAACGATAAAGCCGGAAAAACCGACATCCACGTTGTGGGTTCCAATACCGTCCCCCCGGATGATAAATTGCCCGGTTCCCGTGGACAGGGGTCCAATGGCCCCTAAATCTATGTGGTCAATGGCACTGCCGGTGTTAATGGTCGCAACATCGGTACCCGGACCTGAACGCACAGGAGAAAGACCCGAAGGCAGGATGATGTCGGCTGCCACATCTTTCAGACCAAAGTTATCCGAGGTGTTCTGGATGGCAATGGTCACCTGGAAAAATTCTTTCAAGGTTTTAATTCTGCCGTCAATGATGATCACACCCGGAATGGTGGGGCCCTGGGGCGGGGTGATGATCACTACAGTGGAACTGCTGCCGGTGCCGGGACTACCGCCGCCACCACCGCCGCTTCCACCGCCGCCACCGGACCATCCGCCCCCCCCGCCATAACTGACAGTGCCCGGAGTCGGATTTACCGGAACAGGCTGGCTGATGGTGACCGGGAACTGACCGATGGTAAGGACTATAGTAAACATGGAAACATTGAAATTGGAGGGATCATCCAGCTGGATGACATTATTGGCCACCAGGGTTTCAATCTCCTGAACGGTCAAAGGCCGGGAAGATGCCTGGGCAATCACGATTTCAGATGGATCCAGGTGAACCACCTGGACCGGCTCTGCCGAGGCCGTGGGCCTTGGCGCTGCCGCTGTATCATCAAAGGCCGTTGCGATCAGGGTGTTCTGGGTGTTGCGGCGCAGGGGAACATCCACACAAAAATCAGTTGTGGCGGCATCCAGGGTAATGGAAACAGGCGTTGCCCCTCCGTTGATGACCACCGTGGTATTTTCTCTGGCGCTTCCGCACACCTGTATGGTGCCGAAGACACTGACCGGTGCCAATGGGTCCAGCACGGGAGCCAGAAAAATCGAGGTGTTCTTTGTGGTGGGGGTGCCTGCAAAATCAGGCAAGGAACTGCCGTCTTTAACATAGGCCACCATCACATCAATGGACCCGTCAGCAAGCGTGCAGGTATCCATGGAAGAATTGACGATTCCGCCCCCCTCCGGGGCGGATAGCATACCAGAACCAACCACATTTGCCTGGGGATCAAGGAGAAAAACTTCGTAGGCATCAGATGATGAGGCATCCGCGCCAAAAATGACCTGAACCCCTGTGGAAGCGCAGTTGTCAGCCGTGATGGGGCCTGCCACAACAGCGGCCAGGACAGGATTGTTAGCAGGTGCCACATAGGGTTCTACGGCATTACCGGCCAGCCTGACATTCAGCGTCGACTCATCCGGATCATCGGAATTCAGTGTCAGATTCCCCTCCACTGTGGTGCCGCCGCTGCCGATTGCCGGTGTGAAATCCACAATAAGGTTTCTGGACTCACTGGGACTAAGGGTAAAGGGGAGATCATTGGCGGGGGGTCCGGGAAGTGAAAAGTCAGCATGGTCACTGGATGCAGCGCCCACTACTATGGGTCCTGACCCTGGGGGGGCTGTATTGGATATGGTCACTGTTCTGGTGACGGTTTCCTCTTCTTCCACAGATCCGAATTCAAGGCTGCCAGGGGCTGCGATATCACCTGCTACTACGGGGACAACTGCGGTGCACAACACCGGAACCACCACAGGTGGTCCTGCATTATGCGAAATGGTGAGGGTCCCGGAATGGGATCCTTCGGCATTGGGAGCACAACCGATGGAAACGGTTCTTGCGCCACCCCCGTCATTAATGGTGAAGGCAGTGGGAGGAAACAGGGTGAAGATAGCATTATCGATGGTGATACCAGTAATTACAAGGTCTGCTTCACCGGTTTCCTGGATGATTAAGTCACCCGTACCAGAATCCCCCAGAAGGATTTCGCCGAAATCCAGGGTTACCGGAGCCGCCAGTATCCCAGGCAGCGACACCGCAGGCGGATTGACTTCCAATCGCACTGTATAGACAAGGCCGCCCCGCCCGCCGGCAAAAATGAGGCCGATGGAAAGGTTGTCTCCGCTGGCAAGGGCAACCCCCTCACCTGAAAGGAGATTGAAAAAGGGTTCGCCGCCGGTGGTGGTCCCATCGGGGTCATGAACCGCTTTCGTGGTGGATTCCACCACCAGGCGAAATTCGCCGGCAATATCCGACGCCGATATGTTTGTGGCAATCACCGTGGAGACATAGGTGTTGGTGAAACGATTATACAGGGCTCTGCTCTGGGAAAGTTCAACCATATCGGTTGAAACCGTCTCCCAGGCCAGGGCCTGATACGGCTGGAACCATCCTGAAATTGATAAAAACACGATTGCTACAGCCACATAAAAACGTTGCCCGAATAAACCCTTTGCCCCCATGATACCCTCCTTTTTGTTTCCAAACCGGTATGGATAAACAAGATCCATTCCCCGCCTGAATCTGGAAAATGCATATTATAAAAGATGTATATTTTCTTATATCGTAATTCTGGAATTCCGGGGCGAATGGTTCACAGTCGATCAATGATCAGTAAAGATTGGATCAGTAAAAATGAGCTTAGAATCTGGAAAACAGAAGCAAAAAAGCAATCCGTAATTCAACACCGCAATTTATATGTAAAAAAATCCTACAGATAAAAACTTTTCCTTTTATCTCCTTTTTAAACCTATTTTAAAAAATATCAGGACAGGTATAAAACAGCCGGTCCTGATACACTATCTTTGATTATGCTCGCTTAGACCGGTGGGAGGAGCGCCTGGTGCCGACTCCAGCGCCCAGGAGAAGCCCCAGGCCGAATAGGACCATGGTGCCGGGTTCCGGAACCACGACTCCCTGGTCAACCGTTATTTGGATATTACCGATTGCTAACCAGTCGCTCTCATCTAAGTCATTATCCGTTACCAAAAAATCCAGGATCAGGGTCTGACCTGCCAGAGAGGAGATGTCTGTAGTGGCGGTACCACTGTTGGCAAACCCTGTGCCCCCAGAGTCGGGTAAAGAGAAGTCAACGGTAAGGGGAAAAAGATCAAACGAGGAACTAAAACTCAGATCCCAAAGGGCAGCTTGGACCTCCTGGGATGCTGTTGAGTTGATATACTCGGTAAAATACCATTCATACCCAAAAGAGAGGGTCAGGGCATTTGTCGGAATATCAATTACCTGGGACAGTGCTACCTGATAATCTAATGAATCATTGGAAACCTTAGCCATCCCGCCACCTATAAGCGAAAATGAAGGAGGCGCGGGAGTGACAACCCCAGAAGATACACCAAATCCATCCCAACTCGAAAAACCAGAGCTAAAATCACCATTTGTTAAAGGAGTTGCGGAGACTGAACCGCATAAAAAGAGATGAAACAAAACCATAGCTATAAAAATACGAACTACACCCATTGATGCCTCCTTATATTTGCATGGACAAATTGAAAATCAATATGCTGCCCTTAAAAACCACATTTCGCAACGCTTTATAAAAATTTTTATCAGAATTCGCACAACAGGAGAAATAGCCAGACCCGCTAAACACAAAATCACACTGGTGATGTTTTTTAGTTCAGGTTATGCAATTATCACACCAGGCAGAAAGGCAACTTTTTGATCAATCCTTTAATATTTAATATTTTCAGGATTTAATATTAAGTTTTTTTAATAAAATTTGAATACTTTACCGAAACCGTCCAAGTGAATCGGAAAATAATGTGATAGCCAATGGGTAATTAATGTAATAACATGGGAGAAAAATTTCCTAAGGGTTTCCCTGATTTAAAAGCCTTCACCCCTAAAAAAATCCCAAAAAGTTTGACAATCGCAATTGGTGGGGTATAACTATTTCAAGGAATACGCCTATGGCAGTTTTTGAATATAATGCATTCAATAAAAACGGGAAAAAAGTATCGGGAATTATCGATGCGGAGAGTTCTTCTGCTGCCAAGGCAAAGCTGCGGCAACAACAAATTTACCCCACTTTATTAAATAAAATTGAATCCAAAGCCGTCACCCACTCTAAGAAATCACCCCCCTGGCTGTTGGGAATCAATTTTTTCTCAAGAATAAGCGCCTCGGAGCTTTCAATGATCACCCGGCAGTTGTCAACCCTTTTATCTGCGGGGTTTCCCCTGGTTAAAGCTGTTTCAACCCTTGTTCCCCAGACCAAATCCAAGGCCATGCAAAAAGTTCTTTCCCAGGTTAAGGAGGCCATCCAGGAAGGCAGCAGTTTTGCAAAGGCCCTTGCCCTTTATCCCAACGTGTTTTCCCCGATTTTTATTAACATGGTTAATGCGGGGGAATCTTCGGGAACCCTGGAGATTGTTCTGGAACGACTTGCAGATTTCACTGAAAACAGAGAGGATTCAAAAAAGAAAATTCAGGCATCCCTTGCCTATCCGGTTTTAATGTCATTCATCGGGGTTGGCGTTTTACTCATTCTTTTAACCTATGTGGTTCCGGGAATCATCGGTATTTTTTCAGACATGAACCAAACCTTACCTTTGCCGACGCTGATTCTCATATCGGTCAGTTCTTTTTTTTCCTCCTATTGGTGGGCTGTTGTTCTGGTACCGGTATTGTTTTCCCTGTCCGTTTTTTCAATAAAAAGAACTGAAAAAGGCGCCTATCTCATTGATAAATTATTAATTTCCCTGCCCGTTTTCGGTACGCTTCTTCAAAAACTGATGGCAGCCCGTTTTACAAGAACCCTTGCCTCTTTGCTGGACAATGGTGTCCCCATGCTGACAGCGCTGAATATTACAAAAAGCGTTGCCGGGAACAAAATTATGTTTGAACTGATATCAAATGCGTGTGAACGGGTTGAACAGGGGGGAGAACTCGGTGAAGTGTTTGCCCAAAGCAAGTATTTTCCCTATCTTGCATCCCAGATGATCAAAATAGGAGAAACCAGCGGAGAAATGGAAAAAATGCTTGAAAAGACAGCAGATCTGTTTGAGAAAGATGTCCAGTCCGCAATCACAGCCGCCAGTTCTTTAATCGAACCCATTATCATCCTTACCATGGGGGTTGTGGTCGGCATAATTATCCTTGCCATTTGCCTGCCGATTTTTGAAATCAATCAGCTGATCCAATAACCCTAGAATTCATAGTTCAATAGCAGGGCATATCCCTCATTTTGCAGATCAAATCCAGATGCAATTGAAAATTCTTTGTTCAATATTTTCAATTTTTGAGTCTGGTTGTATTTATGGGCAGAAGAGACGGAACCATAGATATTAGCAGTATAAAACCCGGCTTCAACAAATCCCACCACACCTGCCAGCGCTCGGTTGTCATGATCCCAGGCACTATAGGTCGCATACATCAGCCCTGCATTCAGACAAAAGGTGACCAAGGCATCATGAAATCTTTCACAATAGAGAAACCCGCCCCCGGGGATAAGGGCAAAAAACCCTGCTGCAGCGGGACTCTTTGCCGGTGCCTGCTTTGCCTTGAAAATCAAATTCGTATAATAATCCCTGTTGTATTTGATAGCCCCTGGGTCAGACATCATGGACAGATTTTTTTTTGCAATGGCTAAAGATTCCTGATCCATTGGGTTCTTGGCTTTTTCAAGATGGATTTGGGCCAGATTGAAATATATCCTGTCCCGGGTTTTCTCATCCTTGGCAAGCATGAGATAATTTTGCAGCACAATTTGGGCATAGCCAATATTTCCCAATTTGATAAACGCCCTTGCCTGGAAAAAACAAGATTCCCTGGTAATTTCATCCTCTTTATCTTTCAGGAGAATCTCATTGAAAGCCCTTGCCGCTTCATGATATTTTTCCAGGTGATACAGGCAGACCCCTGTACTGAATTTTGCCTGATCCATATGTTCACTGTCCGGAAAAAAATGGATAAACCGCTTGAATTCCACCATGGCAGTTTCATAGTCATTTTCCGTAAAAAGCTGTAACGCATATTGATATTGCATATCCGAGGTGATGACCAGGGATTTTGACTCTGCCCGCAAATCCGACCCCAGCAGCCCCATCAATATCATGAGCATTAAAATGCTAAAACGACTAATTTGTTTCATTTGCTTTTGTTTCTTTTGCTTTTGTTTCATTTGCTTTTGTTTCATTGGATCTTATTTTATTGGGCTTTATTGTATTGGGTTTTGTTTCAAACCACCAAAAATCATTGGCTGAGACGGGATCATAAGTGAATTCAGTGTTGTCTATTCCCAGTTTCATTGAAACCAGGGTTTCGTCTCTTCCGCAGCGGACAAGTCTGTCGCAGGTCATTATCCATCCCACAACCACCCCATGTTTTTTAAATGCCCGGGATGCATAGGCTGAGCAGGAAGGATACATCTGACACCGATTACCGTCCACCACCGAAATATGCTCCTGGTAAAACCGGATGAACAGGTTATCATCCGCCGCCAGGGCAATTGAGCCCGTCCAGATGAAACAAAGGACCAGCATTAAGAGAATTGTTCTATTCCTGGGTAACACGAAGAACCTCTTCCAATGAGGTGATGCCCTTGAGCACTTTTGACATGCCGTTCTGGCGAAGGGTTGTCATCCCGAATTCCAATGCAGTTTTTTTTATCTGATTGGCATCGGAGGTCTTGAGGATAAGACTTTTTAGAGCATCATTCATGAGCATTATTTCAAGGATCGCCTCCCTGCCGGAATATCCCGTGTTAAAGCAGTTTGAGCATCCCTTTGGTTTAAAAACATGCCTGCCAATGTATTGTTCACCCACACCCAAACTTTTTATGTGGGAGGCTTCCAGTTGGTATTCCTGTTTGCACCCATTGCAGAGTAGCCTCACCAGACGCTGGGCGATAACCGTATTGACCGAAGAAGAGATAAGGTAGGGTTCCACACCCAGGTCCACAAGCCTTGTAATGGCACCGGCTGAATCATTGGTATGGAGTGTTGAGAACACAAGATGACCTGTAAGTGCTGACTGGATTGCAATTTCTGCAGTTTCAAGATCTCTTATCTCGCCGATCAGGACAATATCCGGATCCTGTCTTACAATGGAGCGCAGCCCCTTTGCAAAGGTCACCCCGGTTTTATTATTCACCTGGATCTGGCCGATGCCCTTAAGGTTATACTCAACCGGATCTTCGATGGTGATGATATTTTTATCAGGGGAATTTATTTCCGAAAGACCGGCATACAGGGTGGTGGTCTTCCCGCTTCCCGTGGGGCCGGTAACCAATACGATTCCATTGTTCTGCCGGATAATTTTATTTAATAGGGTCATATTTTCATCCGATAGTCCAAATTCCGAAAACTTAAGAAAATACCCTGATTTATTCAGCAACCTCATAACCAGGCGCTCACCATAGGCTGTGGGTATGGTTGAAATACGGATATCAATTTCCTGCTCCCCGAGCCTGACCTGGGCCCGCCCGTCCTGGGGGACTCTTTTTTCGGCAATATTCATCTTTGCCATGACTTTTATTCTTGAGATCAGAGAGGATTGAACCCCCTTGGGAGGTGTCAGCATTTCATAAAGGATACCGTCTATTCTGTATCTTACCTTTAAAACATCCTGGAAAGGTTCAATGTGAACATCACTTGCACGCACCTTTACGGCCTGGGAAATCATGTGGTTGACAAGGCGTATGACCGGGGCATCACTGGTGTCATCCAAAAGATCTGCTGTCTGTTCAAAATCATCAATAATCGTAAACCCGTTGTCTTCCATATCCTCCACAAGCTGCTGGGCGCTCTCTGTGTCACGGTCGTACAATGCATTCACCGCAGACAAAATCTGATTTTTAGGGGCAAGAACCAGGGTATATGCATGAAAATTCAAAAGCGTTGCAACCTCATCAACCAGGCTGATGTCAGAGGGATCATTCACGGCAATGATCGAATCATTTCCTTCTCTTACCAGGGGAGCAATGGCAAATTTTTTCAAAAACTGTTTTGAAATTCCATCTGTCCAGTCATCCCTGACATTTTCCATGGCAAGTGCACAATTAACAGGGATATCATATAAAAGGCCCAATGCCTCAAGCACTTCCTCCTCTAAAAGAAGCTTGGTTTCGACAGCGGATTCAATCAACCTTGATTTGTCTTTTAGATAGGAGGATCTTATCTTTTCACAGTTTTCCCTGGAAAGTGATGCTTTTTTTCCAATTATATTTAAAAATTCATCAATCATTGGGGTTTCTTTGATTCTTTCGGTTTTTGTTCAGCCTGGTTTTGTTCAGCCGGTTTTTGTTCACCTGATTCATTTTCACCAAATGGACTTAATTTATCGACCTTTTCGTATAGAGAAACCTCTCCTCTTTTAACGGCATCAATGTCTTGTTTCTTTTCCCTGTAAATTTCATCCGCTTCAAGGGGATTTTTAATCACTTTCGGTGTTAAGAAAACATAGAGGTTTGTCTTATCTATCTCTTCGGATACAGTTTTAAATGCCCAGCCAAGACCCGGTATATCACCAAGGCAGGGGGTCTTGTGTTCTGTTATTGTGGTTGATTCGTCAATTAGACCGCCGATGACAACACTGTGGGAATCTTCCACAATGATGGTTGTTTCAATCTGGCGTTTAAAGGTTGTAGGCCTGTCATCACCCTCATCATTATCGATATTGGTGAGGGTATCAAGCTTTGTCAACTCCTGGTATACGTTCAGCCTGACCAGCCGGTCCTTGCTGATCTGGGGAGTGATTTTAAGGGTGATACCCACGTCCTTATATTCATAGGAACTATAGGTTTCAGTACCGGTTTCTGCTGCCGATCTGGTTTGAAAAGGGACATTTTTCCCCACGACAATGGTCGCTTCTTCATTTTCAGTGGTTAAAATTTGGGGGGTGGCCAGAATGTTGACATCCTTGTCGGTTTGAAATGCCTGTACGACGGCATTGATATCCGAAAACTCGACACCGCCGATATTGAATGCCTCACCCAAAACACCGACGGAAAATCCCTGTGGCAAGGTTCCCTTCACAATATCGCTGAGGTTGTCCCCTGTTCCGGTAAATCCGCCCAAGATAGATTTTCCAGTATTGCTGGTTTGCCACTCGGTGCCAATGGTAAGCCCCCGGGTCACATTGACTTCCATGATCAAACATTCGATATAGACCATTGACCTGGGGATATCCAATTTCTTGATGACCTCCTCAAGCACGGGATAATCTTCCTTATCCGCCATGATAACAAGGCTGTTGGTGGCTTTGTCCGCCATGATCTTTACTTTGGCAGACAAAATCGGCGCTTTTTTCGCACCGGATGCTCCCGTGGACTTGCTGTCCTTGGCCGGGATTTCAAGCAAAACCTTAACAAGATTTTCTGCCGATGCATGTTCCAGGTAATAGACCCGGATTTTTTCCTCTCCCTTGGGCACTTTTTGGTCAAGAATATCAATGAGGTCTTTAACCCTTTGAGATTCAGTTTTACTGGCCAGAAGAATGACAGAGTTGGTTCTTTCATCTGCAACAAATTTAACGATAATACCAGAATCTGCCTTTCCCTTTTTCCCCTTTACTCTGGCTGCAAAAATGGCGGATAGATTTTTTACCAGTTTATTTACATCGGCATATTTAACCGGAATAACCGATATTTTTTTGCCAATACTCTGTACGTCTATGACTTTTATTATTTTCAAAAGCCGGTTAATGCTTGAACGGGTTGCCGTAACAATCAGCATATTGGTATCCCGATAGGAAAGAACAACACTTCCCTTGGGAATAAGGGGGGTGAACAGTTTTTTTAACTCATCGGATGTGGCAAATTCAAGGGGAATAAGTCTTGTGACGATTCCATCATCCAGGGATCCTGGCTTTCCCGGTCCGGTTACAACTTGAGTATCAAGATTATCAGCCTTTGCCACGGGTGTTGGAACAATTTTTATTATTTTACCAGAGGTCACCGTTGAGATCCCGTTAATCTCAAGCACAGACTCAAAAACCTTGTAAGCGTCCTCGACAGATATTTTTGTTGGAGAGATAATGGTAACCTTGCCCTTTACCCTGCTGTCCACCACAAAATTTTTACCGGTCAGTTTGCTCATAAACTTGATAAACACATTGATATCAACATTATTAAAATCAATGGAGACAAACTTTGAATTTTCTTCACCTGCTTCCGAAGAATCTGCGACATCGATTCCTGACAAGATCAGAAAAACCAAGACAAAGATCATAAAAATGGGGATAGCCGTTTTTCTGGAGCAAAACATTATTATTTATCTCCTTTGTTTTCTTCTTCACCGGGAAATGGTGCAATTGTGTAGGCACCATTTTCAACCTGGTAAAATAATGTTTTTACCTTTCCTCTCCTGAAAAGGGTAAGTTTTGCATCACCTTCTGTCTCTTTGATTTGGGTATAAAAATTTGAAACATCCCCTGGGGATAAAATGGGTGTCCCGTTAATTTCCCTGACAATATCTCCGTTTTTAAGCCCCATTTGCATAAAAACAGAATTAGGTTTTATTCCATATACCATCAGTCCATCCGATTCGCCCTGTGTAAAATGGGGCCGTATTTTTATCTGTTTTGTCAATTCACCCATATCATTAATGGATGCTCCAATCGATTGTGTATTCAGGGTGGCATAATCATGCAGAGGAGCCTCTCCAGAAGATTTGGAAGTCTGGATATTTTTATCCTCGGTTTTCATTTCAAGCACCTGATCCATGCCCTGGTAATTTAAAATCACCTTGTGCCTTAAGATTTGTTTTAATCTGGCCCCCTGAACCTCATCACCAACTTCATATAGAAATTGCTGTCTTGCTTTTTTATCTTCAATGACCGCAAAAATTTCAGAGGCACCTGTGACCGTACCCCATAAAACAAGATTCAGGGTTGTGGGTTTAAGGATTTTAATCGGTTTCACATCAATTTTCTCTTTTGGCAATGCTTTTGCGCCTTCGAGCTCAACCTTGAAAAGATTCCGCTCGATGATTTTATCATACTGGCCTTTCTTTTGAAGATTTCTTACCTGTTCTCTTCTGATTTCTTTACCTGCTGTTTTTAAAAAAGAGGATTCAATGGGGGTAAAAGTCCCGGATACAAGATTCTTATAGGCAATCCCAACACAAAAATAGGCAATGGCCGTTATCAGAATCGTGTTGATGAGGTAAAATAAGTATTTCATAGGCTTATCCGGGGTTTTCCCAATGTTCCGGAAATGTTGAACCGAATCCCCTCTTTAGCAGAATCCATCCCAACCTGCCCCGGGCTTGCAATTTGAACAAACCGGCTCAACTGTTTTGAATCGGGCAGGATCACCCCACGAAGATTCAAAAGGGTTGTTTCCAGAGAGGAGTCGACATCTATATCACCGGCCAACTTAACATTTATGATCGATCCTTGGGCAAAGCATTGGGTCAGACTTATCCTGTTCTTTGTCTGTATAAATTCAATCTTTACACTTGAAAAATCAACCAGGGGAAACCCTATTTTATTAAATAAAGAATCCTTCATGGCAGCTGAAAAATTCCTTATCTGGAACCCTCCTTTACCCGGTTCTTTTTTATCCTTGGTTTCGAAATATTCATAATCACCGGCAAGCTCTAAATTCAAGAGAATATCCGTAAGATCTGTTTTATATTTGAAATCATTGATCTTCACCTCTGACAGCAACAATTCCATATCGGAAATAAAACCCGGCTCAATTTCACTTACATTCATACTGCCCGTTAAGATCCCCCCATAAAACCCTGCCTGAATGTTTATTCTTTTTTGTTTTTTTAAAACAGAAGAAGTATTAAATCTGACGTCAAGGCAATCTGTCTCAATCCGTGTTTTTCCATTTAAAACAACGCTTGGGTTTTCAAGACTCAGCCCCAGGGGAAATTCAGGCGATATCCGCTTGATATCAATCTGCAGCGGTGAATAATTTGCAGTTAATACTGAGGACAAATGGGTTGCGGCCTCCTTTCCTGGGAAAAGGATAAAAGCAAAGGCCAAAACAGATGCCAAAAAAAAGATAAGATAAAATAAAATCAGCTTTTGCTTCAATTTAAGCCCCATTCTTTAACATGAGGGTTTCTGTTTCAATCACCGCATCCAGTTTTATCTTTTCCTTTCCAGCCTTTGACAAAGACAAGGATGTTATGGCAACTGCATTCTTCGAATTTTCTATAAGATACAAAAAATCCATCAGCTCTTTTAAGTACACCCCACGAAGTTTGACCTTCACACTTTCAACCTTATATGACGCATTTTCAATTTGCTTGGTAAAGGGCTTCATATAGGCCACATTTTCTTTTACACCACTCTTTTCCGCCCGGGAATCCAGAAAGGGAAAAAGAGAAAATTGTTTTTCCCGATTTATCAATGCTTCTTTTCTAACATCAAAGTTTTTGGATAAAGCGTTGTAATGTACCTGTTCAAGGATCATTTCTTCCAATGCAATCTGTTTTTCCGCCAGAATTCTTTCAAGATTGTCCCTTTTATCCAGCACAGGAGAAACAACAAACTGAGACACCAAAAACAAAAAGGTAAACACAGCACCGAATGTTAACACGTTAATTTCACGTTTTGACAATTCCATCATGGGGATTTCATCACATCTCAATAATAAATTTAAAATTAACCCGGTTCCCTTTCTTATCCATTGCGGCACTGCTGATACTAACTTTTTCAAACATTTTTGACCCCTCTATCCTGGTTTTCATATTATCCACATTATTAAAATTGTCTGTTGAACCGGAAAGAATCAGCCGCCCTTCATTGAATATAAACCTTGATACATCCACATCTATAGAATCCGCTATCCCTTTGGAAAGCTCAAGGATGACATCACCAACCCGGACATCCGCAGTTTTCGAAAGATCATGGTTTTTATAATCTGCTCCTGCTTTTTTCAATGCCTGTCTTACATTTGCCTTCATCTCAAGAAAGGGATCCAGCACCTTTGTTTTGGCTGGAAATGTTTCCCTGTAAATTTTCAATGCTTTTTTATCCAACCCGGCTATTTGTTTGTCCAATTTTAAAATATCCGTCTGTATGCTGAAAAAAAACAGGCTGAATAAAATTATCCCCAGAACAAAACCAACTGCAATCTGATTGAAATATGTTTTAAAAAAAGAACTGGCCCCATATTCCCCCCTGCAGAAATTAAAAAGATATTTCATCCGGGTTTCCGGCCGAATAGCAGACAACAGGGAGATTGAGGATACATTTTCCTGAATAAATTCAGAATCATGCTTGCCAGAGTTTAATCTTGACTGATATTTCAGGAAAGCATCAACGGCATGGGATATCTCTTCGGTTTTCGGATTATCCGCTGCAACCCAGATAAAAACATCAAACAACAGATCAAAGGAGGTTCGTTGTCTAAACCCGAGAATGGATTGTTTCAGGGCTGTTGCAAGCTGGCCCGGCCCATATTGGGCAGTTGAAAAGCCCCGAACCATACAGGGTTTTCTGTCCACAACAATCACCAGTGTATATTCACATTTCGTAACATACAAAAAAACAAAGGTGGACAATTCCTTTCGTTCTCTTAAAAAACTTATGGCAGCAGCATAACCGGCAGGGGTTATGATGACAGGTTTAATTTTCAGATCATTCAGTTTTAAAACATAGGTTTTGACCTGGAATTCCGGCAATGACGCGGTCAAAATTAAATTATATTTATCTTCAACCCCTATCCTGTAAAAGTCAGAGATACAAATTTGATCATCATTGGGAAGAAACGGTTCCAGCTCAAAGGGCAGTACCTGTCTAATTTTTTTTTCAGAGCTGAACGGAAGTTCCAAAGTCCTGAAAAACACGTTTAAGGAGGATACAAAGAGAACAGCGGTTGAACAGCCACTCAAATCAATATGTTGGACAACGATATCCATCCCTGCATCAAATAAATCCTGACCCTCGGTGGCGTCGGGAATATCCGCAAACAGCAAATGGAACACCTCACCGGGCAGCTCATTTTTAGCATTTTGCGCAATGAGCATCGCTTTAAGGCCAAACTGATCAAGATCAATTCTTAAATAAGAACCTGACATGAATCACTCCCTTTCCATCTGGATGATTCTGCAAATCCATTTTCCGGATTCTTTTAATTTTTCCCGTTTTACAATGGCGACAAGGGATACTGCTGAATCATTCTTTTGTGCAGAACAATGTACTTTAAAAATATCGCTTTCATATCGTATGGAATGATCAAGCCGGTATGACTCCTTTTCAGAAAGATCTATAACCTTTTTATACCACCCCTTGTCAAGTGGGTTTATAAAAATGGTTCCCTCCTGGGAGGTTTGATCCCTGAAATCTGCAAGCTCACTGGCAAGCCCCTCCATACCCTCGGGGAGCAGTGCCGCAAGGACATCAACCCCTGCCGTATTAATATTTATTCTGCCGGGATATCGATACCCCCCTTTTGGAGACTTGTTCCCATCCAGCCCGTATACCGTAAACACATCAGTTAATGCCAAGGCGTTTTTCCCTTCGTCCAGGTCCCGGTCCGGGCTTTGCTGTTCGCGATCGGCACTGAGCAACTCCTTTGATATCCCTTTTACACTTAAGAGTTCATCAATATGATTGAAGGGCCCGTTTGCACACAAATAGGCAGGATCAAGGTCCAGATAATAATCCGACTCAGCACCGGAGATACCTGTTATGGCATCATCATCCCCTGAATCCAGCCAATCCTTGACTGAATTCACTATTTCAACGGGATCCCTTCCCATCTCCCTGCTGCCGGAAAATTTGAGCCGAAAAAAATTTTCCCAGATCTGCACCTGGTTTGAGTGCAAGAGGTTTCCGGGGAATTCCCATATCAATGCATTCACCTGAATTTTTGACAGTTCATCAAAAATCTCCAATTTCAGTTTGCCCCTTTCAAATCCCAGGGTTTCTACTGCCGCCATCAGTTTATCCGGATCTGCCCAGGCCTCCTGGACAGAATCGATTGTATTTTTTTTTGCATCTTCTACAAGTATTAGTACCGCAAGATTTATGCCGGAGACAGCCATTTCATAGGCCTGAAACTGATCATCATCCACTATTGAATACTCAACAGCGTCACCTGTGAACTTTCCAAGCTGCAATGCAGTCGCCAAAAGAATGGTGACAATGGCAAGGGTAACGATAAGGGCAACCCCCTGATCGTTTTTAAGGGGATTATTCAATGGGCCCCCTTGCTGAAATTAGGTTGATGGCGGTGCCAAACACCCGATTCTTTTTCTGAAAATTTAATCCTATTTTCAGATGAACACTTGCCGGAAAGCCAAATTTAAATTCATCAGATTCAGAATCCCAATATCGATACTCATCCCCATTGATGTCCTTATAAAAGAGTTCAAAGGCTGAGATATCTTCACACAATAAATGGTCTGCACATGATTCCATCTCCTCGGGATAAGGTTCCAGACTGTCGGCCCGGTAAAGATCCAGCGTGTTATTTTCATTGGCTTTTACATAATACGAAATTCTGGCGACCCCCTGTCGCAAATCTTTCCCTGTTTTTGCATGAGACAGGGATGAAAAGGTAACAGATGAAAAAACCTTCCCCTCCACACCGGCCTCTTCGCCGACAAGACGGAAGGGATCAGGATCTGAGTCAAATTCAGGTTTTGAGTACCGAGGACGCTGTAATGCATACAATTGTTCAAGGTCCAAGCAGATTCGTTTCAGGGTATTGCGTATTTTTTCACCCTGGGAAACTTCCCGGGTAATCTTTTTACTTGTGATCATAAACCCGTTAAAAGTGGCAAACAGGGTAAATATAATAATGGAAAAAATCAGCACCGCAACAAGCACTTCGAGAAGTGTAAACCCTTTGCAGCCAGACACCTTGAAATATTGATTTTTCATCGGTCTATTCAAGGGCGACTCTCCAGGTAGTTATTTTATATACCCTTTGTTTGTTCATCCCCCAAATTGTGAGGTCAATTTTCTTCAAGCTCCCATCATCTGTGTCTCCCAGGAATTCAAGACCCTCAAAAGAACCATCCGCAATTTTACAGGACCATTCGTATCCTGGATAATTTTCCCCGAAATCTCCGTCAAATTCAGACCAATTGACGATATCCCGCTCCATATCCGCAAGCAGTTGCCTTGCCAGAAATGGGGCCGTGCTGGTAAACTTGCCGGAAAGGGCAAGATCTGTGGTTCCTGCCAGCATTCTGAATAGGGACACAAAAACAAGGGCAATAATAGAGACACTTACCATGATTTCAAGCAGGGTAAAGCCCTGCATATCCTTTGGTTTCCCCAAATATTTAAATGCAATCTTCAAGGACAACATGCCGATTTAAAATCTGAACCCTTGATAAAAAGGGGTCTATTTTAAGGGTAAGATTGTTTTGGTTTTCAATAATGTAAATCAAGGCAAAATCAGAATATCCCTGTTTTCTGAACCGGATCACATAGTCGTTGTTTCCGGATTCTGTTTCACCATGGAATTGGACATCAAGGATAGAAAAATCTTCAGAAAACGAAATGGCGTTTTCCCTTGCACTTTCACTGAGTTCATCGGCCATGGACTCATTGGAGATCCATACCATATTGGAATTTGAATCGATATGCAAAAAATGATCGACATTTGTTTGAATGGCTCTTTTTTTTAAATCAGTGACAAGACGAGCCATTTTCCCGATATTGTTTTTAGCGTTGGGGAAAAAATGCATGTTTTTAAACACCGGGAAAGAAAACACAAGCAAAATTCCAATGATACTGATCACCACAATCAGTTCCACCAGGGTAAAGCCCCTGGGATGATGTTTGTTATTCAATCTCCCAGCTGTTGATATCTTTATTTTTCCCATCTCCTCCTGGTGCACCGTCTGCCCCATAGGAAATAACATCATATTCATCATGGACCCCCGGTGAAAGATATAGGTATTCTCTACCCCACGGGTCTTTGGGGACCCTCTGTTTCGCAAAATATCCTTTCTCACTCCAATTGGAGGGGACAGGTTCCGTGGTGGGCTTTTCAACCAGAGCCAACAGTCCCTGCTCCGTAGTGGGATAATGGCCGTTATCAAGTCTGTATATTTTCAGACTGGTTTCAATGGCTGCAATATCAACCTTGGCTTTTACCGATCTTGCATCATCAGCCCTGCCCATGAATTTTGGTGCCACATAGGTGGCTAAAATACCGAGAATGACCACCACCACCATCAATTCAAGAAAGGAAAACCCATTCTCATTTTTCAAACAAACGAAAAAATCTTTCTTAATATGTTTCATATTGCCCGAACCATCGTTTTTATATTCCGGTTAAGTACCAACTTCTTAAATTGCATGATCAATCAGGTTTTGGCAAGTAAAGATTTGAAAAATCTTGTTGCGGAACAAGTAATGAGTTGATCCAGTCAAATATTTTAGTGCTTATTTACTTGAGGTTAGCCTTACTTTATTTATTTTTTCGAACAGCACGCTTTATAGTAATTTTAACTGATCCAAACATGTTTCCAAATAAAACGATTAAGGCCTGACAAGGTTTGTAATATGCTTTAGGTGCATTGACTTTGTATGATTTATGGATAAATATGAGTATATTTCTGGATATTTGAGAGAAAACACATATCAAACTATTCTATATCGATAAAAAGATATGCGAGGTAAATTTAACAATGGATAAGGACCGGATGCTTTGGCTGGTATTAAAAGGGCTGGCCTACCTTTGTGTGGGGGGAATTTTTTACCAGATTTTTTGTATGAGAGGGTTTTGACCGTCCACCATCGGCACCAGGATGGTGACAAGAATTATCCCTTTACTTGTATTTTATTATCTCTTTGATACTGCCTCAAAAAGATTTGGATAATACCTTTAAAAACAGAACCGTAACCCTACCGGCATCCTTTCACAACCATATGGGCTGTTCAAAGAAGGTGTATGATGATTATGAGGAAAAAGATAGAATGGAGGCGTTATTCAAATACGAAAATCAGCTAAAATAGTCATTCTTATAACTCTGTTTGCAGGTGGGATCTGGGTACTAAAAAACCATTTTCCAAATCATATTAAAAAATCTTCCCCGGAACAGATTTCAAAGCAGGTTAAATACAGCTTTACGATCCAGAACAGGACCAACACGGTTCTGAGTGATGGGGAATTGTTGATTTCTACACCTGTAAAAAAAAACTCATACCAGTATTGCACGAATATTGAAGCAAGTGCTCCATACCAACTGGTTAAATGGGAAAACGAGAACCAGGCTATCCGTTTTCTTATAAATGATTTTCCTCCCTTTGCAACCAAAGTAATTACGCTACAGGCGAATATCGCTTATTATTCAATACCCCAGAAAAGAAATATCTTGAATAAAGAAATTTATTTATTGCCGGAGCCATATATTGAATCAAACCACCCTGATATTGCTCTTCTGGCAAAAAGATTAACTGCGGAGAGCCCGTTGGAAACCGCCAGAAATATATACAAGTGGGTTTCTTCCCAAATTGCATATGCAGGATATATTAAAAATCCCAGAGGTGCACTGTATGCTTTAACGCATAAAAAGGGAGACTGTACAGAATTCATGTCTCTTTTTGTTGCGTTATGCCGGGCAAACAATATCCCTTCAAGGGGCATTGGGGGATATTCTTGTAGTGGTCAAAATTGTATATTAAAGCCAAGTAACTATCATAATTGGGCTGAGTTTTATGTTAATGGATCCTGGCTGATTTCAGATTGCCAGAAAAAAGTTTTTGCCCGGGAAAACATGAATTATATTGCAATGAAAAATATTTCAGAAGATCAAAACAATCCTATGAAGGGATATAGCCGGTTCCGGGTCCAGGGATCGGGTTTGAAAGTAAAAATGAATTAACCAAGCGCGAAAACCGCGAAAAATATTATTTTTTCCGATTGTTTTCTTAGCTTTTCTATGAAATAGTTCTATTTAATATTCAAATATTGAAAATCACTTCAAAGAATTTTCCTCCAATTATTTGAATGAGAAATAGTCATACATTTTCCCGGCAAAATCATTTCCATATGATTTTGATCTTGTGCCTAACCCGATACATGTCGGAGGAATAATATGAGTAAGAGAAATATCACAAAAAGCATCTTTTTTCATTTGTTCTTAACCGTTCTATTTATCTTTTTACCTCCGTTGCCAGACAGATTGCTTGCTGAAGAATCTAATTGTGCAAAAGTAAAAATTGAAATCAAACAGGAACTGACATTAGAACGGCAGGCATTTGATGCCCATATGACGATTAACAACGGCCTTACTCACACATCTTTAGAAAATATTCAGGTGGATGTCTGGTTCACAAATGAAGAGGGGGATGCAGTACTCGCCAGCTCAGACTCCGGGAACACAGAGGCAATATTTTTTATCCGTGTGGATGAAATGAGCAATATTGATAATATTTCAGGATCAGGCAGCACGCCTGCTGACGCTTCATCAGATATTCACTGGTTGATTATTCCGGCACCAGGTGCCTCCAATGGATTGGAAAAAGGTACATTGTACAATGTTGGTGCAACATTAACCTATACCATTGGTGGAGAAGAAAATGTTATAGAGGTCAACCCGGATTATATTTTTGTAAAGCCCATGCCCGAGTTAACTTTGGATTATTTTTTACCGTCAGATGTATATGGCGATGATCCTTTTACACAGGAAATTGAACCCAGCATTCCTTTTACATTGGGAGTAAGGGTCAACAATACAGGTGCCGGAGACGCACAAAACCTGAAGATTGATTCTGCACAACCCAAAATTGTCGATAACGATCAGGGGCTTTTAATCAATTTTTATATCCAGGGCAGTGAAGTTAACGGTGAGGTGGCAACCGAGAGTCTGCTTGTGGATTTTGGCACCATTGCCCCCGGGACATCTGCCATGGCCCGATGGCTTATGAACTGCCCCCTTTCGGGCAGGTTTGTTGAGTTTAAAGCACAATTCACCCATGCCGATGAATTGGGTGGTGAATTAACTTCCCTGATTGATGATATCAACACACACACCCTTGTAAGAGATGTTCTGGTTGATCTTCCCGGCCGGGATAACATCCGGGATTTTTTGTCCAAAGCAGATAATTTGTACAAAGTGTATGAATCCGACAGCGAAGAAACTGATGTGACAGATCAATCCGCTTTATCAAATTTAACATTTAAGGAAACCATAGAAACTGAATCCCATTATACATTGTCAGTACCCGTTACAACAGGATTTATGTTTGTCCAGCTACCAGACCCCCATAACGGCAGCAAGGTTCTCAAACATATCATTCGATCCGATGGCAAGGAGCTCAAGCCGGAAAATGCCTGGTTGTCTAAAACCCAGGATCGAAATACCCATCTGTGGTATCATTTTATCAACCTGTTTGATGTAAATACCACCGACACCTATACATTGATCTATGATGCTGTTACATCCATGCCCCAAAAACCGGTTCTTCAATTTATCCCTGACAAAAAAGTAATAGAAAATCAGCAGGTTTCCTTTATTGTTGAGTCAAGCGACCCCAACGGCTCTATTCCGACGTTGTCAGCAAGTCCCCTGCCGGTTGGCACCGAGTTTATCGATAGTGGCGACGGCACCGGCATCTTTGACTGGATACCTGCCATTGGCCAAAAGGGAATTTATTATATCACCGTTACTGCAACCGATGGCACGCTTTCAACCAGTCGGAGAGTTAAAATTACGGTATATGATATCAACGACACAGACATGGATGGTATGCTGGACGATTGGGAAACATCCAATTTTGGCATTCTGGAACGGGATGGCAATGGGGATTTTGACAATGACGGCATATCAGACCTCCAGGAGTTTGATGACCAGACAGACCCCACCCTTGATGCATCAGCCCCCAGTGTTCCCGATCCCTTGTACCCCCATCCCAATGTTGATGTTGTAGAAACTGAGCCGGAATTGGTCATCGAAAACAGTTCCGATATCCAAAATGAAACCATTGACTATGAGTTTGAAATTTATTCAGATTTTCAAATGACAGATATGGTTGCCAACCAGAATAATGTTGCCCAGGCATTTAACAAGCCCAATATGTTTATATACAATTGGGTGGCTGATAATGGTGCAACACCGGTTCCTGCATCTGAATCCACCACAAACTGGCAGGTTCCTGTCAACCTTCCCGATAATGCCCGGTACTACTGGAGAGTCAGGTCTTCGGACAATGAGGGTTCAAGCCAGTGGGCATACCAGGACTTTTTTGTAAACACCCTGAATGACCCGCCTTCAGCCTTTCATACCGGTAGTCCGGCAAACAATTTCGAGGTTGATTCCCTGACACCGGTACTGACGGTAATGAACACCACGGATATTGACAATGATATTATAACCTATACCTTTGAAGTTTATGAAGATGAAGCGATGACAGTGCTGATAACAGACTCGGGCGTGGTCAGCCAGCAAGAGGGCACTACATCCTGGACAGTCAATTCAGAGCTTGCCGATAATACCGCATATTATTGGCGCGCAATTGCCTCTGACGGGAATGGGGGGCAAACAGCCACCTTGCTTCAGTCATTTTTTGTCAATAGGGCAAACCAGGCGCCAACCAACCCTTCCATTATCTCACCGGACGGTCAGACTGAAATAGAAAGTTATGATCCTTTATTGACCATTGGAAATTCAACAGATGAAAATGCAGATCCAATAAATTATATTTTTGAAATTGACAAATCAAGTGTCTTTGACAGTCCTGACAAACAAACATCAGAGCAGATCCCTGAAGGAAGTGAAACAACAACCTTCCAGGTTTTCGGGCTTCAGGAAAATACCCGGTATTATTGGCGGGTTAAAGCCAGTGACGGCGGTGCTCAAAGCAATTGGACCACTGATAGTTTTTTTGTCAACAGAATGAATGACTCCCCTTTGGTACCAACATTAAAAAACCCAGGCAACAATGCCTGGGTTGATACCAGGAACCCTGTATTGTCATTGCATAGGGCAACAGATCCTGATTTTGATCAGCTTGAATACAGGTTTGAAGTGTACAGCAATCAAGAGCTGACCCATTTTGTTGTTCAGGGGGACTCATCAGGCCCCGACTGGACCCTACCTGTAAACCTGAAAAATAACACTCGTTATTTCTGGCAGGCCCAGGCTGTTGATGAACATGGCGTGCCAAGTAGCTGGACAGATGTATCCCAGTTTTTTGTTAAAATTGATCTGGTAAATGCACCTCCACAAATCGAGATCACAGCTCCATTTGAAAACCTGAATACCAATGCTCAAACCATAGAGATCCAATGGGCCGACTCAGATCCCGACTCCAGTGCAAAAATAGCCCTCTATTATGATACAGATAATGAAGGCGAAGACGGAATCTTGATTGCAGATGATATTGACGAGGATCAGGACGACGAACAGGACTATTATGTTTGGGATATCTCAGAACTTGATGACGGCATCTATTATATTTATGCGGCAATCAGTGATGAAGATGTCCAGATTTTCCGATATGCATCAAGCCTGATTACAATCGACCGAACCCCACCAGTTCTATCGGTTGCACCCCCGGAAGGTAATTATGAAGATCCCCAGCTTATTGCCATCACTGCCGACGAACCGGCAATAATTTATTATACCCTTGACGGCACAGATCCCGGCACTGATTCAATGGCATATACAAACCCCATAGTAATCAGCGAATCTACAGTTTTAAAATGCGTTTCTGTTGATCTTTGCGATAACATGAGTGAAATTACAGTACTCGAATATATATTCAATCTTGATGGTCTCACCCTCAATGTGAAGACCGATTCAGGAGATCCAATAGCAGCCACACAAGTGTATGTGTTTAAGGAATCCGGCGGTTATTATGGTTTGTCAGCGAAAACAGATGCAGAAGGGAATGCATTGTTTAACCCGGATAATTTTAATAACACCTTGTATCAATTCAGAATAGATTATCTCGGAAATAAATTCTGGTCTGACTTGGTGCAGTTGCCAGAGGTTATGTTTTCAAAATTTGTTATCCCGATTGAAACCGTTAACTTAACTGTGACGACAACCAGCGGTCCTGCTGCCGGATATAATGTTTATCTTTTTTCTGAAACCGGTTTTTATCTGGGACAGTATCTTAAAACAGACGATCAGGGCCAGGTATCCTTTGATCTGCCTGTGGGTGTCAGTTATAAATTCAGGGCAGATGTTCTGGGAACACAATACTGGACCGATGCAACCCAGGTACAAAGCGGCGGATCAAATTCAGTAGGCCTTGATACCGAAGGCGGTTCTTTTACCATAACCCTGCAAAAAGATGAAGAGACACCCATTCCCGGAATAAAAATGTATCTTTTCAGCAAGACAGATTCCTATCTTGGCAGATACAAAAAAACCGATGAAACAGGTTCCGTGACATTTGATGTATCAGAGGCGGACTATAAAGTCCGTGCAGACTATATGGGGTATCAATTCTGGACCGATATCACCACGATCAAAACAAATACCCACATTGATCTGACCCTGCCGCATAAAGATATAACCATATCCGTTGCAGGTGTTTACCAGGAGTCATCAGAACCTGTACCCGATGTTAAAGCATATCTGTTCAGTCCTTCCAATTCATACCTGGGTAAATATGAAAAAACCAACGATGATGGTCTCCTCTCTTTTTCATTACCGGATAAGGCTTACAAGATACGCGTTGATTATCTGGGTCAGCAGTTCTGGTCCGAAGATTTCATAAGCCGGGATACACAGGTGGATATAGCAATGGCCGAAGCTCAGGTCACTGTGACCGGCAGTGGTTTGCCCCAGTCCGGTCTCACGGTTTACCTCTTTTCCGATACAGGGTCCTATCTGGGTCAATACCTTAACACAGACGTCAACGGCCAGGTCATATTCCAATTACCCGAAGGGATGTACAAATTCAGGGCGGATTATGAAGGCAGCCAATTCTGGAGCCGGGTCAGTGCCCTTGCCGCAGATATTGTCAATCCGGTCGATATATCCGTCGGCGGCGGCAGGTTTACATTTTCTGCCCAAAAGGATTCGGGTGAACCCATAAGCGGTACTAAATGTTATGTGTTTACTGAAAATCAATCCTACATCGGCTTATATGCAGCCACAAATAATAGCGGTGAAGCCCTTTTTGATCTGGCAGACGGTACCTATTTATTTCGGTTTGATTATATGGGTGAAACATTCTGGAGTGATCCTGTAATTGTACCGGATCAATTGTATTATTCAATGAACCTTACCCATGAAACTGCTCAAGTAACCGTGTTTACAAAAAATGATATCGTAAAAAATGCAAAAGTTTACCTTTTTTCCGAATCTGACAGCTATCTTGGACAATACCATACCACAAATGATTATGGTGTAGCAGCCTTCAGTCTTCCTGCGGGGGTAAGCTATCAGTTCCGTGCCGATGTTCTGGGAAGCAAACAATGGAGTGATGTTATCCAGATAATGGACATTGGAACCAATCTGATTAACCTTGATACCGGCGGTGGATTGTTCACTATCATGTTCCAAAAAGATGACGCAATCCCCATACCGGATATAAAGATATACCTTTTCAATGAAAATGGTTCCTATACTGGCTTGTACCAGAAAACAGACATGTACGGTCAAGTGGCGTTTGAAGTGCCCCTGGCCACCTACAAAGTTCGCGCAGACTATATTGGCTATCAATTCTGGACTGAAGATACAAACGTATCAGACGATACATCCATTGATCTGACATTGCCCCACCAAAACATTGAGATCTCCATACAAAGTGAGTATCAAGGCCTACATAACCCAATAACGGATATCAAAGCCTGTCTTTTCAACGCTGCCAACTCCTATCTCGGACAATATGAAAAAACAGATACCGACGGCCGGGTGATTTTTCCATTACCGGATAAAGAATACATTGTTCGAGCTGACTACATGGGAGAAAAATTCTGGACCAACTTATTTTGGTTCCAAGATACGACTCTAAGCATTCCCCATGGAACTGCCCGGGTAAATGTTACCCAATCGAGTATAAACCTGCCTGATGTTAAGGTGTATCTTTTTAATGGAAACGGTTCATACCTTGGACAATACATAGAAACCGACACAAACGGTATGGCAAGCTTCTTTGTTCCCTCGGATCAACCCTTCAAATTCAGGGTTGATGTTGGAGGGCAGCACTATTGGAGTGATGCTGTTTATATTACGGCAGATCAAGTGACCCCTATTGAGATGGATATAAATTAATGAAGCATTTTTATAAAATAACAAGCCTGGTTGTTTTGATGCTCTTTATCACCTCATGGGCCCACAGCTCCCGGTTAACACCGCAAAAAAAACATGAGGTTTCCCTAATGATATCTGCCACAACCGTGATGCAGAAGATCAAACAAAAAAAGCAGATCTTTTTAGTGGATATCCGTCACCAAACCCAATTTGCCAAATTTAAAATCCCGGGCTCAATGAACATTCCCCTTTCCTTTATCAAGACAAAATCCTTCTTAAAGACCAAACCTGTCGTATTGATCCACAAAGGATTTGGCTACACTGAAATCACAAAAGAAGCTCTCAATCTAAACCAAAATGGGTTTGATATCAAAATACTCCAGGGAGGATTCCCCACCTGGAAGCATAAAGGCGGCACCCTTGTGGGTGATCCATTCTCTCAAAAAGATCTCAATAAAATGCCGGTTAATATTTTTTTCCAGGAAAAAGACTATGAAAACTGGATCATTATCAATGCCTGCTTAAAGCCACCTGAAAAGAATAAAGCCCTGATACCCAAAGCGTTTTTCATATCCGGCAAAAAAAATAATATGAAAACCGGTGAAATTGTCAATTCAATATTTACCGACCAAAGCCCATTAAAACAAAAGCTATCAATTCCCCCAAATAATCCAATGATGTCCGTCATTATTTTTGATGAGACAGGTAATCGTTACAAACAACTTAAAAAAGAAATCAATCCCGCCTTCAAGCACAAAGTATTTTACCTTGAAGGCGGAATTCAAGCCTATCAAAGATATTTAAAATATCAGATGCTTGCAAACAAACCAAAATCGCAGCGAACCAAAGAGATAGGCCATTGTGAACCCTGCACAAAGCAAGGCAATTAATAAAAGGGAAACCATGAAACCAGGCATCCAATGTAGCAACGAAAAATCAGGGAAATCATCTATGACAAATTACCTGGCAGCAATTACAAAAGTATTCTTGAAAAATCTTTTCATACTATTTTTCATCCTATTTTTCACCATAGGTCTTCCCCTGGTCGCTTTAGCAGATACAAATGTCAGCGGCATTATCAGCACTGATACCACCTGGACTTTGGCCGGCAGTCCTTATGTTGTTACTGGCAATGTAACCGTTCAGGGTACGGATGGAGATGACGGCATAACCTCATTAACCATAGAACCGGGTGTTGAAGTTCGTTTTAAACCCGGGCAGTTTCTTCAGGTAGCAGGTGATAGTACAAGCTATAAAGGCGCCCTTATCGCCCAGGGCACCCCG
>JADGEQ010000006.1:0-170280 GCA_016744295.1 Desulfobacteraceae bacterium | reverse complement strand
GAAAACAAAATTATATTCACATCATCCTCAGCAACACCGTCTCCCGGAGACTGGAATGGGATAAGTTTCAGAGCTGCATCAAGTGACACCATGACCATACTTGAGCATTGTGAAGTGTCCTATGCCGGCGGGCAATACGGGTCAGTGTATTTGTATAATGCCGGTCCAACTATAAAGAACACCACAATCATCAATAGCAGTAAATATGACCTGTATTTCAATGGTAACGCAGACGGAACAATAACCGGCAACACCATTAATAACGGAATTTATGCCCTCCAGGGAAGATTTGATAGTTTTGGCTCCAATACCATTAATTACAATAATAGTTTTCCGTTAAAACTTCATCCTGAAAATATTGAAAGACTTGCCCAGTGTACGTTTAATGGTATTGACGAAAACAGTAAGATAGAAGTCACAGCTGGATATATAAGAAGAGACACTGTCTGGCCGAATATTATGCCCCTACAAATAGCTGGCAGCATAGACATTCAGGGATCAGACGGGGCAGACGGAGTAACTTCATTGACCATAGAGCCTGGAGTTGAAGTTCGTTTTAAACCCGGGCAGTTTCTTCAGGTAGCAGGTGATAGTACAAGCTATAAAGGCGCCCTTATCGCCCAGGGCACCCCGGAAAACAAAATTATATTCACATCATCCTCAGCAACACCGTCTCCCGGAGACTGGAATGGGATAAGTTTCAGAGCTGCATCAAGTGACACCATGACCATATTTGAGCATTGTGAAGTGTCCTATGCCGGCGGGCAATACGGGTCAGTGTATTTGTACAATGCATCCCCGATTATCCAGTACAATACCATTCAAAAAAATAGTAATTCGGGGGTTTATGTTACCGGTACAGGAAGCAATAATGCTGTAATTAATTGTAATGTGATTCAGAATAATCCCAATGGAATATATTTAAGCGGTGCTACTCCCACAATTTCCGGAAACAATTTTTTTCAGACTGCAAATTATGCAGTATACAATGCAAGCGGTTCCAGTGTGATTGCAGAAAACAATTGGTGGAACGATGTTAACGGCCCCGGTTTTAACGGGGAAGAGGTGTTTGGAAATTTGGATGTTACACCCTGGCTGATAGTTGAAAGTGATTGTATAAATAACAATCCCACCAACAAACCGCCCTTTGCACCTTCCAGTCCGACGCCTGCCCACGGGGCGGTTAAAGTCCAAATGACGGACCAGGCCCTGACCCTGGGTTGGGTCGGCCAGGATCCCAATGTCTGGGACACCTTGACATATGATGTATATCTGGGCACTGAAAGCGATAATATAGCCCTTGTGGCAGAAAATTTAACGGAGGCCCAATTTGAAGTGGCGGCTCTTTTATACGGCACCACTTATTTCTGGCAGGTTGTGGCAAAGGATGCGGTTGGACAATCCACAACGGGATCCCTATGGCAGTTCACAACCGCCGGGCTACCCCCTGACCTTGTTGTCAATGCCATTGCCTGGAATCCTGTGAAGGATCTTGCGGCGGGCCAGTCAGTTCTTTTTACCGGAACCATTAAGAATATGGGGACCGGGCCTTGTGTGGACCCATTCCAGGTTCTTTTCCGGGTTGACGGCAACACCATTGGGACCCTGGCTGTGGATCAGATTCTGGCCGTGGATGAGGTAATGAACCTTTCCATGGCATGGACTGCTGTGACCGGTGATCACACTGTTGAGGTGGAAGCGGACAGCGGCAAAATTGTGCTTGAAGTAAACGAAGATAACAATATTCTTTCTCAAAGCATCACCGGGATAAAAGATCCCGAACCACCAGCTCTTGTGGGCACAATTCCGGCCGGCAACAGTTTTTCACAGCAGGTTGATCAGATCACCGTCACTTTTGCGGATGAACATGGGCAGGTTGACGATGCTGCTGTCATCTCAAGTATGGTTGTCAGGGACCAGAACACACAAGTTGTGGCAGGAACCATAAACGAGAATAATGATGTGTTTACCTTTATCCCGTCTGTAGTGCCTTTGGCAGCAGGTGTTTATACGGTTTCCCTTGTGGCAAAAGATGTATGGGGCAACACCCAGGCGTACAATTTTTCCTTTACTGTGGATAAATTAGCACCGGCAATCCCTGCCATTACAGGCGGAACCGTAACAACCGGCATAATAAAAACCCGGCCGGAAATCAACAAATCAATTGTCTCAGGCATTCAGCTTACCGGCACCAGGGAGGCGGATACCAAAGTATGGATAAATGGTTTGGAAAAGACAGGGTTTGGAGCAGGTGACTGGTCCGTTGATCTTGTCCTGATCCAGGGCGGCAATGCAATTGAAATTATCCTGGAAGACCAGGCCGGCAACAGGAGTGCTTCTGTCTTTGTCGATATTATTTTAGATTCCCTGGCACCTGTGATCACCGATGTAAAACCCCATGATAATACCTTTTTCAATAATCCGCCGCTAATCATTTCAGTCGGTTATACCGAGCAGACAAGTGGGCTGGATATGACGGCCAGCATCCTGTCTGTAAAAGATATGAACCTTTCTCCAATACCCGGTGTCTGGGCGGATTCAGGCGGCGAGCTGCTTATTTTTACACCCGCAGCCCCTTTTGCTGAGTCAATCTTTCAGGTGGAAATTCAATTACAGGACACCCTGGGTAACCAGGGGATTGCTCAGATGACCCATTTTACGGTTGATTTGACCAAACCGCCAGTCCCGGTTATTGATTCTGTGACCACGCCGACCCATTCAAATACCCAAACAATTATAGGGATCAAGGAAGCCTATGCTGCTGTGTGGATGGATGAGGCAGAAGTGGAGGGCCATACCGACCAGACTGGGTGGGAACATCAAGTGACACTGGCCTCCGGTCAGAATATATTTGTTTTCAAGGCAATGGACCGGGCAGGGAATGAAAGTGACCCGGTTTCTATTGAAATCTTTTTTGACGATACACCGCCATTGCCCGTGGATAATTTAATAATTAATCCTGATGGGAATGGTAGGTCTGTTATATTGAACTGGATTGGATATGATGAATCCATTCATGGTGATATTGCAGCCTACCGGATCTATGCCCAGTTATCAACATTCAGTTCTGTTGCAGGACTCACCCCTTATGCCACCATTGAAGCGGGTAATTTTGAGACAACGGTTGAGAACCTGACCCGGAATACGCCCTACTTTTTTGCCGTGGTGGCTGTGGATGATGCAGGCAATGCCCTTGAAACTGTCACACCCGTGACTGCCACGCCCAATGATACCCTTGCGCCTGAAAATGCAACAGGCCTTTATGTCCAGTGCTTTGAAAACAAGCTTGTCTTGAACTGGCAGCATTCAACCGACACAGATGGCGATCTGTTAAAATACAAGGTTTATGTGAACGGTGAACCTGAAGGGCTTGACCTTGTTGCATCTGAAAACAGGTTTGAAAAAACAGGTCTGACTTTGGCCACGGCCTATGACTTTAAAATCACCAGTATTGATGCGGATGAAAATGAAAGTCTGGGCGCAACCTTCCAGGGAATCACCTTGTTAGCCAATCCCGCCAATACAGTTGTTACCCCGTATAGCGGGTATGTCAGCCTGTCGTGGGAAATGTCTGTTCCATCACAATATGTGAAGCAATATCAAATTTATGTCAGCGACACTGTATTCACAAATGTTGACGGTATGACACCCAGGCGGACTGCCACAGGGCTGTCTGCCAATATCTCCGGGTTAACCAATGACACCCTGTATTATTTTGCCGTAACAGCACTAAACTTAAGTGGCGGGGAGCAAACACTGGTGACAGCTGTTTCAGGAACACCCACCAATGATACCACGGGACCTGCGTTGACGGATATCCGTTTTGAAAACACACCGCTGACAGACGGTTTGAACATTACCGGCCCAGGCAAGGTTTATGTTGCCATGACCGATCCTGCCGGTGTGAGTGCAGTTGAATTTCACTTTAACGGTGCCATGGTCCGCAAAGACTATAGTGATCCATATTCAGCCTATATTGATGTTTTTACCATTCCTGACGGGTCTTATACCCTTATTGTTACAGGATTTGACACACTCGGTAATTTTTCAAGTTATGAATACACCCTGGTTTCAGGCCTTGATACACCGTTAGCCCCTGTTATCACAATTCCTGAGAATAATTTTATAACAAATAAAACTCAGATGGCTATTCAAGGGACCACGGATAAATATACGGATGTTACCCTGATCCATGATGGTGTTCAAACAGATGCAACCGTGGTGGTTGGACCATTGGGTCTGTTTAAAATTCCATTTGTCTTAAATAAAGGAGAAAACCGGATTAAGGCGGTTGCTGAAAACCGGGCAGGCCAGAGCCCTGAATCCATTGAAATTCTAATCACCGTTGATACCAGCCTCCCGGACAGCCCCCGGTCTCTTACCGGCGAGCCCAGGCCCGACGGCGAGATTAAACTATTGTGGCAAAAGCCGTTGAATAAAGTGGTGGAAGGGTTTAATCTCTTTCGCCTGGAAACTGATTTCACAGACAAGGATCAGGCTGTTAAGGTCAATACGGATTTGATCAGAACGCCGGGGTATACGGATCTTCCCCCTGGAGAAGGCAGCTGGTCATACAGGGTCCTTGCCGTTGATTCAGCTGGCAATGAAAGTGGATTGTCAAATATTGCATCTGCTGTATCAGATACCACAGCCCCGATTGCGGATAGCATTGAGTTTGCCTCCCGTGGTCTTGTCGATCCTGTTTCAGAACGCTATGCTCCGGCACGGGTAGATGTAATACTTAACCTAAGCGAACCTCTGGGAACACTGCCGTTTTTGACCATCACACCCGGTGGGGGCATTCCCCGGTCTGTGGAGCTTGAAAAAGTATCAGACCTTATTTACTCGGGCTTTTTTGACATTATTGAGACCATGCCCGAAGGCACGGCCTATGCTGTATTTTCTGCCAGGGACGAGGCCGGTAACAGGGGAACGCAAATTGTCTCAGGAGACAGGTTGCTGCTGGATACCAAAGGGCCCCGGGTTAAACGGCTGGATATATCACCATCTTCTCCTGTTAAAAACAACTTTGATACGCCTGTTGAAATACAACTTTCTTTTGGTCTGTCGGAAAAAATCAAACCTGGTGAAGAACCTCAAATTCTTTTGGATATTGCCAATGGAAGACAGGTTGTCGATGTGGCCGGATTGAGCGAAACACCCCCCCAAACAGGGGAAATCCAGGCCTGGCAGGCCAATGTAACCCTGCCGGATGATGCCGGGCTTTTGGGTCCGGAAACCATTGAAATCCTTTATACAGGTATGGATGACCTGGACAATGTCAGCTCTGACATTCTTGTTGACCATCAGTTCCAGGTTTACCAGGGGGGTCTGCCCCCCCTGGCACCACCGGCGTCCCTCACCGGCAAGGCTGTATCAAAAGGAAGGATAGAATTGACATGGACAGTAGTTGAAAATGCTGTAGGGTATCAGGTTTTCAGGCAGGCACCTGGAGAAGGAGATCTGACCCTTATTGACAGTATCGAAATTGACAGTATCGGAACTTTTGCCGCCTATACAGATACCACCACCATTGACGGCACCCATGTTTATGCTGTTACCACCATACGGCGGGAAAACCAGGAAGAATCTATCAGCGGTCTGAGCAACACGGCAAGTGTGGATTCTGATTCTCTGGCACCCAATGCCCCAGTCAATCTTGTTCTGGATATGGTGGCCCAGGGGGTTCGTGCCCAATGGGAGGCGCCTGCTTTTACAGAATCGGTCACCTATTCAGTTTACCGGTCCGACCAGACACAGATCTCTTCTGTTGCCGGTCTGACCCCGCTTGTTACCGGCATTGCTCAACTCATGATCGTTGATCCAACCCCGTCTCCGACCCAGCATTGTTATGTCATTACGGCTGTGGATGACACCTACAATGAATCCCTTCCCTCCAATTCCTATTATTTGAATTTTGATCTGCTGCCCGTGTCTGTGATACAGGTGTCTCAAAAAGACTATGATCCACCGCTGATCACATGGTCCCACCCAGACAAGACCGGCAAGATCGCCGGCTACTATGCTTATATCGGCCGGGACCGGAGCGGGTTCAAAGTTAATGATGCCATCATGACGGATGAATCGTTCACAGATTACGGGTATGCAGGCCGGGAACGGTCCTATACTATCATCACCGTTGACACCAACACCGTGGAAAGCATGGGCCGGTTTGTAACACTGCCAGCCGTATCGGCTCATTTGGCAGACCAGAGCCTGATAAAGCGGGGCATTATGAACCGGTTGGATTACACGGTTAAGAATGAGTCCGCAAGTACTGTCACCCAGATAATACTTAAAGTGCTTGTGGGCGGCCACCTCCATCAGTCAGAGATTTTTTCCCTTGACGCCGGAGAATCAAAGAGAATTCCTGTCATCCTGGGCGGATATAGTGAATTAAACGATGTTGAAACCTTGACCACCACCATTGAAATAACTGCCAATCCCGGTGAGCAGGCAAAAATTATCCGGACCCGGGAGATTGAAGTCAAAGACAGCATCATGGTTCTGCAAATTTTAAATGAAGAATTTATCCGGGGCGGTGTGGGTCCTGTCAGGTTTACCCTGGAAAACTCAGGCGCCGCTGATGTGGAAATTGTCACGGCAGAAAACAGCAGTAAAAATCCGTCCCTGGACATTCGTTATTATCTGGTAGATGAAGATGAAAACGTTCTCTATTCAAAGTCTTTTCAACAGTCTTTGGGGGAAGATATCATCATGCTTCCCAATAAAAAAAGTGTGGCCAGGATTACAAAGGGCAGTATTTTCACATCAGAACCCATGGATTTGTTTATCCCGGCCAATGCCCCTGACACAGTATATGTTCGCCTTGAAATCGACAATATTTTTTACCATCTTGGCCAGCCGGATGAGGTAAAAATGGATGGGACTCAAACAAGACAGGAGATCAGCCTTAAAGATACCTCATACTATGGCAATCTTGTTTCCATTCTTCCTGAAGTATCAAAGGGCGACAAGGAGATTATTATCACAGGCCGGGCCATCGACAGAGCCACGGGCGAGACACTTGTAGATGCGCCTTTAAATCTGATCATTTCCGTTAACGGATTTGAGCGCAAATTTAATATAAACACCGATGAAACCGGCACCTTCACCTACGTCTTTGAGCCCCTGGAAAATGAAGCCGGTGTTTATCATGTTCATGTTGTCCACCCGGATCTTTTAGACCGCCCGGACCAGGGAACGTTTATTATTAATCAGGTCAGTATTGCTCCTTCAAAAATCAAATTGAGCATCCCCAAAAATTACGAGCAGAAAATCAGTATCAACATATCCACAGAAAATGGAACCCGTCTTACCAATCTCAGGCTGGAACTTGCAACCCCCCTTCAACCTGGTGTCCATGTAGATCTTGGCGATCCCATTCCAATAGTAGACCCGGATCGAAGGGTAACCATAAACCTGATTGTGTGGGCTGATAACCTGGCCCATGAGTTCGGCAGCCTGGAATTGTCGGTTAAAAGTGATGAATCGGTTACCCCCTGGGGCTCGGTTTTAATTGATACACAGTTTTCCGAAAGCCATCCTGCCCTCTACTTTACCCCGGACCACATAGAAACAGGGGTGGCCCATGATGACATGATCACAGAGACCATTACCCTCGAGAACAAAGGTCTTGCCGACATGGGTGACGTTAGTATCGAACTCAAAGACGAGACCGGCAGCCCTGCCCCATCCTGGGTCAGGCTCAACACCCCTTCCGATATCGGTACCCTTGGCATAGGAGAATCGCGCAAGGTCAGCATCAGTTTTCTTCCCAATGAAGGTATTGCCCAGGGAATGCATGTTTTTTATCTCACCGTGACCAGTTCCAATTATCCTATCACGGATATCGGGCTTTATCCCACAGTGAGTCAGTCAGGCTCAGGCCATGTGCTGTTTAAACTGTCTGATATCTATACCGGAACATTCAATGCTAAAAATGAACTGATCAGGGGGCTTGCCAATGCAAAAATAAAACTGCAAAACGAAGCAACCCTGACCAATCACACCCTAACATCCGATTCCCATGGTGAAGCCCTGTTTGAAGATCTGGCTACCGGGAGTTACAAATGCCGTATCACGGCAAACAACCACCAGGAAATCACCTGTCGTGTCTGGATCAAGCCCGGCATTACAGTAAGCCGTGATCTCTTTTTAGAATACAATCTTGTGACCGTGGAATGGGAAGTCAATGAGATTACCATCCAGGATAAATACGAGATTTTATTAACCGCCACCTTTGAAACCGATGTTCCGGCAGCCGTGGTGGTTGCAGAGCCTTTATCCATAACCCTGCCCGACATGGTCAAAGGAGATGTGTTCCACGGCGAATTTATCCTGATCAACCACGGTCTTATCAGGGCGGAAGAAATTAATATCCCCATCCCGGCAAGTGATGAAAATTTTCAATATGAGATATTAACAGGTCTGCCGGATTATCTTGAGGCCAAACAGCGGATCACAATCCCCTATCGCATCACCTGCCTTAAATCCCTTGACCGGGAAGAAGAGACAGGCAGCGGTGGCGGCTGCTATACCTACAGCAAATGTATCCCAGTATCATATGCATATGCCTGTGCCAGTGGCGATAGATCAACCGGCACCACCCGGCACTGCTTTTACACGAGCGGTGGAACCTGCGTTGGCACAGGCAGTCCTGGTACAGGCACAGGGGGATCATCTTCCTACGTCACCGGTGGCGGCACAGGCGGCGGTGGTGGTACTTCATCGGCCCCGAGCTACACGCCCATGTCCTGGGGTGAGCAAACATGCCTGCCCAAGCCGGAACGTCAGGAATCCCTGTTTGATATGGCCATGGATAAATTAATGGATAAATCCCGCCATATCATGCAAGAGGTTGGCTGTTCGGTCAATACAGCCCTGAGAGAATATAATGATGAGGCAACAGATCTTGTGGTCAAGGTGCCCGGCGGTTCCATATCTATTGCCAGGACCTATAGGTCGGGTGCCTGGCAATGGGAGAACCTGTCCCGTATCACAGACGGCAGACTTGATGACCAAAAGACCTATGTTTTATCAGAATACGGCCCTGACTATATTACCAAAGATGGAGTTGCCTATAAAAAGAGCTCTGCCGGGATTTATAAGCAGGGCACAAATACCATTGAACGTAAAACAGACTGCGAACAATATCTTGGCACCCCTCAATGGGGCCAATGTATACTGGGTTCTCAAGATGACTATTATGAAGACAAATATGTCTTTAAGGACAAGCACGGTAACTTCAGGCAATATGATTCCAATGGCCGTTTAATCTCCTACGGCAACAGGTTGGGTGCTATCGGCTCTATTATCTACGACAGCCCGGAAGACAAAACGCCTTCCGGTGTTGCAGATAAAACCTGCAACCAGGTACTCTGGTTTGAATATGACACAGACAACAATCTTGCAAGAATTTATGATCATGATGCAAGACAGATCCTGTACGATTATACCGGATCAAACCTGACCAAAGTCACTGATGTTCTGGGCAAAAAAACCACCTATGAATACAATGACAAGAATAATATTATCCAAACTGTTGATGCCGCAGGAAGACAAACCCTTGTCAGCTATAGTTCTGCTTCTGCACCCATAGCCGTAACCGACAGTAGTGGTATCGGGTATTTCTTTGAATATGATTATGACAAAAACAAAAAAGAATACTATGCCCGGATTAAAACCAGTTCAGGCCGGATCAAGGAAGTCTGGTACAATGACAAAGGCGAGACCAAACGCGTTGATATCAACGGCCGCACCATTGAAAAAATCAATCAGGACGGCAGAGACTATATCATTGTTGATGAGAAAAGAAACCAGACCCGCAAGGAATATGATGAACAGGAAAACCTTAAAAAAATCATCTATCCCGACGGAACTCAGGTGGCCTTTGAATATGACCTGAGGTTCAACAAGGTCAAGCAAGTTACCGATCCGCTGGAACGGGTGACCACCTTTGAATACGATGCTTCCGGCAACCTTACCCAAAAGACCGAAGCCAAAAACACCTCGGTTGAAAGGGTCACAAGCTTTACCTACAATGAAATCGGTCAAATCCTCACCGCCACCCGCCATGCAGACCAGAACACCGAAGAAACCGTCACCGAATTCACCTACGATGCCCAAGGCAACCTTGAAACCATCATTGATCCTTTAAACCAGACCACTCGGTTCCTTAAGTACAACAACAGCGGGAACCTGCTGAAAATGCAGGATGCAAGAGGCGGCATTGAACATGAATGGCGTTTTGCCTATGATGCCATGGGCAGGATGACATCCCAGACCAACCCAGCGGGGGACACCACATCTTTTGAATACGATGGTGCCAATAACCGCACTGCTGTGATCAATGCCCTGCTCAAACGCTTTGAGTTCGAGTATGACGACCACAACAACCTGATCAAGGCCATTGATCCTTTAACCTTTTACACCACAACCCAATACAATACAGACCACCTGCCGGTCCTGGCCACGGACCAGGAGGGCAGACAAGCACAAGTCCAGTACGACAATGAAGGCCGGGTGTTAAAGGCCATGGACCCGGCAGGCAACACCGTGTCTTACGCCTACAGCGAGGACAGCAGCTCCTTTGCCCCGTCCAACCTCCCGGTGACCGTCACCTACCCGACATTCACCCGGCACCTGACCCATGACCGCATGATGCGGGTCATCGAGGAAAAAGATGTCCTGGATACCACCACCCTGACCAGAACCAGAACCTTTGATCCGGCAGGCAACATTGCCACATCCACCGACGAAGCAGGCCGCACAACCACCTATGAATACGATGCCCTCAACCGCCTAATCAAAACCCTTACCCCGGAAACCGGCCAGATCATCCGAACCTATGACAACCGGGACAACCAGATCATGCTCCAGGATCCCAACCAGGGCATCCAGTACTTTACCTATGACAAAAATAACCGACTGCTCACCTCGGCAAAACCCATGGGCGCTTTAACCCGGTATGAGTATGATGCCGTGGGCAATAAAACCGCCGTAATTGACGCCAAAAACCAGAGAATAGAATACGCCTATTCTTCTGAAAACCGGATCACTCAGGTCAGGTATTTTGCAACCGGCAACCTTGCCACACCGGTCAAAATTGTTGATTTCACCCAGGATGCCCTGGGTAATCTGCTCACCTGGAGCGACGGAATTGCTTTTGCCGCCTATACCTATGATGACCTGAGCCGGAAGCTGTCTGAAACCGTCGACTACGGGACCTTCAGCCTGACCCACGCGTATACCTACACCCCCACAGGTGCCCAAAAAACCTTTGTCGGTCCCGATGGCAATACCATCGTCTATGACTACGACCAGGGCAGTCGGTTGGCCGGTATCACCCTGCCCGGGGCAGGCCAGGCCGGAATCAGCTACAATCCCGCCTCCTGGAACAGCCCCACATCCATGAGCCTTCCCGGCGGTACCAGACAGGAGTTTGCCCATGACGCCCTGATGCGCCTGAAAACCATCACAGCCAAAGATCCGGGCCAGAATCCTGTGATGACCAGGCAATATTCCTATGACACCAGCAGCAACATTACCCAAAAGGCCACGGAACACGGCGACTACACCTACGCCTATGACGAGCTGAACCGCCTGACCACGGCCCTGAACCCCACCCTGCCCGATGAGTCATACACCTATGACAAACTGGGCAACAGGATCACGGATGTAAAGGTCCAGGGTCAAATCTCCTACAATGCCGACAATGAGCTTGAATCCTACGGCAGTACCGGCTATGATTACGATGCGAACGGTAACATGACCCGCAAGACACAGGGCACTGATGTTACCGCGTTCTTTTACAATCAGGAAGACCGGCTGGTAAAGGTTGAAGACGGGTCCGGCAATGTAACCGCCACATACGGATATGATCCCTTTGGACGCAGACTCTGGAAAGAGGTGGACGGCACAAAAACTTTTTTTCATTATGCCAACGAGGGTCTGGTCGGGGAATACAATGCCACCGGTGCCGAAATCAAAACCTACGGGTACAAACCCGGGTCCCAATGGACCACTGATCCCTTGTTCATGAAAGTCGGATCTGAATATTACTGGTACCAGAACGATCATAACGGCACCCCACAAAAATTGATAGCCACCAACGGCCTTGTGGTCTGGGACGGAAAGTATGATGCCTTCGGCAACTGCCAGATCGAAATTGAAGGTATCACCAACAATCTACGGTTTGCTGGCCAGTATTATGATGCTGAAACCGGGCTGCACTATAACCTGAACCGGTATTATGATCCGCAGCTTGGCCGGTACCTTAGGGCTGATCCGTTTGGTGATGGGTTGAATCTGTATGCTTACTGCTTTAATGATCCGAATGGGTTGATTGATCCTTTGGGGTTGTGTGCGGTAAACAACTATTTGATACAACCTACTTTATATTGGCTCTACGCTCTCAATGACCTTGCTGCCAATATTTTGGCTTTTCCTGATAGAATACTTGACTTAATAACTCCAACGACTGCTGATTCAAGAATGGCCTGGGCCGCTTCATTTCCAGGGGTGGGTGAAGATATTTTATTAGGCGGAATCGGAATGCTTGGTAAAATGCCCCGTTTAGCCACAAAGAGTAGACTACCTGCTATTATACCAGAGGCTATAAATGCACCAATCCAATTTACAAATAAAGGCGACGTTTTTGTTAGATATGCAACCAGAGCCGATGATTTTAAGATTACATCAGGAAATGGTATCTCACCAGGCACCTTTGCCACTACAGCTAATGATACGGCAAATATAAGGGCTGGGTTCGATGCGACAAAACGGTATGCATTACCGAGCGATAAACCAGCAATATATCCTTTTGAAATAAGGCCACCAGCAGGGACCCCAGTTCAAATTGGTAGGGTTGCCCCCGCATATGGAAAATCTGGTGGTGGAGCAGAGGTTATATTCCCTTATGGAGTATCAAACGGTTCGGTTACCTCACTTCCACCTGTACCAAGGAGATAATAATGCAGATTAAAAGCAAAATTGTACCAGATAAAATAAAAGACTATTTAGTATCCCAGCCGGAGACTGGTATGGGATATCAAGTTGTTACTGTTTATATCAATAATGGGAAAAAATTTGAAAAAGTATTAGTTACGAACGCTTCTGAAATTGAAAGTGTGGATGGTAATCCAGATATTCCATTCAATGCATTTGATATTGTGAAAGTTGAATTGACTCATCAGAAGAGCTAAGTGTTACGGGCCAAAATCCTGTCATACTTTGTGCCAAATTACAGGTCATAAAATTTGACCCTTTTTTAGGCACTTTCCCAAATTCATATGGTCTTTTGGAGAAGATTATAGTGATAAATCAGCAAAAGCGTTGCTCTGACCACCATATATAGTTTTTTTTCTTATGACCAGCCGGGGAATTATCCAAAAAAACAACAGCTGATGACCAGCCGTTTTTCCATAAAATAAGGGGGCTGATTGCGACCAATCAGCCCCCTTTTCAGGTGCATTGTTCAATGCTACCCACCTTTTCGGCTATCCCTTGGCAGGTTGCCCCCCGGCAGAGCCTGCCTCCGTTTCACCGAAAACCGTTATGATTCAAATGATGTGCTCGATATCCTGCTCCATGCGCCAGTGGGGCTGGATGAGGACCCGGTTGACATTGTCGATACCGACGGCCTTTGTCCGGGATCTGACCGACTCGATCATGCAGGAGAGGCACAGGTTCCTGGCCTTTCTCAATATGCCGTCGCTGCTGCGGATGACCAGGCTTAAAGCATCCCCAGTAAAGGTATTATGAGGCAGGCCTGCCTGATCAAGTTCATTGAGGATAAAGGATTCCATAGCGTCGGGGTTCAATTTTTTCAATATAGTGGAGTAGGTCACCCGGGAGGTGATGTCGGCATTTATTTTCAATGCCATGTTGTGGAGCAGCCCGGGCTGGCCCACCAGGATGAGGTTGTGGTTTTTGGGGAACTCTTCGAACAGCAGGCGCAGCCTTCTTAAGGTCTGCATGTCCATTAGATGGGCGTCGTCTATGATCACGATGAGTATCCGTCCGGTGCTGTTGAGATTATAGGTCTCTTCGATCAGATGTTTCTCGCAGGTGAAAGATGAGCCGTTGTGGTCGATATTAAAGGCATGGCAGAGCATCTTGACCGTGGTGAAGTAGGTGTGCAGGGTCCGGCCGATTGTGACCACCATGGTGGTTTTGTCCGCCTGGTGATTGATACTGGTCCGGATCATGGTTTTGCCTGTGCCGGGCTCTCCCATGAGCAGGCACAGGCCTCCCTGGTGGGAGTGGACTTTTAATATGTCAAAGATTTCCTGCTGGTGGGGCAGCAGGGTGATTTCGGCGGCACAAAAGGGGTTGGTGTCAATGCCGTAGAATGCGCGGATCATATTGCACCTCGTCTGATTTTAGAGTTGGCAACAAGGTTCAGCTTATGGGCCGCCCCTATCCTGTGGGATTTATAATAGACGATAATCCGGTCAAGACGGACCCTGTCAAAGCGTACGGCAACGGTCCTGTCCCTCAGGTCAGCAGGAACCTCGTACCGGGTATTTTTAAAAGAAAAGGTGTTGTCCTTTTTAACCTTCCGGGTTTCCTCGGCAAAGAATAACTCGTCGTTAGCCTGGTTGGGCGGCAGGAAGTTGATGCACTTCATATCCAGGGCAAACCGGTTCACAGGATGCATCCCATCCTGGCACAGATCAGGGTGATCTCATGGGAGCAGTATATGGAACCGTTGTCCACATACATCTGCTTGGGGACGCCCCGCTTGTAGAATGCGGCTTTTAAAGCGGTGACCAGGGCGTCGATGTTCTCGTTAAAAAAGAACTGGGCATGGCAGATCACCCGTGAGGCATCGTCGATGAATGCAATGAGCTTTACCTGGGTCGGTTTGCCGTTGTTTTTAACATAAGGACCAAACATGGTGTCTGCCTGCCACAGGTCATTTGCATGGGACATGGCAAAGGCCAATCGTTTTTTGTTGGACTCGATATGGTTGTTTAACAGGTCATACTCCCGGACGAACCGGTAAAAGGTGGTGGGGGCGATCTGTTCCTTTCTGAGCAGCCCTGTCTCAATGCACATTCTGTAGACTGCGGCCTTGGTATATTTGTCCTGATGGAACATGGGCAATACCTGGCTGATGGCCTCCATAAGCAGTTCCGGACTGATTTTACGGGTTTTGCCCTTGTCTGAGCGGTCTTTGGGTGCAACACCTGTGACCCCATCTTTTTGATACCGGTAATACCAGGTGGAGATGGTTCTCCAGGTAAATCGCCTTTTGTTGCCTTCTTCATCAATAAAAGTCAGCTTTGCGGTCTTTTTGATCCGTTCACGGCAGGTTTTGCCTCTGGTGTTTTCCACAGCGCCCAGGATTCTCATCTTCAGGTATGAACTGGGGTTTTTCATGGGGCATCCTCCTTAAAAAATATGCAATTTACTTTTTGATATCCTGAAAACCTATTCCTATAAAGTGTTTTGCCCTGTTGTCGGTTTTAAATCACCGGCCAAGCTTTTGGGGTTGCGATCCGGGTTTGGGAATCTGCCGTGGTAAAATATTCGAAAATTACAGGATGGAAACCTGGAAAAACTGTTGGAATCTTGAAACAAAGCTCCCGCTAAACGCAGATTTAAGGTGGATGATGGTTTGAACAAGAGGGTCTGTGACACCGCAGGTATCCGGCGGGTCTTTGATCCGAGTCAGAAGGGTCCTGATCCTGGGCTGGTTTCTGCGGAACCTGTGGTAAATGCGGTAGATGCTTGTCCTGCTGATCCTGTCCCGGAGCCTCCCATGAATTTTTGACGGCCACAGCCCACGGGAAAAAAGTGCAAGCATAGCAGACAGCACCCGGGCACTGATCATGAAATGCTTTACCAATCGTGATTTGAGAAGGGGGAAGGTCCTGCCACATCCAGTTTGGCGGTTCCTGTTGCTGCAGAATACCCTGTGGCCCCGACGGCTCCAGTCGCCGTGTTCCTCATAGCCGTAAAGATAGCCGTGCAGGATCAGGCAGCCCCTTTTGCGGCAGTGTGGGCACAGGAACTGTTTAAGGCCTTGGTGAAAGCCGTCGAGCTCTTCCTCGGTTGTGTAGTATGTTTTGAGCGGGGCCTTCGCCATGGACGATTAAGTACCATGGAAACATTGAGCAATATAAGGATTTCGCTTCGCTCAACCCAATTTTTATTGGGTTTTTTAAGGCATAAAGGTGGGAGAGCTTGAATAAAGCAGGAAAGTTTGCCAAATTAACGATGCTCTGAAAGTGAAACCCGTGTGGCCTTAATTTGGTACAAACGGCCCCAGGTTATGATGAGAGTGCGGGAAAGCACAGCTATCCTTTGGCAGGTTTCCCACGAACAAAGGCTTCTGGCAAAAATCTAATTTTATCTATTCTTCAATAGAGTTTATTAATTCAGGAACTGTTTTTGCAGATTTGATTTTACCCTTTAAGGCTTTTAGCAGGTTTATATCTTTTATGCTGTTAATTTTTGCAATAACTGTTTTGCAATCATCAGTTTCTCCGAATTTGATACTAACTGCAAATTCAATCCCTTCCATGAGCCCTTGTTCAAGTCCTTGTTCAAGCCCTTGTTCAAGCCCTTGTTCAAGCCCTTGTTCAAGCCCTTGTTCAAGCCACTTTTCACGCCCTTCATTTCTAAGTTTTTCAGCTAATGTCATGATCATACCTCCTTTATCTTCTGACAACGTATTTGATACAATGGTTTGAAATTGTTCTGGTGTAATATCTTCCACGTTGCTAAATATATATTTTATCAGAGATTCAAAATATTGCAAACCGGTTTCTTTTTCTGACAAGTCTTTCAACAAAGAAAATATTCCAGGCAATTTTTGGGCAAAGTCCTGTTCAAAGATATGCTTGAATATCAGCATGACCACACGGGCGGTTATGGTTCCTTTAATATCATCATCAGAATATTTTGACAGGTCATACAGAACATAGCGAAAATCAGGGATATAATCGGACATGATATCAACAGGGCCTGCAAGCATGGAAGAAAATGCTTCTTTTACTTTCCATTTTTTAGGGCCATGATACAGCAATAGCGGAACAATGATAGACAGTTTTTCCCTTTTGTGTTGCTTTAAGTCAAGTCTCCATATTTTAGTCATGTATTCAAGAAGCTGGAGGTGGACCCTTTTGTCAGGATAGCTTTTATGCTCAAATAAAAAATAAATATATCCTGGAGTATCCCCTATATTTATCTTGTAAAGCATATCTGAATAATAGTTTTTCAAATCGTTTTCTATAAATGTATCCTTGCAGATTTCAAGAGAATCCAGGTTAACAACATTCAAGACTTTTTGGGGCAGGTAATTTTCTAAAAAAGCCTTTGCATTGGATTTGTTGCTCCAGGTTTCTTTAAAAAGGCTGTCATGGGAATTTTGAATTTTATTGTCCATGGGTTGTCAGTATCATGCAAATTATCAGGCTTCAAGATAAAATCATAAGTACTGCCAAAAATAGCAGCAAACCTTATCCAATAACGAAACCGTTGCCCGCATACCGGAAAGCGAGATATTTACATCAGAACCCATGGATTTGTTTATCCCGGCCAATGCCCCTGAAAATTTGTATGTTCGCCTTGAAATCGACAATATTTTTTACCATCTTGGCCAGCCGGATGAGGTAAAAATGGATGGGACTCAAACAAGACAGGAGATCAGCCTGGAAGATACCTCATACGATGGCCATCTTGTTTCCATTCTTCCTGAAGTATCAAAGGGCGACAAGGAGATTATTATCACAGGCCGGGCCATCGACAGAGCCACGGGCGAGACACTTGTAGATGCGCCTTTAAATCTGATCATTTCCGTTAACGGATTTGAGCGCAAATTTAATATAAACACCGATGAAACCGGCAGTCTTTGCGGGTAGTGAGAGGAACAAAGCAGAGCCCTTCTAAATAGTTTTATTTTAGAATATTCATTAGGGTATTATATATACCCTAAACAATACTCTTTGCAATCCAGACCCGGCTCATGTTAAATTAGAAAAATATCCAAAAGAACGACTCTGAAATATTTATGTTTACCCTCTGTAACAGTGAGAGAAATGACCCAAAAATCAAATGATAAATTGCAGCAATCCAATGAAAAACGGACACAGCAATCCGATCAAAGGGAATCTAATAATTTGTATCAGTTTATATACAAGCAAGCGCCCTATGGGATTTTCATTTTAAACGACACAAACCGTATCATGGATGCCAATGATGCGGCATATCGCCTTCTGGAATACGAAAAAAAGAATCTGTTAGGAATAGACTTCACAACCCTGATCCATCCCGGTAACAGGGAAGACCTCCCCTTTTTAACCCGGCCGGAAATTTTAAACGATCAATCAAAATTTCCCTTTCAGCACCTGTATAAAAAAGCGGATAATAGCTATCTTTTGGTATCTGTCACACCCGGGGCGATCCCGGAAACATCTGACCGGGTGATGATGTTTCAAGATATTTCGAAACAGCAACAAACCCAGGCCGCCTTGCAGGCAAGTGAACTTAAATATAAGACCCTGTTTGAAAATGCCGATGAAGCCATTTTTTTCATGGATGCCCAGGGTGAAAAACCAGGGCAAATTATCGAAACAAATCTGACTGCGGCCAGGATGCATGGATATACCAAAAAAGAATTGATTGGAAAATATATCACCGACCTTGATGGCCCCAATGATACCCTAAAAGCGGCAGAAAGAATCCAAAAAATGCGCGATGGGGAGTGGATCCGGGCCGAAATAATGCATAAAAAAGAAAACGGGAACCTGTTTCCGGTGGAAATCAGCGCAGGAATTATCCGTCTGAAGGGCCATGACTATATTCTTGCCTTTGACCGAGATATTTCCGATAGGGTAAAGACAAAAAAAACGATTGAAGAACAACTTCATTTTTCCCAAACCCTTATTGACACCATCCCAAGTCCCATTTTTTACAAAGATGATTCAGGCCTTTATCTGGGATGCAACAGGGCCTTTGAGGCCTATATCGGTATCAGCAGAAATAAGCTTGTGGGCAAATCAGTGTATGATATCGCCCCGAAACACCTGGCAGACATCTATCGAAACGCGGACGAAGCGTTGTTCAGAAACAAGGAAGACCAATCCTATGAGGCGTCGGTCAAATATGCCGATGGCAGTATCCGTGATGTTGTTTTCAACAAAGCTGTCTTTTTAAAAAATGATGGAACTGTGGCAGGTATAGTTGGTGTAATGGTGGATATCACCGAAAAAAAGCAGGCGGAAAACGAGAAAAAAGTGCTTCTGAAAAAATTGAACCAGGTCCAAAAGTTAGAGGCGATTGGGAATCTTTCAGCCGGCATTGCCCATGACTTTAACAATATTCTTTCGGGAATTCTTGGGTCATCACAATTGGCAAAATTGAATTCCAACAATTCACAAAGAATCAACAATGAGCTGGATAAGATCATCAAAAGTGCTCACAGAGCCGCTGACCTGGTGCAGCAAATTCTCACCTTCAGCAAACAATCGGATTATACAAAGCAGCCCTTGAAACTATATTTCCTGGTAAATGAGGTCTTAAAATTAATCCGGGCCTCAATCCCCTCCACCATAGAAATAAAAACAAAAATTGATTCAAAGGCCATGATAATGGCGGATTCGAGTAGACTTCATCAGGTCATCATGAATCTATGTACCAATGCCTACCACGCCATGGAACAAACCGGCGGTGTCCTGACAGTGGGCATAAGAGAGATACAGGTACCCCATGGAGAAAGCCTCCCCGGAATAAATATTTTACCGGGTTCTTACCTTGTTCTGGAGGTCAGCGATACGGGTTGCGGAATTGCCCCCAAAGACATGGATAAAATTTTTGATCCTTATTTTACCAGGAAAGCCCAGGATGCAGGAACGGGTCTCGGGCTGTCGGTTGTCCACGGTATTGTTAAGGAACATCATGGGTATATTAAGGTATCAAGTAAATTGGGCCAGGGGTCTGTTTTCCAAATTTTTATTCCTGTGACCAAGCCACAGGCTGAACCCGAAATCCAGACAGAAAGAACAATGCCCCCCTTGTTCGGCACTGAAAGAATTATGATTGTTGATGATGAAGAATTTATCCTAAATGCAACAACAGGGATTTTAGAAGATTTCGGGTATACCCCCGTCACCTTCTCCAATGGCGCAGATGCGCTGGAAGGATTCAAGAAAAATCCCCTGGGGTTTGATTTAATTATTACAGACATGACCATGCCTGGCATGACCGGCCATGAAATGGCTGAAAAAATTTTGGAAATCAGGCCGAAATTACCGATCATTCTTTGCTCTGGATACAGCCCAAAAAATACCATGAACCAGGCCGAAAATTTGGGAATTAAACACTTTCTGCAAAAGCCGGTTAATCTGGAAGAAATGATAATGATAGTCCGGAAAACACTCGATCAAAATTGAGGTTACGGACCGCAAATGAAATAAGTTGAGCAGAAATAGACAGGATTTTAGCGTGGTGTTTTAAAAACAAGGATTTCAATCAAATGGATCTAAATGACATGAAAACAATGAAAGCACTGGTAAAATCAAAACCAAAACCCGGACTATGGCTGGAAGATGTGCCTATTCCCGAAATCGGACACAATGAGGTTTTGATCAAAATCATTAAAACGGCCATCTGCGGAACGGATATTCATATTTATAATTGGGACAAGTGGTCCCAGGAAACCATTCCGGTGCCCATGCATGTGGGCCATGAGTTTGTCGGCAGAATTGAAAAAATCGGTTCCCATGTGGTTGATTTCAAAAAAGGGGATCTGGTGTCGGGGGAAGGGCATCTGGTCTGCGGCCACTGCAGGAACTGCCTTGCCGGCCGTCGCCACCTGTGCAATGACACCAAGGGAGTCGGGGTAAACCGTGCCGGTGCCTTTGCCCAATATCTTGCCATTCCAGTGACCAATGTCTGGTATTGCGATGAAAAAATCCCCCTGGATGTTCTGGCCTGCTTTGACCCTCTGGGAAATGCCACCCACACAGCCCTTTCCTTTGATGTACTGGGAGAAGATGTTCTGATTACGGGGGCCGGCCCCATCGGCTGCATGGCCGCGGCCATTGCCAGACATTCCGGTGCCCGCCACGTTGTGGTGACAGATATCAACCCCTTTCGCCTGGAATTGGCAAAAAAAGCAGGGGCCTCCATCACCATTGATGTAAGCCGTCAAAGGATTGAAGATGCCCAGCAAGCGCTTGGCATGAGGGAAGGATTTGATGTTGCCATGGAGATGTCCGGCAACCCTTCGGCCCTGAAATCCATTTTAAATAATATGTGCCACGGCGGAAAAATTGCCATGCTCGGCATCATGCCCGACAAAACACAAATCGACTGGAACAAGGTGGTTTTTAACATGCTGACCATTAAGGGCATCTACGGCAGGGAAATGTATGAAACCTGGTATAAAATGAGTGCCATGATCCAGACAGGGCTTGATATATCCCCTTTAATCACCCATAAATTTCATTATACTGACTTTCAAAAAGGATTTGAAATCATGGGGTCCGGGCATTCGGGAAAAGTAATATTGGACTGGGACCCAGAATAGGAATCAATTAGGACTCGGAGTAGCAATGACTATTTTTATGGAGCAAACAGATGACCACAGCAAAGCTTGACAAAAGTCTAAAAAAAGAACTATCCGAACTGGAAGAAGAGGGCAGAAGCAAATCCGAGGAACGGGTAATAAATGGGTATATCCCGCCTGCAGGGGGCAAGGGGCCCCGGTATAAGCTTTTGGGCAGCGAGAATGAATTCATACGGCTTAATTCAAATTCCTATTTGTCCCTTTCAAACCACCCGAAACTGATTGATGCAGCAGATGAGGCCACCCGCAAATTCGGGGTGGGGCCTGGAGCAGTCCGATTCATTGATGGAACCTTTGTTTACCACAAACAGTTGGAACAGCGGGTTGCTGATTTTTTGGGAAAAGACTCGGCTAAAATTTTCAATTCCGCCTATACGGCAAATTGCGGCCTTGCCCTGTCCATTTCCAACAAAAAAACCCATTGGATCGGGGATCAGCTCAACCACAACAGCATCATAAGGGCCATGCGCATCAGCAATATCCCAAGGGAAAACAAGGGTATTTTCAAACACAATGACATGGCAGATCTGGAACGCTGCCTTGATCAAGTTAAACCTGGGATTGAACGGGTGGTGGTGATCTTTGACGGAATTTTCAGCATGCGGGGGGACCATGCCCCCATTGATAAGATTGTGGAGATCTGCAAGGGGTATGATGACAAATTCAGTGACGGCGTGATCACAGTGGTGGACGATTCCCACGGGATGGGGGCCTATGGGGACAGAGGGCGGGGCACCCAGGACCATTGCGGGGCAATGCCGGATATTATCGTGGGAACCTTTGGCAAGGCCTTTGGGGTCAATGGGGGGTTTATTGCCGGGAGCAAAACTTTGGTTGAGTCGGTGAGACAAAAAGCTGACACCTATATTTACACCAACCCCTTGAGTGTTGCCGACTGTGCCGCAGCAGTGAAAGCCCTGGATATCTGCGATTCCCATGAAGGTTTGGTTTTGCTGAAAAACTTAAAGGAAAGAACTTCCCAGTTCAGGCAGGGTTTGGACAGTTTGGGTTTAGAGTCAATTTGCGGGCCCCATCCCGTGGTTCCCCTCATGGTCCGGGATACGGCAAAAACCCATGAACTTGTAACATATTTATATGACCATGGGGTCCTGGTAGTGGGGCTGACATTTCCAGTGGTACCCAAAGGGGATGAAACCATACGGTTCCAGATCAATGCCGCCCATACCCGGACCGATATTGATTGGGTTATCAGGTTATTGGCTCAATTTGGACAAAAGCAATAAATACAAATAAAACGGACCGAGCAACATATCAAAAAAATGAGGAAGGAAAGAATGGACCATCAGCACATTCTTAAAGGCAAGAGAATCCTTTTAGTGGACGACGAGCCAGATATCCTTGAGACCCTTGAAGAACTCCTGTATTGCTGTGAAACAGATTCAGCATCCAGTTTTGAATCAGCCATTACCTGCCTGAAGAACAACACCTATGATGCTGCCATTTTGGACATCATGGGTGTTCGGGGGTATTCACTCTTGAAAATAACCCATCGGTTGGAGATCCCCTCCATCATGCTCACGGCCCATGCCCTGACCCCGGACAACCTGAAACACTCCATTGAACAGGGGGCAGATGCCTATGTGCCCAAGGACAAGCTGGTGGATATATCCTTGTTTGTGGCAGATATTCTTTCGGCCAGGGAACAAAATAAAAGTACCCATTTCACCTGGTTTTCACTGCTAAAACCTGTATTTGAAAGATTGTTTGGCAAAGGCTGGCAAACGAGTGATCAAACATTTTGGGATGAATTTGACAAAAGCCAAATGGCGTCCCGGGATAATATTCACCCATTATAATTAATGGGGTTCTAATTAAACTGGTTCTAATTTTGTGAGCATATTTACAATGGAATCGTCACGACAAACTCGGCACCTTTTCCATCGTCGGACTTGAGCACAAGCCCCCCCCCCATATCCTTGAGCAGCACCATCACACCGGCAAGCCCCAGTCCATGGCTTTCAATGGCGGTTTCAATGGATTCTCCCGTTGTAAAATAGGTTTCGAAAATCCGCTGGTGATTTGCAGGGGGTATGCCACGTCCATCATCCCTTATCGTTAAGATCATTTGCTTTTCTTTAATGCATCCCAAAATTTCCACAACAGAGGCGCGATGCTTAAAAGCATTGGTCACAAGGTTTCTTAAAATCTGCTTCACCTTGGCTGCATCCAGGTGAACACTGGTTTTCCACATCTTCCTGTCAAAACCGAGTCGGACACCTGTGGAGCCGAGCACCTGCTCAAGCCCTTCGTAGGATTTCACCTTCCGGATTAAATCTGCAACCCCTGGATCGGACAGGTCAAAGATTTCCACCAACACCGCAATCACAAGGGATGAAACACTGAAATCAGATCTTATCATAACCCCCTCCCTGGACCTGCCCAGTTCCAGAACATCATTGACAAGCCGTTGGGTGGTCAGGGTATTCCGGATAATACGCTTTAATACCTTAATCTGCTTTTCAGTGAGCGGACCATAGGAATCCTGACGGTTTAAAAGGGATTTGGCCCCGGCATCAATAACAGAAATTGGCACTTTAAGATCGTGAATCAGAATTTCGGTTTTAATCGTGGTGTTGGGCATATTTTTCTCCACCTCTTAAAATCCTTGCAATTTGGATCAATGATTTTATATATTGATGCCAAGTGTTGCAAACGGCTTCATGCTGGCATTAGCCCCATTTAAGAAGGCTAAAATCATCAATTGTTATACGGGTATCCTTTAATCTTGTAAAGTCTTTTGGAGTTTTTATGGTTCATGGTACAGATGAAACAGATGCACTAAAAAAAAGGATCAAAGATCTGGAGGAAGAAAACCATAGGCTGACCAAGATTATTTTTAAAGCCCCGATTCCTATTTTTGTTCTGGACAAGAATCATAAAATAACCCATTTTAATCAAGCCCTTGAAGAATTGACCGGATTTACCGGTAAACAGATGAAGGGAACCGATCACCAATGGAAGTCATTTTACACTAAAAAACGACCGGTCATGGCCGATCTGATCATCAACCGACGTTCAAATCAAGATAAATCTTCGGAACAGGAAATCATAGCCCATTACGGCCTTAAATATGACCGGACCATTTTGGACAAAGAGCGATTTGCCGCCACAGACTTTTTCCCGGATCTTCCCCCCGAGGGCCGATGGCTTTTTTTCACCGCCGCAGCCTTTACAGATAGTAGCGGTGAAATTGCAGGCGCTGTTGAAACTCTCCAGGATGTTACTGAAAACAAAATCCAGGAGCGCAAAATCAATGAATTGTACAGGATCTACAGAAATATTCTGGAATTTATCCCCTACCCCATTATCGTGTACGGAGACAAGGGAATTGTTTCCTATGTGAACCCGGCATTTACAACGACTTTCGGCTGGACCCTGGAGGAACTTTTTGGTAAACCCCTTCCCTTTGTTCCCCCATTTTTAAAAGATGAAACCCATGATATCCTGACCCAGTTCAAGGAAGACAAACAGCTTGGCCGGTATGAAACCCAGCGACTCACGAGGGACGGCAGAATATTGGATGTGGTCATTTGGGCAGCATCCCATACCCGGTTCAAGGAAAACAAAATAGAAAATTTTGTCATTTTAAGAAATATCACCGAAGAGAAAAGACTGGCCTCCAACAACAAGACCATCATGAGAATTTCAGCGGCCCTGCCGGAATATACCGATCTGGAAGAATTGATGAATTACCTCACACGGGAGATCAAGGAACTGTTAAATGTGGAAGGCGCCATTGTCTTGCTCTACGATGAGATTAAAGAAAACCTTTTTTCCATGGGGGCCTCCTATGATGATTCAGACACCCAGGAACGGGCCAGGGAATTTCGATTTAACCTGGATGAGGTGTTTGCGGGTAAAGTCATGAAAACCGGCCAGGCTGAGGTGGTGAATGATCCGGAGATTCTACTGAAAACATATCCTGAAAGGGAGAAAAAGCTGGGATATCAAACCCAAAATATCATGGGGGTTCCCATTCGAAGCGATGGCCGTATCATTGGGGTTCTCTGTGCGATTAATAAAAAACAAAATCTCTTTGATGACAATGATATGGAATTGATGACCATGATTGGCGGAACCGCTGCCATCTCCATTGAAAATGCCCGGTTTTCCGATGCCCTGAAAGAAGCCTACCGGGATGTGGCATCCCTGAACCGGGCAAAGGGAAAAGCCATCAACCACTTGTCCCACGAACTAAAAACGCCGGTGGCCATCCTCACAGGTTCCTTACAGATACTGAGAAAAAAGCTTACCCTTCTTCCCAATGTTAAAATGGATGCCACCTTAAACCGGATTGAACGAAACCTTTCCCGCATTGTGGATATCCAGGATGAAGTGGCAGACATCATGGAGAACAAAACATACGCGACAAGGGCCTTAATGCTCAAAATGCTGGAAACCTGCCAGGATGAATTGGAAACCCTTATGGAAAAAATTATCCATGGTGATGATTTTGACCCGGACAGCTTGGGCGAATCCGTCCGAAAACTTATTGACAAAAAATTCGGTCACCGGTTACAGCACCATAAAAATATTGATATCGCTACGGCCTTCCGGTCTCTCTATGATGAAATGATCCCGGGGTTTCATTTCCGGAGAATTGAAATAAACAAAGAGATTCAGGAAGCGCTCCCCCCTCTTCTGATGCCCACCGATGTGCTAAACAAAATCATGGAAGGACTTACTAAAAATGCCATTGAGAACACACCGGACCAGGGGCGGATTGACATATCCGTCACCGGTGAAAACCGAGGAATCCTTTTCAGAGTCCATGATTTTGGCGTGGGCATTGAACAGGACAACCAGAAGCGAATTTTTGAAGGATTTTTCACCACCCAGGAAAGCCTCCTCTATTCCACAAAAACCCCCTTTGATTTTAATGCCGGTGGAAAAGGCGCAGATCTGCTACGAATGAAACTCTTTTCTGACCGGTTGGGATTTACCATCAAATTAGACTCCAAACGGTGCTGTTTTCTCATGGAAAACCCGGGAGAAATCTGTCCAGGAGATATCCTTAAATGTCAGTTTTGCACCTGCCAGGCAGATTGCCTGAATTCGGGACACACCACATTTTCAGTATTTTTTCCAAATGAACAATAATACAGAAGAATAGACCGGACAATCCAAAGGACAATGGGAATAAAAAAAGTAAATTAAAAAAGTCTTTGACAAAGATGAGCAAATTGACTTATTACAGAAGACATGCTGAGACTGAGCGCTCGTTCTGAATTATTTTGCGGATACAAACGGATATTGTCCTGAACATACATAAACCTTTTAATATGTCCTTTCCCAAGGAGTAATGGTTCATGAACAGTTTGTATGATTTAAGTTTTTTTGACATCTATGAAAAGAATGCACTGTTAAACAAAGATCATTGCGCCATCCATTGGAACAAAAAGGATATCTCCTATTCAGATCTCTTTTCGCAAACCTGTGCCCTTGCAAAGGGAATCTCATCTCTCGATCTTGAACCCGGCGCCAGAATTGCCGTTTTAAGCACCAATCATCCGTTTTTTTTCCATCTTTTTGGTGCTGCATCAGCCCTTAACCTCTGTCTGGTATTGATCAACAGACGGTTAAGCCCCGAGGAAATTTCCGTAATCATTGAAGACACGACCCCTTCGGTGATTTTTGGTGACCCAGGAATGGCCGACCAGGTCCAAACCCTGGCATCAACGCATTCCTTGGATCATTGTTTTACCATCGACAAAGATGTATCCCCCCTGTACCAGTCCCCCCCCCTTACCAAGCCCCTTGAAGGCCGTCCCGATGAACCCTTTGTGATCATCCACACGGCAGCAGTCCAGGGAAAACCAAGGGGAGCCGTACTGAGCCAGGCGAATATAATATTATCAAACCTGCAGCTTATCCATACCTTTGGCCTGAACAAGTCCAAGACCTGTTTAAACGTTCTTCCCCTGTTCCATATAATGGGGATTAACCTTGGCTTGGGAACCCTTATGGCCGGCGGTAAAAATGTTATACTTGAACGCTTTAATTCCCAAGATACCATTGATCTTATCCAGGAACAAAAGATAACTCTTTTCGGTTCCTTCCCACCCATATTATCACACCTTTTAGACGTCATTGAACAAGGAGATTATGACCTGTCCAGCCTTGAAATTGTGGCAGGACTTGACATGCCCGATACGGTAAAAGAATGGGAGGCCAAAACCGGCTCCAAATTCTGGACCATGTACGGCCAGACCGAAACTTCGGGACTGATTTCCTTTTCTGAATACTTTAGACGGCCGGGGTCTGCAGGAGAAATTTCCTTGCTTGCCTACGTTCAAATTGCCGATGAGGTTGACACTCTTTTACCCGTTAACACCACGGGTGAAATCCTTGTCAAAGGCCCCCTGGTTTTTCAAGGGTATTGGAATGCACCTTCCCTGAACAAACTAACGTTCAGACAAGGCTGGCACCATACCGGAGATCTCGGGATGATTGATTCCGACGGTTTTCTATTCTTCAAGGGTAGAAAAGCCGAACGAGAACTCATTAAACCAGGAGGTGAGAATGTCTTTCCAGCTGAAGTGGAAAAGGCCATTCTCCAGCATACAGCCGTGGAAAACGTCTGTGTCTTTGGAGTGCCTGATCCAAAATTTGGAGAGGGCATCAAAGCGGTTATTGCCCTTCACCCCGGAATAAAGCTGACAAAAGAGGATGTGATTGCATTTACCGGATCTTTGATTGCCGGCTACAAAAAACCAAGATATGTAGAATTTGTTGACAAATTGCCAAGAACGGATGACGGGTCCATTGACCGTGTCCGAATAAAGACCGATTTTTCTTAAAACCGCTCTCTTTATTTGGGGCCAACGGTTTTTGGCTTGACACCTGAAAAGCGATTTACTATGGGTAACCCATGGGGGATACCACATTGTGCAAGTGTCCGGGCCTATAATTGTCAATAAAAACTGGTATTGGCAATTGGATATTGGCAATGATCATTCAAAAAAGATCGACTCACCGATGATAGGAGGTGGCATCTGGTTCAATTATTTTTTATCGCGTTTGTATAAGATTTTTATATCGCTACTCGGCAGGAACGTTTTCGTTAATCTGACATAAAGAATTTGGACTTTATATGACACATTTAAATATTTCAGATGTAACACTCTCTTTTGGCGGACTCAAGGCATTGTCCAATGTGGACATGAAAATTGAGCCGGGTCTTATCACCTCCATCATCGGCCCAAATGGTGCCGGCAAAACAAGCATGCTCAATTGTATCTCCGGGTTCTACCATCCCACAAAGGGAGATATTTTCTACAAGGATAAAAAACTTACCCATGCCTCTCCCCACCAGGTGTCCAACATGGGGATTTCCAGAGCATTTCAAAATCTTGAACTTTTTTCAGGTCTTTCGGTTCTGGACAATCTGCTCCTGGCCCGGCATCAGAATTTGAAATACAGTTTTCTCCAGGCTGTCTGGTTTCATGGAAAGGCCTCCCGAGTGGAAGCTGAAAACAGAGCCTTTGTGGAAGGTATCATTGATTTTATGGAACTGGAACCCTACCGAAAAAGCCTTGTGGGCAACCTAAGTTACGGGGTTCAAAAAAAAGTAGAAGTCGCCCGTGCTTTAACCCTTGCACCGGATATATTGCTCTTAGATGAACCCATGGCCGGAATGAACCAGGAAGAGAAAGAGGACATTGTCCGGTTTGTCATGGATATCCAAAAGGAGAGGGGAATTACCGTGGTCCTGGTTGAGCACGATCTCGGGGTTGTCATGGACATTTCAGACAGAATCTATGTTCTTGATTTCGGTGAGGTGATAGGGTCTGGAACTCCGGAAGAAGTTTCCCAGAATCCTAAAGTTATTGAAGCCTATATTGGAGAGGACTAAATCTATGAGCAATAATGATCACTTACTTGAATACTCCATCCCCCAATTGTTGCGCTGGCGGGTGGGAAGCTCTCCCAAACGCCCGGCTTTACGAGAAAAAGATTTTGGAATTTGGAATACCTATACCTGGGAAGACTACTATGATCATGTAAGAAAAACAGCCCTGGGCCTTCAGCAAATCGGTCTTACCCGCGGGGATACCATTGCCATCATCTCTGACAATATCCCGGAACTTTTGTTTACAGCCATTGGTGCCCATGCCATTGGTGCCATTTCAGCAGGTATTTACCAGACCAGCATGCCCGCTGAAATTGCCCAAATTCTACAATACCTAAAAGTGTCTGCCGTCTTTTGCGATAACCAGGAACAGGTAGATAAGGTTCTTGATGTCAGAGATCTTATCCCCAATGTTAAAAAAGTTATTTTTGAAGATCCAAGGGGTATGAGAGAATACATGTCCGATGACTGGTTCATTGATATCCAGGATCTCTACAAACTAGGGGAGCAAGAACATGCCAGTTCTCCTGATCTTTTTGAAAGTCTTGTGGACCAAGGGAAACCCGATGACCCCTGCCATTTGTGCCTGACCTCGGGAACCACCGGATTGCCCAAGGGCACCATCATGACCCATAAAAATTATATCAACATGGGGGTTAAAATCACCCAGGTGGATCCCCTGGAACCCACGGATGAATATGTCTCATTTCTGCCCTTTGCCTGGATTGGGGAACAGATGAACTCATTTGGTATTGCCATGGCCACGGGAATTACCATCAACTTTCCTGAGTCCGTTGAAACAGCCATGTCTGATCTGAAAGAAATCGGCCCCCACTTCATGTTTGGCGCCCCCAGGATTTATGAAACAATCCGAAGCGAAATCTGGCTGAAAATTGACCAGTCCTATTGGTTGAACAAACTTTTATACAATTATTTTATCCAGGTGGGTCTGAAAGCGGCCAGCTACAAGATGACAGGAAAACCCATGCCCATGGGATTAAAAATGAAATCCTGGCTTGGCACCCAGATGATCATCCGGCCCCTGATCAACCAAATCGGCCTCATGCGGCTTAGGCGGGCCTATACAGGGGGGGCAGCGCTAGGGCCTGAACTCTTTACCTTTTACCAGGCCATCGGTGTAAATCTAAAACAAATTTACGGACAGACCGAAATAACCGGCATCGCCTACATGCACAGAGACGGGGATGTCCGCCCGGAAACCGTTGGCAAACCTTTGCCCGGTACGGAGTGCAAAATAGCCGATGACGGGGAAATTCTGTCAAAATCGGCCTCTGTTTCCCCCGGGTATTATGATCTGCCTGAAAAAAGCGCAGAAGCCCTGGAAGGTGGATGGCTGCATTCCGGGGATGCCGGATTTATTGATGAGCATGGACATCTGGTGGTCATTGACCGCCTGTCAGATGTGATGCACAATAACAAGGAGGAGATGTTTTCGCCCATGTTCCTGGAAAATGCCCTCAAATTTTCTCCCTATATAAAAGAGGCGGTGATCTATGGGAACAAGGAAAACTTTGTGGCCTGTCTGATCAACATAGACCCCGTTGTTGTGGGAAAATGGGCTGAGGATAAGGGGATTTCCTTCACAACCTATATGGATCTTGCCGGCAAGCCGGAAGTGGCCAAACTGATGATGGAGCAGGTGCTGGATGTGAACAGTCGTGCTGAAAAAGAACATTTCAAAATCAAACGGTTTGCCCTCCTCTACAAACTATTGGATGTGGATGACGGGGAATTGACCAAAACCGGTAAAATTCGCCGTAAATTTGTACAGGCAAGATACCAGAACCTCTATGATGCACTTTACGATGAAACCATTGATACAAAAGAGGTTGAAGCCTCTTTCCAGTATCAGGACGGGCAGTCAAATATTGTCAAAACAAACATTGCTTTTTACACGGTGAAAGGAGTCTAAAGAAATCTGATGAGTTATTTTTTTCAAATTGTCGTCAGCGGTATTGTTGTGGGCTCCATTTATGCCCTGGCCGCATTGGGGTTGGTGCTGGTGTATAAATCAAGCCGTGTGGCAAATTTTGCCCATGGACAAATTATCGCTGCCGGTGCGTTTATCACCTACTATCTTACGGTTTCACTGGGAGTTCCGATTTTCTTTTCTTTTATCGCCAGCATGATCATCACCTTCTTTCTGGCCATGAGCGTTGAAAGAATCTTTTTACGACGGCTCATCGGAGAACCCATCATATCCGTCATTATGGTCACCATCGGATTGGGATCAATTCTGGATGGGTTAATTTATCTGACTCCCTTTGGGAGTGAAAATTTTTCGTTTCCTAATTTTCTTCCCCAGCAACCCCTTTCCCTTGGCGGTGTTTCCATCTCCTGGACACAGCTTGTGGGAATTATCATCACCTTCATCCTGATTGGCGGACTCTCCTGGTTTTTCAAAAAATCAACCATTGGCATATCAATGAGAGCCGTGTCCGATGATCAGTTCGGTTCCATGTCGGTGGGTATATCCGTACCAAAGGTTTTTGGTCTTGCCTGGGCGCTTGCCGGTTTAACTGCGGCGGCAGCAGGGTGTATTATTGGTAATATTACCGGGTTGAATTTTGACACCCTCCATGCCTTTGGCATTATCGTATTCCCCGTCATCATTCTGGGGGGTCTTGATTCCATCCTAGGGGCTGTTGTGGCAGGCATCATCATTGGATTGATCCAGCAGTTTTCCAGCGGATACCTGGACGGCAATTGGGGGTTGAGCGGCACAGGTGAAGTCATGCCCTATATCATCCTTGTCATTGTTCTTTTTTTTAAACCACATGGATTATTTGGAATCCATGAAATTGAGCGGGTGTAATCTATGTCAGCAAATTCATGGTTAGCAACAGGAAATTTTTTTACAACTTATAAACAGGAACAACGGACATTCCTCACAAGCCTGGATAAAACATTTTTCACTTTTTTCTTGGTCCTCCTGTTTGGATGGCCCCTGGTGTTCGAACTGAGCAATAAATATATGCTGGTGGTTGACAATGTTCTCATCGCCATTGTTGCCGTCATGGGTCTGAACCTTGTGACAGGTTTTGCAGGCCTTATATCCATAGGTCATGCGGCTTTTGTTGGAATCGGTGCCTATACCATCGCCTCTTTTTGCCGTACAATTGGTGAATCTCATATGATCATTACCCATTTCTGGCCCGTTTTGATTGTTTTCAGTGGTATTGTGGGCGCGGCTTTCGGCGCAATTGTCGGCCTGCCTGCATTGAGGTTGAAGCACCTGTATCTGGCCATCGCCACCCTCTCATTTCAAATGATTTTTGAATGGACGATTCAATTCATGACCTTTTTCAACCAGGGACAAACCATCTATGTTGGCAGGGTTTTCTGGTTTACCGGTAAAGTAGGAAGAAAGGATCATTACCTGTTCTGGTATTTCATTATCCTGACCATTGTCATTCTCCTGGGATTTGGGATTAGAAATCTTTTAAAAACCCGATACGGCAGAAGTCTTATGGCTGTCAGGGACAATGATAGGGCTGCAGATGCCATGGGAATGAACCCCGGACTTACAAAGGTATATGCCTTTGCCCTGGCCGGTTTTTTTGCAGGGGTAGCAGGTGCCCTGCATGCCTATGTTTATCGGGGGGTCGGGTTTGAATCTTTTACCCTCCATGAATCCGTAGGCTACCTTGCCATGGCCATTGTCGGAGGACTGGGAACCTTGAACGGATCTTTCTGGGGACCGGTTGCCATAAAATTTTTGGACCTGCAGGTGGAAACCCTTGCTGAAACCGCGGGACAATACCTGCCGGCAAGCATGAATCTTGCGACGGCACTGAAACCGTTTACATTTGGTCTGGTGATTGTCCTCTTTTTAATGTTTGAACCCAGAGGAATCGCAAACTGGTGGCGGATCATAAAATCATATACCAAATTATGGCCTTTTCGGTATTAAGGTGCATCAGGCCTTTAATATAGTGTTGTCGTTACTAACCCAATAGGAGGAGAATAAACATGAAGAGCCAAAAATTTTTAACAGCATTACTGATTCTTGTCGCTATGTTTGCATTTACCGCATCGGTAAATGCCGGAGGAAAAGTTTACAAGCTTGGCATGTCCCTGGCAATCACGGGCCCGACATCTGATGCAGGTAATCCTTATGCAAAAGGTACTGAAGATTATTTTAAATTTGTTAATGATACCAAAATGCTTGGAGAAGACACGATAGACTGCACCATCAGAGATGATCAATACAAAACCGATGTCACCAAAAGAAATTTTGAAGAGTATCTTGACGACGGCATTGTCATGTACCTGAACTATTCCACGGGCAGTACCCTGGGACTAAAAAGGGATTTTGAAGAGGAAGAGATTGCGGTTCTGCCTGCCTCTTACCATGCAGGCAATCTGGATGATTCAAATTATATTTTCCTTCCCATTGCATCCTATTCAGACCAGCTTGTAATTCTGGCTGAATATGTTGCAAAAAATCATAAGGGCGGAAAAGCAAAAGTGGCGCTTTTTGTTCACCCTTCGGCCTTTGGCCGGGGTCCTGTTTCAGATGTGGAAAAAGCCGTTGCAGCCGGGCTTAACATAGAGCTTGTTGAAGTTGTTGAGCATGGTAAAGATCTTGACAATACCGCCATGTTAAAACGCCTTATGAGCAAAAATGTTCAATATGTGATCAGCCAGACAGTTCAGTCCCCGGTTGCAACCATGATCAAAGATTCACAGCGGCTCGGGCTTACGGCTTCTTCCTTTGGACAAGCAGGAAAACTCACCTTCATGGGTGCTCATTACACCGGCGGCAATGACCTTATTGCCCTGGCTGGAGATGCCGCTGAAAATTATTTCTGGACAACTGGCTTTAATATCACTTCAGTTCCCGGCGAAGGAACCACAAAACAATTGGCCCTGGCAAAATTATTCGGCCGTGATCAAAAAGCGGCTGATTCCCATAACTATGCAGCCGGCATCATGGTCGCCCAGGTTGTAACAGAAACCATCAAGCGGGCAAAAGCTGCCGGCCTTGAGATAAACAAGGCCAACCTTTACAAAACACTCAACAAAATGAACGGTGCCAATGCATACCAGCCCTATTCAACAAGTGGTCCGGTGACCTATTCTAAAACAGATCGTGCCGGTGTTGATCTGCTTCAGATCTACAGTGTCCAGAATGGTGTATTTAAAAAAGTCGGTGCACCAATGGAATCTGAATACATGAAAAAAATCAAGTAAGCATTTTTTATCGAGCACTAGAAATCAATAAAAAACAAATTAAACCTTAACTTACCGGAAATTAATTTTAAATTAAAATTGGTTTCCGGTAAGTTTAACCCCATAATTAAAGCCCAAATTATAAAGACAATACACATGGAAAAAAATCTACTGGAAGTCAACAATATTGAAGTTGTCTATAACGACATTGTTCAAGTCCTTCGTGGTGTTAGTCTTAACGTTCCCAAAGGAAAGATTGTCGCGTTGCTTGGCACAAACGGTGCGGGCAAAACCACTACTTTAAGAGCCATCAGCGGGCTTTTAAAACCGGAGAACGGTGCCATCAAGGAGGGGTATATTAAATTTAATGAAACGGATACAACTCAGCTTTCAGGTACAGATATCGTGAAACTGGGAGCCGTCATGGTACCTGAAGGCAGAAGGATATTTAAACACCTGACAGTGAATGAAAATATTCTGGTGGGGTCCATTACACGGAAAGACAAATCAAAAAAAATTCGTGAAGACAACGAGCTTATGTACAAACATTTCCCGCGACTCTCCAAGGTAACCAACAGGATGGCGGGCTACAGCTCGGGAGGAGAACAACAGATGATTGCCATTGCAAGGGCCTTGATGGCTGCCCCTGAAATGCTCATGCTGGATGAACCTTCCCTTGGCCTTGCACCCATTCTTGTGAAAGAAATATTTGAAAACATAAAAAAAATAAACAAAGATCTTGACACCACCATCCTGGTGGTGGAACAAAATGCCAAGGTCGCCCTTGCCATTTCCGATTATGCATATATCATGGAGTCTGGTAAGATCGTTCTTGAAGGCCCCTCGGATGAACTACAGAACAACCCGGATGTCAAAGAATTTTACATGGGTATCACCAAGGGCGGAGGACGAAAATCCTTTAAGGATGTTAAATCTTACAAGAGACGCAAACGGTGGATGTGATATCCACCTGCTGGATGCAGACGGCTAATTTTAGGAGCTCAAAATGAAAATACTGGTTGGATATAATGGCGGAGAAGTTGGCAGGGTTGCATTATCCCTTGCAAGGGATATGGCTGGCATACACAGCGCTTTTGTCTATGTGGTTACCTCCATGGAGGGGGGCAGTTCTGAAAAACAGGCAGATATTATCAAGGCTGAGGAAAACCTGGACTACGCAAGACAGCTCATGGAAAACGCCGGTATCAAGTGCGAAGCCCAGCAAAGTGTCAGGGGACTTTCCGCCGGTGAAGACCTGGCAAACTTTGCCAGGGAAAATGATATTGATCATATTTTTCTTGGCATCAAAAAAAAATCAAGGGCCCAAAAAGCGATTCTCGGCTCCACTGCACGATATGTGATTTTAAAGGCTCCCTGTCCTGTCACTACGGTCAAGTTTGACCTTGAAGATATTTTATCTGAGGACCTTTTGAAGGACAGAAGAGTTCTGGTAGTGGATGATGAACCCGATATTCTTGAAACCATTGAAGAACTCCTGGATATGTGCACCATTGAGACAGCCAACTCCTTTGAGATGGCGAGAAAACTGCTCGAAAACAACAAGTATGACCTGGCCATTCTTGATATCATGGGGGTTAGCGGCTATGACATACTGGAACTTGCCCGGGAAAAAAATGTTCCCGCACTCATGCTCACGGCCCACGCCCTGACCCCTGAAAACCTCAAGGAATCCATCCAAAAAGGGGCAGACTCCTATATTCCAAAGGATGAATTAGCAAATATCACTGGTCATGCGGCAGACGTAATCCGGGCCAGAATAGAGGGCAAACAGGGCTACGGGTCCTGGTTTTCCAATCTTAAGCCCTTTTTTGACAAATCCTTTGGCAAAAACTGGCGGGACAAGGACCGCTCCTTCTGGAACAGCTTTGATGACAAGTACGGAGGATAATTTCACTGAAAAATCCGGTTGGTGAATTGGACCTTTCCATGGGGTCATATTGCTGACCGGTATTTTTTTTAACTTCTGCATTTTTTTAAAGTATTGTGTAAGAAGATTCAGTTTCAAGGCCTCGGCATAACCCCAAATCCTGACAAAGGAAATCACCACCACCCCGTAAAAAAATTGAGAATCATTGTATTTCCCAGATACACTTGTTATACTGACACCCAATCTGCTCATCTGAATTCCCTTTTCTAAATTTACAATGCCTGCTTTGATTTTCCTTTTTTTCAAAAATCTTATAAACCCTAAATTCAGGAGGTAAGAATGGAAAATTATTCCGAGAAAAGACGCTATGAAAGACACAACTGCAAAACCCCTGCCCAATTGTATCGATATGATGCCCAAAACACAAAATATGATCAGGATGCTCAATATGATCTGGGAACATATTATGACGCAGATATGTGTAATTACAGCGAGGGGGGAGGGTATCTGCTAACCGATGAAAAAATAAATATTGGTCAGCAAGTATACCTCAAAATGAAAAATTATTACAAGACGTCAAGCGGGCCTGAAAAATATAAAACCTATACCGGATATGTCCGGTGGTCAGATGAACTGGGAACATCCTACCCTGGCCGGCAGTATGGATATGGTGTTGAATACAAAGACCCTGTTTATTATTAATTCTATTTACTTGGGCAAATGGCGATTTTAAAAAATGCTTTTTCCCAAGTATAAAAACCGCGAAAAACCCTGTACGAAATAACCGGTAAGGACTGCAGACCCAATAAGTTGGACATAAATAGCGCAGGCCAATTTTTAAAAGCTGATGGTTCATCTACAAGGCGCATTAAAGGTTTAATAGCAGGCCTATTTGGCCTTTGATACAACAGGGTAGATGGACCAAAAGGCAAGCGAATTCGTTCAAGTTACAAAATTTGCAGTCCTAGGCCAGGGGCATCTCCGGATGCAACAGATCGCCCCTGGATATCGGTGTTTCTCTGCAAATTCATACCCCCAAAAAAGGGTGATAAAAATTTCAGCATTTGTTTCTTGACATTGTTTTAAAATCTGATAGACAAATATAATATCTTAATTTTCTGTTTTTAAATTCGTATTGACCAAAGGACTTGTCCATTACAAGAGATTCAATTGTAGGACTAAGGACTGAATACCGCGTGTGGTCTCATCGTTGCGAGGCAGTCTGGTTTTTATAGGTCATGGGTTTAAAATAAATATTTATTATGGGGGTCTTATGCATAGGAAAGGGATAATCGTCTTTACAATCTTATTGTGGATAGGGATGTCCGGTATTTCGTCAGCAGTTGACCTAGGACTGATCACCGGCAGCAAAAAAGGAACCTATTTTCAATTCGGGTTGAACATGATGGAAATGGCCAAACAATATGGATATGATCTCCATGTATACAATTCGAGAGGATCTGTGGAGAATGTATATGCCGTTTATAAACGGCCAAAAACCCAAATGGGAATCGTCCAGTCCGATGTGCTGGCTTTTGTCCTGAAAGTAAAAACTAATGCAACCCTTAAACGCATCGCAAGAAAAACCAAAATGATTTTTCCTCTGTACAACGAAGAAATCCATCTTCTGGGGAAAAACGGGATCACCTCCTTTGACGATTTAGAGGGAAAAAGAGTTGCCATAGGCAAAGAAGGGAGCGGTTCATACATGACATCCCGGCTCCTGTTTGAAGTGTCCGGTATTACCCCAAAAGAGATTATGCCCCTTGGAACAGAAAAAGCCTTGTCCGCACTGAAGCAAGGCCGTATTGATGCCATGTTTTATGTTGCCGGTTTTCCGGTCAAACTTTTCTCCGAGAATGTGTCCAAAAATGATGGGCTCCGCCTTGTACCGATAAACAACAAAAGTATCATCGAATTTTATCCAACAGCTGAGATTCCCAGTAACACCTATGTTTGGCAGCCAGAACCGGTTCCCACGGTTGCCGTCAAGGCCGTTCTCGTCTCCTTTGATTTCAGACGAAATAATTGCGATTATGTGGGGGAATTTGCAGGGATTGTCTACGATAACCTGGACTGGTTAAAACAAAACGGTCACCCCAAATGGAAAAGTGTGGACCTTGATTATCCCCTTAAGGGTTGGGAGCAATACGATTGTGTTAAAAGGTACCACAACGGCTTTCCTGGAGAGAGAGAAGAACCCATGGAAAAAAATCCCCTACTGGATGCCATCAAGAAGATATTGTAAAAATCTGTTCATGGCTGATGACTGGAAAATGGAGCAGGAGAATGTATTATCAACATTTTAACCTTGAAAAAAAACCCTTTCAAATCAATTCAAACAATGAATTTCTATGGCTGAGCAAAAAACACGCCATTGCCCTGGACTCATTAAAAAGAGGGGTGGCAGAGCGACAGGGTCTGTTGGCATTGACAGGAGATGTGGGAACCGGCAAGACAACCCTTCTCAATGAAATTATCCATACCCTGGATAGGCAAACACGGGTTGTTAAAATCCCCGATCCCGGTGTTGAGATGTATCATCTTTTTTTAACCATTGCCCAGACCCTTGGATTTGAAAATCAATATCAAAAGGGGAAAAAATTTTCATCCGGTTTTTTCCCCTTTTTAAAAACAGCCGGTGACAAGGGTACAAACGTGATCGTCATCGTGGATGAAGCACAGAGAATACCCAAACGCTTTTTAAAGGAAATCACCTCCTGGTCAAAATTTGGTTTCAACCAGGTTCTAACCGTAATCCTTGTCGGACAACTGGAATTTTGCGATATTCTCAGATCAACCCTGGGTCCGGCATGGCAAAACTGCATAAACGTCCATGCTTTTCTTGAGCCCCTGGATGAAAAAGAAACCAAAATTTATATCAACAAACGGCTTGAAATGGCCGGTACGACCAGAAAAATCTTTTTGATATCCGCCATTAGTGAAATACATATTTATTCAAAGGGCATTCCCCGGATGATCAACACCTCCTGTGATCAAGCACTCATCACAGCCTTTGGAAAAAACATGAAAATGGTTGATGTCCCCACGGTCAAACAGGCCACAGGGCAGCTTGACCTACCCGCTATACCACTTAAAAAAGAGGAAAAAAGCCACCGGACCAAAAACAAAATTCCCCGCAATAACAAGCCGTGGCTTCGAAAGAAAGCCCTCACAGGGCTGGCGGTGACAGCATGCCTCTGCATTTTGGCAGGCTATTTATTTAACACTCCACCCACGGCCACAAAAAACCCGCCCACGGCTTTGCCAGTGGACATCAAACTCTTGAATAACAACACTTTCCCCATTAAAAATCCGGCGCCTAAAAGACAGGATTCCATAAGTAAGGTTCCTGAAAATCAAAGGATCGGCCTTGGGTATACACCGCTCCCTTTTTCAGAAAAGAAAAAATCGCCCTCTCCCTCCCCGGTTTTGATAGAAGATATCTATGAAATAAATCCACCAGCAAAACCGAAAAAAGAGACACCCAAAAATATGGACTGGTTTATTAAAGAGGTTTTTCTGCTAACGGAACACCAAATTGCAACTAGGGAAACCCCTGGAAAATCGTCGCTCCCCACAGACAAGGGACAATTGTTAAAAATCACTTCCGAACCCGTTAGACCTGCCCTTGCTACCCCCATAAAAATTTCCACTGAAACGTCAACGGAACCAGAACCAGGTGCCATCATTGACTGGCTTTTAAAAACAAGATAGATACAATAGTCGGAATATTTTTGTGCTGACGTGGTACAATATTATTTTCTATATTGAGGAGATTATATCAAAAAGCCGCTAAAAATAATTTTCTATAACCTGATATTTCTTTTAGCACTATCCGCCGTTAAGGCTGAAATATCACCATCTTCTTATTTTGAGTTGAAATTTGCGGCCCAGGAGTATATTATAGTTAATATTTTATGTGTAGAAACTGAAAATATTAATAAGTGCCAAATAAATATTGTCTACTCGGCAGAGGTAATAGATGTTTATCGCTCAAATTCTAACCTTCGGATAGGTGATAAAATTGAAATACACTCCTGGAATATTAATTCAAGCGCTATCTGTGCCGGAGGAGGTCCGCGTCCTCCACTGTTTCTTTCCACTGGATGGATAGGAAACGCTTATCTGAATCCGATTGGAGAAAGAGAGAAAACGTTTAATATCGCCGCATATGGGGATAGTTTTAAAAAAACTTGTCCTTAAAAGAAGCGGACAACATAAAGCAAGAGAATAATGGTAAAAGGCGTGTTTTTTGACATTAAAGAGAATGAAATAAGGCGAATTGAAATGAATAAATATGTATCATTTTATGGATTTTTTCTAACATTTATTTTTGTTATAAATACGAATGCCGCAGTTACGATCCCAGATATACCTGCATATAAATGGTATCATGGTTGTGGACCTACTGCAGCGGGCTCGATCATTGGTTACTACGACCTCCATGGTTACGACTCCTTGTTTAATGCCAGTGGATGGGATGATGTTAGCTTGACAGCAAATGTCCAGGATGAAATTTCCAGCCCGGAACATAACGCAGCATATGATCCGAATACAGATATTGGCCCTGCACCGGCCGATACAAGCATAGCAGATTTTTTTCACACCTCAGAAAATCAACCCTATGGGTGGAGTTACTTGAGCTATGCCGATGATGCCTTTGTGGAGTATGCGAATTATAAGGGGTATAACGATTGGAGTGCAACGAACAAGAGTTATAATAATTTCACCTGGGGTGATCTGACCAGTGAGATCGATGCGGGTCGTCCTGTAATGTTTTTAGTTGATTCCGATGGTAATGGAGGAACCGACCACTTCGTACCGGTGTTTGGCTACGACCAGCTAAATAACAAATATGGGTTCTATGATACTTGGGGAGAAGACGAAACCATCCGTTGGCAAACGTTTCAAGGCATGGGCGATTACAATTGGGGGGTAGGATATGCAACCTTTGTTACCCCCGGCGTTCCCGATGCTCCCGATGCAGTGCCTGAACCGACAACAATAATTCTCTTTGGCGTTGGCATTCTCTGTATTGCAGGGGTTAGCAGAAAAAAGAATAGATACTTTTTTTCCTAATATATCACAAAAATTACCTAGTGTGGTATTATTGCACACATTTTTGTTGATGGGAATTGGTATTTTCCAAAGGGTCACCTGGATGTAATAGAAGAAAATTTTTAGGAAACAACACTGGGATTTTCCCAGCAATAAGATGGCTGGTTTCTGATCTGATGAGAAAGACAAGGAATATCTTTTCCACCAGATCAGATATTAAACGATATGTTTAATTCTTTTTCCTTCCAAAACCGGCCAAACCCAATAACCCCATACCAAAAAGCAGTATAGTCGTGGGCTCTGGCACAGTGGGATTGCCTCCGCCTATTGGGATTGGTCCAGCTCTTACATAGTCATTACCGCAATACATTGTCCAATTGACTGTTATAGCCTGACTAAACTCGGTCAAACCAAAGGCAGAGGCATCAATCCAGCCCTCCAGCAGATTGGTGGCATTACCAAAAGTGTCTGTGGTATCACTGAAAGCAAATAATGCATTAGTAACATCTAAAGCATCGCCCGGAGCTGCTAAAGCGTCTACGCGCCATGGAGCGGATACGCTATGGGCTGGATAATGAATATCAGCCCATCCGGCCGAACTTGCATCCAGAAGAGAAAATCCGTTTGTCCAAAACCGAATGCCATAATCCCAGGTAGCATCATTTCCAAAATTAATTGCCAGGTCTCCGGGACGCTTGTCACCGGAAGTAGAAGCATCTCCGTACTTTAATTCAATACCGGTTTGCAGCCCAAAGTACAGCCTGGTTCTGTCTGTACTCAATCCTATCGCTAAAAACTCAGCATCGTAGGCTTGTCCTCCATATGCAGGGTTCAAATAATCTGATGAGTTTGTATCATCATCATGAATGTCCTCATAGATGCCTTTGCCTTGAAAGTAGGCGAGATTTTCTGCCAAGGCAGAACCGCATAAAAACACCGAAAGAACCAATGCAAACATGACCTGTAAATAAAATTTTTTAAGATTCACCGTGCCCTCCTTATACCTTATTTTAGTTTAAAATTTAAAAATATGTTTTCCACATACTATAAAGGTTGCAAAAAACATACCATTACTGCAAAGCACAGACAGGATATCCCCAATTATCCTCCGGGAAACAGTGAAGATAATTTTTTTATATCACGGTGATGGCATCTGGATATCGGGTGAGGGATTCAAGTCCTTTGTCGGTGACCAGAAGGGTATTTTCTATTCCCACCACCCCTTTGCCAGGAAAAACAACCTTGGGTTCCAGGGCAATGAGCATCCCCGGTTCCAGGGCCAGGGTCTGGCCTTTGGCAATAAAGGGGAACTCGTCCAATTCTATACCAAGGCCATGGCCGGTGAAGCGTATTTTTGGTTCTGCTGCCCCCATGAAATTATCTTTATACCCCTGTTTCGTGGCCATTCTCACCATGGTTTCGTATAGGTCCCCTGTGACCGCACCCGGCAGTGCTTGTTTCTTGATGGTTTCCTGGATTTCGAGCATGGCCGCATGTGCTTGTTGCAGATCCTGGGCCACCTCCCCCAGGGAAAAAATCCGTGTATGGTCGCTCAAATATCCATCCAGGGCAAACACATAGTCCACCAGAATGGGTTCATTGGGTTTCATGCGGGAAAAGGAAGGCCCCTGACCCACATTGGGGTTGAGCCCTGCCCCGCCAGTGGGGGATGCAAAGGCACCGGGAACTGCTGCCCCTGCCCCGCACATGATATGGCCGTAAAACAGGTAATTATCCCACATGCGCATGCGGATCAATCCCTGGTGGCCTAATTTCCGGGCATAGGCCTCCAGCACCCCGGCAAACTCAATTTCTGTGATCCCCTCTTTGAGCAGCTCGGGAACCTTTGCTGCAACCCGGTCGGCCAGGCCAGAGGCCTTTTTTACACAATCGATTTCAAATTCGGATTTAACCGCCCTTTGGCGTCTGATTTGAGTAGAAATATCAATGATTTTGGCACTGAAAAATATCTGGCTGAACATGAGATATTGATTGGCAGGCATCACATCCAGTTCCAGCCCCAGTTTATCGGGAAACGATATACCAAGCCCTGCAAGGGTGTCCGGAATTTTTTTGGGACTGATCAGGAAGAGGGTCTGCTGAAGACCACACTCTGCCTTTGCCCGTTTAAAATCCTTGAAAACCATTAAAACAGGATCTCCCTGGACAGGCACATAGAGCCAGCCCTGCTGGGTGGTGCCAGCATAATAAAAGAGATCGGCCTTCTGAACGATGAGGGCACCGCCAATATCATGGGCAATCAGTATTTTTTGAAGCCCCCGTATCCTTGTTTCTATTTCGGCTGCCGGGGTTAGCCGTTTGTATTCAGGGACAGCTTCCGGCTGATTTTCCACCCTCTGGTTCATGATGATCTCCTTAGAACCGCAAAGTTCATAACTTGAACGAAATTGCTTGTCTTTTGGCCCATCTACTTCATGGTAAAAAAAAAAGCTACAGAAGACCTGGAACATCTAATCCAGATGCCTGCCTCCTGTAGCTTTTTAATTAGGATATCTAAAAATTACAATTTACTTATAATCAAAAAATCCTTTACCGGTTTTCCGGCCAAGCCAGCCAACTTCAACATATTTTCTCAGCAGGGGACAGGGTCTGTATTTGGAATCTTTGAACCCGTCATAGAGGGTTTCCATAATGGCAAGACAGGTGTCCAGACCGATGAGATCGGCCAGGGCCAGGGGCCCCATGGGATGGTTCATCCCCAATTTCATAACCGTATCTATATCTTCGGCTTTTCCAACACTCTGGTATAGACAAAAAATCGCTTCATTGATCATTGGCATGAGGATTCTATTGGCAATGAATCCAGGATAATCATTGGCCTCTGCCGGGGTTTTATTAAAACGTTCACACAACGCCCAGGTCAGATCAAATGTTTCCTGGGAAGTGGCAATGCTCCGTATCACCTCCACCAATTTCATCACCGGCACGGGATTCATAAAATGCATGCCGATGATTTTCTCCGGCCGGGAAGTTCTGGCGGCAATTCTGCCAATGGGAATGGAGGAAGTATTGGTGGACAGAATCACATGGGGGGGACAGATTTTGTCCAGATCCTCAAAGATTTTAAATTTCAGATCTTCCCGTTCCACGGCAGCTTCCACAACAAAATCAACGCCTGCCATGTCGGAAAGATCGGTGGTGGTCTCTATCCGGCTGAGGATTGCCTCTTTTTGGCCCTCATCCAGTTTGCCCTTGGAAACCATCCGATCCAGGTTTTTGGCAATGGTGGCCATGCCCTTATCACAAAAATCCTGTTGAATATCACTCATCAAAACATTAAGCCCGCTGGCAGCTGCCACCTGGGCAATACCGTTGCCCATCTGACCGGAACCGATCACACCAAATTTTTCAACACCCATTTTATCTCCTTTTTCCACTGTTTTTCTCAGATTGTTATAGTGAGATGCATATTATTCTAATGATGCCGTTTATAATATTATCCGTTAACCCATTAACGATTAATGACCATGGCCACGGCTTCGCCGCCGCCCAGACAAAGAGAAGCAAGTCCTGTTTTCACATCCCGCTTTTCCATTTCATAAATCAAGGTGGTCAGCACCCTGGCGCCGGAAGCGCCAATGGGATGTCCCAGGGCCACGCTGCCGCCATTGACGTTAACTTTCTCAGTATCCAGTTCCAGAACCTTGTTGATCCCCACGGAGGTACCTGCAAATGCCTCGTTGATCTCAAACAGATCAATATCAGAAATTGATATTCCCTGTTTTTTCAATACTTTGGGAATGGCATAAATGGGGGCCATCAATACATATTTCATGTCAATGCCAAAGGATGCCTGGGAACCGATTTCCGCCATAATGGTACAGCCCAGCTCCTTGGCCTTTTTCTCGCTCATGATCACAAGCGCTGCTGCCCCGTCGGAAATAATGGAGGCATTTCCTGCGGTTCCCACCCCGTCCTTTTTAAAGGCCGGTCTCATCTTGGCCAAAAACTCATAGCCCGACTCCTGGGGGCATTCATCTGTATCAAAAATTTTGCTCTCCCCTTTTCTCTGGGGCACAGCAACCGGCACAATCTCTTGTTTGAACCTACCGGCAGCCAGGGCAGCATTGGCCCGCCTGTAGGACTCGGCCGCAAATCGATCCTGATCTTCCCTGGTCACTTCCCAGCGCTCACAGCAAAGCTCATTGGACATACCCATATGGAAATCATTGACAATATCCCAGAGCCCATCGTGGATCATATGATCTTCAATTTTCCCCGGCCCCATGCGATGTCCCCACCGGGCCTTGTCCATGTAATAGGGAGTCATGCTCATATTTTCCATGCCGCCGGCCACCACCACATCGGCATCACCGCACTGAATTGCCTGGGCTGCCAGCATCACAGCCTTGAGGGATGATCCACAAACCTTGTTGATGGTAATGGCTTCCACTTCCCAGGGAAGACCGGCCTTTACCACAGCCTGTTTGCCGGGATTTTGTCCATAGCCGCAGGGCAAAACCATCCCCATGATACATTCATCAACTTGTTCTTCTTCTATATTGGCCCGTTTAATGGCTTCTTTGATCACGAGCCCCCCAAGGTCGGTGGCGCCGATTTTGCTCAATGTTCCGCCAAAACTTCCCAAAGGCGTACGTGTTGCACTGACGATAACTGCTTTATTCATTGGGTGTTTCTCCTCGATTTTAGTCAATTTTTTTCTATCCATTACCGACTTCATTAAAACAAACCCAAAACTATTACATATTTCTTCTGTATTTGCCACCCACTTCATACAAGGCTTTAGTAATGGTGCCCAGAGAACAGCATCCCACGGCTTCCATAAGCTGGGCAAACATGTTCCCCCCGTTAAGGGCGGTTTGTTTGAGCGCCTCAAGGGCCTGGTCCGATTCACTGCCATGGGTGGTTTTAAACCTCTCCAGCCGATCCAATTGCTCATCCTTTTGTTCATTGGTGGACCGGGATAATTCCAGGTGACTGGTCATTTCAGCATAATTTGCATCCGGGTCTTCAAAGGTGTTGACACCAATGATGGGAAATTCTCCCGAATGTTTCAAATATTCATAATACATGGATTCTTCCTGGATCTTACCCCGCTGATAACCGGTTTCCATGGCACCCAGAACTCCGCCCCGTTCCGTAATCCGTTCAAACTCAACAAGCACAGCCTCCTCCACAAGATCTGTCAGTTCATCTACAATAAAACTGCCCTGGAGGGGGTTCTCATTTTTGGCAAGCCCCCATTCCCGGTTAATGATCAGCTGGACAGCCAGAGCCCTTCGCACCGATTCCGTCGACGGCGTGGTAATGGCCTCGTCAAAGGCATTGGTGTGAAGGCTGTTGCAATTATCATAGATGGCACACAACCCCTGGAGGGAAGTTCTGATGTCATTAAATTGAATGTCCTGGGAATGAAGGGAACGACCCGATGTCTGGATATGATACTTTAGTTTCTGGCATTTTTCATTCCCCCCATACTTGTGACGCATGGCCACAGCCCAGATCCGCCGCGCCACCCGGCCGATCACCGTGTACTCGGGATCCATTCCATTGGAAAAGAAAAAGGAAAGGGAGGGGGCAAACTCATTGATATCCATGCCCCGGGACAAATAATACTCCACATAGGTAAACCCGTTGGCCAGGGTCAGTGCCAATTGGGTGATGGGATTGGCACCGGCTTCGGCGATGTGGTATCCGGAAATGGAAACCGAATAAAAATTTCTCACCTGGTGGTCAATAAAATACTGCTGGATATCCCCCATCATCTTCAGGGCAAATTCAATGGAAAAAATACAGGTATTCTGCCCCTGATCCTCCTTTAATATATCTGCCTGGACCGTCCCCCTGACATTGGACAGGGCAAATTGTCTGATCTCTTTTGTTTCTTTTCCCGAAGGTTCCCTGCCCTTTTCTTCCCTGAATCGGTCTGTCTGCTGGGCAATGGCAGTATTCATGAACATGGCCAGCATCATGGGAGCCGGGCCATTGATGGTCATGGACACCGAAGTGTTGGGTGCACACAGATCAAACCCGTCATAGAGAAGCTTGACATCATCCAGGGTACAGATACTCACCCCTGAGGTGCCTATTTTTCCATAAATATCAGGCCGCCTATCCGGATCAAACCCGTAAAGGGTTACAGAATCAAAGGCCGTTGACAACCGTTTGGCAGGATAGGACCCTGACAGAAGTTTGAAACGGCGATTGGTATCGGCCGGTCCCCCCTCACCTGCAAACATTCTTGTGGGATCTTCATCATCCCGCTTCAGGGGAAAAACCCCGGCTGTATAGGGAAAATTGCCGGCAAAATTCTCCTTGCGCATCCAGGCATACTGCTCCCCCGGATCTGTGAACGTCGGCAGGGCAATCTTGGGAATTTTTGAATGGGACAGGGACCGACTGTGCAGGGGCAACCTGAACTCTTTGTCCCTGACATGATATACCAGTTCATCTTTTTCATACCTATCCGAACAATGGCTGTATTCGGCGATCAACTGATCGGTCTCCCCCTCCACCATGGCGTTTGCCTGGCTAACAGCTTCCTTGAACCCTGCAAGACCATCCAGCTCGGAATCTCCAAGAACCTTTGCCGTTTCCTGCAAATGCCATCGCTGTCTCACTGCCCCGGACTGGTTTTCTGATCTTTTGTGATATTCCCGAACGGTATCGGCTATTTCAGCCAGGTATCGGGTTCTCTCTCCCGGAATAATAATGGTCTTGGATGAGGATTCCTTGGCACCCGACCTGGGAAGAGTGGATTCATATTGGATCTGTTTTTTTTCTGCAATCAAATCCAGAAGTCCATGGTAAAGGGATGTAATGCCGTCATCATTAAATTTAGAGGCAATGGTCCCGTACACGGGCAGATCTTTTGGGTCTGTATCCCAGGCTTTTTTATTTCTCTGTACCTGTTTTCGCACATCCCTAAGGGCATCTTCAGATCCCTTTTTTTCATATTTATTCACCACCACGATATCGGCATAATCCAGCATATCAATCTTTTCCAGCTGGGAAGGGGCACCAAACTCTGCGGTCATCACATAGATGGACATGTCCACCAGGTCAACCACCCGGGAATCCCCCTGACCAATACCGGCGGTCTCCACAAGAATAATATCATAGCCTGCAGCCACAGCCACGGCCACGGCATGGGGAAGTGCCTCGGGCAGTTCTGTCTGGGAACGCCTCGTGGCAAGGGATCGCATATAAACCCGTCCTGTTTCAATGGAATTCATACGGATTCTGTCCCCCAAAAGAGCCCCCCCGGTTTTGCGCCGGGACGGATCACAGGAAATAATGGCAATGTTCACGTCACTCAAATCTCTGAGGATACGCAGAATCAATTCATCAGTCAAAGAGGATTTCCCGGCGCCTCCCGTCCCGGTAAGTCCTATAACCGGTACATCCCGGCCATCTGCAACCTTACCAATCCCGGACATAATCTCTTCTATTTTGTCCTTGTGGGAGGCGCAGGCTTCCTGAACCGCAGAGATGAAATTGGCTGTCACATATTTATTATCAATGGTCAGCCTTGAATAGTCCAGGGCGTCAAAATCCACAGATGGCGCATCCATGGCCCGGATCATATCATTTATCATTCCCTGTAGTCCCATTTTGGAACCATCTTCAGGGGAATAGATCCGGGTAACCCCATAAGCATGTAGTTCATCCATTTCCGAAGGGATGATCACGCCGCCGCCCCCCCCAAAAATCTTGACCCGGGATGCACCCCGTTCCTTTAGAAGGTCCACCATGTACTTGAAATATTCCACATGCCCCCCCTGGTAACTGGAGACAGCTATGCCCTGGGCATCTTCTTCAATGGCGGCATCCACCACTTCCTTTGCAGACCGGTTGTGGCCGATATGAATCACCTCGACCCCAGAATCCTGCAAAATTCGGCGCATGATGTTGATGGAGGCATCATGGCCGTCAAATAGAGAGGTGGCAGTTACGATTTTAACTGAATTTATAGGCTTATATGCTTCAGGTTCTGCGTTCATGACTTCTCCTTTTCGAAAAACCGAGAGTTTGACTAAACTAAACAGAGTTTACTCTCTATTGTAGTTGCACATAAAAACAAAAAAATAAATATAAATTTTTTTTTTTTACAGGATGAGCCCCAGAATAAAATCGGTTTGAATGGAGATATATTCGTCAATGGTAAATTCTTTTTTCAGATGCCAGCGGCGAAAAGCCCACATCTGGCCCAGAACAGAAATATTGTGCCCCACAAGGTTCAGCGTTTTCCCGTCTAATTTGGGAAAATTATTTTTACCCGATAGCAGTCCCAGGATATTGATAAAGATATCCGTGATATTCAATTCATTTACCAGCACCTGCTCCTTCCATTTCTGGGGCAAAAACTGGGTCACCTGGTACATCATGAGAATATGATCGGCCATCTTATCGCACACATAAAAATATTGCCGGATCACCTCGGCCAGTTGCTCTTTTTCCTTTGCACTATTGGACAATGCATCTTCCACGGCATCCTGAACCTCCTCGTGGATGGCTTTACAGACCAGATAAAGCAGGTCTTCCTTGGAGCTGACATATTCATATAAAGATCCGATTGAAAAATTGGCTGCCTTGGCAATCATCCGGGTGGTGGTCTTGTGGTAGCCGTGTTCGATGAACAGGGTGACCGTTGAATCAATAATATGCCGTCGCCGCTCCCGGACTAGTTCCGGATTCTTTATCTGGGTGGGGACCTCTTCGCCGGCCGCTGGAATTGATTTACCCGTACGTTTTACCAAATTTTCACTCCTTTTACTGCCTATTTCCATTTTTCATCTTTCCAAGCCTTTTCCTGCTCAGCCTTTTCCGGCTCTTGAACGAGCGCTCAGTCATATATTTTTTTACATTTATTCAAAGGGTTGTCAAGGACAATATCGAACACCAAATCCGCCGGATTATTCGAGGACTGTGGCATGGGCCACAAAGATATTTTCCGAAGCAAACGCACCGGGTCCCAACAATGATTCACGAATTCGGGCAAAAGTTTCTTCTGTTTCCGAGTCCCAGTCGTTCACACGCTTCAAATGCTGTTGTTTAAAGCCGAATACGATGTCAAAAAAGGCTTCCGGTCCCAACATCTGGGTGGTGACAGGCACCACGTCTACCTGGACCTGGGCGAATCCAGCTTCAAGCAGATAAGACAATAATTTCCGGCCCACATAGCGGTCACCCCCTGACAGGGCCTGAGCCCTGGCCACCCGGACCTCCACTCCCTGCCATTCCGGGACCCGGGGATGAATAAAAATAGTGCCGTCGTCCACATCCAGTACGCAAACAATACCCCCGGGCCGGGTGACCCGTTTCATCTCCACAAGAACGTCCATGGGATCGGGGATATGCTGGAACAGAAGACGGGCATAGGAGAAATCAACAATATGATCCGACAATGGGATAGCCTGGGCAGTTCCTTCCAGGAATATGCATTGGTCCAGATTCTGCTTTTGAGCCATGGCAAGGGCACTGGATCTCAGTTCATCCTCCGGCTCCACACCCACAATCTTACTGTCGGGAAAATTACGGGCCAAGAGCATGGTGGTGATGCCCGGGCCTGACCCCAGATCCAAAATCCGGTCCCCATTGCTGAGACCAATTTTTTTCAGGGCATTGATCTCAAGGGCATGGGCAATCTTTGCCTGGCGGGTCAGTCTATCGAATTCGCTTTTCCTATCGGACAGGGTATCAAAGTGGTAGGACTCCTCCCGGTCCGTGGCAGTTTTAGCCGCATCGGCTGCGTGGAGTGCAGGACGGCGGACCCGGGCGTCTGACTGCTCCTCCCGGCCCAAAAGACCGGCCAGAGTAGAATGAACCACTGCAATGCGCCGGGCCAATATAAACAGCAGATTTTTATAGAGATGAAGGGCCACTTCCGGATCTTTTTTGCCAAACCAGTCAAACAGATTTTTCGGCAGCAAAACAACTTCACTTTTCTCCATGGACTGCAGAATGGTTGAGTGCCGGACCCGGGTCAAAATGCGCAGTTCCCCAAAGGGTTCCCCAGGACGTATAATATAGATAAAATGGGGATTGATCTCTTCTCCTATGCCAACCCCCAATGAACCGCTGACCAAAATTCCCATGGCCGCCTCCGCCGTCTGATTCACCTGGAGCACTTCATTCTGGGAAAGCCTGACCCTGGGCAATTTTTCCAATATCCCTCCAAGGGATTTTTGGGCCAGCCCCTGGAACAGCTTGGAAACCGGTTCTTCTTCCTGCTCAGGCGTTGCATGGGCCAATTGTGCCCAAAGGGAACGGACTTTAATATTGGAAATATCCGGGGTATAAAAATCGGTAAATTTTTCCTTTAACAATTGGGCAGCCCACCCATGGTCGTCGCACTGAACAGGCAGCAAAAAATGCAGAGGGCTACCTGTTTGTTCAAGGTAACCGCGATCATTTATACAACCGATCAGGGGAATCCGCATCCGCCCGTTCATCTCGAAATTTGAAAGATAGGGTCGCATGCCGATGCGGTGATAAAGAGACACCAGGTTGAGCCGACAATAACAAACAGCAACGGTCATATCACACTCAAACAAGTTGCGGAACAATTCTGCCAAAAGAAGTGAAATTACTGTGCTGCCCCTGTGGGCCGGGGAAATGGTCAAATGGGAAATAAAGGCAACCCGGGACGGGTCAAACAAGGCTGACAGCTCGTTAAAACCCATGGAAGTTAAGAGTTCCGCCCTTGGCTCTCCCTTGGAAAGCCGGTTGGTCCTGACACAACCAACAATATTACCCCCTTCATCCAGAGCCATGAAATGATCCGCCCATGAATCCATCTCATCTTTAATTTCTTCTCTTTCATGATTGGTTCCGGACAGTTCCCGATTAAATTCTCTGATCCAGATGCTGTATAGAAAATGGTACAAACTTTTTCTGTCCCTATCGCCCTTTGGAGAGGTAACGGTGATATTCATTTTTTCCTGTCCTTGGGTGCATCCAGTAAACGTCGGATAGTCTGATTAAAAGCTTTTATGGAAATTGGTTTCATCAACAATTCGTCAATAATGTCACTTTTATAATTGCTTTTGGATATTTTTTCACTGAATCCAGTGCAGAGGATCACAGGGATCTGTGGCCGAAGATTCTTGACATGACCGGCCAGGGTGTCTCCTGTCATGTTGGGCATTGTCATATCGGTGATCACTATATCAAAATGAGCAGGATCCTCTTGAAATTCAGCCAGGGCAGCCAAGCTGTCCATATGGGTTGTCACCTGGTAGCCGTATTTTTCCAGAACCTTTTTGCCCATTCTAAGGATGGTCTTTTCATCATCCACGAGCAAAATCCGTTCGGTCCCCATGGCCATTGGTATTTCAATAGTCGTTACCGCTTGTGGAGGACTTGCGGCCTGGGGCAGATAAACCTGAAAGGTTGTGCCTTCACCAGACTCACTGTAGACTTTAATTTCACCCTTTAATTTTTGAACGATACCGTAGGTGACGGACAGTCCCAAACCGGTTCCCTTGCCCTCCGCCTTGGTGGTAAAATAGGGATCAAAAATCTGGGCACGGGTTTTGGCGTCCATGCCGTGGCCGGTGTCCGATACGCTTAATCTGACATAGTTCCCAAGTTCCAATTCCTGAAATTCTGTCCTGTTTCCAGGCTTCACCTCAATGGCTTCCAGACTTACTTCAAATTTTCCACCCTTTTTTTGAACGGCGTGGAATGCATTGGTGCACAAATTCATAATAATCTGGTGAAGCTTGGTGGGATCCCCAAAAACAGGAGGACAATCAGACTGAATGTTTTGCAAGATTTCTATATCCTTAGGGATTGAAGAGCGCAAAAGCTTTAACGCTTCTTTGATAACATTTTGAAAAAAAACAGCACTATTCTCCAGGTCTGCCTGGCGGCTGAAGGTGAGAATCTGCTGGGTCAAATCCCTTGCCCGTCCGGCAGCATGATATATATTTTGAACCATTGCGTATTCACCGCTGTCCTTTGACAGGTCCTGGGAAAGCAACTCAGCAAACCCAAGAATGGGAAACAAAATATTGTTAAAGTCGTGGGCAATGCCTCCGGCAAGGGTCCCTATGGCCTCCATTCGCTGGAAATGCTGGAGCCTTTTTTCCAGTTTTTTCTTTTCCTCCTGGGCCTCCAGTCGGATTTTTTCCTGGTTCTCCAGGGCCGAGGCCATCTCATTAAAACTATTGACAATTATTTGGGCCTGTTCAACATCGGACATGTCCCTGAGCCGATAGGAGAAATCGCCTGATTTGACCTGGTCCAGGGCATCACGGATTCTTCGGTTAACAACCTCCTCCATGGAAAGTCTGGGAAAAGTGGCGATAAATATCCACTCAATATCCGGAATAACTTCAAAGCAGGCCAGGATTTCACTGCCATCCTTTCTTTTGAGCAATCGCTGGCCATTTTTTTCTTCCATGAGAATAGTCTGATCCAGATCAGCAAATTCCGATCCCAGTTCATTTATATGACGTTGATAGATGCTTCCCTTATCCTTGTCAATCTCTACTGCAACCGAGGGATGGGACACCAGATTTCCATCACGGTCCAGAATAAAATTGACCTGACCCTCCAGGTAGGTATCAAACACAACATCCTCATGAAGGCTGCTCATGGGAAGGTCAATGCTCCAGAGGCCAATAAATTTTTTCCCCAGGAAAACAGGAATGGACACCGATATGATCAATCCCTCCCCGGCATAATCGATGGTGGGGCTGGTCCATTGGATAATTCCCCGGGGGTTATTTTCCGGAGTCACCGACTGGAAGGTATGATAGGTATGCCAGTCAAAGTCCGGGGTGATGGCTGTGATTTGATCGATATAGGGAAACTGGATCGAGGTGTTTGTGATATCCTGGTAGTACATCCATGCCGTACCCGGCAGACGTTCCCGAATTTCAGCAAGATAAATTCCAATATTTCGCAAACAATACATGCGCAAACAGGCATCCTTGTTTTGGATGAGTTTGGGGTTCCAGGAATAGGAAATTGCCTCCAGAGGTGCCTGGTTAGTCCGGAATGCTTCCAGGAGTGGGATGCTTGTCCAGAAGCCATCTTCATCAACAGCAAAATTTTCTTCTCTGAACCACTGCTCTATATCATTACCAGTTGCCCGGGTTTCGGAAAACAAAATATGGGTCAACCGCCGAAGTTCATATAGGGCCTGGGTACAGCTTTTGATATTCGCCCCCAATGAAGCAGCGATCTGTTTAACCTGAAACCTGATGGAATTATTCTCCAACATGATGCCTCCTTTATGATCATCCCGAAAATCTCTCCATGGGTTGGGTATAATTTCCATACCGGTCAGCCCCATTGCTTTTTGCCCGGTGCAAAAGAGTTTTTTGCCCAGGGATAAATTTTCAGCATTGCCCTTCCACACCAGGAGGGTCTTTTCCCGGAGGGCACGGCCATAGGAAAAACTCAATTTCCAGGGGCAGCCGCCAATATCCCCATTCCCAGTGCAACCATTGCCAGGGTAGGTCTATTTGCCGTCATGGGTCAGTACCTCTCTGCTCAATTGTTATGTGCAGACAAATCGGATTATTTGACTATGAACACAGGGCATTCGGATTTGTGCAGTACCTGGTGTGCAACACTGCCCAGGAACAATCCTTCGAAATTCGAAACCCCCCGGGACCCCATGACGATCACATCCGTTTTATCAATCTGGACAACCTCTGCAATGGTAGTTCCCGGAAGACCTTCCAAGATTCTGACCTCATAGTCCACCCCGCTCTCTTCCAAAATGGTTTCAAAGGGTTTAATTAAATCTCCGGATGCTTTCATTATTTCATCAATTGCCTGCTGGAAGTAAGGCTCGGACAATACCACGGGGAACCTGCTGTGGCAGTGCAAAAGCACAATCTTGGAATCAAATCGTTTGGCCAGTTCAATGGCAGCCTGGGTTGAATGCATGGAGTGCTCTGACCCGTCAACGGGATTTAATATTTTTTCAAACTTCATCATACCCCCCCCCTTTCCGGTAAATATATCAACCGGATTGTATGGATTGCCATCCAGCGGCAAAGAGTGCTGTCCCCCGGATGCCCTATGGATTATCCCTGAAAATAAAAATTGAACTAGTTTCAAAAAAGAATCGTAATAAACACCTGTTTCAAAAATCTTACAGGCAAATTGATCTGGATAAAAACAGTATACATCTTTCCATGGATGATTTAAATTACTTTCTTAAAAACTTATAAAATCCCAACTTAATTTGAAATTTTGATTGGAAAAAACAGGGGGGAATACCTTGTAAATTCTCAATACCAGGGATATACTCCCGACTAATTTTTATAATGCAAGGACAGTATGAACGTTAACTATATAAATCCTTTTATCAATGCATCCATTGATGTATTTAAAACCTTTGCCGGTATTGACTCTGAACCGGGGCGGCCCCTTGTCAGAAACAAGCCGAACCCAGGTAGGGATATCAACGGATTTATCAAACTCAATGGCCACGGGATAAACGGGTATTTTATCATCCACTTTTCCAAAAACCTTTTGAATAAAATTCTTAACACTCTGTTTGAGGGTCAGGCACCCCCTTCCCAGGAAGAATTATTTGACCTTGCCGGTGAACTGACCAATATGGTCACAGGTAAGGCCAAGGCTGAATTATCAAAAAATGGCTTTTTCTTTGATGTGGCAGTCCCGGAGATCAGCCACGCCACACCCAAAATTTCATCTGACCTTAAAAACAATCCTGTTATCATTGTTCCCTTTGACACCTTGGCCGGCAAATTCAATATTGAAACATCCATACAAACAATTGAAGAGGATCTTGCCAGGGACACCATGCCCGAAGTTCCCCCTCCCCCGGGAATGGCTTCTGTGGAGCAGTTTGCAAAACAAACAAGAATTGACCCCGTCAAAATACGCAGATTCCTTAAAACCGGTTTTTTATCCGGTATAAAAATCAGTAACCGCCAATGGCATATTCCTGAGTCTGAATTTGAAAAGATTTTAGGTGCCTCAAAATCCCAGGCCAGGAAAGTGAGCCGAAAAAAAGCGGCTGCCTTGGTATCAGAGGATACCATCAGTGTTGAAGATTTTTCCAAACTATCGGGCCTGTCCTCTGCCAAGATAAAAGGCTTTCTCAGATCCGGATTTTTAAAAGGGCGAATGGACAAAACCAATATCTGGCAGATAGAACAAACCGAGATATCAAAATTCAAAAAAAATATCTAATCCCCGTCCCCCACCCTCTTTTTCCATTTTAATTCCCATCCTTGATAAATATTGTTTGACAAAATAATTGTATTAAATATAGTATCTTAAAAATAGACTGAGCGCTCGATCAGTTTTTTTTACTATCCCGGGCACAGTGCTGAACCTGTATACGTGTAAATAATAATTAACCCTTATAATTAACCCATAGATACGAAGGAGGCGCAGGGTGGATTTTGACCTTACCAAAGAGCAGGAGATGATCCGTAAGGAAGTCAGAAAGTTTGCCCAGAAAGAAATTGCCCCCATTGCAGGCGAGCTTGATGAACGAGAAGAATTTTCAAATGAGCTTACCCGCAAAATGGGAGAAATCGGTCTTTTCGGCATGTTTGTTTCAGAAGAATATGAAGGCCAGGCAATGGATTATATATCCTACATCATTGCGGTTGAAGAAATCGCAAGAATAGACGGTTCCCAGGCAGCCACCATTGCAGCGGGCAACTCCCTTGGAATCGGACCGATATACTATTTTGGGACCAAAGAGCAAAAACAAAAATATCTACCCAAGCTCTGTACAGGCGAAGGGTTGTGGGGATTCGGCCTCACAGAACCCACGGCCGGATCCGATGCCGGGGGCAGTAAAACCACGGCAGTTATAGACGGAAATGAATGGGTGATCAACGGATCCAAAATATTTATCACCAATGCCGCATGTGATTTGAGCATGGGCGTCACTGTCCAGGCCATCACCGGAACCCGTGACAATGGAAAGCCTGAATATTCCTGTATCTTAGTTGAATCCGGCACCCCGGGCTTCAAAGCAATTCCCATGCACAAAAAAATGATGTGGCGGGCTTCCAACACCGCGGAACTCTACTTTGACGATGTGAGAGTTCCCAAAACCAATATCCTGGGAAAAAAAGGGGACGGCTTCCACCAGATGCTGTCCACCCTGGACGGAGGTCGTCTATCCATAGGGTCCATGGGCCTTGGCGGAGCTCAAGGTGCCTATGATCTGGCCCTTAAATATTCAAAGGAAAGAGAACAATTTGGCCAGCCCATTTCCAAATTTCAGGCAATTTCATTCAAACTGGCCGATTCGGCCATGGAAATAGAATGTGCCAGAAACCTTCTCTACAAAGCCTGCTGGCTCAAGAGTAATCATAGGCCCTATGAAAAGGAAGCTGCCATGGGCAAGCTTTACTGCTCCGAGGTCATGGGCCGGGTGGTGGATCATGCCGTCCAGATCCACGGTGGCTATGGGTTGATGAAAGAATATAATGTGGAAAGATTTTACAGGGACCAGAAGCTCCTTGAAATAGGAGAAGGCACTTCTGAGGTACAGCGCCTTGTTATTTCAAGATATATCGGCTGTTAAGCTGTTTAAATGGAGACAATTATGAGCAATGAAGATCTTTTGCTGGTGGCGGAACAAAACCAGGCCGTTATCCTTACCCTGAACCGGCCCGGGGTAATGAACTGCCTGAACTTTGACCTGCTGTATGCCCTGAGGGATAAAATAGACAACCTGCAATACACAAGCGATATCCGCTGTCTCATCATCACAGGAACAGGAAAAAAATCCTTTTGCGCCGGCGCAGACCTAAAGGAAAGGGCCACCCTGTCCCCGGAGGAGGTAAAAAAGTTCATTCTCACCATCCGCAATCTTTTAACCTCGATCCAGAACCTTCCCATACCTGTCATTTCGGCGGTCAACGGGATCGCCCTGGGCGGGGGAACAGAAGTGGCACTGGCATCGGATATTCGCATTGCCGCAGACACTGCCTCCATGGGCCTCACCGAGACCCGGCTTGCCATTATCCCCGGGGGCGGCGGCACCCAACGGCTACCCCGGATAATCGGGGTGGCAAAGGCAAAGGAATTAATATTCACAGGCAAAAGGGTAAATGCAAAGGAAGCCCTTGAAATAGGCCTTGTCAACCAGGTGGTCCCCCAGGAGAACCTATTGGATGCCTGCATGGAAATGGCAAAAATGATTGCCGAAACCGGACCCATTGCAGTGGAAATGGCCAAGTATGCCATTGACAGGGGCATTGAAACCGACCTTGCCACTGGCCTTGCCATAGAATCCAATGCCTATCGGGTGACCATCCCCACCGAAGATCGGGTGGAAGGGCTCACCGCATTCAGAGAGAAAAGAAAACCTGTATACAAAGGGAGATAAAATAATCCATGACAAACACAAGTGCATTCTGGGAAAACGAAGAAGCAACTCTTTCGGCCCGTCAGCAGGAAGCCATCTGGCCCGGGGGTCAAAAGGCAGTGGATGCCCTGGCAAAACGGAATAAACGGCCGGTAAGAGAGTTGATCACAGATCTTATTGATCCGGACACCCCCTTTTTTGAATTGTCTCTGCTGGCAGGGTTTGGCATGGGCTATCCCGGGGTGGATGATGTTGCCTGTGCCGGAATCGTGACGGGAATCGGTAAAGTCCACGGCAATTGGACCATGATCATGGCCAATGACGCCAGAGTCAAGGCCGGAACCTATTTTCCCATCACCCTGAAAAAACATATGCGGGCCCAGGCCATTGCGGAAAAATGCGGACTCAATTCTATCTATATTGCCGATTCGGGCGGGGTTTTTCTGCCCATGCAGGCCGAAGTTTTCCCCGACGACCAGCATTTTGGCTCCATTTTTTACAATATGGCCCGGATGTCGGCTGCGGGACTTCGCCAGGTCACTCTGAGCACCGGCGGCAACACAGCCGGAGGTGCCTATATTGTATTTATGGCCTGTGAATCCATTATGATCGACAAACAATCCTTTTCCTTTTTGGGCGGACCGCCCCTGGTGAAAATGGCCACTGGAGAAGAGATCTCGGCAGAGAATCTGGGGGGAGCCAAGGTGCACACCCAGGTGTCCGGCGGGGCAGACCATCTTTGCTCCGACCAGACCCAGGCCATAGAAAGGGTCAGGGAACTGCTCTCCTTGAGCCGTCCCCAGCCGCTCAACCTGCACCGATATGAGGTTATGGAACCTGTTTCCCAGGAATCCCTCCATGATGTTTTGCCCACCTCCCCCCATAAGGGAATAAACGGATATAAGGTGATCCAGGCGATTGCCGACGGGTCTGAGTTTATAGAGACCAAGAAAGACTTTGCCCCGGGCAGGGGAAGCAATATCCTCACGGGCAAAATCAGGATAAAAGGACTTCCCGTGGGGGTGATCTGTTCCAACGGAGCCGGCATCATCTTCCATGAAGCTGCCAAAAAAGTGGCCGAATGGGTTGTCAGATGCTCCTATGAACGAATCCCGCTGCTCTTTATCCAAAGTTCTCCGGGTTACATGATAGGGTCCGACTCTGAACATGCCGGCATCGGCAAATTTGGAGCCGACATGGTAAGGGCTGTTTCCTGCGCCCAGGTGCCACGGATTCAACTGGTTATAGGCCCTGACAATGGGGCGGCCAACTACGGCATGTGCGGCCGGGCCTATAAACCCCATTTCCTTTTTTCCACCATGCGGGCCAGAACCGCCGTCATGAGCGGAAAAAGTGCCGGCGGGGTTTTGCTCCACATCGAACAGGCCAAACGCAAAGCCTCGGGCAATCCCATGAGTGTCGAAGAGATAGCAGCCTTCCAGCAGCGAATGATTGATAAATATGATGGGGAGGCCCATCCTTTTTTCTGTGCTTCCAGATTGTTCAATGACCGGGTCCTCAAATTTTCAGAAATCAGGGACTGGCTGGGCATGGCCTTTGAGGTCAGCCTGATCAAACCCATTGGTAATGCAACATTTGGAAATTTCAGGTTCTGACCAAGTAATTTCCAGATTTAAGCGCAAATATTAAACCGGTAATTAGACCCAAAATTAGATAAGTTAAGGAGATATCCCATGACAGAATATGATTATTGGAAAATTTTCCCAAGAATGCCCCGCAGGGTAACCGTAGGCGATATAACCGTAAGAGACGGGTTCCAGCATCTGGAAAAATTCATTTCCACCCAGGCAAAAATCACCTACCTTGAAGAACTGATATTTGCGGGCTGCCGGAACATTGAGGTAACCAACCTGGGCAATCCTAGAAGTATGCCCCAGTTTGCCGATGCAGAAGAACTGCTCGCCCATTTAAGATCGGATAATTTTAACGCCCGTGCCGCCAAAAAAGGCATTGACATGAAAGATGTGGTTCTCACGGCCATCACCATAAGAGAATCAGCCGTGGACCGTGCCATTGCCCTTGCAAACCGGGGGGTGGGTCCTGACAGGCTGTTGATGATGGTATCCACCGAAGAACAGCATCATTTTGCCAATTCCGGCACCACCCTGCCCGATTATTGGGCAGAAGCTGCCCGGTGCATCGAAAAATCCAGGGCAGCGGGTTTAAAAATGTGCGGCACTGTGTCCACCATCTGGGGCAGCCCCATTGGCGGCGCCACAGACATGAAAGATGCCGTTGAATTCACCAAACACTGGCTTTCCATCGGGGCCTCTGACATAGAACATGCCGACCATGACGGATCCGCATCTGCCCCGGATGTGTACCGGTATTTTTCCATGATTTTAGATGAGATCCCGGATACAAGTCTTCACATTGCCCATTTCCATGAGACCAAACGGGTGGCATCGGCCTCCATTCTTGCGGCACTCCAGGCAGGTATCTGTCATTTTGAAGCCACCCTTGGCGGACTTGGCGGACAACCGGCTAATTTTTTGGATGACAGACCCATCAAGGGAACCGGGGATTATTATTATGACGATGAACGCTTTGTGGGCCTTGTCTGCCTGGAAGATACCCTTGTACAAATTGACGAAATGGGTATAGAACATGGATATGATATTGACAGGATCCTCTGGCTGGGGAAACAACTGGAGAGAACTGTTGGCACGAGGCTTCGCAGTGAAGCCATGATCAACGGCCGCACCCTGAAAGAGGGGCATATGCACTATGCCCGACCAGGGCTTGCCAAACGAAAAGAAAACTTGGGTGAAACACCGGATCAAAACTTTCCCAAACCATAGATCTGCCCTGCAAGGATCTATCAAAGGAGATGCCATGGAAAAAAAAGAAAAAATCCCCCATATCAATCTTGACTATTTTGAGGACCTCACCGGAAATATTAAAGATGGGAAAGCAGGGGAAGTGGAAGAGGTGGGATCCCGTATCCGGCAGCTAAGAAAAGAAAGGGGCATATCCCTGGAAGACCTGTCCAGCCTCACCGGTTTTGATGTTTCGGATCTTGAAGACATTGAAAATGGTAAACAAAAGCCCCAACTGGGCACGGTGATGAAACTTTCCAAAGCCCTGGATGCAGCCGTAGGCCGCCTTGTTTCAGGGTTAGGCACCAAGCTCTATTCCATCACCCGGAAAAATGACAGAAAACAGGTGTCCAGATCTGCTTCCAAAACCAACAAAAAAAATATTTACGCCTATATGAGCCTGGCCCCTGAAGTCCATGGACGACATATGGAAGCCCTCATCGTCCAACTGGAAAAAAATGAGGAAAAGGAAATTTCCGTGCACAACGGCGAGGAGTTTGTTTTTGTCCTTGAAGGGGTTGCCAACCTGACCATTGCCAATGAATCTTATGATCTTGAACCCGGAGACAGTGCCTATTATCTTTCCACCACATCCCATTACATCACGGCAAAAACCGAAAAAGCCACCATCCTTGCCGTTCTGTACGAATAAGGAGGTAACCAAATGACAAACCTGTTGTGGCAGCCATCTGAGCAGAGAATCAAAAGCACCAATATGTATCGCTTCATGCAACTTGTGAATGAACGTTTCAAAAAAAATTTTAAAGACTATCCGGAGCTTTGGGAGTGGTCCGTTGAAAACCTGGAAGATTTCTGGGACACGGCTTGGCATTTTTTGAATATCAAGGGATCGGTTCCCTATGATAAACCCATTGTAAACAAGGACAAAATGCCCGGGGCAACCTTTTTTACCAATTGCAAACTCAACTTTGCCGAAAACCTTTTGCAATATAGAAATGACAACCTGGCCCTTGTTTTTCGTGGCGAAGATTTGGTCAGGCGGACCCTCACTTATAACCAGCTCTATGATGAAGTGGCAAAAACAGCCGCCTCCCTGAAAGCCATGGGCATTTCCAAGGGAGACCGGGTGGTGGGTTTTGTGCCCAATATGCCCGAAAGCATCATTGCCATGCTGGCTGCCACAAGCCTGGGGGCCATCTGGTCCTCCTGCTCTCCTGATTTTGGAATCAAAGGAGTTTTGGACCGATTCGGCCAGACCCAGCCCAGGGTATTGTTCACGGCAGACGGTTATTTTTTCAAGGGAAAGCCTTTGGACAGTATCCAGCGCATCGCCGGAATTGTAGAAGAACTGCCCTCCATTGAAAAAATTGTGGTTATCCCCTATACAACAGCCGAACCGGACATTTCCGCTTTGCCCAATGCAGTTAGCTTTGCCGACTTCAAGGATCCAAATGCCCACAAGATTGAATTTACCCAGATGGATTTTGATGATCCCCTGTATATAATGTACTCCTCGGGCACCACCGGCCTTCCAAAATGCATGGTCCAGAGTGGGGGCGGGGTACTTCTCCACCAGAAAAAAGAGCTGGTACTCCATACGGATTTGGGGGAAGAGGATACCATTTTTTATTTTACCACCTGCGGGTGGATGATGTGGAACTGGCTGACCTGTTCTTTGAGTGTGGGCGCTACCCTGGTGCTTTTTGACGGCAACCCGTTCCACCCGGGTCCGGACGCACTTTGGGAAATGGCTGAAGCGGAAAAAGTAACGGTCTTCGGCACCAGTGCCGGATATATTGAAGCCTTGAAAAATGCCGGGGTCAAACCAAAGGAACAATTTGATCTGACCCATCTTAAATCTGTTCTTTCAACCGGTTCCCCTCTGTCCGATGAAAATTTCGAATTCATCTATGAGCATGTTAAGAGTGATCTGCTGCTGGCATCCATTTCCGGGGGCTCGGATCTCAACGGGTGTTTTGCCCTGGGCAATCCCATGGGTGCGGTTTATTCAGGGGAACTCCAATGCCGGGGCCTTGGGATGAAAGTATTTGCCTATGACGATGCCGGAGCACCGGTTATAGACCAGCAGGCAGAGCTGGTTTGCTGTGCCCCCTTTCCCTCCATGCCCATTTATTTTTGGGGGGATACCGACGGCAGTAAATATCATTCTGCCTATTTTGATCAATATCCCGACATCTGGGCCCACGGCGATTTTATCCAGGTCACCCCCCGGGGCGGGGTTATCATGTTCGGCCGGTCTGATACCACCCTAAATCCCGGGGGTGTCCGAATCGGTACCGCGGAAATTTACCGGCGTCTGGATGCCATGGAAGAACTGGAAGACTCGGTGGTGGTGGGTCAGTCCTGGAACAATGACGTAAGGGTGATCCTCTTTGTCAAAATGGCCAAAGGATTTGAACTCACCTCCGATCTGCAAAACAAAATCAGGTCGGACATCCGTGCCAATGCATCCCCCCGCCATGTGCCGGCCAAAATCATTGAAACACCCGACGTGCCCTATACCCTGAACATGAAAAAAGTTGAACTTGCCGTTAAAAAAATGATCGAAGGCAAGGAAGTCAAAAACAAAGATGCCCTTAAAAATCCGGAATCCCTTGATTTTTTCGCAAACATATCGGAACTGAAAAGCTGATACAACAACCAATGGCCGGAACCCTGGTATTGCCGCCAATGTTCCGGCCATTCTATTTCTAAAATTCCTGTAACGGCTATAGTCTTTCAAAAAAAACATCCCTTCTTACCACCTGAATGTGAACTTTTTTCTAAAATATTGCTTTTCTAAAAGAATAGTGTTCCATGTATTGAAGCTGTCTTTAAAAAAGGCTAAGATAAAGGTATCCATTTTTTAATTAACCCCTAGGTTGAGGAAACTTAATGAGATTTCTGAAGATGATCGCCATTGGTGGTGCCTGTGTTTTTCTTTTATTTGGATGTAATACAATGGGCGTCGGGGTTCACGCCCAGGTACCCGCAGAAAAACAAAAACACAAGAAAAAGGGACCGCCCCCCCATGCCCCGGCCCATGGATACCGACATCAGCACCAGGGCCACAACCTTGACTATGATTCAAGCATCGGGGCCTATCTTGTGGTCAATGTGCCAAACACCTATTTTCACAAAAACCTTTACATCCGCCTGTCCACGGATGGACGATGGATGGTTTCTGCAGACCTTAACAATGGGTGGCGGGTGGAAACAGGAACGGAAATCCCCCACAAACTCAAGCTGCAAAAGGAATATAAATACAAGCAGAAACACAATGAGAAGAATAATAAGCAGCAGAAGAATAAGGGCAAAGGCAAGTCAAAAAAATATGACTGACCTGTTCCTGACCGGTCGCCTATTTTTTTAAACCCAACTTCATAGACAGGAGAATCACATGATATCAAAAACATTGGAAGAAGCCATCAACAACCAGATAAACCGTGAACTTTTTTCAGAGTATTACTATCTTTCCATGGCATCCTATTTCAACTCCACCGGGCTGAGCGGATTTGAAAATTTTTTTCTGGTCCAGGTAGAAGAAGAACGGTTCCATGCCATGAAGATGTACCGGTTTCTAAATGAACGGGGCGGGCGGGTTTTTCTCAAGGAGATTGAAGCGCCCAAAACAGAGTTCAACTCTCCCTTGGAGGTATTCGAGCTGGCCTATGCCCATGAACGACTGGTTTCAGACATGATCAACAGCCTTATGGACCTGGCCATCCGGGAAAACGACCATGCGGCAAAACGCCACCTTGACTGGTTTGTGGAGGAGCAGGTGGAAGAGGAAGCCTCCATGGAGACCACCCTCAACAAACTCAAACTGGTAAAAGGGGAGGGCCATGGACTGCTCATGATGGACAATGAACTTGCCCAGCGCATTTTCACCCCTCCTGTCAAATAATCATCTGAAAGGGTTTGAGTGTCAGAGAATCAATTTAAATTTGTTAATCTGCCATGAAGCGCATGAAGATAAAAAAGGCTTCCTGTCTTTATGGATCTGGAACGGAATCCCTTGTTTTCTTCTGGCATTGAAGTGTTTTTAGGCTTAATCCACTGCCGTATTCTGTTTTATGCGGACAATTTTCTGTTATCTGACCATATCGGAGAATTTTCCTCTTGACTTCCGGTTAGTGATTGATATATCAGATATCAACAATTAAAATACAGATATTGTCTGCACACAAGACACAGGATACAAAACTATTCTGTGTAACTTATTCCAATAATTTAGGAGATGCCCCATGGATACGTATTATATTGACGGAAAATTTGTCGATGATGAAAATGCACTGATTTCTGCAAAGGATATTACGGTTTTGCGGGGATTTGGTGTGTTTGATTTTTTAATCACCTATAACCACCGCCCTTTTTTCATCAAGGAACATGTGGCCCGGCTTGAAAACTCAGCAAGGGAAATCGGCCTGACCCTCCAGCACTCCAATGAACAGATCTGCGATATAGTGGTCCAGACCATTGAAAAAAACCCCCACCACACTGAATCCAATATCAGAATCGTTTATACCGGCGGCGTCAGTCCCGATGGTGTTACCCCCCAGGGCAACGGAATTCTCATGGTCATGGTGACCCCGAAACATGAACTGCCGACATGGTGGTATACGAAGGGTGCTAAAATTATCACCATTGACATAGAACGGTTCATTCCGACCTCTAAAAGCACCAACTACCTGTCCGCCGTGTTTGCCCAGCAAAAAGCCCATAAAACAGGGGCAGTGGAGGCCATCTACAAGGACCGTGAGAATCGGCTCCTGGAAGGCACTACCACCAATCTATTCTGTTTCAAGGGCAACAAACTAATCACCCCCCCCGATAATATCCTGCCGGGAATCACACGGTCAGTGGTCCTTAATCTCACAAAAGACCATTATGAAATTGAATTGCGCCACATAAATGCAGATGAATTAAAAGAAATGGATGAGATTTTTATCACCGCCTCCAATAAAGAAATTGTTCCGGTGATCCAGATGGATGAGATGGCAATCGGCAATGGGAAACCAGGGGATAAAACCTGCAGCGTCATGGAAATGTTTAAAAAATATACCCAAGACTATGGCCAGGGCAAAATTACCTGATGTCACCTTTAGCCCAGGAGCTTCTGCCCCAAACCCGGGTTGTTGTGGATCTTGGGGCAATCGCCCATAATATCAAGGTATTAAAAGGGCTTTTGTCACCAAAAATAAAGTTTATGGCCGTGGTCAAGGCAGATGCTTATGGTCACGGGGCAGTGCAAATTGCCAGAACCGTCCTTGAAAATGGCGCCGACTGCCTGGCAGTTGCAAGAATAACCGAAGCGGTTGAACTGAAGGAAGCCGGCATTGATGCCCCCATCCTTTTGTTCGGGGATGTGATAGAAGAACATGTTGGTTACCTTGCTGCCAATGATATCCGCGTAACCCTGGCCAGCCTTGAAACCGCCCGGGTCATTGCAGCAAGGGCAGAGGGCGGAGAAAACCCCCTAAAGGTTCATATAAAGGTGGACACTGGCATGGGGCGTTTGGGAATTCTTCATGATCAGTTTGTCACCCCGGACCAGTTTGTCCGGCCCGATCACTTTGGAGAACCTGGTCAATTTGGTGAGCCTGGCAACGGCCACAACCGCCCCCTGCAATGCGTTGAAGAGATATTGGCAATCCAAGGATTAAACGGTATTGAGATAGAGGGGCTATACACCCACCTGGCCAATGCAGATGCCAGGGATAAAACCCATACCCAGCGCCAGATATCCCGTTTTAACCTCCTTGTCAGGGAACTTTCGGAAAAGGGGCTGACCCCCCCCATGATCCATGCGGCAAACTCAGCCGCGCTGATTGACATGCCGGAATCCCACTTTAACATGGTCAGGCCCGGCCTTGCCATGTATGGGTTATCGCCATCGGGGGAGGTTGACCAGACCAGAATAAGCCTGAAACAGGCCATGTCCATCCGATCCAAAATCATCCATTTAAAACAGGTTGCCAAGGGATTCAAGATCAGCTACGGATCCACCCACGTCACCCATATTTCCACCCGTATTGCCACCATCCCCATCGGGTATGCAGACGGATACAACAGAAAACTATCCGACCGGGGAGAAATGATTGTCCGAGGGTCAAAGGCGCGCATCACTGGCAGGATCTGTATGGACTTCACCATGATTGATGTGGGCCATATCTCCCGGGCGGTTCTGGGGGACGAGGTGGTCATTCTCGGCGGACAGGGTGAAGAAAAGATCACGGCCACCACCATTGCCGAAGCCATCGGCACCATCAATTACGAGGTGGTCTCCTCCCTAACCGGGAGAATGCCCATCTTCTACATCCAGGGAGAAAAATAATATGTTATCTGTTTCTTCATTTGACTGGGAACTTGGCCGTTGGTCATCGGGGAAAATCCCCGCTGCCACCCTGTGCATTGCAGGGGATTGGGCCCCCATCCGTCACTTTAAAAAAACAATTGAAACCGATCCAGTTTCCATTTATGGGGATCTTGGACCTGTCATTCAGTCGGCAGATCTTTCCATTGTCAATCTGGAAGCACCCCTGAGTGATCAAGGCACCCCGGTGTGCAAAAGCGGAGCTGTGTTCAAGGGAGAAACCAAACATATACGAGGACTAACAGCCCTTCCCTTTGATGCAGTCACCCTGGCCAATAACCATGTATTTGACTTTGGCCTCGGTGCCTTCCAGGAAACCCTTGCAACCCTGGAAAAAAATCAGATTCAATGGACTGGTGCAGGCATGTCAGTCGAAGAAGCGGCCAAACCCCTTATTCTGACCGCCGGGGGATTGAAAATTGCCATTGTAAATTTTAGTGAAGGGGAAGACCTGACCGCAGCGGGCAAAGGCCCAGGGGTCATGGGCTGGGAAATCGCCTGGCTTGAAACTCAGATTCAGGCTTTAAAACAAGCGGTTGACCGGGTGATTGTCATTGCCCATTGTGGACTTGAATATATCCCCTTTGCCCCCCCCTATGTGATGGATGCCTTTGAACGAATGGCCGAAGCAGGTGCCGATGCCGTCATCGGCCATCATCCCCATGTGCCCCAGGGCATCAAATTCCACCATGGCGTGCCCATCTGCTGCAGCCTGGGTAATTTTGTCTTTTACCAGGACACCAACCTTTATTTTCGCAAGCTTGGCTATATGGTAAACATCGGGCTGACCAAAGATGCGCTGGTTTCCCTTGATCTTCTTCCCTACAAAATCCAGGATCAGGGGCTGTCTGCCCTGAAAGACCAGGACAGACAAACGTTTTTCACCCGGTTCAAGGAAATATCCCTCCCCCTGGATACACCCCGAGGAATTATTGATTCCTGGAACGGATTTTTAGATCACTACGGCAAAACCGGATTTAAAAATGAAGTGACCATGCTCATGGAAAAGATGAAAACAGAGCCCCAAAAGGGAGCGGCCATGTTCCGGAACCGCCTGACCACAAGCCAGCATTTTTACCATTGGCAGGATATATTGACCCGAATGGCAAAGGGGGAAATGGACACATCTCCTGGATGGGCCAGAGATCTTGCCCAAGAGTGGCTAAACCGCAGGCTTGATAAAAAAAGGTCAGAAATACGATGAATAAAGCAGACGCTATGAATAAAAAAAAGAGTACCATCCTCATAACAGACTCAGGCCTTGGGGGGCTGTCTGTGTTTGCAGACATTGCCGGACAATTAAAAGAAAAAGCGCCCTTTGAAAAAATCAAACTTGTCTATTTCAATGCATGGCCCTTTCCCGACAAGGGGTACAATCATTTCCCGGATATGGCCGCCCGTGCGATTGTTTTCAATAATGCCCTGGAGGCCATGGCAAAATATACCCCAGACACCCTCCTCATCGCATGCAACACCCTGTCGGTGATCTACCCTTTTACCCGTTTTGCCGATACCGCAAAAAATAATGCCGCAAAAATTGATGTGACAGGTATTGTGGATGACGGTGTCCAGATGATTTACGAACAGATGAGTCAAACCCCCGACAGCCGGGTGGTCATTTTCGGGACCCCCACCACCACCGGGGAGGGAACCCATAAAAAGGCCCTGATAAAAATGGGGATAGATCCGGAAAGAATCATCAACCAGGGGTGTGTTGACCTGGCGGGAAAGATTGAAAGAGACCCCTTTGGCAGTGAAGTTTCCCAGATGATAGCCACCAACACAAAGCAGGCGGCTCAAAAAATACTCCCCTCCAGGGGAAAACTATTTGCCGCCCTTTGCTGTACCCACTTCGGATATTGCAGCGACCTGTTTTCCTCAGCCCTGACCACTCACACCCACCAGGAGGTATCCATCCTGAATCCCAACACCCGGATGGCTCAGCCCTTTAAAAACAGCGCCGCTCCACAATTTCTTTCGCCTGAAATTGAGATGGAAATCGTGTCCAGAGTGTTTTGGGAAAAAACACGGATCTCGGCCTATGAAAAACTTCTGAATGAAGTTTCCCCACAAACCGTTAGTGCACTCAAAGAATACACCTGGAACGAACATTTGTTCCAGGTCACTTAAATATTAAATAAAGCTTAAAAACTAACCAGGAGAAAAATATGAAAAAAATATTGTTGATAACTGGACCGGCAGGAGATGCTCAAGGGTGGGGAGATCTTAAAGTGACTGAAGAGATTGCCAAAGCCATCGAAGCCTCCGGCAAAGCAGCCCAAATCGCCTTTGTCTCAACCATGGATGAATTTTATAACGCCATTGAAACCAAAGAATTTGATATTGTATGGAGCGCCCTTTACCACATCTCCGGAAAATCAGAGACCATTGGCATGGGTGACGGGGACGAAAAATGGCTGGCGGATATCTTTGATGACCGCAAAATCCCTTATATCGGGCCCAATGCCGCAACCATGAAGGCGTTGATACACAAGACCGCAACCCATAAAATCATGCATGCCAACGGGGTTCCCGTCCCCTATCACTACCAGATTGAACAGGGAGCAGCCCTTCCGGATATCGTCTTTCCCGCCTTTGTAAAACCTGGCTACGAATCGCGATCCGTGGGCATAAATGATAACAGTGTGGTTGAAAACCGTGATGCCCTTGAAAAACAGGTGGCCTTTATCCACAAAGAATTTGACCAGCCGGCCCTGGTGGAAGAATACCTGCCGGGCCAGGAATATACAGTTCTCATGCTGGGCAACGGAAAACTCCAGGAATTTCTTCCCGGACGAGTTGAAGTGGATGCATCCCTATTTGGTAAGTATCCGATTTTAAGAGCAGATCTGAGGGGGGTGGGTGCCACAAAAATCAAGCCCACCAACAAATACACAAAAGCGGCCATTGAAATAACCCGCAATGCCATGGAAGCACTCAACTGCCTGGACCACGTCAGGGCGGATATGCGCCTGGATGCCGCAGGTCAACTCAAAATCATCGAGGTCAACGGCATTCCGGGGTTAAAACCCGTGAAAAGCTGGAGTCCCCAGATGTTTACCATGCACCACCCATCCCCGGAAGGCCCCATGGAAGACTATAAACAGCTGATTGACCACATTGTCACCTCGGCCCTGACCCGGTACAAGTTGATATAAACAAAAAAGAGGGAAACAAAACACTTTGCTTCCCTCTTTATCATAAACTTAAGTTTCCGTTACAGCAAATTCAGCTAGGCCATGGGCTAGGCAACCCCATCAAAGGTTGTTTCAAATGCATTTTTAAGCATATAGTTAATGATTTGATCCACCCGTTCCCCAAAAGCCTTGAGGGCCTCATGGGCTGGGGTGTCATAGGCTGGGGGCCCAGCAATCTGCTTTTCTGAAGCAGGGGTAGCCTGTGTATCCTCAGCCTGAGTTTCCAATGCTGGAACCTCTGACACCGGGACATCTTCTTCATCTGTATCGGCTATATTTTTCAGAAGCTGCTCAAACAAAGAGGATAAAGGCTGCTGGGACTTGGCCAGCAGCTTGTCTTCCTGTTTCTCCAAAAATTTACTCATCCGGTCAACAAAATGATCCAGGGATTTAGGTCTTTGGGAAATTTTCTCCCCTGGACCTTCCCCTGGCAATGCGTTGCTTGCCACGGACCTTGTTTCATCACGAACAGCATAGGAACGCTGATGGGAGATATCAGCCGAATACATGGAAACCGACGAATAGCTGCCCATGGCCATGGCCTTTTCCATAGCACCGCCCATATCCCCTTCTGCCATTTCGGCAGCGATTCCCTCCACGCCCAGAACAATGGCTTCAATGTCTGCAAGCTCCTGTTCGTTTAAATCCCCCTGGACGGAAAAGGAGAACTGATCTCCCGTGCTCAGGGTAATTTCCCGGAGGTGCTGACTGAACTGGGCAGTTCCGGAATCCGTCTGAATTTTTCCCCGGCTATTGTATTCAAAAGAATTAAGTTCGGAAAAACTTTTTGAAGACAAGGTAACAATATCCCCCTCCCGGGTTTTTATGGTCAGGCCGGTATCAAGACTTTCATAGGCGTTGACCGATTGTTTACTGGATTGACCTGCAAATTGGGTATTCTGCAGGTTACCATGGTTAGATAATAACCCCGGGGATGCGGTATCAGATATGTTGTTCATTGGATGTCTCCTTTAATCTATGCGGATAGAAGCCTGGGCTCTATATAAGATTAACCATCGGCAGGTCCGACAAAAACATTAATTTACCATCCAATCTTTTTATCCAAAAAATTATAAGGCTGCGGGATTTTCACCTTGGGGGCTAAACAGCAGGGCCAGGGAACGGATAATCCCCAAACACAATAATAATATGCCAAATCCGACCAGGGTATTGTTCTTCAAATTTTCATGGGTGTACAGCTGAATAATAAGTTCCCGGACAATAAAAATGATTGCCGGATCAATCATACTGTGGAGCCGAATCCTTTTTGCCTTAAAATACTCAATAAAACTGCGAAACAATTCAATCATTACCAAAAAACTGAGAATATCGGTAATGGCATGGGATAAATTCACATCAATCTGACCACCTGCAAACAGCAGCTTAACTGTATAGAGTGTTTTCCCAAGGCTGAGCACCAAAATAACGATAATGTATATAATCAAGATATTTATAATATATTTTAACGCACTATCAAAAATAAGAGACATACTGATTTGCTTTAATGCTTTCATTCTTTTCCTTTAAGATAATATTTCACCCGCTTGCTGGCTAAAATCTCATCATAATTTCAAAGGATGAGGATATAGTTAACATAATAATTTGATGTTATTAAAAACAATATGAATTTGCAGGACCCAACGATTACAGAAAAACTGTTAAAATGAACAAAAGAATCGTTACTTTTGATTTCCACAGGAATCAAAGACTGATATAAGAGACGGCATGGACACCTTTGGATTTACCCAAAAAAAATTTACATCCCTTTCGGGAAAAAACCAACATCGCCATACCATTGAATGGTTATCGGCTTTTTACCAAAAACTTGTTACAAACCGAATAGAGCAGACTGCCTTTGACAATTTCTGTTCCCGTTACGAAGCCATATTAAAATGGACAAATCTCCCATCACCCCTGCGCCCTGTCCAGGGGACAAGAGAACAGATTGAGTACGTTTCCAATGCCATCCAGGTCCACCGTCTGGCATCGGGCGCTCCCCTTCGGGATGATACCCTTCTTGAACCTGTTACCTTCCGGGACAGGACCATAGGGCCACAATTACCAAATATCCACTATCAGGTTGCCCTGGACGGACTTCGGAGTCTTTTTAATGTGGGGTCTATTTTTAGAACCTGCGATGCTGCCGGTGTCCGGTCCATAATTCTTGGGAACACCCTGGGCAAGGAAGATCCCCGGGTTCAAAAAACCGCCATGGGCGCCCAGGAATGGATCGAACAGGAGAAAACATCAGACCTTGCCCAGACCCTGGTGAAAAAAAAGGAGCAGGGCTTTCGAATCATTGGTATTGAAACAGCTCCGGGCTCTACTCCCTGCCACAAATTTGACTGGCCTTCAAAGGCGGTGGTGATTTTTGGCAATGAGGAATACGGGATTTCCTCCCATGTTATCAAGGAAGCTACGGATATTGTTCACATTCCCATGTTTGGGAGAAAAAATTCTTTAAATGTGGCAAATGCTGTGGCAATAGTTCTTTTTCAGGCTGCATTCCACCTTACCCGAGAAAGTTAATTTTCATCTGATAGACCCCGTTGTTAAGAGTGCTCTCCAGGGGAAGTCTGCTTTTTTCAAAAACCTTTACCATGGGAAGGTTCTCTGACAATACATCTGCGGTCACCCCGGCAAGGCCCTGTTCCCGGGCCAGGCGAATCAATAATTCCATGAGATAGGTGCCCACACCAATGCTCTGGAAAGCCTGATCAATGAGGAATGCCACCTCTCCATAACGGGAATCTTCATCCTGGACAAGCCGTGCTTCGGCAATAATTTTCTCTATACCGTCTATTTCAGCCAGCCCCACAACAGAGACCTCCCTGGCATAGTCCACATTCACATATTCCTGCATTTTGTCGTGACTCATGGTTTTAATGGAATAAAAGAACCGATAAAAAATCATCTCCTTAGAGCACCGGTAGAAAAATCGCCGCATGGCTTCTTCATCCGAGGGTTTCATGGGTCGGAACCTCACATTCACCCCGCCTTTAAAGGCTTGAGTACTTTCAATGTGGCCGGGATAAAGATGGGCAGACTGGGTAACAAAAATCTGATTGGGATAAATAATCTTCCGCTGCCGCGCCTGCTGGATCAGTGCTTCCCGGTCATCGGGATGGGCAATATCGATAATGGCCTGGGCCCTCTCCCGCAGGGACCGCCACTTAAGGTTCGCCACCCCATATTCCGTGACGATCATATGGACCGACTCCCGAAGCCGCAACTGGTTGGCATAATTTTGAATACTCAAAAGAATATTAGATTTACCATTGGCATCCCGGCTGGGCAGTCCTATAATGGTAAATCCACCCGTTGACCCCTCTGCACCCTTAAAAAAATCGATTCCCTCCCCAGGGCCTGTTATGACGGCACCCTTTAGGGGAAAAGCCACACTGCCAAGAATATCGGCTTTCCGTCCCTCGTAAATGGCAACAAATTTAGGATTTTTGGCGATCAGCTGTGGATTACATACCCAGTCAATTCCCTGAAATTCCACCAAGGGATTCCGATCAAGCCATTTCATTAATTCTTTGGTTCCCAGGGCATAGGAAACAAGGGACTTTCCCCGGAAAGGAGATTTTTTACGGTTGTTGACGGCACCGGAATTGACCAAGTCTGCCAGGGCATCGGTAAAATAAAGGGAATGAATACCCAGATCTTTTTTACCTGACAAAAAGGGAACCAGGGCTTCAAATAAAGGGCCCAGGGCATAATTGATACAATCCCCATTCTTGATCAAGGATGCCACATTGGCAGCCACCTTTTTCACCGGTTCGGACACAATGGGAAGCGCATAGGTAACCGGCGTGTGGCCGGCCTGGACCAGCAAATCAAAGTCCTCAATCGAAACAAAGGTGTCCCCGTAGGTAAAGGGCATTTTTTCATTGATCTCCCCCACAACCAGGGAAGCCTGGTCCATTGCTTCCCTGGCCACGTCAACGGCCACCCCCAGACTACAATAACCGGATTCATCCGGCGGTGTAATTTGGATAAAGGCTACATCAATGTCAATTTTGCGGGATTTAATAATCTCCGGAATTTCAGATGCATAGGCAGGAACCAGATCCACCTGGCCCGTTGAAATGGTATCCCAGGCCACAAAACCGGAGAAAAAAGTTTTTAACCGATAATTGGGGGCATTCAGTTTATCAACGGATAGAAAGGTCTCCCCCTGAACTGCCAGCTGGACCAATTCAAGATCTCTGATATTATGGGTATCCACATCCAACAAGGTTCTTATTAGGGTTCTGGGGGCTGCGGGGCCCGTTCCGACAAAAATGGTCATCCCCGGGTTAATATAGTTTAAAATTGTTTCAGGAGCGACCAGGCGCTCTTCCCAGTTGGAAAGGTTAAGATCTGACATGGAAACTCCTTAATAATTGGCAATAAAATGATGATGAGGTTGATGATCAGATAGTTCTCCTCTATTTATCAGTAAACACCCTGTCAATCAAGGATAAGTTGCCCCGAAAAACAAACTTGTCCAAACAGGTTTTGGACAAACTGCCCCGGCTGGGGTATGATATAAAAAGTATAAACATGGAGGCACGAGATTAAATGAAACTGATACTTTTAATTATTGCCCTGGCGGCAGGAATGCTGGCACCGCTCCAGGCAGGATTGAATGGAAAAATGGGCCGGGCCATTGAAAGCCCGGTATACGCGGCCTTGATATCTTTTGCCGTGGGCACTCTGGTTCTTTTTTGTTATGCTCTGGCCACCCGGATTGATTTCACGAACATCCGGTATGCAGCAAGCACACACTGGTCTGTCTGGTCCGCAGGTTTCCTGGGCGCCTTTTATGTCACCGCAGCCATCATTTTAACACCGCGACTGGGAGCAGCCCTGACCTTCGGCCTTGTGGTGGCGGGCCAGCTTATCATGGCGGTGTTCATGGATCATTTCGGACTTCTGGGGGTATCGATTCAACCCCTCAGCTGGCAACGGTTTGCAGGAATCGCCCTAATCACCGCAGGGGTTCTTTTAATCAGAAAATTCTAGTGCTATTGCACAACAAAAAAAGATGGGCCAAATAAAATTTTTACTTGCACAATAAGAAAAATACCTGTATGATCCAAAATTTTCGATACGTTCTGCCGGTGTTCCCGGCGTTTTTTTAAGGAATCCTATGTCCCAAGATACTTTACCCTTGACCGGGTTTGACGAAATGAACCTGAGCCCCTCTGTATTCGCAGCAGTACAGGATGTGGGCTATACCACACCCACCCCTATCCAGGCCTTGACCATTCCCCATCTAATCCAGGGAAAAGATATGATCGGCCAGGCCAGGACCGGCACCGGCAAGACCGCAGCCTTTGCACTCCCCCTATTGTCCCAGATTGACCTCGAAAACAGACGGCCCCAGGTGCTGGTACTTACGCCCACCCGGGAGCTGGCCATACAAGTGGCCGAATCCTTTAAAACCTATGGGGCAAAGATGAAAGGGCTGAACGTATTATCCGTATATGGCGGCCAGAGTTACGAGATCCAGCTGAGACAACTCAAACGAGGTGTCCACGTAGTTGTCGGAACACCCGGCCGGCTCATGGATCACATGCGAAGAAAAACCATTTCCTTTACCGACCTTTCCTGTCTGGTTTTGGATGAGGCTGATGAAATGCTTCACATGGGCTTTATTGATGATGTTGAATGGATACTCGAGCAAACGCCAAAGGATTCACAAACCGCTCTGTTTTCAGCCACCATGCCAAGACCCATCCGGAATATTGCTCAAAAATATCTGACCACCCCCAAAGAGATCATGATCAAACATGACACAACAGGGGTGGAGACCATCAGCCAACAATACTGGATGGTCGCAGGCGCTAAAAAAGCCCAGGCCCTTATCCGGATTCTGGAAGCTGCTAACTTTGACGGGGTAATTGTGTTTGTCAAAACCAAATCCTCCACCCTTGAAGTGGCAAAAAGCCTTGAGGATAGAGGATTCAAAGTAGAGGCATTGAACGGAGATATTGCCCAGAACGCCAGGGAACGGACGGTCAACAGGCTGAAAAGTGGTCATATTGATATTCTGGTGGCCACGGATGTGGCTGCCCGGGGGTTGGATGTGGACCGAATTTCCCATGTAATCAATTACGACATGCCATCCAAGGCAGAACCCTATGTCCACAGAATCGGAAGAACCGGAAGAGCAGGCAGAACCGGGGAAGCCATTTTGTTTGTGAACCGGAATGAACGCTGGATGCTCAAAGTTTTAGAAAGAACCACCAAACAAAGCATCAAGGAGATCTCTCTACCCTCCAACAAGGCCATCAACAAAAAAAGGGTGACAGACTTTAAACAGGCCATAACCAAGGCTCTGGAATCACAGGATCTGAATGTTTTCCAGGAAATGATTGATTCCTATGCACTTGAGCAGGATATCCCGGTTCCCCAGGTAGCAGCCGCCCTCGCAAAAATGGCCCATGGAGACAAGCCTTTTCTCTTGCCAGCCCACATGGAAAACAAAAAACCCGCCAAAAAATCAAAATCAGCCAGACCAGAAAGATCAGTTCGGTCAGAACGACCAGCCCGACCGGAACGACCAGCCCGACCGGAACGATCAGTTAGACCCGAACGGTCAGCCAGGCCAGAAAAATCAGAACGGCGCGATGTAGATAGTTTTCCCAGGAAAAAAATCCTGGCGGAGAGAAAACCCCGGGCCGAGAAAAAAGTGCTGACTGCAAAAAAAGACCAGCCAATGGGTGGATTTGCCCCTAAACCGACAAAAGACAGCGCCTTGAAAAAAAATGTCCTCTCCCAGGGAGCAGCCGCCATGCCCCTGAAAAAGGGAATGGAACGGTATCGTATTGAGGTGGGCAGAACCCACGGGGTCCGGGCCGGAGATATTGTAGGGGCGATTTCAAATGAAGCCGGTCTTGACAGCAAGTACATCAAAAGTGTTGATATCAACAAGGATTTTTCCTTTGTGGATCTGCCGTCGGATATGCCAAAAGATATTTTTAAGGTGCTGCAAACCACCTGGGTAAGATCCCAGCAAATGTCCATTTCAAAACACGCCTAAAAACAATTCAGCCATTGACCGCCCGCCACTCATAAGCGGGTGGTCAATGTTCCCCCATAACCATAGTCTCTTAAGCTCAATAAAAACCTGTGATTTCCCCGGGGACTTCTTCCAGGATTTCATTGAGACCCAACCGATTCAAGAAAATTGTCGTCCTTTTCTTCAGGCCATTGATTTTTTGCCTGATTTTTGCAATTTATGAACAGGTTCAAAATTTTGAGCCAAAACGACAAATTTAAACAACGGAAAAAAGATACTATGCCCTCCGGGACACCCCAAAACCCAGAACTGCAATTGGCCGGAAATTTTGTACAAAATACCGGCTGCAATATTTTTCTCACCGGGAAAGCAGGGACAGGTAAAACCACATTTTTGCATAACCTGAAAAGAAATACACCCAAGCGGACAATCATCACCGCCCCCACAGGGGTTGCAGCCATCAATGCCGGAGGGGTCACCCTCCACTCTTTTTTTCAATTACCCTTTGGCCCCTTCATTCCAGGCAGCGAGACAAATGAAAGCAACCGCCAGCGCCTGTTCAGATTCAGCAAAGAAAAAATCCAGATCATAAAGAGCCTTGATTTACTGGTGATCGATGAAATCAGTATGGTCCGGGCAGACCTTCTGGATGCCGTTGATGCGGTGCTACGTCGCCATCGTCGAAACAACCAGCCCTTTGGTGGCGTTCAATTGCTGATGATCGGCGATCTGCACCAACTGTCCCCGGTAGCAAAGCCGGAAGAATGGCAATTGCTGCAGCAGTATTATACCTCAGTTTATTTTTTCAGCAGCCATGCCCTGGCAGCAACCCAATTTCATACCATTGAACTATCCCATATCTATCGCCAGTCAGACACCTATTTTATCCGACTGCTCAACCAGGTTCGAGACAATCGGCTTGACAGGACCTCAACAGAAGAGCTGAACCAGCGGTATATTCAAGATTTTATGCCAGAAGAAGACCAGGGATATATTACCCTGACCACCCACAACAGAAATGCTGAATCCATGAATCTTAGCCGGCTTGGGGCTCTGGGCGAAAAACAACAAAGTTTTAAGGCAACTATTACCGGAGATTTTTCAGATCATATCTATCCCACCCCTGCAACCCTAATGCTCAAAGAGGGGGCACAGGTGATGTTCCTTCGGAATGATTCTTCCCCCAAAAAACAATACTACAACGGCAAAATTGGCAAAATAAAAACCATCTCCAACCAAAGCATCAGCGTCATCTGCCCTGGAGAGTCCCATGAAATTCTGGTGGAACAGGTGGAATGGGAAAATATCAAATACACCTTGAATCCGGAAAACCAGGAAGTCGAACAAGAGGTCATTGGCAAATTCAAACAATACCCCTTGAAACTGGCCTGGGCCATCACCATCCATAAAAGTCAGGGATTGACCTTTGAGAAGGCCATCATTGATGCAAAATCCGCATTTGCCCATGGACAGGTATATGTTGCCTTGAGCCGGTGCAAAACCCTGGAAGGGATAGTGCTCAGTGCCCCCATCCCGCCCCAGGGCATTGAGACCGACGAATCAGTTGTTAGCTTTGACCAAGAGACACGAAAAAACCAGCCCTCGGACGCCCTGCTGACAACAGCCAAAAAAGAATACCAACAGCACCTGCTTCTGGAATGTTTTGATTTCACCCCCCTGCAGAACCGACTGACCTACCTGACGCGTCTGTTGCTGGGAAATTCAAAATTAATTCAAATATCAGGTATTGCCAATATCGGTCGGATAAAAGAGATGGCGGAAAAAAATATTTTCCGGGTCAGTGAAAAATTCAAACTTCAGTTGAAGCAAATTTTTGAGGAGGGTCAACTACCTGAAACAAACCCCTTGATTTTGGAGCGTATCCACAAAGCATCTGCCTGGTTCCAGGATCAATTTGCCATTCATTTTAATGATATTGTGAAAAAATTGCATTTGGAAACCGACAACAAGGAACTGGGGAAAAAATTAGGCACTGGCCTGGACAATCTCAAACGAGAGATTGCCATTAAACTGGCCGGGATAAAATGCTGCGAAAATCAATTTTCACCGGCCCATTATCTGCGTGCCATATCCCAGGCTGAAATCAAATTTATTCCGGAAAAAATAAAAAAATCCCAGACCCCGGCCTATGGGGAATCAGACATTGAGCATCCGGAATTATTCGGACAACTCAAGGACTGGCGGTCATTCAAGGCCAGACAAGAGGGAGTAGCTCATTTTCAGGTATTGCATCAAAGGGTATTGATCCAGATTGTGGTCTGCCTACCCGACACCCAAACAGCGCTAAACAAAATCCCCGGTGTTGGAAAGAAAACCCTGGAAAAATACGGCAGGGAGCTCGTCGAAATGGTTGTGGCCCACCGGAAAAAACACGGAATCAAAAAAGTGACCCTGCCGATTCCAAAAACGATACCTGAAAAAAATGGACCCGGTGAAAATGAATCCGATATAAATAGACCGGACGAAAAAAAACCATCCCACAAAAAAACCAGTTCCAAGGACACAAAACAGATCAGTTTTGATCTGTTCAACAGGGGCAAATCCATTCCAGAAATCGCCAAAGAAAGAGGGCTGGTGGAATCCACCATCCAAAGCCATCTTTGTTTTTTTGTAGCAACAGGCCAATTGGATATTAACAAATTACTTTCGTCGGAAAAACAAAATGCCATTGGCAAAAAATTAACTGCGACCTCCCATCCTTCACTGGGGCAAATAAAAAAAGTGTTGGGAAACGAATACACCTATGGAGAAATCAAACTGATGATCGCCAGCCTACAATTTCTGGCATCAGATAAGGCGTAAACAGTTAGGGCGTAAACAGATCCCATATTCTACAGATTGACCGGTAGTTCCCCCTATTTGACAGAAACCTTAAAAACACCGATCATATCCCCCAGGGTTGTTGACAGCCCGGAAAGATCCTCTGCCCTTTCCTTCATCTTTGAACTTTTTTGAAACATGTTGTTTGCAACGGTGTTCACCTCTGCAATATCCTGGGCAATTTCAGTGGAAACATGGGAGCTCTGGGAAACATTTTCATTAACCTCGCCAATTCCCATGGATGCCTGGTCGACATTTTCAGCCACCTCGGTTGCGACAACGGACTGCTCCTCAATGGCGGCCGCAATGGTGGTCACAATCTCATTCACCTCTATAATCACCTGTGAAATATTGCCCACCTCGCTCACCGTATCGTCGGTGGAATTTTGTATCCCCTGGATTTTTTTCCTGATATCCATGGTGGCGTCGGCAGTTTGAGCAGCAAGCCCCTTGATTTCACCCGCAACCACAGCAAATCCCTTACCGGCTTCACCCGCCCTTGCCGCCTCTATGGCTGCGTTTAGCGCAAGAAGGTTGGTCTGTTCTGCAATATCGGTTATCACCTCTGTAACCTTACTAATTTCCCTGGCAGCTTCACCCAGAAGGGCCACCTTACCCGAAGCATTCTCAACCCGGGCACTGGCTCTATCTGCTATCCCCCTAGCCTTGTCACAATTTTGTGCCACCTCATTGAGGGTTATTTTCATCTGCCCGGCAGAATCGGAAACCATGGTCACATTCGTGGCGGCCTGTTCACTGGCTGCTGCCACCGAATCCATGTTGGAACTCATTTCCTCGGTTGCGGCGGCCACTGTATTGGCCCTTTCAGACATATCTTCCGATCCCTGGCTTATCTGTGCAGCAACCAAAAGCACCTCTGCAGAAGAGGTGGTCACAGATTCCGCATTGATGCCAATATCTACAATAATCTTATTAAGTCTTTCCAGAAAGGCATCAAACCAGCCTGCCAGGACGCCTATCTCATCCTGTCTTTCAGATGATAGGCGTTTGGTCAGATCCCCTTCTCCCTGGGCAGTATCCCTGAGACCCTCTGAAATCGCCTTGATGGGTTTGATCACCATAAATTGCAAAAGAAACCCAATGAGCACAAGGATGATGACAGAACAGGAAATTCCCACAATAACTATCACTTTTTTGATGCTGGAATTTACTATTGCGGCCGAAGCGTTTAATATGGCCCCGGTCCGTTTGATCGCATCTGCATTTTTTTGGGTAACCTCGTAAAGGTCCTTTTTAAGTTCTGATTTCAAATCAGCAGACCCGGCCTCAAGGGCCTGGTTGATCTGGGTGCCGTTGTTTTGATTCAGGGTGCCAAACCGGACTGCAAGCTGCTGGATCTCTTCTATTACGGAATCCCGGCTCATACAAATAATAATTTTGCCCTGTACAGCACCGAAATATTCAATGGACTGCTCAAAGATAATGACTCCGGGATCCATTTTAGACTGGGAAACCACCTTCTGGATACTGTTTCCAGTTTCCCCACTTTTGATATATCCTTTTATCCTGGCATCTTTGGAATTTAAAAAACCAGGCAAAGGCTCACCATCCTTGTCAAAGAAAAGGGTATAAACAATCTCATTGGTCTGGGCCGCCGCCTTACTATACTTGACAAGCTCCCCATAATTTTTCCCCATAATAGCGGAGGGTGCCACACTGTTGAGCAATGCTGTAACCCCTTCGGCATTTTTCAAAAGCAGGGATTCCATACCCTTTTGAACCTGTTTTTCCTCCACACTAAGGGCTGTCCGGGTTGCCAGGGAAAGATTGGATGAGCTTGTTTCCTTCATCTGCACAAGAAGGGTATCCACATGGACTTCCAATTTATCAAAGGACTGCCGGGCCTCAACGCCTGTCTTTTTCAATGCTGTTTCGACATGGGCACTCATTTCATTTAGAAGGGAATTTTGCCTTTTTAAAATGGAAAAAGAAAGTCCCGCAAAGGAAACGCCCAAAACAAGCACCAAAATCAATAAAAGCTTGAGGCTTAAATTTTTATTTATGATTAAAAACATTGAACACTCCGTATTTTATTTTTGAAAGGGCTTTTTTGGAGTGCCGAAAAGAACCTCAGGGCACTCCCCATATTGATCACCATCTAACTTGTAAAAGAATATCAGAACCAAAATTCTTTTGCAAATACTTAAAAGGATCGTCTTTACAGGTCACTCAATTACTGATATGGGTGTTTTAAGTATTCGCAACCGAAGAATAAAACAGCACTTTCTCTGATACTTTTCAATGACGGAAGGAAAAATGAAACTTTCTTTATGCTTTTTCGTGTGGGTTTTCCTCCTTGGGTTTCACGTATCTATTGTGAGGGCCCATGGCACCTTAAGTACCTCGGTGGCAATAGAAAACAAAAATGGTCTGGGTGCAATAATTTTAAATGCCATTGCCAAAGAATTAAAGGTTACCCTTATCACCCAGTATGCACCCTTTCGCAGACGCCTACATATGATGAAAGATGGAACCATAGACCTCATGGCAGGGTTGCTCAAACGGCCGGAGCGGGAAAAATATATCCACTTTATATCCCCCCCTTATAAAAACCGGTCAGACACTGTTTTTTTTGTTCCCAAGGGGAAATCTTCTCTCATTCAAACATACAATGATCTCCACCCTTTGCGTATCGGAACCACCTTTGGATCAAAATACTTCCATCGATTTGACGAGGACGAAACTCTGGACAAAGAATCAATTCCCAATGGGATGTCCAATTTTAAAAAATTATTGCTGGGGCGTCTGGATACGGTAATTTATCCCGAAGGCGCCGGTATTGAATTGATTCACAAAATGGATATTTCAGACAGAGTAGAGATGGCTCAATTTCGTTTCAGCAAAAAAAAACAGGTCTATATCGGCATTTCAAAAAAATCCCATCTGATGGAAGATATTCACGCAACTGAATCCATAATCAGACAAATGATTGAAAATGGCAAGATCAAAAACATCATCGTCAATTATTATACCCAGCGAAACCTGCCGGTTCCGGCCCATTGAAAAAAACAGGGCCATGAACCCTAAGGTCCATGGCCCCAAAACAAATCAGGTTAAATATTTTTTTTCCGAATGGCAATGGTAATACATACCACAGCACCGCCCCAGGTAACACCAAGGCCAAGGACCATCATGATGATTGCAGATGTTGTCATATTTTATTTCCTCTTATATTCGTGCAAATTATTTTCTGTTTTTTTTCAGGCTATCTGCCTGGAAAATAAAGCTTAAGACCAGAATGGATATTACCAAAAACCACCCGAAATAAAGAAGTGAGTTCATGGAATAACCCCCATAGGGAGTTTTGATGTCGCCTATCAGATTGGCAATACTCATATAGCCAAGAACGGCAGGGGTGATTATCTTCAGGCAGAAAACCCACCAATTCCCAACGGCAAAATCAGAGGTTTTATTAACATGATTCTGAACCACATCCAACCGGCACACCCAGGAAAGGAAAACGATCTCAACCAAACCCGCTGCTAACACTCCAAAATTATTAATAAAACGATCCACGATATCCAGAACCAACAACCCGCTGTGGGTGGCAAATACAGCGCCTGACACAAGCCCGACCAGACAATAAATTGTTACCGCTTTTTTCCGGTCAATATCAAATTTTTCCATGAGGGATGCCACGGAAACCTCGCAGATGGAAACCATAGAGCTCAGCCCGGCAAAAATCAAGGCCAGGAAAAAAAGCGTTCCAAACAAAACCGGTCCGGGAAGACTGTTAATGGCTTTGGGAATGGTCACAAAGGCCAGTCCCACTCCGGAACTGACCACTTTATCAACCCCTACCCCCTGATTCAGGGCCATATTCCCCAGAACGGAAAACACCAGAACCCCGCATAGAATGCTAAAACCGCAATTTGCAAAGGCGGTGATAAATGCATTGTTGGTGATGTCTGAATCCTTGGGCAGGTAACTTGAATATGTCAGCATAATGGCAAATCCAATGCTCAGGGAGAAAAAGATCTGACCATAGGCTGCCATCCATACCTTAAAATTCAGCAGGGCACCAAAATCCGGTTTAAACATCCAGTTCAGCCCCTCAGAGGAGCCTTCCAGGGTCACTGCCCTGACGGTAATAATCAGAATCATCATAAATAAAAGGGGCATGAAAATTTTACTGGCGGTTTCTATCCCCTTTTTCACCCCTTTGAAAAGCACAAACCAACAAATAACCCAGGCCCCTGCAATGGAAGCGAAAATAGGCCATCGGATCCCGCCAAATGCCATGGGGCTGTCCGAAAGCTGAAGATAGGATTTAAAAAAGAAATCACCGGTGTCCAGCCCCCATCCCTGGTTAAAGGCCAGAAAAAAATAGGAGATTGACCAGCCCACGATGGCCACGTAATATATTGAGATAATGAAGGATACCAGAATCTGCCACCATCCCACCCATTCCCAACGGGGCGAAAGTTTGGCAAAGATCTGGGGGGCAGATCCTCTTATTTTGTGCCCAGTCCCAAATTCAAGAATCATAAAGGGGATGCCGGCTGTCAGCATGGCAAAAAGATAGGGAATAAAAAAAGCCCCCCCCCCATTTTCATAGGCCACATAGGGAAAACGCCAGATATTGCCAAGGCCGATTGCCGACCCAATGGCGGCAAGAATAAACCCTGTCCTGGTTCCCCATTGTTCTCGTTTTTTCATATATATTGCTCCTTTCGCTTTTAATAAAAACCATAAAAAAAGCGCTAAAATATAGCATTTTCCCATTTTAGTCAAAGAGATTCAGCTTTTTTTATTGACAGCCAAACATTTACAGTTTACGTAAACGTTAACTATTTGCTTTCGGAGGCCCAATGAACAAGCGAGAAGAAACAACCCAGAAAGAAGAAGAAAACTCTATAGCATGGACCATCTCCCAGATTGCTGACCAATTGGACATCAGTACCAGGACCATCCGCTTTTATGAGGAAAAAGGACTCATCCAGCCAAATCGGACCGCCGGGAACCAGCGGGTATATACCCCCCGGAACAAGGCCAGACTCAAGCTGATCCTCCGGGGAAAACGATTTGGGTTCAGCCTGGATGAAATCGCCGAGATGATCGGCATGGCCACTGCCGACCCGGATGAACTCCAGCAAATTGAAAAAAGCCTCAGGTTCGGGGATGCAAAATTAAAGCAAATTCAGGACAGGAAAAAGGAGTTGGAACTTCTGGAACAAGATATCCTGGCAACCCGGCAAAAGCTGCTCAATCGAATCAGCCAATTAAAACTGCAAACAAATCAAACGCTTCAGGAGGAAAAAAAATGAATATTGTAACACTTGTTGACACAAATTCTGAGAATCACCCTGACAAAATTGCCCTCTGCGACATGGAAACACAGGTTAGCTTTCAGGAGGTCAGAAAAAAAAGTGAACAAGCTGCTGCCTGCTTCCAGGCCCTGGGGATAAAAAAGGGAGATCCTGTGGCCATCATGGGCCAGAACAGTTTTGATTTTGTTTTTTCCTTTTTCGGTGTTCTGAAGGCCGGAGGCGTGGTGGTTCCCGTCAACCATAAACTCACCGCCCCTGAAGTGGATTATATCCTTGCAGACAGCAAGGCCCAGCTTTTCTTGTTTGACGGAAGTCTTGATGCAGTTGCCCGGGGCCTGGACCAGCCCATAGAAAAATTAAGCATGAACACCCGAACTGACAGGGTTGATTTTTTAGGGGACGCCATGGCAAAAGCAGCCAGGTTTTCCCCAGTGTCCATTGATGCCGAAGACCTGGCCCAAATTTTGTATACCAGTGGCACCACAGGCAATCCCAAGGGATGCCTTCATACCCATAAAAGTGTTGTTTCAGCCGGGATCACAGGCGCCAAGGCAATAAACCTTGATGGCAATGACCGGATGCTCATTGCCATGCCCATCTGGCATTCCTCACCCCTGAACAACTGGTTTATGGGGATCACCACCGTGGGCGGAACCGCTGTCCTTCTCAGGGAATACCACCCCCTTCATTTTCTTGAGGCCATTGAACAACGGCAGTGCACTGCCTATTTTGGCGCCCCGATTTCCTATCTCATGCCCCTTAAGGTAATCCCCCATTTTGCAAATTTTAACCTTTCATCCATGAAGTCTTGGATATACGGCGGCGGGCCCATTGCCCCGGAAACCGTAAAAAAACTGGTCAAAAGCTATGGGTCGGACCGCTTTTTTCAGGTTTACGGGATGACAGAATCAGGCCCTACAGGAGCGGTTCTCACCCCCGAGGACCATGGGGAACATGCAGGTTCCATCGGCAACAAACCCCTTCCCGGTGCTAAACTCAAGGTGATGAAAGACGAAACCACCCAGGCCAACCCCGGAGAAACCGGTGAAATCTGGCTCAGGGCAGACTCCATGATGACAGGCTACCTGAATAATGCTGAAGCCACAAAAGAGGCCTTTTTTGACGGCTGGTACAGAACCGGTGATATGGCGATCATCGATAAAGCCGGATATCTTTTTATCGTGGATCGCATCAAGGACATGATTGTTACGGGCGGAGAAAATGTTTATTCCAAGGAGGTGGAGGACCGGATCATGGAACACCCCGGCATCAGCGAGGCAGCCGTTATAGGAGCCGCCCATGCCGACTGGGGGGAGACCGTCCACGGAGTCATTGTTTTGGACAAGGAAACCCAGCTTACCCCGGAAGAATTATCCGTCTTTTTATCCCAGCGGTTGGCCAGATTTAAAATCCCCAAAACCTTCCATTTTATAGATGAACTGCCCCACACTCCCAGCGGAAAGGTCATGAAATATAAACTCAGAGAAAATATTAATAACCAATAAGGAAATATTTATGTTTGACTATCTTTTAAATGAAGACCAAATAAAACTCCGGGACGAAACCCGTGACTTTGTAAAATCAATTCCCAGGAAAATGATTCTGGACATGGATGCAGATATTATCCAGTTCCCAAAGGAATTTCTCCAGGAAGCCGGAAAACGAAACCTGATGGGATGTCGCTATCCCAAAAAATGGGGCGGTCGTGGAATGGACTGGGTTTCCACCTGTATGGTAATGGAGGAGGTGGGAAGGCTGGGATATATTTTTGCCTGCACCTTTGGTGTGGGGGCGGAACTTGTCTGCGATGCCATCATTCTACATGGCAATGACGCCCAGAAAGAAAAATATGTCAAACCCCTTCTGGCAGGAGATATCTTTGCTGCCGAATGTCTCACCGAACCCAGGGGCGGGTCTGATTTTTTCGGCACCACCACCATTGCCGAGGAGCATGCAGATCATTTCCTGTTGAACGGCCAGAAACGATTCATCGTAGGCGGCGAAGGAGCTGATTATTTTCTGGTTTATGCCAGAACAGATCCCGGCGGCAAGCCCCATGAAAGTATTTCCTGCTTTATTGTGGACAAAACCGAGGGCGTCAAAAGCGAGTATCTTTACGGGCTAATGGGCTGCAGGGGCGGCGGAGCCGCAAGAATGGTATTCGAAGATGTACGGGTTCCCAAGGAAAATCTTCTGGGAGAGCTGAACCAGGGGGTAAAAATTTTCAACACCATGATGATCCCCGAACGTCTGGGGACTGCTGCCATGACCATTGGGGCTGCAGCTCCGGCGGTGGATGTGGCCACGGGATACACCTCAAAAAGAAAGGCCTTCGGCCAGCCCGTGGCCCAGTTCCAGGGTGTCTCCTTTCAAGTGGCTGAGGCTGTCACCCTTCTGGACGCCGCCCGGGCCATGATTTACACGACTGCCAGGGCAGTGGATGAAAAGATCAATGACAAACAGATCCGGCGTCTTGTTTCCCAATCCAAGAAATTTGTTACAGAATCCTGCCAAAAGGCAGCCAACAATGCCATGCAGGTCATGGGGGGAATCGGATACACCAATATCTACCCGGTGGAACGAATCGTCAGGGATCTTCGCCTGGCTTCCATCTGGACCGGCACCAATGAGGTGATGTCCATGATCATTGCCAATGAATGGTACAAACAATACGGGAAGGATAAAAATCAGGGTAAAATCAGGGATATGGAAACAGATGCCGCCGAAGCAGAAGCCATTGACGAAAAAATTTTCGAGTAAGCTTTTTGTGTAAATCCTTCTTGATAAACAAGACCCGCCTCCCTTGAAACTGAAGGCAGGTGGGTTCTCATCAAATGGAACGTCGCATGGTAAGGGCCTCTTTATTCGTTGGATCTGCCCGAAGTATCTGGGCCAGATAATTATCGGCTTGGATCACTTTCTTCTTCAGAAAATAGATCCTGGCGATTTTGAGCTTAACATCCAGGGAACTGTCCCGGTATTGATCTGCTTCCAGATAATATTCAAGGGCCTTGTCATCATCTCCCAATGCCTCATGGATCTGACCTGCTTTATACACCAACCCATGGTTTGACGGGAACTCTTCCATGAGTAAAGACACCAGGTGATTTGAAAATTTTACCTCCCCTGCCTCCATGCATAAATTCAGAATTTTTTCCTTCATTGGAAAATTTTTTTCTGTTTTGTTGATAAGCTTTGAAAATAGTTTTATGGCATCGTGGTTCAAGCAATTTTCAAATAACTTTTCACCGACAAGGATGGCATCTTCATTAAACTTTTTGGTCAGGGAGATAACTTCACACCAGTACTGAACAGACTTGCTCCAATTGTTCATCTTCCAATACATCTCACTTAAACAATGACGGGTAATGGCGTCCTGGGGATTCACCAGGGCCGCCTTTAGAAGATAGGTTTCCGCAAAATCCATTTTTCCTGCCCTGGCATAGAGAAGCCCGACATTCCGAACCAACCGGGAAGCAGTCGGCTTGTACTTGACAGCCATCTCCATGTGCCGGATGGCAAGTTCTATATTCCCTGCATCTTGAAACTCCCTGGACTTTCGTGCGTGGCGTGTTGCATCATCCGGATTATTCACCCGGTCCACAACACTTCTGATCTTTTCATCCAGCACAGCCGGGGTTAACGGTTTTAAAAGATACCCCTCCACTTCTATTTCCGCCACATCCAGAACAATATCCTTTTCAGCCTCAGCCGTCACCATGATGACCGGCAGATCCCTCAGCTGCCGGTCGCTTCTTATGGCATCCAGCATCTGAACCCCTGTCATCACCGGCATTCTCCAGTCGATAATCGCAAGGTCCACACGGCTGTTCTGTAAACACCTGAGACCTTCCAATCCGTTTTCTGCGAAATAAACAAATTTTCCCAGTTTCAGATTTTTAAGCATCTTTTTAATGATTGAGCGCATGCTTTTCATGTCGTCAACAATCAATATCGCAATATTTTCGATATCTATCATAAATTTTCATACCATGGCGGGTATCGCTTTATCAAGCATTTAACCGGCAAGCGAATTTAAAATCCAGGACACCACACCAATCCCCTTCCAAAAATGCAAAGGGGATCTACAAACAAATTGATAGAAAAAACTGAAAAATATTACGCAATAGGCGATCTGTGGAAATGAACCATTTTCCAGGCAAGATTTTCCCTTTGAAAAATCCGGGTAACATTCTCGGAGGAAATCCGCTCTTCTGTGCCAATGATCTCTGTCAAATGGAGGGTATAGGCGGCAAAGGCCATATCTCCTGCAACTTTGATCATGGGATCAATCAGTTCAATGTGGTAATTTTCCACGGGTACAGCCTGTTCCACCAGGTATTGATGGAGTCCGATTCCCTTTAATAAATGCCCCCGGGTTTCCGGTTCAAAACAGGAAACCTGATCACTGACCCGGCATAGATATGCCTCGATATCAGCCTTTTGAATGGAATGGAGCAGATCCATAAGGCAGGTTTCAATTCCCCTGATTTCACAACTTTCACTGGACATAATAATTTCCTTTTTACTTTTTTTTTCGAATCTTTTCAAATTTCATTGACAATCATTTTTTAAAAAAAACAATACCGGCTTCCCGTTTCCACCAGGGGTGCTCTCTTACTGCGGCAAATGTTAGCCCATAACAAGATTGGGTATCCACAGGGTAAACACAGGGAAATAAGTAACCAGAAGCAGAACCAGAATACAGGCTGCCAAAAAAGGAAGCATGGCCCTGCTAGCTGTCTGAATATCGGTCTTTGTAATACTGGCTGCAATAAACAGACTGGTCCCCACAGGCGGAGTTGATAGCCCTATGGTCATATTCAAAACCATAAAGACCCCGGCATGGACCGGGTCCATCCCAAGGGAGATAAACAAGGGTTTTACAATGGGAATAAACATGATCATCAGCGGCAGGCAGTCCACAACTGCCCCGAGAAACAGCAGCATAACATTCAGGATCAGCAAAATCAGAATCTTGCTGTTGGTGACGGCAAATAAAAATGCACCGATCTTGTCGGCAATCTGCTCCAGGGTGACGGCATAGAGCAAAATATTGTTGGTGGCCACAATAAAGACAACTGCCCCGGACAGCACAGCGCTGTCAAACAGCACCTTTGGAATTTTGGACCATTTAAGTTCCCGGTAGACAAATTTACCCACCACAAATGCAATCACCACAACAATTCCGGACACTTCCGTGGGGGTCATAATCCCCATGCCGATACCAAAAAAGATGATCAGGGGCAGCAGCAGGGCCAGAAAAGAAGATTTGAACTCCTTCCACAGCTGATCAAAGGAAAAGCGGGCCCCGGCAGGATAGCCATTTTTCTTGGCCAAAATATAAACCGTGACCAGAAGAAAAAGCCCGATGAGAATCCCAGGGACGATGCCGCCCAGAAAAAGCCGGGCAATTGAAACATTGGCAATATACCCATAGACCACAAAAAGGATGGAGGGCGGAATGATGGGACCGATGGTGGAAGATACCGCCGTAATCGCTGCTGTAAATCCATCTTCATACCCCTGCTTTTTCATGGCCGGAATCAAAATAGACCCCATGGCGGCGGTATCAGCAGAAGCCGCACCTGTTACCCCGGAAAAGAACATGGATGCCACCACATTCACCATGGCAAGGCCGCCGGGCATGGCCCCCACAAGGGCAATGGAAAACCGGACCAGACGTTTGGATATACCCGCCTCATTCATAAGGTTACCCGCCACGATAAACATGGGGATGGCCAGGAGAACAAAAACATCTACCCCGGCGATGAGTTTGGCCGGAATCATATTGGCCGGAATCCCGGACAAAAGAATATAAAGCGCACCCGGCACCCCCAGTGCAAACACAATGGGCATGCCAAAAAAAAGACAGAGGACAAAAAATATAAGAACAAGATAAATCATGAAACAGCCCTCCTGTTAGCCGGAACCATATCGCGGACAAGGGTATAAATATTTTCCAGGCAGCACAGAAACATAAAACCGCAGCTTATGGGGACCACACTATAGAGCCAGGCCAGGGAAACTCTTGTGGAAACAGCCAATTGGGGTTTAACCACCACAGCCATACTGGTTCCGAAAAAAATGGCCACAACAAGGAAGACAGAAACGATAATTTCCAACACCAGGGAAACCCGTTTCCGGTTAATTTTGGACAGGGCATTGAGCACCACGGACATGGAAACCAACTCTTTTTGACGATAGGCACAAGCAGCCCCTATGAAGGTGGCCCAGACAAAGGAATATCGTGTCACCTCCTCGGCCCAGTAAACCGGTGAGTTCATAAAATACCGACTGACAACGGACATGGAAATAACAAGGGTGATCTCCACCATGAAAAAAATCAGGATATATTGGAAAACCCGGTCAAAAACATCAATAATTCTTGAAAACAAATGCATCTTACGTCCTTAATAAATGGGAAGTATCCGTTTAAAAAATTATCCATCCGGTCCGGGCAAAAATTGATCAACCCGGACTGGATGGTAATATCTTATTTTTGTAGGTTTAATGCCTTTTCAACAACAGGTTTCAATTGGGGATATTCCTTGTAAAAAGCCTGGTATACCGGTTCAACTCTTTTCTGGAATAACCCGAGATCGGGTGTGGTTACGGCAACCCCATTGGCCTTGATGGTCTCAAGATCTTTGGCTGTGTATTCCCTGATTTTTTCGATACTATTCAAAGTTGCTTCATCACTTGCTTCCATCACAAGCGCCTGGTCCTCCTTGGAAAGAGAATTCCAGGTGTCCATGCCCATGACAACAAAGGAAGCATCATAGAAATGGGTGGTCAGGGCCAGGTATTTCTGGAACTCCCAGGCTTTAACCGATGCCAGGGTGGGAATGGAGTTTTCAAACCCGTCAATAACCTTGGTCTGGATGGAGGTAACCACTTCTCCCCAGCTGATGGGGGTGCCGGTAGCGCCCATGGCATTCATGGCGGCAATATGGGTAGGATTTTCCATTACCCTGATCTTCATACCTGCAAGATCTTCAGGTGTATTAATGGGTTTTGTGGCGTTCATGATATGGCGAAAGCCCTCGGGAAATAAACCAATAATCTTAATATTGGCTTTTTCTTCAAACAATTTGGAAAGTAAGGCTGCCTCGGGGGATTTTGAAAAGGCCACGCATTGATCCAGGTTGGTAAACAAATAGGGCAGGTTATATATGGCCTGGGTTCCGCCAAACATGGTCAAAGCAGAGTTGGAAAGTATTCCCGCCTGGAGGGCATGAATTTTCATCTGCTCCAGGGTTTCTCTTTCAGATCCCAGTTTCTCGGAATCAAATACCGTGATCTGGATGCGGTTATCGGTTTTTTCCCCCACCCTTTTTGCCCAGTCCTTGGCATGGAGGGTAAAAAGATTTTCAGAATTCAAACAAGAAGACATCCGCCATTTTATGGTTTTTGCACTTACAACCTGGGTTCCTGCAAACAAAAGGCACCCCAGAACAATGAGGAATAATTTGAGCGTTTTCATTTTTTTCTCCTTAAATAATTAATTAAAGTTTTACCGACTCCCCGGGAGCAAACGCACCACTGGTATCCGGCAGGTTAATAAAATATACTGAACGCACTTTATGACCCGTTATGTTGCTCTTTGTTTATATTTTTTTTGCACGGATGATCCCACGCAAATCTTATGCAATCGGATAGATCATTTCCTGACGATACCCTGTAATGACCCGGATATAACCAGCCAGCATCCGATCCGTTTCTTTGTCACCGGTATCCACTAAAAACGGTTCCCCCTGAAAACTGCCGATTTTTTCAAGGGTGGCCCCCACCCAGATATTTTCCCTGCCGGCCCTCTGGATAATTGCAGGACTGATCTGGTGATTTCCCCGGCCAAACAAATAGCCCTGACCGCCAATGGGGGTGATGATAATCTTAAAGGAACGATCTTTTATGATTTCAAGGAGTTCCTTTTCCGAGGCATCTTTTTTGACAAGCCGCCTGTTTTGAACCACATCCACCCCCAAAAGGCTGTGGGTAAGGTTCAGGTTAGACAGAATCGGCCTTGTGGTGGACCCGGGACCCACCAGATAAAAAACATCCTTTTCCATGGCGTCAATCATATCCAGGGCTATCAGGTTCTGGGCAGCCTTCTGGCTTAAAGGGGTGCCGGCTTTGCGGTTCTGCATACGGTCTTTCTGGTCCGGCACCTGAAGATACCCGTACAACCGCGTGCTGACCCGGCCTTTCCGATAGGCATCCTCATCAATATCCAACACCTCCCGTTCACAAACCTGGCTTAGTTTTTTGTCCAGAAACAATCGGGCCAGCTCCCCGGCGGACTCCGGACTCCTTGCAAAAACCGGAGAATGGATCTTGACACCGGCTGGAACCCCGATCACAGGCAGGCTTTCCCCCAGAGCGGCACAAATATCCCGGGCCGTGCCGTCCCCCCCCGCAAAGAGGAGAATATCCGCACCAAGGGCCCGGATTTTTTTGGCCGCCTCAATGGTATCTGTACCGGATGTTTTCTCTGCCAGGGGCAGGTTCACCACCTGGCAAGAAAACCCTGCTGCCCGGACAATATCTTCCCCCATTGCACCGGGGGGTGTCAGAACAAGCACCTCCTCTTTTGCCAAACAATTTTCACCCAAACTGTTTTCACCCGAATAATTTTGCCCAAGTGATAACAGGGCCCGGGCCGCTTTCTGGGGAGCCAGGGGAAGGGCACCCAGGGCAATGGCTGTTTCAGCCATGCCATCGGTGCCCTTAAGCCCTACCCGGCCGCCAAGGCCTGCAATGGGGTTGATGATAAATCCCAATCGTTTCAAAGAATCATCCTCTATTTCTCAGCTGTCTTTTTCAGATAACTGCGCCAGGTAATGGCCCATTGATCAGGATCCTCCGAAGGCGAACCGTCCACCTGGTGGCAGACAGAGCTGTGGGGAGCGGATCGTATGATTTCAGGGTTATCGTAGGCTTCCTGGAATACATGTTTCAAGGTATTGATATACTCATCCAAATCATCCCTGGAGGGGGTTTCAGTGGGTTCCAGGGTCATGGGCTCTGGAATGTGGTAGGGATGGTGACTGGTCCAATAATGAAGCCCGAAATCCATCATCCTGCGCTGGATATCCCCGGAGGTGATCCCGGTGTCCTTTGTCATCTTTTCAATGGTGTACCGAACCTGTTCAATCCGCTGTTTACCCCGTATGTAGGGCGCATCCACACAGGAAATTTCCATGAGTTTTTTATACAAATAATTGTTATTGAGAACCGCCACCTTGGCCACTTCATAAAGACCTTGTGCTCCCAGGCTCATAATCCAGGTATAGGCCTTGAGAACCACCGGAGCCACGCCGTAAAATGAGCGTATTTTGCCCACGGACCGTGGATCTTTAAGAAAAGAGGCATCAAATTCAAACCTGTTGTCCTCTTGTTTCACAATCAAAGGCCCGGGCAGATAGGGTTCCAATTCTTTGGTCACCCCGGTAACACCACAGGCAGGACCGCCGCAGCCATGGGGGGTGGAAAAAGTTTTGTGCAAATTAAAAAAGCACATGTCAAACCCGGCTTCTCGGGCACGGGTAACCCCAAGAAGACCGTTGGCATTGGCCTGGTCATAACCGCAAAGCCCGCCGTTTTCATGGACCAGTTGGGTGAATTCCATTACCCTGGGATTGTAAACCCCTGTGTCCTCCGGGTTGGCCACAAAAAAACCGGCGGTTCTTTTGCCCACTGCCACTTTAAAGGCCTCAAAATCCGGATATCCATCTTTATTCGGCGGAATATAAATAATCTTATATCCCTTGACCGCCGGGGCAGCAGCATCGGAAGGATGGGAATAAACGGTGGTGATGATCTCATCTCTAACCGCTTCTTCGCCCTTTTCTTCAAAATATTTATAGACCATGGATGCCATGGCAAAAATCCCCTGGCTCCCGCCTCCGGGCTGGAAGGTAAACCGGTCAAGCCCGGAGATCTCCTTTAACATGCCTTCGGTCCGGTAAAATATCTCCAAAATACCCTGGACGGTCTGGGTGGGCTGAAAGGGATGCAGTTCCGTAATCTGGGGCAGTCTTGCCAGCACTTCGTTTATTTTGGGACTATACTTAACCGTACAGGTGCCCTGGCCAATTTCAATGTTGACATCCGCACCCAGGGTTTCCTGGGACAGACGGGTATAATGGCGCAACACCCGGGGCTGGGATATTTCAGGAAGGGCTGGAAGGACAGCCCGCCGCATATGAATGGGCAGCCCTGCGATTCCATCCCCCACAAGTTCTTGTACCCCACTTTCGGCTCGGGGAACCTGGATGCCCCGCTCCCCTTTGTTGCTCAGTTCAAAAATAATGGGCTCGTCCCATTTGGCCTGGTGAAAATTTTCTCTGACCTTTGCGCTTCTATCAATTCGTTCCATTTGTGTCTCCTTTGCGTATCCTAAAATCAGCCTGTAATTTCGGCAAGGGCCGAGACAAGGTAATCAATATCCTCCTGGGAATGAATCTCAGTGACACAATAAAGTGCTGACTGCCCCAGTTCCGGAAAATCCATTGACAAATCCTTGCCCCCGAAAATACCCCGGGATAAAAGGGCCTCATTGATATCTGCCACACTTTTACCGGTGCCGGTGAAATCCACCACAAATTCTTTAAATCCGATTGATTTAAATCTGGAGCCGACAACATTCTTCAGGGTGTTCAGTCGTTCAATGGCATACTGGGATTTTTGAAGAATGGTTTGACCGAGATCTGCCATCCCCTGGGGCCCCATGCTCGCCAGATAGACCCCTGCGGTGATACCCCACAGGGCGGACTGGGTCCCCACATATTCCTTGCCGTGCTCCCGGTGGTTGCCAAAGGAGGTTCTGTCATAGGCCACATCATCAAACCCGTATTCCCCTTTTTTATTGGTGGGAACAATTCCAAACAGACGGGAGGGAAATTCCATAACATACCGCTCCTCGTCCCGGGTGGCCATGAAGCCGGCCTGTCCGCCGCCATAATTCATGTGCATACCCAAAGGCTGGAGTTCACCGCAGATAATGTCTGCCCCGTATTGGGCAGGGGGGGTCAAAACCCCGAGGGAACTTGGATCCACCCCCACAATACTTTCCGCACCCACCCCATGGGCCAGATCTGAAATAGACTGACCATGGAGCTGGATAAACCCGAGGAATGAAGGATTTTCAAAATACACAGCTGCGATTTTTCCGGACAGCTTGGATTCAAGATCTGCAAGGTCAAGCTGGCCCGTAACCGGGTCATGACCCACACGGACAAGGGTTATATCCGGACCGCAATAATTTTTCAAAACCAGAAATTTTTCCGGATCCATGAGGTCGGTAACCAGAACCTCTTTCCGGTTTGTCATCCGGGAGGCCATGCGGATGGAGGTGGCAGCAGCCTGGCACCAATCCATAGTAGGAACATTGACCACTTCCATGTCAACCAATTCTCCCACCATGCTTTGATATTCAAACAGGGACTGAAACCTGCCAAAATCATTGTACATTTCACCGCCATAGGCGGTCAGAAATTCTCCCCTGGAGTTGATTTCATCACAAACGGCCGGCACATAATGCTGCCAGCAGCCTGCCCCCAGAAAATTAAGATGGGTGTCGCAATGGATGTTTTTGTCCAGAAGTTTCTTTACATGCTTTTTCAACTCAAACTCCGACCCCATGGGTTGGGGCAGGTTCAAGTTTTGGGTTAACTTCAGGGAGGCAGGAATTTCTTCGTGCAGCTCTTCCAGACTGGATAATCCCAACTCTGCCAGCATCTGCTCCTGGATTTCAGGAACTGAATTGGGGATATAGGGATGGTTTTTAAAACCGCTAATTGCCATGGATCTCTCCTTCTTCTTAATTAGTGATATTTTCTTTTGTCAGGTATCAGTTGTGATTTTATTTACAGCACATTCCGTACCCACACCAAAAATCCATTGGCATAAACTTATATCAATCTGTTTTTAAAGGGAATATAGCCATGATATTTTTTTAATCTCTCCATGAGATCATCCCGCCATGGAAAATAAAAGAGATAAATTTGTCATTTTTGTCAGTTAGATCCCTGCTGTTGACAAAATCATTGTCAGTACCCCAAAAAAAGCGTAGGGTACATTTTGCCAACCCCGAAAATGGACAAACAGCTTGGCCGAACAGACACACAAGATAAGGAAAAAGTATGATTGAAATAATTTCTTGCAAACCGGATCTGGAACGAATTACCCGCATCATCAAAGGCGCCCTTAAAATTGATGTGGCAATCTTTGATCTTCAAAGTCGACTTGTGGCCTGTACAGACGACTATCTTCAGCAAAAGGGCAAAACAGTCCATGCCCCGTCCATAGAGGATGTGGTGGCCCACGGCAATGTTATGGTCAACAAACCCGGCCACATGGCTGCCTGTGCCGGGTGCCGCTTCATCGGCAACTGCCCGGCCAAAATCGAAATTCTCAGAAGCATCCGCATTGACACCACTCCCCTGGGTGTGATGACCTTTACCTCATTTTCCCGGGAAGGGCACGAACGTATCACCCGGGAAACCCCAGCCTTCGTAGACGCCCTGAATATATTCTCGGACTGGATTGCAGAGCTTGTGTCCCATAAAAACCGAACCCACACACTTGATGAAACCGAACAAATTCTCAAAAACACCATGGATCTCTCCTGCGATAGCATGGTGACCATTGATCCCAAAGGAGCCGTCACCCGGTGCAACCCCCTGGCCGTAAAACTATTTTCCTTCTGCGATCTCTATACCCGGTCAGCATTTCACATCCTGCCGGAACCGGTTGTGGACAAAATTCTTGACGCCAACCACCTGAAAGAAACCCGGGTGATGATCGGAGACAGGCAAGCCTTTGTTTCTGCCCGGCCAATTTTTTCAAACGGGGAATTCACCGGGGCTGTTCTGAGTATCCGACACAAACAAACCATTTGTGAGGCGTCACCCAAGCCCGGTGAATTTTCCGGCAACACTCTTTCACTTGCCGCCATACTGGGAAACAGCCCTGGCATCAAACGAATCAAGGAGATGACCACCCGTCTTGCCCGATCCAGATCCACTATTTTGATCACCGGAGAGACGGGCACGGGCAAAGGCCTACTGGCCAAAGCCATCCACCATACCAGTTCCAGATCCAAAGGCCCCTTTGTGTCGGTCAATTGTGCCAGCATACCGGAAACCTTGTTTGAATCTGAATTATTCGGTTATGAGGAGGGGGCATTTACCGGTGCAAAAAAAGGAGGCAAACCTGGCCGGTTCGAACTGGCCAGAGGAGGGACTTTGTTTTTGGATGAAATTGGAGAAATGCCGCTGCACATGCAGGTAAAACTGCTGAATGTATTACAGGACTATGCCCTCCAGCGAGTGGGCAGCATAACGGTCACCCCCATTGATGTCCGGGTCATTGCCGCCACAAACCAAGACCTGTATACCCTGGTAAAGAATCATAAATTCAGGGCGGATCTTTTTTACCGCCTCAATGTCATCCCCATGGAACTGCCCCCCCTGGCGAACCGAAAAGAGGATATAAAAATCTTGATCACAGCCTTTCTTAAAGAATCCAATCAAAACGCAGACAAAAAGATTCTCAGATTTTCACCCCCGGTGATGGCAGCCTTCCAGACCCATGACTGGCCCGGCAATATCAGGGAACTCCAGAACATTATTGAATATAGTGTCAACATGGAAGACAGCGATACCATCACCCTTGAAAGCCTGCCGCAACATTTTTTTAACAGGAAAAACACCCCCACGGAGTTGCCAGTCATAACATCACACCCCAATATCCGGTCAACAACCAAAACAGCCCAAATGGGGGCCATTCTTTCCTGCCTGGACCGCAACGGCCATGATGTCCAGGGGAAAAACCAAACCGCCAGAGAGCTGGGTATCAGCCTGAGAACCCTGTACCGAAAACTCAAGGATGAACCAGAACATCAGCCGGAAAATCAGCCGGAAGCCTAGCCAAAAGAAGCCGGGAATACTACGGGGTTGCCCGGCGACAATGATGGTATAAAGCCAGCACTAATTAAATATCACCAATCAGTCTTCCAAGGCTGCCTTCCAGGGCTGTTTGTATAAGATCACTACACCCCCCGCCTTTATACCCCCCTGTATTTTTTTTGCAGCAATAGGCCAAGCTGGCATAAAAGTTGTAACATCTCTTTGCTAAACGCCACTCTTTCCAGGTGGCACCCGGCAATTTTGCTTGAATACCGAGGACCGAAGATTATAAAATTTGCGGTCCTTAAACTAAAAAGGCCCTGAATATGTTAATCAAACGGTGTGTTATTTTCCTAGTATTTTTTTGTATATTTTTAACACCAACTGTTTCCAGTGTTTTGGGCTCCTATTCAATAAAAGAGACACCTGAAGTGACTGAAGAAAAAACACCAGCCCGGATTGACCAGCCAGGTTTTCAGGTTGCCCGGCCGGATATTAAAATCATAAAAGGAATCGTACAACCCGGGGATACTGCGTCCACCCTGCTCAATAAATATCTTCCCATGAAAACCATATACGAGATAAACCGGCAAAGCGCGGATATCTTTTCATTGCGCCGGATCAGAAAAGGGCAACCCTATCGCCTCATCATTGAGGAAGGGAATCTCACCGGATTTGAATATGAGATAGATGAACAAGACAGACTGGTTATTCAAAGGGAAAACAATCAATTTTCCATCCGCCAGGTCCCTATCAATTATGATCTATCCGTTGAGGTGGTATCTGCCACCATCACATCCAGCCTGTTTGAGGCTGTCAGAAAAATTGGGGAACAAAGCGAACTTGCCTGGAAACTGTCTGATATTTTTGCCTGGGATATTGATTTTATCAGGGACATTCGACCCGGAGACCAATTCCAGGTTCTTGTGGAAAAGCGGTATAAGGAGGGTAAGCTTTCCGGCTATGGAAAGATACAGGCCGCTATTTTTGACAATGCTGGCAATAGATTCCAAGCCTTTCGCCATAAAGATTCAAAGGGAATTTCAGGGTACTATGATGAGAACGGCAACTCACTTCAAAAAGCATTTCTAAAGGCACCCCTTTCATTTTCACGTATTTCATCCAAATTTACCCCCAAAAGGATGCACCCCATATTAAAAGAGTACCGTCCCCATGGGGGAGTGGATTATGCAGCCCCAATGGGAACCCCCATAAAAACAGTGGGAGACGGCATCATCACAGGAATCGGGTACAGCAAGAGTATGGGAAATCATGTGATTATCCGTCATTGTAGCGGATACATCACCCGGTACTACCACATGAGTAAATTTGCCAAGGGCATGAAAAAGAGAAAACGAGTACTACAGGGCCAGGTGATCGGTCATGTGGGAATGACAGGATATGCCACAGGTCCCCATCTATGCTTTCGAATGATAAAAAATGGAACGTTGGTCAATCCCCTCACCCATAAATCACCCGCTGCAACCCCGGTCAATTTTCTTGAAATGGAACACTTTCTGACAAAGGCACAACAGTTCCAAAAAATACTTACGGCTGATAAACAAACGGCTTCACTCAAAAAATCAGCCTAGGACCGCAGATGAAATAATTTTTGATATTTCAACGGCCATGAACCATGGCCACATTACAGGCACCGGGAATCATTTTTATACCCTCTATTCAAACAATTCCATTAAACGATTTATTGTTTTTTGAGGGCTGCATTTTTTTTCATCACCCCTTTTATATTTACCGGATCTAATTAAAACAGAAGTGAGCCCGGCCCCATGGGCGCCGTTACTATCCGTGCGCCAGTCATCTCCAATAACCACAATATTTCTTGACGCTTCATTTAACAGGGTCATTCCGGCCTTAAAATATTCACGGGAAGGTTTTCCCAATATCTCAATTTTTATTCCACCGGCACTCTCAAACAAATTCACAAAAGAGCCGGTATCCAGATATTGAAGGCCATCCCTTAATAAAATGTCGATCCTGAAGCTGAAATCACGGGAATTTGTCGTTGAATCAATGAAAATATGTTTTGCAGTCCGTCATAGGCTAGGTTTTCTTTTTCAAAATCCAGAAGAAGTATTGCCTGGGGATTTTCTGTATCGTTTTTTACGCTTACCTGTTCAACTTCCGATTTACTTCCGACAATAAATGCCCTGCTTATATTGTTTGCTTTCAGGTAGATATTAACCGCAGCTATCGGATTTAAAATACATCCCGTATCAACAGATATCCCAACTTCATCCAAGCGTTCCCGAATGATCCGGGGAGATGCTATGGAATTTGTCATTATCAAAAACTCAGCACCTCTTTTTTGAAGTTCACCCATAAATTTCACAGAATCTTTGTTGGCCCTGTCACCATCCAGCAAAGTGCCATCAAGGTCAATAAGGTATTTCATGCCTGCCCTAGGTTTCAATTTTAAGAAAATCCCCGTTAAATCCGATCACATCCCCGGAATAGATTTTATTTCGCTTCCGGGTTTCCACCTTCCCGTTCACGGTCACCAGCCCGTCGGCAACAAAATGTTTGGCTTCACCGCCGCTTGCCGCCAGGTTTTCAAACTTGAGTATTTTGTACAATTCGACCGGTTCTCTGGTAATTTTAACACTTCTAATATTATTCGTTTCCATAAAGTTCCTTTATTTTTTTTCGGAATGGCCTTCGAGAAGGTCAAGACAAATAACGAATCTTTCCCAGGATCCCTTCCCATTCTCTTGTGTAATTGCCCAGCCTACCAATTCATAGAAATGTATAGCAGTGTCTACCAATGCCAGCCAGCCCCGATGGACAGATGACTGATCACCTGATTTACACCATCCACTTCTTCGGCAATGCCCACAATGGCATCCCTGAGTTTTGCAGACCCCACATCCCCGGTGATGGTCACACAACCCTTTTTGCTGTCCAGCTGAATCCGGGCTGACCGGGTGGGACGGTTCCGGGTTAATGCCACCCAGATCCTTGCGGTTATGCATTCATCTACAAAGGCCTGGTTTGTACCGTTATCACTTCTAAACTCAGCCAGGCTAGCGGCCCGGGCGATAAGGTCCACGGCGTCTGCCGCCTTTATGTGATCCAGGTTCACCACCAGATCAAATTGAGAGGGGTCATTCCATTCCACCCCCCAGACGGTCAGGGACCAATGGGCCCGCTGTTTATCATTTTCCATAATGCGCTGAATTGCTTTTCCCCGGCTAAGACTTGCCTTGTCCATGACAACGGCAATCCGATATTCCATACCGGCCATAACCCTTACCCTCAAAAGGTGGGGCAGCCCTCCCAAAAGCAAATGACCGCCATATCCGTGGTAAACAAGGTTATTATCCTTTACCCGCTCCAGCAGGGCCGCCCGTAAAAATTTCACATTGGCAATATTGTTTGAAGCCCCCAGGGCCAAGGGGCCGGGGGCAGCCAGGATGGCATCCCGCAACTGGGATTCTTCCATGTCAAAGGCCCCGGCTGCATCCTGGATAATATCCTCCCGGCTGATGCACACATGGTTGAGTTTGTCTGCCAGCCCTTCGGCCACTTCCCTGCCCCCGCCGAAGGTTCCCCTTGAGATGGTAATAATTGCCATGGATCGATCTCCTTTTTCAGATGCCCTTTTTTTGGGATGCATTTTTGAGAAGCGATTGTGCCGGAGGCCCCAGACGCTGACTTATAAACGCCAAGCCTGCGGATAAAACCAGCATACCCGCCATGAGCAAATAGGACAGGTCCGGCTTGCCGGTTATATCTATTATCAACCCGTTAAGCCAGGGCATGATCAAGCCGGCCAGGCCAAAAGCGGCAAACAGACACCCGTAATTAAGCCCGAAATTTACCAGACCAAAATAATCTTTGCAAGCTGCAGGAAAAACCGTGAGATTGGACCCGTAATTCATCCCAATGAGAAAAACAGATACAAGGATCAGAACAGTGGACCCGCCCCCCTGACTCGTCAACAGATACAAGATTCCTATCATGATAGCCTGGAATATAAACTGACCCATGAGGGTAAATTGCCTGCCAATTTTATCCGAAATCATACCTGCGAGTATCCGACCCGTGGTGTTACCCAGGGAAAGGACCACCACGGTAAAAAAAGCCCATTGTCCCAGGGCTTTTACCCCCAGATCGGCGGCAACGCTGATAAAAACAAGGCCCGCCGATGCCCCGGAAAAATACATGATAAACAATAGCCAGAACTGAGGCGTCTTAAGCATATCATAATATAAAAAATTCTCTTCCTCCTTCCAGGATTGGGCCGGAATAATGGAAATCGGCACAAATCCGGGGGGAGGATTGTAAACAAACCAAGCCAGACACCCCGATGCGAGCCAGATAAGCCCACCCACAGTGATCATGGACAAAGCCACCCCCTTTTCAACCACCCCGGCAGGAGAGGTCACCGAATAAAAATTGAGCAAAAAAGCGGTCAAGGGGGCCAGCAGAACCGGTGCAAGCCCACTCCCCCCCACCACAAGCCCGGCAATGAACCCGGTTTTTTCCCTGGGGAACCACTTGATGGCGGCAGGGGTCAGGGCTGCATAGGCAAACCCGACACCGGCACCGGTGACCACACCAAACCCTGCAACATAGGCCCAAACAGCATCTCCTCCCAGGCCGGACAAAACACACCCAAGGCCTGCCAGAAATCCCCCGACCATCACCATGGGCCTGGGACCATACCGGTCCTGGAGCTGGCCCGCCGGAACCATGACCACTGAGAAGGCAATGGCCATGATGGAATAGGGCAGTGCTTTGTCTGCATTGGACCACCCCCAGGTGTCGGGAATGCCGCCCTTGATAACGCTCCAGACATAGAGCACACCAAAGGCCATGCCAAGGCCGATGGCTGCGGCCGTGACCAGCCATCCCCGGGAAAAGGAGATGGTAATATGGGTATTGTAATGCTGCGACCTGTTTTCATTTAACTGGTTTTCATTTGACTGATTTAGATTTAACGGGTACTGATTTAGATTCAATTGGTTCATCTAGGATCTGCTTTCAACTCCTTCGCTGCTTCTGATGGCATCGGCTCTAAGACGCCCCTGGACATATAATGACAGGGCGGCAATGGCCTTATCACAAACGGTAAATACGGGTATTCCATTGTCCATCAATGCATCCCGCAAAGGATCATAGAGCCGCCCTCCATCCACCACAGTTACGATGGGGGTTTGGCTTGTTGAGACCAGGGATATCATCCGATTCAAAATACTGTCAGACCCGTGCATATCAAATTCCTTTACCGATGTTGTGTCCAGGGTCTGCATGGCCGGGGACAAAGGATCCAGGCTCACCACCACGGCATCCACATTGGGATCTTGTGCCAAAATTGATGTGATCTTCGCATGGGCCTCGTCGTCGGCACTAGGGTTGATATCCAGGGGGTTGGACAAGGTTACAAAGGCATCCAGCCGCTTGGCCTTAAGAATAGCGGCAACGGCATCCCTGGTACCCGGCTCAAAGCGGGCAAGTTCCATGGAAAAATCATCGGACTGAATAGAATCGGCCATGCCCACAGCCTCGAACCCGGCGCCGCTGACAGCGGCCAGACGATTACCCCAAATGGGCTTTAAACTCAGGGTTTCGGACAAAAGCATGAGTTCCTGAAACTCGGAAAAATTTCTGGCCACAATGGCACCGGCCTGGGACACACAGCTTTCACAAACCATATAATCCCCGGCCAGGGACGCGGTATGACTACTGGTGGCAGCCTTGCCCTCCAGGGTCCGGCCGGCCTTGTAAAAGACCACCTCTTTTCCGGCCAGAACCGCTTGCCTGACGGCCCGGCAGAATTCCAACCCGTCCAGATCATTGAATCCTTCGACATAAACAGCGATCACATCCACCTGGTCTGAATCTTTGAAATAGTGAACCATATCGCCCAGGGTCAAATCGGTCTGGTTGCCCATGGAAATCATATAGGCCGGCCGCAACTCAGGACACTGGTGACTTCTGTGGAGCATAAAGGCCCCACTCTGACTGACCAGAGCCGCTCTGTTGGCCTTGTGGGAACGCACCTTGGGAAGCTTTTCTTCCGGGATAAACCAGGTGTCATACCGCCCCGGTTTTGATATCACCCCCATGCAATTGGCCCCGAGAAAAACCGGCCCCCCCCCCTTTGAAGCATCAGCAATGCCCCTTTCTGTGGGGCCAGTTACTGTGGGGTCAGTTGCTGTGGGGTCAGTTGCTGTTGAATCTGTTGCTGTTGAATCTGTTATTGTTAGACCATGGGCCGCATTGATCTGCCCCATGACCTGATCGGCCCTGGCCTTGCTGTCCTCGGTCTCCCCCATACCGCCGGGGATGAGCATGACGCTGTTGGCTGCATCCAGACGGATCACCTCCTCCACCAGATCCGGCACCTGGGCTGCTCCCACAGCCACGATAAACAGATCCAGTTTTTCGGTGACCGCCCCCAGCCCCGGCAGACATTTCACCCCGTCCATCCCGTCTATTTGATCCACTCCCTCTTTAAAGACGACAATATCTTTTTTGGCATAGCCTTCGGCCAAAATATTTTCCAGGATGATCCGCCCAAAATTTTTCCTTGTGGCTGAAACCCCGATAATTCCGATTTTTTTGGGGTGGAGCAATTTGTCAATCTTTGCCACGGGCCTTTTGGGGGCCAGTTTTTCTGCATGGCCGAAGCGGCACATACCGTCCAAGGGCACCATGAGATAATCGGTAAAGGCAAAGGGATTGATTTCCAGTTCTTCAATGACAAAGGGGGCATCAGGGTTAATCTGGGAGTAAAAATTACCGATTCTGATAAAGGACTCAAAACATTCAATAAGCTGCTCATCGGTGACAATACGACGCTGGCCCCGGGTCAGTCCTGCCAGCTTTCGATAGGAAATGGTCTGCTTAAACAGCTGAAAAAAAGACTGGCCGTCATTCATGGCTGTTGAGGCTGCCACAATGGCCTGGCCTTTCCTGAACCGCTTGGCATAGAGTTCCGTATCGGTTCCCCCGAGACCGGCACTTAAGATGCTGCCAAATTCCCTTGTATGACGAAGCCCCACAATGAGCTCATTACCAAATGTATCTGAATCAGGCGGCATGAACTGAACCTGGAGAACCCCCTTTACATCCCGGCCCACCGCAGCGGCAAGGGCATCCCCGGTCAAGCCCTTATAATGTGCAGGTATCCCGTCCGGATGCTGCTGAATCCAGCGGCTATATTTTTCCGGAACTTCATATAACATCCGTCGGACAGCAGACCGGATCTGGTTGGGCTCTTTTGTGACAATGCGCACCCCTCCCACCTCGGTCTTGTGAATAATGGTGGGGGATATAATTTTCAATACTGTCTTCTCCCCGGGCAGGGCCATCAGTTCTTCATCGGAAGACCTTGCCCCCTTGGGGATAAAACTGCTCTTGGGTGGTGTTTCCGCTCCGGACCGGGCCAAAAGGGAATACACCTCGTATTCGTATAAAAAATCCCGGTCCTCCTGGCTGGCCCTGGCAAAGGTATCGGTAATACTGTTAAAATCGATGGGAAGGTCCACTGATTCCTCCGTTTTAATTATCTTTTTGTATAAGCAATTTTAGCGTTAAATAGGTCATGCTTATAAAATTTCATCAACCATATCATAATTTTAAACAGATAGCATGAAATCCAGCAGCAATTCACGGTGGGTTCATATGAACCTGTATTATTCCAGAAAATTGCTGCTACTGTTATTAGGCACTGAATCGCAGGGATTTGCTTTAAGCCGGGATTAGGCGGTTTTATCCGAGATCTCGTGGGAACGGCCACGAACGATGGGCCTTTCGGTTGGAGCTACCTCCCTGGGGTGTGGTGTGTGGCAATCTCAGGAGAAATCCCTGATCTAAGGCAGTTTGGCAGTTTATATAAGAGTTTTATAAATTTCATTTTGTTGTTGAAACAATCAGTTGTGTTCATTTTGACGCTTTATTTCTTCCAAGTTCCATTTTTAACCCCTGATTTAGGTAGTTTTTCATGAAGTCTTTATTTCAGGGCTTTCCTTTGTTTTACTGGCTTGGTAAAAAAAATGAAGTTGGAAGTATTTTTATCTTTTTTTATCAAACACTGTCAGGATTCAAATCACAAAAATTTTTAAAGCGGTGCTGCCATCGTCCTACAATTTTATCTTTCTCACACCCCTTGGCTTGGAGTGTTTCATTCCGACAAACTGCGTTTAAAATTCTTAGTGGTGGAGGCTCGTCGGCTTCAATGTCAAGAATGTCAGCTTGAATTTGGAGTAAAAGATCTGGATCTGGTTCCTTTAACATTAATAGCTTTTTTTCCAACGCTATAAACTTACGTGATAATTCATCATATAACCGTATCTTTTCTGGAGATCTGATAATAAGGTCTGCCAATGAACAAACAGTGACCAAAAAAGCGAAGATCAATGGTGCTTTTTGCCCTAACGGCCCTATAACAGCTACAAAGGTTGCTGTACCAGTCAATGCTACTAAAAATGTTATCCAGTTATGGATACTTACAAAGAAACGCTTTCTATGGTTATGATATCTTATGGATTGATCAATTCTAATACTAAGACCCCATTTCTTATCTTCATATGTTTTTAACTCTTCCTCATTCATTTGTCCCCCTTATTTTTATTTGGCCTGGGCGGATCTGGATCGTTTGGTCTGACCTGTTGTCTTGTGGGCTTCTGCCGGTTAATTGACTTATTAAAAGACTCATTTGAACTATCTTGTCTGCTTCCTTTATTGCCCGATTTAGAACCATTTTCTTTACTCATAATAAGTCCTTTCTATCTCCGTTTCAATGTTAATAATTCTTTATCAAACTCTTGAATCCTTATATATAAGGATAGGGCTATCGTATGGTCTCCTGTTCCTGACAGAAGGTGTAATCATTCTGGGGCTGGGGGCGTAGTTTTATTTTTACTGGATCCATATGGAGCATATCTGCTGTTAGGCCTTATATAAAAATGTAGAGAAACAGTCCTAAAAAGAATAGCAAGAAAATAAACTTAGAAAGATCTATTATAAGATTACAAAAAGCTTCAATACGGTCGGTGAGTGTCATAGAAAGTCCTTTTAGAAATTAGATTTTAGAAAGCCCCTTTTTTGATAGGCCGGGGAGTGTGATTTCCTTGATTTTAGAATTCTTTATTTCCTATATTGCCGGATGTCCAGTGGCTGGGTGTCCGCCATTTTCCAGCCATGGATTAAATAGTACTTACCGTAGCGAGTCACAAAACATCGGCAGTAAGTTATGCGGTCCAGATGACGGTATGTTATGCCACTATATCCGGGATATCATTCCCTCCTTCTTTTTTTGCCATGACCGCAGCGTGCATACCTTCTATGTAGCCACAAGTGCGTTCGTATACCCGTGGTGCTATTAGATAAAGCGTCATGAGCATTCGCCAAAGATCTTTTGCTCTTTTGGGATCTTTAAAAGGGGTCAAGTCTATGCCCCAGTCTTCAATGATGCTATCCAGAATTTCAGAGCTGATCTGGCCAGTCTCCCGGTGTTGTCTTTCAGCTATCAGTCTTAGGGTTGGTATGTGGAGCTCAGTCATTATGCAAGCATTCCAATTAGTACAGATAGTTGATTTTATGGTTGACTATTAAAAAACCCTGACCATGTTTGAGGACCCGGCACTGACGGGCTTCCATTTGGCCTGTGAAATTCACCAGACAGACAAAATTTTGAGGGCCACTTCCGGCCACAATCTTTAGACAGGACTGGTTGAAACTTTCGATAAATCCATCAAGGATCAGGGTTTGAATGAATTTGCTGATCAATGAATCAGGATCCTCATGGGTGCTGTTCATCAATTCCAAAATTCGACCTTCCATATCTGTCCATACGACAGTATCCTCCGGTTTATAAAGCAGGGATTCCGGCCTAATTATCCGCTGGTCCCGTTCTTCTTTGCCCCTTTCGGCAGTTTTGGTTTTTTCCGGTTGCTCATCGTGTCTGTGGCACCAGAACTGGGGGCAGAGTAGTTTCCCAATTTTGTATCTTTCATAACCTTAGCAGCATCGTGAACACCTCGAAGGTAGATATCTACTTTTTCACACAAATCTTCGCTGGCATCCTCTATATCAATCAAACGTTCATTCCAACACAAACCTCTTTCAGGATTTTTGAAGTTCTTGACTAAATTTTGGTGTTTAATGACGACCTTAGTGTCGTTTGATAAATCAGAAGTCGCCTCTTTCCCTGTTAGCAGCCAAGTCATATGTTCACTATAGTTAAGATAAATACCGGCTATTAAATCGGCTGATGGTCCCCGTTTTCCTGATATGATCATCGATAAATAACCAGTTGTTATTCCAATGTTTTTACAAAAGGATGCTTGAGTAATTCCTAATCGTTTTTTGATTAAAAAGCTCAGTCGTTTTGGAAAATTATTATCTTCAGTTAATTTTTTTATTGACATATTCACTATAGTTAACTTATATACCTAATAGCTTAATCATATAACTTATTTTTAAACCCCTTAAAAAAGGAGTCACAATTGAACTGCAAAATCATGACCCCAAGGGAAATCAAACATGCACTGGACAATATCGGTTATACCCAAGTGATGGTTGCCGATGCCTGCAATGTTTCCCAACCTTGTGTCAATCTGGTTATCCACAACAAAAGCACCAGTCACAACGTCCGCTGCTATATTGCCAGCAAAATCGGACGGCCTGTGGAAGATATCTGGATGGTCAGGGATAATCCAACTAAACCTGGCCGTCCTCTTACCCGGCTCCACCATCAGGCTGCTTAACCCGGAACCTAAGATATCATTATGTCAAATTCATTCAAAATTCAACCTCCTTCCTTATTAAATACGTTGAATTCATCAACCATGGAGAAAGAATACGCCTGGAATTTGAATAATTCAATGTCTATCGATTCATTAAATTTCACTGTAAATTCCCTAAATCCACAACCAAAATCACTATCACAGCTATGTCCCAAAAAGCGATAGTGGAAAGGAAATGCCATGCCTCGGAAAAAGAAGGACCAATTTAAGGACCAGCCCCCGTTACCCGGTTTTAGTTTTCAAGATGATGTAAGCGAAGTGCTGAAGGAATACAAAGAGATGGGAGAGGCCCTGGACAATATGATCAGTATGGGGCCGGTCCAGCATGAAATGGAGAATGAATTTGAGCTTTGCCATGAGATTGCCATTGCGTTGAAACAGGAGCTCCGGGCCATGGGGGTCAGCCGGGAAATTGTCTGCGACCAGGTCAATGCATATCTGGGCAGAACACAGGAACGATACAAGCAAACCCCACCCCTTTGTCGAAAGCCCCTGAGCAAGGCGATGCTGGACAAAATGATTTACGATCCCATCAACTATCCCCTGGACAGTTATTATCTGTATGCATTTCAGCATGTCTGCAAAGGCTTTGGCGTTGTAAACGCTATTCTGGGGGCGGTTGGGGCTCATGTGGTTTCAGGGGAAGAATCCAGAAAATTTATGAAACACAGAGCTCAGGAGTTCAGGCAGAAGGCCCAGAGCCTTGAGAAAAGTATAGGGAGAATGTAATGGCAGAAACACTGGCTGAATTGATTCATGAAGGCAAGGATATTACCGAACATTTGACAGATTCAGAACGTGACCGGTTTGACTCTTGTGAGAGCATTATTCATAAGGGCCTTAGCACTTTCATGGAGGTCGGTAGGGCGTTGGCTGATATCAATAATAACCGTTTATATCGGGAAGCATATCCCGGTTATACCTTTGAAAAATATTGTAAGGAAGCCTGGGATTTGAGCAGAGGTTATGCCTATCAACAAATAGGTGGCTATGAAACAGTCACGTTGTTGACTTCTAAAATGTCTGCAATTGCAGACATTTTAGAAACACCCTCCGAAGAGATCCCGGACCAGCAGGAAGAAAAATGCACGGATTGTGGGTTTAGGGAAGCCCTGACTAACAAGACCAAAGGCGTTAAGATCCCCGGGGAGCCAGGCAAATGCACTAGACCTGAAGGCTTGTGTGAAAAGCATTCCCAACCTGCGGACTCTCCTGGGCGAACAGAAATCATCCTCCCCATCAACGAAGCTCAGACCCGCCCCCTGACAAAATTGAAAAACCCGGATGACCAGGTCAAGGCCTGGGGAATCGTCCTGGAAAAACTAAATCAAGATCCCAAAGCAAAGCTAACCGCAGCCCTCATCAATAAGGCTGTGAAAGAGGTTCAGGGATCGGTTGTAAAAAAGAAAACTCAAGAAGTTAGAAAGGCAGTTGAAACAACTGCCCTGGTCACCACCATGTTTAAAAAGCAGTACCAGGTACTGCTGGATATCGTTGTGGAAGAGCAGAACAATGGTTGGACATCCATGAAGAAAACAGAAGTTATCAAGCATCTTGACGGATTAATCAAAATTATTAAAAGCGAGGACTAGGAGGGAATCATGAACGCATTGGTACCGATATCACAGGTGGCCGAATCTATTGACCTCGGGACAAAGGCAGTGAGCCTTAAGGCGGTCAAAGATAACTGGCCAGTGATAAAGAAACAAAAACAAGGTGGCAGCGAGTTATTTTTTATCCGGGACCTGTTACCGGTCGAGGTTCAGCAAAACCTTGTGCTAAGGGAGACTGTCACCGGTAATGCCGGACTTCCTGCCGTGATCCATGACACCCCTGTGCCCAAACGGTCAAACAAAGTTGGCCTGGCCAAGTATAACCTGGTCCATGCCTTCCGGCTGTCAAAAGAGCGTGCAGGATGGGGGCAAAAAGCCGAGGCGGCCACGGCTTTTTTACTGGCTTACAATGCAGGGGTTCTGATGCCCCAGATTTTTTCTGTGATCGGTGAAATCCAGCAAAAGACTCTGGAGGCCCTGGATAAGAAATTGCGGAATAACGATAATAATTACCTGGCGCTCTGTGATGGCCGGGGTGGTTGGAAAATGCACGGCAGCAACAAATATAAGGGCAGGAAGCTGTCTGAAACGGCCAAAGCTGTGTTTTTAAAATGTTATCTGCATCCACACAAGCCGAGCGTGACCATGGCAACAAAAATGGCAAAGCTAACCTTGGAAGAACAGGAAACACCTGAAAATGTGGGTGAAAGTATCTTCCGGCGCTGGCTCAAGGATTATGAAAAATACAATGCAGGGGTTATCTGCATGGCAAGGGAGGGAATGAAAATGTATCAGGATAAGTATGGCCCTTATATTACAAGGGATGCCAGCTTGCTGAAAGTGGGTCAATGTCTGGTTGCAGACGGCAAAACCTTAAACTTTAAAATCCTTCATCCCGAGACCGGGATGCCTTGTAGGATGACATTAATTGTCTTTTTCGACTGGGCATCAAGATATCCATGCGGGTGGCATATTATGCCGTCAGAGGATCAGTACGGTATCTTGAGTGCATTTAGAAATTCAGCTGAAGCCCTGGGCAGATATCCTGATTCTGTATATCTCGACAATGGGCGAGCGTTCAAGTCGAAGCTCTTCACAAAAACGGACCCTGATTTTTCAGAAATGACCGGGTTATATGCCAGGGTGGGAACGGCTGTAATGTTTGCAAAGCCGTACAATGGCAGGGCCAAGGTTGTGGAACGATTTTTCAAGACGTTTCAAGGCCAGCTTGAGTTCATGATGCCCTCTTATTGCGGTGATTCCATCGCAACAAAACCGCCCTGGATGCACAGGAATGAGAAATTCCAGAAAGCCTGGCACGAGGCTCGGACACAAAACTGGGTGCCAAATCTTCGTGAAGCGGCTGTAGTCATTGATAGGTATTTCCAATGGTATGGACAACAGCCCCATAGCGATCTGCCTGCCCCCCCTGCCGATATATTCCTGCCCAACCGGGGACCGGGTATTGATCCAATACAGCTTAATTATGATTTTCTATTACGAAAAGAGGTCTTACCACGCCACTGCCGGGTAAAATTGTGGAATATTGATTATGAATCCGACTGCCTTCATAATTTGAGCAGCAAGGAACCCATATGGGCAGCGGTAGACACAGCGGATTTAAGAAAAATATGGTGCTATACAAAGGACGGTATCTATCTTGGAGAAGCCTATCCGGTCCAAGCATGCCATCCGTTGGCCCGATTGTTTGGAGACCAGGTAGCCCTGGATCATGTCATTTCTGAAAACAAACGCCAGGCCCGCCTTGCCAAAAACACAAGGAAGCAACTGGAAGAAATAGGCGTGGACAAGAATGCCCAGGATAGCCTGAATATTCTGCCCTTTTCAGCAAACAATGAGAAAACACCTATCCTGCCATCACCCGGGAAAACAAATAAAAAACAGGATTCAGACGCACAGGAAACGCTTTCTGACAAAGAGACCAGGCGGCTTGAGTTGATTATGGAAAAGGCTGAGGCTGAAAAGGATATTGAACCCGATATTCTACGCCCAAAGTATTGGGCATCCGGCCTGGAACATTATGAATGGGTTTTCCGGCTGATTTATGAGCATGGCCGGGAACCCGAGAGAGTTGATGAAATATTCATGGAACAATTTGAATCCCTTCCGGAGTTTGAGAATTACCGGCAGCGGTTTGAAGATTTGAAACTGGTCTTTGACCTTAATTAAAAGGAGATTGCATGAAAAACGTATTCATTGAAACCAGCCGGGTCATGGCCTTTTGGGACGCGGTCAGCTTTGTGTCTGACATTGAAAAGGGTCAGCCTGGATTGATGTTGGCCTGGGGTTATGCCGGACGGGGTAAGAGCGAATGTGCCACGACCTATGCCACCCGGAATGAGAATGCGGTTTATATCCGAGCTTATGAAGACTGGACACCCATGACCATGTTGTCCACGATTTGTGAGAAATTGAACGGTATGCGGCCAGGCCGGATGGATCTTGCCAAGAGAGTCATCATTGAAGAATTAGATAACAGCGAAAAACTACTCCTTATTGATGAAGCTGATCGGCTGAGTGTTAAGCTTATTGAACATTTACGAGATATCCATGATGAATCCGGGCGTCCCATCGTATTGATTGGGGAACCAAGTATTTATGCACAAATTAAGTCACGGACCAGAATTTGGCGGAGGATAACCAGGGCAGTTGAGTTTGGGCCTTTGCTTGATGAAGACGTAATCATGTTCGGGGCTAAAAACTGCGGCCTAAAAATATTACCAGAGGCTGCAAGGATCTTGGTAAATAAAAGCAAGGGAAGCTTTGGGTTTTTAGTTCATTATATGGCCATATTGGAAGGGATATCTAAAGCCAATAACATAAAAGAAATTTCCCCAGATATCGCTAAGGATTTGCCTGACGATCTGCTTGCAAAACCGAAAGCAGAGAGGTTTTACAAATGAAAAAGGTTGTTTTGTTACAACGGGCAATGGTTGTGAACAGAACGTTTTCCTATGCTTTGCTACAGCGTCAGACCGCCTTAAGCCAGTCTTATGTTTTTGGCAAAGTGAAGGCCTATGAGAAAGATGGGTTTATCAAACGTGCAGGCCTTGGCGGCAAAACAGAAAAATTATGGAGGTTGACCCAGGAAGGCAAACGGCAGTTTGATCCCAATACCCCTAAAGAATCAGTGATTAATGCGCTTGGCGGTGGTCAGAAAAATAAGCGAATTGCCAAGGAACGTCCTGAGCACCGACTATGGGTTGCCATCAAAGAATTGAAAACTTTCAAATTACTTGAACTGCAAGAACTGAATCTGGCCAATCGAACCACAACAAATCAGTATGTATCATTGCTAAGCCGGGCCGGGTTTCTGGATTCAAAACGGATGAAAGAAAAAAAGAACAAACAATATGATGGCTGCTATCCAAAGGTTTACACCTTGACTGAAAAAGCAGGCGTAGAAGCCCCTTTGATGGGAAGGACCTTTTATGTGTTTGATCCAAATAGCGGAGAATACTGGGCAACGCCCATGGAAAAATTTGAAATAAAGAATAGGCCTGGCGATGCTGGCACATCGTGATCCAGGCCATAACGCAACCAAACGGATTGCATTGACAATGTTAGCCGCCATGGCTGGCATTGTCAATAAAGGAGAAAGCATGAATCACAGAACCACCACAGGATGGCTTAAGAACAAGAAGCCAGCATTCATGACTACCATGGTCTGTCTTGAACATGATTGCGGGCATCTATGGGATGCTTCCAACACTGGTAAACCATGCCCGAAATGTGCATCAGGTGCAGTTTTTCCTGCCGACAACTGGGATTTTAACAAGAAGGGGATGTTGAGACTGGGGAAGGTAAACCGGCCGATCATGGAAACAGGAGAATCTGATGGAAACTGATTTCTATGATTCCAACCATCTGGAGCTGCTTGGCATTGTCCGGACTATTGGATCAATTGTAGCCATGCCCTATGAGATAACGACAGGGATAGCGGCCCACATTAGCCCTGAGCAAGATATAAAAGAAATGACCATCGGTGAGCTGCTGGAGATTCGGTTGGATATTCTCAACCAAATTGGAGAATGCCATGCCAGAAAAGCGGCTGCATGGTTGGGGCAAGTATCTCGCCTGGTGGAATGCAAAGACCGTGATTGCGAATCATGGGATGAGTGTCCTCATTCAAAGCAGCATACTGAGAATGAAGAGTGCCAATATGTCTGTGGAGCTGATGAACCTTGCTCCAAGTGTTCTCCGGTGAAGGCGGCTTGATATGGTCGATTTTATAATGAATTGGGGCACCTTTTCTCTGGGGCCTTGGAACGATGCGATCATGTTTTGGTTTTTATATTACATTTTCTGGTGGTGCGGACAGGAGGGAATCATATGAACAGAAATCAGTTGGCTATTATCCATATAGCAAAAAAGCAAGTTGGTATGACCGATGATGAATACCGGGATCTGCTCGGGAGCGTGGGAGTGGAATCATCAAAAGATCTAAATAATAAGACATTTTCAATCGTAATAAATCACTTTGAACAACTGGGCTTTAAGACAAAATCAAAGACCCGGGCAAAACGCAAAGTCAACAATTTGCCCAACCGGAAACAGCCTCTTATGAAAAAACTTGAGGCCATTATTTTGGATATGGATAAGTCCTGGGCGTATGTGGATAGTATTGCGAAAAGGCGCTTTAATGTAGAAGCCGCCCAGTGGTTGGAAGTTTCGGAACTCCAGAAACTGGTCCAGATGATGGTGATTCATCAAAAACGTCAGCAGAAAAAAGAAATGAGGAGAATGGTTAAATGAATACCCTTAATCGTAATGAATTTATGGAAAATGGCGTTGGGCACCTGGTGCCGATCAGCAAGGTGGAAGAAATAGACAAGCTCAGAGATGACCTTGTCCGGGATCTGGTTGGCGATGCTGAAAAGCTTCGGGATGGAATGATTCAGTATAAAAAGAAAGCCTACAGTGAAGTAGCTGCCTTTGTTGCCTTATCTGTGGCTGAATACGGCAAGACATACGGCGGGAAAAAGGGAAATCTTAAGTTTTGCAGCTATGACCACAGTCTTATGATCCAGGTCCAGATCAGTGAGCATATGACCTGCGATGAACGGCTTCAGGGAGCCAAAGAAATCATTGACGGATGTTTTGAACGGTGGACCAAGGACGGTAAGGATGAGATTAAAACCGTCATAAACGAGGCATTTACCGTGAATAAAGAGGGGAACATCAATATCCGTCAAATCTTGGGGCTTCGGCGGTATGCCATCAAGGATCCGGACTGGGTCATTGCCATGGAAATGATTTCAGACAGCCTCCAGGTGTCTGGTTCAAAGTCTTATTTCAGAGTCTACAAACGGACCGGGCCGGAAGGTAAGTATGTCAATATCCCCTTGGATTTTGCGTCTTTGTAAGGAGTAATCCCTATGTCACAAGAACAAGCTCTAATAAAACAGATTGCAGGTATCCTGACTGCCTATGAAGCGCTTTTCCTGGCAACCAGGACCGCCTTGGAAATGGTTGAACCGGTTGATGAGAATGAAAGCTCCATCCACCCGGAAGTCATAGAGGATCTGGATGCGGCTTACCAAGAAGTCTATCGGCAGCGGCAAATAAAAGGGAACAATTATGAAGATTGAAACCAAAGATCTGTCCAAAGAGACTCTGGCAAGGATTGTGGATGCGTTCAGGCCCTATCCGCTCACGGATAAGCATCTGGCTAAGGTGCTGCATATGGAGATGTGTATTGAAGTGAGCAAGATCCCAGCAAAACAGGATGGCGTTGAAAAGAAAATCAAAGCCATGCGGGTGACCTTCAGGTCTTCTCAAAAAAAGATCAAGGCCCATAATGAACTGATCAGCAAAAATAATCGGCTGGGGGCGCGTGGGCGCAAACTTTTGAAATCAATCGAAGAACTTGAAACCGAATATCCTGATCTTAAAAAAGGAGATACCACATGAACGGCTCTCCCAAAGAAGAACAATTAACGCTCTTTGATTCCGGGGTGATGTCAGCATCACAGGTGCTGGACGGCATGAATCAGGATTTGAGGAATGATGCCCGGACCTGGCCCAGCTTGTTGGCCGAACTTGTGGATGTGCTGGCCGATCATTATCAGGACCGGGAAAAGGCTGATCCTGAAAAGGCCATGACCATGGCCCAGGATGTCATCGTGGTCATTGCCCATCACCTGGGCGGCCGGAGCGTATACCTTCCCAGGGATGACAGGCTCAAACGGGCAATCCGGGATTCAATGATCCATAGGGCATTTGACGGAACCAACCATCTGGCCCTGGCCAGGAGGACAGGACTGACTACCACACAGATTTATAATATTATTGAGAGACAGCGGCGGCTCCGCCAGGACAGGCTCCAGATGAAACTGCCGTTTCCTGAATGAAGGCGGCCTGGTGTCAGCTTGATAATGTATCTAATTTTTAAAAGGATAAAAACAATGGAAAAAAATATGACAATGGGCGGCGATATTGCTGAATTTATACAGTTGTTGCAGAAGTGGCATAAGCATAGAACCACTCAGCTAAAAACCATCATTGACAATAAAGACACGGACCTCATGATTGAGGAGGATAAAATAAAAGCTGACAGTGACATGGCTAAAGGGGTGCGTTTTGGCGTGGCTTTGTCTCTGCATATGCTTGGTGACTTGCCGTTCTCTGTATCACAAAAACAGTAAGGTTATTATACAAAGGAGATCTTATGAAACAGATGGCATGCGTTATCAGTGATGAAGAAGTAATCATGCGGTGTATCTGCTCTGTGTGCGGGAAGGTTCATTTCATCGGTGAATACTCGGATATTTATTTTGACTATGCTAACAACGGCCCGAGTCCTTTTGTTGGAAAATATCCCGGCTGGGACGATGCATTTGAAGTCAACTGTGACGCTTGTTATGAACGAGCAGTGGAACTCTTCGGGGAAGATCTGGTTCTTCCCCTGCTAAAAAGCGGGGAGCTGCCCATGGCCGAATTTTTCATGACCGTCGCTCTTGGAATAGAATATTAAGATTACAGGAGAAATCAGATGACCGAATGGTGCAGAATAGTTGAAGTGCAAGGCAATCAGGTCCTTTTTCAAAATGTATATGATTCTGATGATGCTCAGTACAAAATGCAAATGACGATTCAAATTGAGGATTGGTTGGGAGAGTCATTTGCCTGTGCAGCGATTTTATCCTTGTCCAATGAGAAAAAACCGTTTAGAGATAAATCTTTTGATAGGTTTGCCCAAGCTGATGTGGCTGAAAGAATAATTATGAAAGAAATTCTTCCATTCATCCCCCAGAGCTAAAAAGGAGTATATGAAATGAAAAATATGGATCTATTTAACCAGTATTCTGCTGAAATATTCAGTATGCTGTATCTGGCTTTTCCTGAGCCAATCGGCCTGGATGCACTATCAATTTCAGGGCATCAGGAAATTGATGAAAACGGCTCCCCTGAAAAAGAAGCCAAGATCTGCAAGGCCACCATCCAGTGGCTGGCAGATACCGGATATCTGTCCTTCCAGGATGAATATCAATATGGTGCTGGTGATGCGGTATTGACGGCCAAGGGGCTTGAGGTTTTAAAGGCCGTACCGGGAAGCCTGAAAAATGGTGGCAGCATAGGCGATAAAATTGTGACAACCCTTAAAGGAGGGGCCAAAGAGACTGCCACAGCATTGGTGAAAACAGCCCTGACAGAAGGGTTCAAACTTTTAATGAAATAATATCCCCCTGGGCGGTTCAATCTGGACCGCCCATTTTCTTTTCTTCCTCCCCCCGTTAATTCAAACACTTGAAACACCCCCATAACCGCCCATGTGATTTAGTGCGGTCTATGGATAATCTAATAGACGTATACCTCACCCGGCTACGCCGGAGCGACCAGGGCACAGAAGGCATCCTCACCGTGCCCGAGCTTGGCTTTTCCTGTGCCACCCTTGAACTGCCCTGGCGGGATAACAGGCCCAATATATCCTGTATCCCGCCCAACACCTATCCCCTTGCCTGGCGTGTTTCAAAAAGATGGAAGGCATTCCACATTCAAAATGTTCCCGGCCGCTCCTGGATTCTTATGCATGCCGGTAATTTTGCTGGTGCCGTTAAAAAGGGATTCAAAACAAACGTGCAGGGCTGTGTCCTTTTGGGGCGGCGTTTCGGACTGATACAGGGCCAAAGGGCAGTGCTGGTATCCAGGGCCACGGTGAGACGATTTAACAACCTTATGGCGGGCAAAAACGCTCGTATCATCATCAAAGAACAATGGGAGGTAAAGCATGCTGCTTGAATCATCAATCTTGGGAGGCTTAACCGGACTATTCGGAACAATATGGTCCTCATACAACCAGCGCAAAATAAAAGCCCTGGAAATGGAAGACCGGGACAAACAACGTTCCCATGATGTGGCTATGGTCAAGGCAGAATCAGATGCCATGATTGAAGAATCTAAAGCCCAGATCCAGATTACAATGGCACGGGTGGCAGGAGAAATCGAGATAGCTGAGACCCAGGCCTTTGCCGGGAGCCTGGAGACCGGCCGCACTAAAATTTTTGATGCGGCATACATGGACAGGCTGTTTGATGTTGAGGGATGGGTGCGGTTTATCTCCATACCTGCCGGTGTATTTCTGGCCATCTTCTTCGGCCTGGTAGACTTTACCAAAGAGATGGCCCGGCCAGGTATCACGGTTTACCTTTTGGGTATCAGCACCTGGATAACGATCAAGGCCTGGTCGCTCCTGGAACGTATTAACGGTGCTGTCATGACACCCAATATGGCCATAGGCATTGTCTCTGATGCCATTAACGTGGTGCTTTATCTGACCGTGACGGCAGTGACCTGGTGGTTTGGAGATCGCATGGCAGCCAAGGGTCTGGCCAAGAATCTAAAACTCCGGAGTTTGTAAATGGATGAAGGTGACCGGGGCAATATCAGCGCAGATCGGTTTCAAAAAGAGGCCCTTGCCCGTCAATTAAACCGGTCGGCTCAAGGAGAATCATTGACCGAGTGTGAAGACTGCGGAGAGCCAATTCCGGAACGTCGGAGAAAGGCAGTACCGGGCTGTGTTCGGTGTGTCACATGTGAGACTAAATTTGAAAGGAAATCATGGTGAATCCAAAAACTGATTATGCGGCCTGGCGGTTCTGGTTTGATGTTGGTCAATATATCATTGCCTTTCTTGTCGGCTTTTATGTTTGGTTCAGCAATCGGGCAAAAGCCACGGGTAAAGATGTAAAAAACGTCAAAAAAACCATGGATGGTATTGAGAGCCGGGTCACCAAGTTAGAAACCGGTTCGATCTCCCATGACGATCTTGGGAAAGTGTATGAGCGTGTCAATGGCATAGCGGTTCAGGTATCCAACCTGGACGGCAAAATGGATGGGGTGAAAGGTGCTGTGGATATGATTAACGAACACCTGTTGAGCAATGGAGGAAAAGGATGAGCTATCAAGAAACACTTCAAAAGCATTTAAGAATAACGCTCTTACGGCTTTTGCTGGATGATCCGAGATATACGATGAACGATTCAATGTTAAAGGATCTGACAGAGGATTATGGCCATACGCCAAGCCGTGATAAGACCCGCACGGAACTTGCCTGGCTCAAGGAACAGGGTTTGATCACAATCGATGGTGAGTCTGGTGTTCTCATTGTGACGCTCACCGAGCGCGGAAAAGATGTGGCCCAGGGCCGGGCAACGGTCCCGGGAGTCAAACGCCCTTCCCCCAGGAGCTGATATGAAATCCTCAAAAAACCGACCAAGCCGGGGCCGCCCATCAAGCATTGACCTTTTGCCGGAAGATATTAGGCTGCAACTTAATGAAGCCTTGCGTGACCGACGCTTGACCCAGAAGGAAATCCGGCAGGCAATCAATGAGTTGCTTGAAAAGCGTGGCAAAGACCCTGTTTCAAGAAGTGCCATTAACCGCTACTCCATACACATAGAAGAAAAAGGCTCCATGATGAGAGAGGCCCGGGAAGCGGCTGACGCATTGGTGGGGGGACTTGGAGAACAAAAGGGCACGGACCTTGGGCGGGCGGTTACTGAGCTTGTAAAGACCCTGACCTTTGACCTGGTTGTAAATGGTGAGAATGATGACGGGAAAGCCATCGGGGTGGATACCCTCAACAAAGTAGCACTGATTGCCCAGCGGATTGAGCGGGCCAGCAAGATCAGTCTGGAGCGGGAAGCTCAATTGAGACAGCAGGTTTTGCTGGAGGCTGCTGATAATGTAGAGGAATCTGCCATTCAGAGCGGTATGAACGACGAGCAGGCACAATGGATGCGTGAAAGACTGTTGGGTGTTACAAAATGAGCTTGCCCGGCGATACCATACGGGTCTTAGACTGGGAAGAACTGCCCCCAAGCGTTCGGGAAATCCCCAAAGATCACAATCCCATAGCAGACGGGATCCTGATGCAGCACCAGAAGGACTGGTGCAAGCAGATTCACGATTATCCTCTGAACATTGCAGAAAAAGGGCGGCGTACAGGGATAACCTATGCCACGGCCCTGGATGATTCCATTACCGCTTCCAGTAACCGGTCTGCTGGCGGGGATAATTGCTATTATGTGGGGGATACCAAGGAAAAAGGCCTGGAATATATCGGCTATGCCGCTCACATGGCAAAGGTGATGGCATCGTCCATGGCAAAAGGCTGGTCCGGCATTGAGGTCTTTTTGTTTGAAGATCAGGACAAGGATGGCAACACACGGCAGATCACCTCTTATAGGATCCGATTTGCCTCCGGGTTTCAGATGGTGGCCTTATCCAGTAACCCTGCCAATATTCGCGGCCTTCAGGGCATTGTGGATATTGACGAAGCTGCCTTTCACAAAGATGTAGGTGCCGTGATTGAGGCCTGCCTGGCCCTGATTATCTGGGGCGGTAGAATTCGAATTATCTCCACCCATAACGGGGTTAAAAACCCATTTAATCAGCTTATCCTGGATTCTTTGGCAGGCCTGTATGCGTTCAAAGTTTTTCATGTGACCTTTGACGATGCTGTGGTGAACGGCTTGTATGAAAGAGTCTGTCTGGTAAAAGGCTGGAAAGCCACGCCTGAAGGCAAAAAGGAATGGTATGAGCTGGTCCGCAAAGGATACGGCACCCGCCGTGCAGCCATGCTGGAAGAACTGGATGCCATTCCCCGGGAAGGATCCGGTGTGGCCATCCCCGGGGTTTTGGTTGAAGGGTGTATGCCTGAAGAGCGGCCCATCCTTCGCCTGGCCATGGAGGATGATTTTCTCTTAAGGGATCTGGCCTACCGGGATTCATGGACAGAGGACTTTATCAGGATCCATCTGGACCCATTGTTTGAGCTGCTTAACCCGGACCTTGAACATGTCTTTGGTTCCGACTATTCCCGGTACTGCGATTTTGCATCCTTCGGCCCCATGGCCATTGAGCAGAACCTGACTCGGAAGGTGCCCTGGATGCTTGAAATGCACAATGTGCCCACCCGGCACCAGCAGCAAATTATTTTTCATATCATCCGGCATTTGCCCAGGTTCCGGTGCGGTGCCATGGATGCCACGGGCAACGGCTTTACCCTGGCCGAGTATTGTGCTGATGAGTTTGGTTATGATGTGATCATTATGGTGAAGTTCAACGACAAATGGTACCGGGAAAATATGGAGCCCTTTGTCCAGGCATTTGAGGACAAGGCCATTGACCTGGGAAAAGATGCGGATGTGAAAAACGATATCCGTGCCCTGGAGCGCATTGACGGTGTGGTAAAACTGCCCAAACTCAGACAGGCGGACACCAAGGATTCCGGCTTGAAACGCCATGGTGATGCTGCCATTGCTTTGGCCTTGGGATGGTTTGCATCCCTAAGCGATGTGGAGTCCTTTGGCTATATCCCGGTTAAACATGCAGTCGGGCCGGACCATGACGCAATCGACCGGCCTGTCAGAATCACGGCAGGCTTTGGCCGCAAAGGAGGTATTTTATAATGGAAAAAGGTCGTCTTTACGGGCCGGATGGTAAACTCTTACCCAAGCGAGAATTAACCCAGGAAGTGGCTGCCCCGACCTTGATGGGCATTCGATCTGTCTGGGGGTATGGATCGGCAGCGGACGGGCTGACACCTGAGCGCCTGGCCACCATTCTGCATGATGCCGCAGAAGGCAATGCCTGGGATTATCTGACCCTGGCCGAGGAAATGGAAGAACGGGATCTGCATTATGCCAGTGTCCTGGGCACCCGGAAACGGGCAGTATCCGGCCTTGAGGTCATTGTGGAGGAGGCATCCGAGGACAAGGAAGATGTCAAGATTGCAGCGGCCGTCCGGGAACTGACCCGCAAATCTGGATTCGGGGAGGCAGTGGATGATCTTCTGGATGCCATTGGCAAGGGGTATTCAGCGGTGGAAAACATGTGGCAGACCGGAGCTGCATGGATACCCAAATATGAATGGCGGGATCCCCGTTTTTTTGTATTTGATGAAAACGACGGCAAAACCCTGCGGCTGATGGACGAAAGCCATCACAACGGTATTGAGCTGCCCCCGTTTAAATTTATCATCCACATTCCCAGGATTAAATCAGGCCTGCCCATCCGGGGTGGCCTTGCCCGGCTGGCAGCGGTCAGCTATATGTGCAAATCTTATACGCTTAAAGACTGGATGGCTTTTGCAGAGGTGTTCGGCATGCCCTTGCGGGTCGGTCGCCACAAACCCGGTGCCCTGGAAAAGGATATCAATACCCTGATCAAGGCGGTTGCCAATATCGGCAGCGATGCGGCTGCCGTGCTGCCGGACAATATGCGGATTGAGTTTATTGAGGCGGGCAAATCAACAGGTGGGGAAAAACTGTTTTCCGGCCTGGCCGAATGGCTGGACCGGCAGGTTTCCAAGGGTGTTTTGGGCCAGGTGGCAAGCACAGAAGGCACCCCGGGTAAATTGGGCAATGATGGTGCCCAGGAAGATGTGAGAAAGGATATCTTAAAGGCAGATGCCAAGGCCCTGGGCAATACCCTTACCCGGGACCTGGTCATTCCCTTTGTGGATATCAATTATGGGAAGCGTGACAAGTATCCCAGGATACTTTTGCCGGTGCCGGAACCCGAGGATCTAAAAGCCCTGACCCTGGCCTTGAAGGAACTGGTACCCCTGGGGATCAAAGCACCGGCAAACTGGGCCAGGAAAAAATTTAACATTCCGGATCCGGTGGAGGGGGAAGAACTTCTGGCAGAGATCCAGACACCTAAACCTGCCACGGCGGGAAACAGATCCCTGGCCATGAACCGGACGGCCACAGACACATCGGATGAACTTGAAGAACTGGCCGATGGAATATCTGAAGACTGGAAGCCGGTGATGGAACCCATCATCAACCCGGTCCTGGACCTGGCAAATCAAGCCGAATCCTATGAGGAATTTTTGAAGGGGTTGCCCGGGCTTTTGACCGAGATGGATCCGGAAACCCTGATTCAAAAACTTGCCCGGGCCACCTTCACGGCCAGGGGGATGGGAGACGCAACTGATGGCTGAAGGGTATCATCCAGGGCCGATGCCCAAGGAGGCCCTGGAGTACTTCAGGGCCAAGGGCTTTAAGATTGGTTTTGACTGGCGGGATGTGTGGCAGGCTGAGCATGCCAATGCCTTTACCGTTGCCAAGGCTACTGAAATGGATCTGCTGGAAGATATCCGGACGGCTGTGGACAAGGCCATTGAAAACGGGGAAACCTTTCAGCAGTTCCGCAAGCAGCTTGAGCCGATTTTAAAAAGAAAAGGCTGGTGGGGCATCCAGGATGTGGTGGATCCTAAGACAGGAGAAACCGTCCAGGCACAACTGGGATCCCCCAGGCGGCTTAAAACCATTTACCGGGCCAACATGAGAACAGCCCGGGCAGCCGGGCAATGGGACCGGGCGCAGCGGACTAAAAAATACCGACCCTTTTTTGTATATTCCCTGGGGCCGTCCCGGGTTCACCGGGATCTGCATTTGTCCTGGAACGGTTTGATTCTTCCTGTGGACCATGAATTCTGGAATAGTCATTTCCCGCCCAACGGCTGGGGGTGCAAGTGCCGGATCAGGCAGATCAGCCAGCGGGAAGCCGAACGTCTGGGCGGTGTGACCCAAGCCCCGGTGATCCAGATGCAGGAATGGAAAAACAAACGAACCGGGGAAACAGTCTTTGTCGCCCAGGGCATTGATCCGGGCTGGGATTATAATCCGGGCAAGGGCCGGGACAAGAATTTGCGCAATCTTCTGGAGGATAAGTTCAAAGCCGCTCATCCCGACGATGCCGGGGCAGCAAAAAAGGCCTGGCAGGAGAAACCTGAAAAATAGCCGAAATTTGCCCGTACAAGTCCTGGATCATGTCGTTATCCAGAGCAAGGCCTGATTAGTCCGTAAAATTGATTTTCAGGCCATTCACACCATATCTTTACTCTTTTCCTTTATCGCAATCGCGCATTCCAGTGTTAAAAACCCCAGATCGTTATCTTCAAGCGTTTGAAATACCTCTTTCCTCCCCACCTGGTATTTATACCGGCATGGATAAGAAAACTTTAAAAATTGCCTTGAACATCCGGCTGCCTGAAGACGGCACCCTGCCAGGCTGGGTGGAGCTGATACCTGCCGGTGATCTTGTCGTTGGACGGGATGGCCGCAAATGGATCAACCCCACCCCTGACCAGGTGGTGACGGCTTTCGATTCAAACGGTGCTGATCTTCCCATTGACTGGGAACATGCCACCGAGAAAAAAGCACCACAAGGGGAGCCAGCACCGGCAGCGGGATGGATAAAGGAAATGGAAGTCAGGGACGGGGCCATCTGGGGCAGGATCGAATGGACGGATAAGGGGACCGATGACGTGGAAAACAAGCGATACCGTTATCTGTCCCCGGTCTTTGTTTTTACCAGACAGGAACGCCGGATTGTCCGGCTGACATCGGCCGGGTTGACCAACCAGCCTAACCTGCACCTTACGGCCCTAAACAGTGAATCACTGATCAGTGAATTACTGAATCAGGAAGAAACCCAAATTAAGGAGAAAGGTATGGATTTACTCAAAGCCATCTGCCAGGCCCTGGGGCTTACAGACGGTACAACCGATGAACAGGCGCTTGCCAAGGTCAAGGACCTGAAAGGAGACCTGGCCACGGCACAGAACCGGGCCGAGACCCCGTCCCTGGAAAAATTTGTTCCGCGTGGTGATTATGATGCGGTCACAACCCGCGCAACCAATGCAGAGCAAAAACTCAAGGAACAGGAAACCAAGACCCTGGGTGATGAGATTGACACAGCCATCAACCAGGCCCTGACAGACGGCAAAATCACCCCGGCCAGCAAGGACTATCACACGGCACAGTGCCGGACAGAGGGCGGACTGGACAGGTTCAAGGAGTTTGCAAAAGCAGCTCCGGCCATGGCCCAGGACACTGACCTGAAAGACAAGGATCTGAATCAGAACAAAGGGTCTTTGACAACCGAGGATAAGGCGGTTTGCCAGCAGTTGGGCATTCCTGAAGATGAGTATCTCAAAAGTAAAAAGGAGATAAAATAATGACAACCATTGTGACTCCGGCTGTTTTGCAGGCCCTGATGGTGGGCTACAGCAGAAAGTTTCAGGAAGGCCAGAGCATGGCCAAGTCCCAATTTTTAACAGTGGCCACCAAGGTTCCCAGCAGCGGCAAGTCCACCACTTACGGGTGGCTGGGTAAATGGCCCGCATTCCGGGAATGGATTGGTGATCGTGTGATTAATGCCATGGCAGCCCATGCCTACAGCATTGTGAATAAACCCTTTGAGTCCTCCATTGGTGTGGATCGGGATGACATAGAAGATGATGAAATCGGCGTGTACGGTCCTCTGTTTCAGGAAATGGGCCGGGCGGCTGAAGTGTTCCCAGATGAACTGGTTTTTCCGTTACTGGATGCCGGTTTGACAGAGGACTGCTATGACGGGCAATATTTTTTTGATATTGACCATCCGGTTTATCCCAATGTCGATGGAACAGGTACAGCAGTTTCTGTGCCCAATTACATTGACGGTGCCGGGCCTGCCTGGTTCCTTCTGGACACCACCCGGGCATTAAAACCCCTGATTTATCAGGAGCGGCGTCCCATGAAGTTTGAGCGGATGATCGACCCCAAGGATGAGCAGGTCTTCATGTCCAAGCAGTTCCGCTATGGTGTGGATTGCAGGGCGAATGCCGGGTACGGATTCTGGCAGATGGCCTTTTGTTCTAAAGCCACCCTCAATGCGGATAATATCTGGGCTGCCTTGGAAGCCATGAAAGATTTTAAGGCAGATGGCGGTAAAAAATTGGGCATCCGTCCCAACCTGTTGGTGGTGCGTTCCGGCCAGGAAAAACTGGCTGAAGAAATTATGAAGGAAATCGTTGCAGGCGGGGAAACCAATACCCTCCACGGCAAACTTGAACTTCTGGTCCCGGACTGGATTTAACCCTGAAGCATAATTAGGAGGCATTAATGTCCGTAGTTATACGATCCAGCAAAGACGGGTTTCGCCGGTGCGGCGAAGCCCATTCAAAAAACCTGGTCACCTGGCCGGATGACCGCTTCAGTCAAAAAGAACTGGAGCTGCTTTTAGATGAGCCCAAGCTCAGTGTGACCATTACCCAGAAGGCGAAAGCACCCGCAACCAAGGAGAAGCCGATTGAAAAAAATTCTAACAATTCTTTATCTGGCCCTGAAAAGAGTCTACCTGCGTCCACGGATGTGGGTTCAAACCAAGCGTCTGACATGGCCCCGAAAGTTTTGGAAGCTGTCCGGAGGGCTATTACCGACGGGAATACGATTAAGTCAGGTGCTCCTGATATCAAAGCGATGGAACAGATTCTGGGCCGGAATGTTGATGCGGTTGAACGTGACCAGGCCTGGGAGATCATCCAGGCAGAGGCTGGAACTCTATCCCAGGATGAGACCGAGGAATAAGCCCCATGCCTTATGCAACCAAACAGGATATTGACGACCGGTACGATGATATCAATTACCCCATGATGCCGGATCCCCAGGATCCCGATGAAGAGATCGTGGATGGGGCAGCCGTTGAAAAGGCTCTGGCCGATGCGGCTGCCGAGATTGACCCATATCTGGCGGCCAAACACAGTCTGCCCCTGGCGGATCCCCCGGAGATCCTTGTCCGACTGTCCGTGGATATTGCCCTTTACCGGATGATTTCTGATGCCATAGGCAATACTGAAGAACGTCGGCAGCGGTATGAAGATGCCTTAAAAACTCTGGGCCGGATTTCTTCCGGCATCATGGTCCTGGGCATTGAGGAAACCGAGGCCAGCCCCAACGGTGGGGTTACCCTTTCCGGTCCCGGGCGTTTGTTCTCCCGGGACACCATGGCAGGTTTATAAATGGCTGATGTCGGTATTGTCATAGATTCGGAGTTTGCCCGGCTGGCAGAGCGGTTGGAACGTCTGGCTGATATGGAGCTGGGCGAACTTCTGGATCTTGTGGGATCTGAGGTGGAAAGTCAAACCAGAAGACGGATCGAATCGGAAAAATCTGATCCGATTACCGGTGATGAGTGGGCGGAGTGGTCCGATGATTATAAACCCACCCGCCACAGCGGCCACAGCCTTTTGGAAGGTGAAGGGGATCTGCTGGAATCCATCACCTTTGAGGTGGACAATGATGCGGTGGTGGTTGGAACCAATCTGATTTACGGTGCCATCCACCAGTTTGGCGGAGAAGAGGTGGATATCCCCATTGAAGCCCGGCCCTACCTTGGCCTGTCTGAAGAAAATGAAGACGATATCCTGGCTATTGTAGATCAGTGGATTGATGACCAGCTCCTGGAGGCGGCATGACCTTAAATGATGTAATCAATTCCATTTGTAAACAGATGCGACTCTGGCTGCCGGAACTTAAAACATGCGAATCCCACGGCGGCCGGTTTGATCTAAAAGAGATCCAGCGGATATCCGGCAAGGCTCCGGCTGTGTATGTCTCGATCCTGGCCACGGGCAAACCCAAGGAAGTTGGCACCGGTGAGCAGGATGTTCCCGTTACCTTTGCGGCCTATGTGGTGGCTACAGACCAGAAGAAACTGCCCAGGGCAGATGCTGCCCTGAATATGACCGAATGCCTGATCGTTAAAGTCTGCGGTCAGAACTGGGGATACCCGGACCAGGTTTTTGGTGCCGGCACAGCTTCATCCAAGAACCTTTATTCAGGCATGATTGCCAAAAAAGGCGTGGCCTTGTGGGCCGTGACCTGGCAGCAGAAGGTCCGCCTGGGGGATGATGTTTTTAAAACAGATTTGCCCATGCCGTCCAAACTTTATATCGGCCTTTCTCCCGACATAGGGGAAGGCCATGAGGATGATTATCAGGTGATTGAAAATAAGGAGACCCCCTGATGCCGAGCATTGATTACAGAGTAGCTGAGCTGGAACGAAAGCTGGGCAATATCATCCGCATTGCCACAGTTGTGGAATTGAACGGGGACCGGGTCAAAGTGAAAGACGGTAATCTTGTCACGGGCTTTTTACCCTGGGTCACCAGACGGGCTGGCAAGGATAGGGACTGGTGGGCACCGGAACCCGGAGAACAGGTGGTGCTGCTTTGCCCATCCGGGGATCCTGGCCTGGGCATTGTGCTGCCCAGCCTTTATCAGGATGCCTTCCCGGCCCCGGCAGATGTGCCCACGATCCGGCGCTGGATTTTCAGCGATGGTGCCGTTATCGAGTATGACCGGGCAGCCCACCTGCTCAAAGCAATTATCCCGGGAACCATTGAAGCCATGGCCGAGGATGTAATTATCACCGCTAATGTCAGAATCAACGGTCCCCTTCATGTGACAGAGGCCATTACCAGTGACACCTCCATGGCTGCCCCCAAGGTAACCGGCAGCAGATCTGTTTCCGCTCCCAGTATTAAAGCGGACGGCAAAGAAATCACCGGACATGACCATGCATGTCCCAATGGGGGCAGAACTTCAATTTTAGGAGAATAAAGAATGCCGAAATTTACCGTTAATAAGCCATGCAGGCCCAATACAGAATACAAGGCCCCAGGGGATGAGGTCAGTCTGACCGAGGCCCAGGCCAAATATCTTTTAATGTCCGGACACCTGACACCTAAAAATCAGGAACCCAAGTCCCAGGAGTCCATGCCCCAAGACCCCAAGCACGAAGAATCCAAAACGCAGACTAAAAAACCCGTTAAGACCAAGAAGGCGGACGCATAATAACATGGGCATGAACGCTGCCACAGGCAAAAACCTTACCGGCCAGGATCATCTGCGCCAAAGTGTTGCAGATATCCTGGGAACGCCCATCGGCACCCGGGTGATGAGGCGGGCATACGGCTCCAAACTGCCGGACCTGATCGACAACCCCATGACCCTGGGTTTGAACGTGGACATTTTTGCAGCCACAGCCGAAGCCATAGACCAATGGGAAACACGGTATAAGCTGTCAAAAGTTCAGGTGGCCGAGGCCAGCGCCGGAAAGTTGATCCTGGATCTTGTGGGAATTTATCTGCCTGAAGGCAAACTTGTCACCATGGAAGGAATTGTTATCCAATGACCAGTGCATATACAGCCATAGATCTGTCCCAACTGCCAGCGCCAAAGGTGGTGGAAGAGCTGTCCTTTGAAGATATCCTGGCAGACTGGAAAACCGATTTTCTGGAGCGGTATCCAGAGGCGGCCACCGAACTGGATCTGGAATCCGAGCCTGTGGTCAAGCTTTTAGAAACCGGAGCATACCGGGAAATGGTTTTGCGCCAGCGGGTAAACGATGGTGCCCGGGCCGTCATGCTTGCCTTTTCCAAAGATGGTGACCTGGATCACCTGGCCGCCCTGACCCCGGTTAAACGAAAGACCATTGATCCCGGGGATCCGGATGCAATACCGCCCATCGATCCCACCATGGAATCCAATGAAGAATTCAGGGGCCGGGTCCAGATGGCACCTGAAGGATTTTCCACGGCCGGGCCGGATGGGGCTTATATTTTTCATGCCCTGACCGTGACTGGCTGCCGGGACGCTTCTGTAGCCAGTCCTAATCCGGGTGAAGTGGTGGTGACCATCCTGGGCCGGGACGGGGACGGAACTCCGGATCAAAGTGTATTGACAGAGGTGGAAACCACCCTGGGAAATAGCATGGTGCGGCCGCTTACTGACCAGGTCACGGTCCAGGCCCCGGAGATCCTGAACTATACAATATCGGGTACCCTTTTCTTTTATGAAGGTCCGGATCCCAGCGTAGTTCTGGCAGAGGCCAAAGCCCAGGCAAGTGCATATACCAGTAACCGTCACCGGCTGGGGGATGCTGTAACCTTTTCAGGAATATATGCAGCACTTCACCAGCCAGGGGTTAAAAAAGTAATTCTGACAAGCCCTGCTGCTGACATCATTGCCCAGGGCCACCAGGCTCCCTATTGCACTAATATCACTGTGGTGTAGGCATGACTATTTTACCGCCAAACAGCTCAGCATTAGAACAGGCCATTGATGGCAGCCAGGCTGTCCGGATTGATGGTATTGATATCTCCATCCGGGATCTATGGAATCCGGATCGATGCCCGGCTGTTGTCCTGCCCTGGCTTGCCTGGGCGGTTTCAGTGGACGAATGGAATCCCTCCTGGAGCGAATCCCAGCAACGCCAGGTCATTAAAAACAGCCCGATTGTCCACCGCCATAAAGGCACTCGGGGAGCCCTGGAAACGGCTCTGGAATCCCTGGGATTTGCTGTTGAAGTGATTGAGTGGTGGGAAAAGGATCCCAAGGGCACTCCGGGAACCTTTGACTTAAATATTCTTATCCCGGCCGGGTATGCCGTAAACCCGGCCACCTATGATGAAGTGGAAAGAGTGGCTCTGAAGGCCAAGAACACCAGAAGCCACCTGGGCAGCATTCAACTCACCCCGGCAGGAATCACCCAGGTGCCCACCTATTCGGCAGCCATCCTTTCCGGGATCATCACAACCGTTTACCCCCTGGGCCGCATCGGCATCGGGGATGATGTATAGGGAGCAATATGACTGATTTTTATACACTTTGGACGGACACCGGCCTGACCAAACTGGGAGATGCCACCCTGGAGGTTCCGTTCAATATAACCACGGCAGTGGTAGGAGATGGTAACGGAGTTGCCGTGATCCCCAACAAAGGCCAGGCTGCTCTTGTAAACCAGGTCTGGTCCGGGGCCATCGGCAGCAAGGTAAGAAGCCAATCCGATCCCAACACCATTGTTTTTGAATTTGCCATCCCGGCTGCTGACGGACCTTTTACAGTTAGAGAAGTGGGTCTCAAAAGCGATGACGGCCAGCTTTGTATTGTAGGCAACTTTCCTGTTACGGAAAAGCCAGTGGCAGCGGACGGATCTGTCCGGGACATGATTCTGCGGATCCCAGTCCATTTTGAGAATGCGGATGTGGTGTCCCTGGTGATTGATCCGAATATCACGGTGGCCACCAAGGCGGATGTATTGGCCCATGCACAAAAGCAACTGGACCCAACCGATACGGATGAGGTCAAGGAAAAACATTTGTCCAATGCACAAGCCAAAAAATGGGACAATCACGCGGACGATACCCGATTGCATATGGGCAAGAATCTTTTAATAAATGGCGGGCCTGATATTTGGCAAAGGGGCATAAGTCAAACAGGCAATAATTACGGATCAGATGATCGGTGGATTAATAGCAGTGTAGGTTCTACTAAAGTTCATACACGAGAAACCTTTGCCCTTGGGCAAGTTGATGTGCCACAAAACCCTAAGTATTTTAGCAGGACAGTGGTTAGTAGTGTAATAGGGACAGGAAACTTTGTGGTAAAACAACAAAGAATAGAAGGTGTAAAAACCCTTTCTGGCGGAAAAGCGGCATTCTCATTTCAGGCTAAAGCTGATGCATCTAAAGATATAGCCATTGATTTTTCGCAAAATTTCGGGACAGGTGGAAGCCCCTCCACCACAGGACAAGGTCCTGTTACAACCTTTGCCTTAACAACTTTTTGGAAGAAATTTAGTGTTATTTTAGACATTCCAAGTATTGCTGGAAAGGTAATAGGTACTGATGGAAATGATCATCTACAAGTAAGAATTTGGTTTGAGGCGGGGTCTGCTTATGATGCATTTACAAATTCTTTAGGTCAACAATCAGGAACTTTTGATCTTGCTAATATACAACTTGAAGCAGGTGAAGTTGCTACTATCTTTGAACAAAGACCAATTGTTACAGAACTTTCTTTGTGTCAACGATACTTTGAGGCCTCAGAAATTAGTATAAAATATAGATCAATAGTAGGCACTTTTTATTTAAGTACGGAAATCTTTAAAGTACAAAAAAGAATTATACCTACAATAGTATTATCAGATATTTTTTATACATATTCTAGTGGTTTAAGTGCAGAAGGGGCTAATGTATATGGATTCTTTCTGGGTCTAACAAATTCTCTTGATACTGGTAGGGTTGGCTTTACATATTCAGCAGACGCAGAGTTATAAGGGGGGGGCAGCAATGTATAAAATAATAGGCGAAAACATAAAAAGATTATCAGATGGGGCCACGATTCCCAAGACCCCAGGTAACCGAGATTATGCTCAATTACTGGCGGATATCAAAGAACATGGCACTGGTATCGTAGAGGGAGCAGATGTGATCGAGCCGGATTATGTCACCCTAAGAACCGGCCCGGACGGATACACCACCCTTGCAGAACAAATGGACATATTGACAAAAGAGGGGGTGGAAACATTGCAGGCTATAAACCAGGCCGTCAAAGACAAATTCCCCAAAACGATAACCGGCGGCACAACCATTGCCCCGTTGCCATATTGGATTATAGAAGCATGTAATTAGTGGCTGTATTAAACGATATCCACCGCAGTACACAAATCTTTAAACATAAATAAAAGCGATGTACACCTAAAAAGGAGGCAATATGCCAGAACAATTTTTACACGGGATTGAAATCGTGGAGGTGGATGACGGGCTCCGGCCGATCCAAACGGTTAAATCCTCGGTCATCGGCCTGATCGGAACAGCGCCGGATGCAGATGAAGTCAAATTCCCCTTGAATACCCCTGTCCTGATTGCAGGCAATCCCCGGTTAGGAGCAGACCTGGGAGAAACCGGCACCTTGAAGGATGCCCTGGACGATATATTTGATCAGGTCTGGGCCGTGGTGGTGATAATCCGGGTGGAAGAAGGAATAGATGCAGCGGCCACTCTAACCAACCTTGTGGGTGACTCTACTGTCTTGTCCGGAGTTCATGCCCTGCTCGGTGCAGAAAATGAAGTCAAGGTCACGCCCCGGATCCTGGTTGCTCCCGGGTTCACCAGTGACCGGCCCGGAGATCTTGCCAATCCTGTTGTGACCGAATTGCAGGGCATTGCCCAGCGTTTACGGGCGGTAATCATTGCAGACGGCCCCAACACCACCATGGCCGAGGCCATCACCTACAGAGATGACTGGGGCAGCGACCGGATTTATGTTGTGGATCCTGGGGTAAAGGTCTGGGATACGCTCACGAGCGCCCCTGTGAATAAACCTGCCTCGGCCAGGGTGGCGGGTCTGATTGCCAAGATGGATGCCACAAAAGGATTCTGGTGGAGTCCGTCAAACCAGATCATCAACGGCATTGTGGGAGCTGCCCGGCCCATTGATTTTGCCATGAGCGACACCAATTGTGAGGCCAATATGCTCAATGAAAATGAGGTGGCCACCATTGTTCATAAGAACGGATACCGTCTTTGGGGCAACCGGACTTGCGCCACAGATCCTTTATGGGCATTCCTTTCCGTTCGCCGGACTGCTGACATGATCTATGAAAGCATGGAAGCGGCTTTTCTTTGGGCTCAGGACAGGCCGATGAGCGCTAACCTGTTCCTGGATATCCAGGAGAGCGTCAATGCCTATCTCAGACATCTGAAGGCGGTCGGAGCGCTTCTGGGCGGGAAATGCTGGCTGGATCCGACTTTGAACACCCAGGATCAGCTCATGGCGGGCAAATTGTATCTGGATTTTGATATTGAACCGCCAGCACCTCTGGAACACCTCGTATTCAGAGCGCACAGAGAAAGCGGATATTATGAAGAACTGGTGGATCAGGTTCTGAACGCAAGTTAAATATTTAAGGAGGGCATATGCCTTTACCCAAACGATTGAAAAACATGACGGCCTTTGTTGATGGCCGGGGCTATGCAGGCAGGGTCGAAGAGATCGAGCCGCCAAAGTTGAGCTTGAAAATGGAAGAGTACAGGGCAGCCGGGATGGATATGCCTGTGGATCTGGACATGGGCATGGAGAAGATGGAATCCTCACTAACCTTTGCCGAGTATGATCCGGAACTGTTTGGCCTCTTTGGGTTGGTGGACGGCAATGCCGTATCCCTGACCCTTCGGGGGGCAAGGGAAAATGATACCGGTACCGATGCCATCATCATGAATATACGGGGCGGATTTAAGGAGCTGGATAGCGGCACCTGGAAGTCTGGTGATAAAGGAACTTTGAAAGGGAGTGTTTCCTGCCGGTATTACAAGCTGACCATTGGCGGTAAGGAACTTGTTGAAATTGATGTGGAAAATATGATCCGGAAGATCAACGGGGTTGATCAACTGGCTGCCCAGCGCGAAGCCCTAGGGTTATAAGCGGGCTTATAAGGAGTAAAAAATGACAGATCAGAAACAATGGATTGAGCGGCCCGATGACATGACCCGGATTGCCCATTTGGAATTCCCGGTAACACTTGGGGCTGAAGGTGATACCGCAGGCAAAGTTGACAAGTTGACCATCAAACGCCCAAAGGTTGGGGATATCCTGACCACATCGAAATTGGGGACAAATGAAGATGAGCGCCGGGTCCAGGCGGTTGCCCGAATGAGCAAACAGCTCCCCAGTCTGATTGAAAACTTATATGCCAGTGATTGGGAGCGGGTGAATGATGCCTATGATGAATTACGCTTCCCAAAGCAGATCAGGGCCGCCTCCGAAGAATCGTAGCGGAGACGGCCCGGGGGCTGAGGCAGCCCCTGTCTGAATTGATGGAAATGGATCTGGAAGAACTGGCACAATGGCATCAAACAATGAGGGATATTGAAAATGGGGCGTGATCTGGAAGTTGGATTAAGATTGACCGCAAGGAGGGATTCGTCCCTCCAAACCAATCTTAAGCAGACGGCAAAAGGGCTTGAAAATATTGGGAGCCAAGCCCGGCGCTCTGCCGGGCTGACCAAATCCGCCAGTGATACCCAAACCCGTGCCCTGGGCAAGACCGAGCGCAAGGCAGGTCTTTTGACCCGTGCCTACCAGCGCAGCTCCCGGGTAATGAAGGGCTGGGGCAAATCCATGCGTAAAAACACCGGGGATCTGAACAAGCAACGCAAGGCCATGGATCTAATGAACAAGGGGTTGGACAAAGCATCCAATCGATATACCGGGCTTGTGGGCACGGTGGGTGCCGGGATGACCATTCGGAATGTGGGTAATGCTCAGGAGCGGATCGAGCGTCTTGGTATTCAGGCAGGGTTATCATCTGAGAAGATGAAGCTGCTTAAAAATGACATGCAGGCCGTCGCTCTCCAGGAGGGTATCAGAGTTGACCCTAAAGAAATTTTGGCCGGGATTGAATCTATTGTGGAAAAAACCGGGAATTTGGAATTTGCCAAGCAGAATATGGAAAACATTGGAATTGCGATCCAGGGAACCGGTGCTATGGGGAACAATATTGGAGAATTGTTTGGTGAATTTGAAAAAATGGGGATTAAGGCTCCTGAAAGGGTAGCCAAGGCTCTCGACATTCTAAATGTGCAGGGAAAAGATGGGGGCTTTACCCTGGAAAATTTGGCTGGTTTAGGTCCGCGCGTTATTACGGCTTATACTGCGACCGGTAGACAAGGGCTTGATGCACTACGAGAAATGGGTGCGGCACTCCAGTATGTCAGGATGGGAACGGGATCTGCCGAACAGGCAGCAACAGCATTTGAGGCTACCTTACGAAACTTGATTGACCCGGCTAAGGCCGAAAAGTTCGGAAACCTTGGTATTGAACTGTTTGATCCTGATAAATTGGCTGAAGGTAAACGAGTGTTGCGGCCAATCAATGAGTTGATGACAGAGATCGTTGAAGCTACGGATGGTGACTCTCAGCAGATAAATCAATTGTTCGATGCAGAAGCCGCCAAAGCGTTTAATTTTGCGCTTACTGAATATGGTGACACGGGGAAACTGGATAAACTCAAAGAGTTTCACAATGTTCAAGCGGACGGCAAAACTACCCTGGCCGATTCGGCGAGGGCGGCAAATACTTTGAACGCATCTTTGACTATGATTGCCGCATCTTGGGAACGGTTTGCGGAAAAACGACTCACCGGGCCTATTGAAAGTGTCACAAAACTATTGAATATGATGGGAAGCGATGGTGCTGACCGTCTCTTTACCGGCCTTACCGTGGGAGCGGGATTGCTGGGAGGGGCTTTGGTTGCCAGGAAAGGCGTAGGCCTGTACCGGGGTGCCAAAAATCTTTTTGGTAAGGGTAAAAAAGGAGGTTCCGGAGGCCTGGCAGATATCGCCTCCGGAGGCGGACTGGGAGTCCAGAATGTCCGTATTGTGAATTGGCCTGCTGCAAGATCGCTAAGAAATCTTGAAGGCGGTGGGGGCAGCAGTGGTAAATCCAAGACAAAGGGCGGCCGTCTGACCCGGGTGGCCAAGGGCGGGAAATGGCTAAGAAAGGGTGGCCGCTTGTTGGGCCGTATAGGCGGACCTTTGGCTGCAATTGCAGGCATTGCCGATCTTGGTATGGCGGTTAAAAGTGGCAGTTCAAGGAAAATCGGTGGTTCCCTTGGACGATCCGGAGGCGGGTTGGCCGGTGCTGCTGGTGGGGCTGCCCTGGGCAGTGTGGTGCCGGTTGTGGGAACCATCATCGGCGGTATTGCCGGTGGCATCCTGGGAAGCATGTTTGGGGAAAAGCTGGGGGAAGGTGCGGGCAAGGCTATGGAAAATAAGCCTCGACCCCAAACGGCCATGGCAACTGCCGGGCCTATTTCCATCACGATCAATCCCCATCCCGGACAGGATCCCGGAGCCATTGCAAATGAGGTAATGAGGCGGATAGAAAAACTGAAAGGAGGTCGGCTCCATGACTAATGTAATGATGGGACTGGGAAGCTATAGATTCAGCCTTTCAACGGCGGCATACCAGGAACTGAAACGGACAAATCCTTATCGATGGTCAGCTCAGAACCGTATTGGCCAGCGCCCGGCCCTACAGTATATCGGCCCTGGCCAGGAGACCATAGAGCTGTCCGGGGATATCTATCCTTTATACAAAGGAGGTATCGGCCAACTGGATAAAATGCGGGTTGTAGCAGGGACCGGGCAACCGCAGATCCTGGTGGACGGTCTGGGCAACATCTGGGGCAAATGGTGCATTGAAGAGATCCAGGAGACCCAGACCACCTTTCTGCCCGGGGGCATTCCTAAGAAACAATCTTTTACCCTGCGTCTGAGCCATTACGGGGAGGATAAATGATTTATAGAACCAAGGACGGGGATATGCTGGACCGAATCTGCTGGGAATATTACGGCCGGGAATCCGGGGCGGTTGAAACGGTCCTGGAGGCCAATCCCGGGTTGGGAGATAAAGGCCCAGTGTTTGATGCTGGCCAGGAGATCACCCTGCCTACTCTGGAACCGAATACCATTGAATCCACCTCTGTGAGGCTCTGGGATTAATGACACCGATCTATACCATTAAAGCCAATGGCAGCGACATCACCCGCCTGGTCAAAAGCAGGCTGCTATCCCTTACAGTTACGGATGAAACCGGCTGGCAAAGTGACCGGGTCACCATCGAGCTGGATGACCGAGACAATCCTTTTGAGTTGCCTGTAAAAGGAGCGGAACTGGATATAAGCATGGGGATTGAAAAGTCCGGCAAGCAGTATATCAACCACAGGGGTGCCTTTGTGGTGGATGAGGTGGATATTACCGGCCCTCCGGATAAACTGATTATCGAGGGCAAAGCCGCCAATATGACCGCCAGTCTGAAGGAAAAGAAAACCCGGCCCTGGGACAATGTTACCCTGTCTGACATCGTGGCCACAATTGCCGGTGAACATGATCTGACCCCGGTGGTGGGTGCTGAATTGGCCGGGATCCGCTTTGATCATCTGGATCAGACCGAGGAATCAGATATCCATCTTTTAACCCGTCTTGGCCGTGAACATGATGCTGTGGCCAAGCCGGTATCAAGGCGGCTGCTCATGGTCAAAAAAGGCCAGGCTAAGACAGCCACCGGCAAGTCCATGCCCACAGTCAACCTGACAAGGTCTGACTTTGTTGAGCCGGGCTGGGAGATGAATGCCCCGGATCGAGGCCGGTATAAATCAGTGACCGCATTTTACCAAGACATACAGGCAGGAGAAAAAAAGTCCATCACCATCGGATCAGGAAAACCGGCATATGTGATCCGCTCACCTTTTGCCACCCAGGCCCAGGCAGATCAGGCAGCCAGATCCCGCCTGGATAGACTCAACCGGGGAACTGCCACCCTGAGTGGCCCCGTTCATCCCAGAACAGATCTTTTTGCCGAAGGCCGGATCAATGTCACCGGGATCCGCTCGGGCGTGAACGGCTCCTGGAGTCTTACCAAAGTGACAACCAAAATCACCGACAACGGCTATGCCGTATCATTCAATGCTGAAGTACCAAAGACTTAAAAAAAAATAGGGAAGCTGCCCTGGTGGATGCACTAACATCCCCAGGGCGAATGGACTGCAATACCAGACCAGACATCACAAGTGACAACTCCCCAGCTCGGACCGAGCGATAGGGGATATATCAAGCAAATATTCATAGCACAAGGAAAAAAGTCCATGAAAAGCCCTCTTGCCTATATCGGCGGAAAATCCAAACTATCAAAACAGATCGTATCTCTGATCCCGAAACACAAGGCCTATTGTGAGGTCTTCTCAGGAGGTGCCTGGGTTTTCTTTACCAAGGATCCGTCCAGAGTTGAGGTTATAAATGATCTGGACAGCGATTTGATATCATTTTACCGGGTGGTCCAGAACCACCTGGAAGAGTTCTTAAAACAGTTTAAATGGTGCCTGACCTCCCGGGAATGGTTTGAGGACTGGAAAAATCAGCTTGACGGCCGGGGCCTGACCGATATCCAAAAAGCAGCCCGCTACTATTATGTGCAGCGCCTGGCATTTGGCGGCCGGGTAAGAAACAGGTCCTATGGTGTCCAGATCGACGGAAGAACACCCAGGGTGAACATTTTACGCTTGGAAGAGGAGATGTCCGACATTCATTTACGCTTGGCCCACGTCCGAATAGAAAATCTGTCCTGGAAGGAACTGATCACCCGTTATGATAAACCGGATACCTTCTTTTATTGCGATCCACCATATTACCTTTGCCCGGATTACAAACACAACTTTGTCCTGAAGGATTTCAAGGAATTAGCCGAGACCCTTAAAGGTATCGAAGGAAAATTCATGTTAAGTATCAATGACCACCCGGACATCAGAGAGGTGTTCAAGGATTTTAACCAAAAGGAGGTATCCTTATTATATACAATAGGACAAAAGGGATCGATCGAGGCCAATGAATTGATATACTCAAATTATGAATTTAAAGAGATAGAGGATTTAAGTTTGTTTCCAAATACATAAAGGGATATAGTGTTACTAAGTTAAAATAATCCTTTTAAAGTAGTAACTTTTGCGTTAAAAAAAGCATTACTAATGCTTTTTTATAGGGAGGTAGAATGACGTTACTCAGAAAAACTATCATTGATAAAATATACATTTTTTTAGATAATACATCCTTTGGTCGTGATAGCTACAATATTAATTTTCCATCAGATGGCAACCCATTGTTTGAAATTACCTTTCTTGCTTTTCCGGAATATAGTTTTCTTTTGAATGAATTTAAAGGTGAGATAAAAACATATATATCACCGGGTGTGTATAAAACTCAGGACTCTAATACTTATTCAGATATTACAAGGGCAATTTCTGAAATTTTAACTTGGTCAGCACGAATTCGTGAAGAATTAACATCACAAGGGTTACGAGAAGAAGACCAAAGTGAATATTTTAATCAAATCGATGAGTACATAGAATCACTTAAAGAACCATCAAAACGATTCTCTGATTCTGAAATAGAACAATTAAAGAAAAAACTAAATGATTTAGAGGCAAAATTCGAGGACTTGTATAAAAAAACTATAGTTACAGAACAAGAACTCAATATATTGAAATCGAAAACTGATGGTGCGAAAAAGGACCTTCAATTTTATAGTAAAGAAATTTGGTATAAAACAGCAATGAGGGGAATTATTGGGACTTCAAAAAGGATACTAAGCACAAAAGAGGGTAAGCAAGTAGCCGTTGAAATATTTAAAAAACTTATTGGGTAGAAATCAAATTCAAAAAAATGATCACCAAACAAAAACACCGGACGAATTCGAGGGTTTAGGTGGTTACAAAGCTCACTTAGTATATAAACTCTTGATTTTAAAATTCTGAGATTACCTGCAAGAATTTCTGATATTGCCTGCCGCGTTACAGCTACCAATGTATTAACCTTCCATTGGGCAATTTATGTTAGTCTCCAAATTAATTGGTTTTCGTGCCTGTGAAGTTTAGGATTCTGACTCAGATATTGCTGACGCAGCCTGAACTTTTATACCCCAAATAAGCAATAGTATTTCATTGCATTTCAAATATTCTTTTGCATTCGAAGACTTTTTAAGATAATTATAAGTAAATTTTGTAAAGCTGTCTGATATCTAAACAACTGTGTTTCCAGACACATTTATTCTATTTTCAACTATGATTCACGATATCATTCGCGTTATTAAATAATTGAAACGTCATGAATAAGGACTTTAAAGGAATTTCAATTATTTTTTTGCTATATTCGCTGTAAAGCATAATGTCAGGCTGACACAAGGCTAAATAAAACAGAGATAAAATGACAAAAAAAATTCTTTTATCAAACTCATTCGATTGTGGGGAGTGATTATCTTGACAACACTTGCGGCTGTTATTATTGGGCATTGATCTTTTCCGCAACTCTCATGATTAGTAGTGTAAGCGAGTCTTTGGCTTCATCCCTGTTTTAATTTGGTTCAAATACAACACGATTTTTATTCTTTTAAAATATAAGGAAGAGAGTAAATGATTAAGAGAACATTATCACTTGTATCTATTTTAATAGCGGTGTTCTTTACCAATGCAGTTTATGCTCACGAAACCATTAAATCTGCATCCGAATATGATTATCCACCATATTCTATTGTTACTGAAAAAGGCGAAGCAGGTGGTTTTTCTGTTGAACTTTTAAGAGCAAGTCTTAAAGCAGTTGGTGTGAATGTTGAATTCTATGTAGGCCCATGGATAAAGATAAAACAAGATTTAGCCCAGGGGAAAATTCAAGTATTGCCCGTTGTGGGCAGAACGCCTGAACGTGAAAAAATTTATGACTTTTCTGTACCTTACAAAACAAATTATGGCGGGATTTTTGTAAGAACTGACCAGACAAGTATCAACACCTTGAAAGATCTGGCAGACAAAGAAATTTTAGTTATGAAAGGTGATAATTCAGAAGAATTTCTCTTACGGGAAAATGTATCAAAACACATTATAAGAACTGAGTCATTTGAAGATGCATTTAATTTGCTTTCAAAAGGCAAACATGATGCAGTGGTTGTGCTGGAAATAGTAGGCACGCAATTAATCGAAAGACTGGGTATTACAAATGTTATTTCTATATCCAGAATAGATACATATAAACAAGATTTTACATTTGCAGTAAAAGAAGGGGATACGAAATTATTAACTATCCTTAATGACGGGCTGTCACTAATTATCACCAATGGAACTTTTGATATAATTCATGACAAATGGTTTGGTTTGCCAAATTTAAAAATGAAAATCATAGAAAAAGAGCCATTTTCTTATGCAAAAAAAGCAATAAAACAAAAAGCTGAAGACGTTGCCAGGCAAGTCGAGATATATTTAAGTGCATACCCTGATAAAACATTGAAAGATTTGCAAAATGATCCAAAATTTCAGAAAATTGCAATTCAACCGGTTGGAGAAACAGGTTATACAGCAGTTTCTGATCATAATAATTTAGTTATTCTTTTTCATCCAAATAAGGATTTAATCGGCCGTAAGTTTGAGGGCATGAGTAAGGACTATCCGGTAATGTGGGGGCTTTTAGAACAGGCAAAGGGAGGGCATGATGTTTCTGGAAAATATGAGTTCCCAGATTTAGATGGGGCCATTAAAGACAAGTATGTATATATAAAAACTGTTAAGAAAAAACCTGCCGACGGGGTTGGGTTGTGGGTTGCGGCCACAGCTTATTTAGATGAGTATGATAAAATTGGACCACCGGAAAAGAAAAAAGAAAGCCTTCTAGTATTCCCCATGATTTGGGTTTTGGGGATTTTAATTGTTGTTGTTTTACTTTTATTAATCTTCAATAAACTAAAGATAATTAAATTTGAAAAAAATGCCATAATGCTTGTTCTATCGATGGCCTTAATATTGATCATCGGATTATTTATTTTCAATGCATACAATATAACAAAAAATTTGAAAAAATCTGCAATTGAGAATTATTATGATACGCTGAGGGCTACTGCCTCTAGTAAGCATGTGAACATTAAACAGCATATCACCCATATAAAAAGCGCATTCAAAGTTTTAAGTTCCAGAAAGGCTATTTCAAATGAAGATTTAATGAAAATAGTTAAATTAGGGGAAGATTTTTCTGCGGTTTTTATAATCGGCGCTAATGGGAAAATAACACATTCGTCAAACATTTCACATATTGGTTTTTCTCGTTCAACAGACCCTTCTTTTAAAAATTTAAAAGAAGGCCTTTTTATAAAACCACTTTATCCTTCTGAAACTATGGGAGAAGTTTCATTTACAATCTCGGTTCCCTATAATGAGGGAGTATTAGTTGCAAGGCAAAATCTTAATCATATTCATGAGATAATTTCTAAAAAAGAAGGGCTTGGAGAGACTGGAGAAAGTTTGCTTGCATACAGAGATAAAAATGGAGATGCGGTATTTTTTACACAGAGAAGATTTACGGCAGAAGCTGAAGCAAGAGATATAATTCCGAAGGAAGATATTAATATTCCCATAACACAGGCATTGTTAAAAAATGAAAGAGAATTTTGGAACTATGTTGATTATAGGGGGGCTCCTGTATTTGCTGTAACAAAGTATATTGATGAGATTGATGCCGGGCTTGTTGTTAAAATTGACCAGGAAGAAGCTCTTAAATCGGTCTCAAGAAATATAAATCAAATTTGGTATTCTACAACCGTAATTATCCTTGCGATTATAATTATTGGTATAATTTTTTATTTTTTATTAACATATTCACTTAGAAGGGAAGTAAAAACCAAAACTAAAGAGCTGGTAGAAAGCGAAGAAAAAATCAGAAATATCTTTGATAACAGTACGATCGTACATTATTCCCATGGTGTAGATCAGATTGTAACTTATGTCAGTCCACATATTAAAAATATTCTGGGGTATACTCCAGAAGAAGCAAAGGTGAAGTGGAAAAATTTTGTATCTGATCATCCTATGAATAAGACGGCATTAGAAAACACCATGAATGCCATAGAAACAGGTGAACGGCAATCTGCACATGAGCTAGAATTGATACACAAAAACGGTAAAAAAGTTTGCGTAGAAGTTTACGAAGCGCCGGTTGTTAAGAATGGGAAAACCATATCTATAATTGGGTCATTTACAGACATTACCTTGCGTAAGCGAGCAGAGGACAAAATTGCACGGTTTGGTCGTATATTTGAAGACTCTTTAAATGAAATATATCTGTTTGACATGGTTACATTTAAATTCGTTCAAGTAAATCCAGCTGCCATGCATAACCTGGGCTATACAATGGAAGAGCTTAAAAAATTGACAGCCCTCGATATAACACCTGAAATCTCAGCAGAATCGATTGCAAAAATCATCGCACCTTTGATTAAAGAAGAAAAACAAAGAGTTGTTTTTAAGACAGTTCATAAACGTAAGAATCGATCTCTCTATAATGTGGAAGTTCATTTGCAGCTTCTGAAACATGAATACAAATCGTTATTTGCCGCAATTGTTTTAGATATTACTGACCAGAAATTGGCCCAAGAAGAAAAAACGCAATTGGAAAAAAAATATCGCCAATCTCAAAAAATGGAATCCATCGGCACACTGGCAGGCGGTATCGCCCATGATTTTAATAATATCCTTTATCCGATTATCGGTTTTACAGAAATGTCAATGGAGGATCTTCCAAAGACGCATGAAGTGCAGGAAAATCTGCAAGATATATTAGATGGTGCAAAACGCGCACGGGATTTGGTCAAACAAATTCTTCTGTTTGCAAGGCAGGAAAAACAAAGGTTGAAACCAATCGTTTTGAAACCTGTGGTTGAAGAGGCCATGAAGCTATTGAGATCAACTATTCCTGCTAATATTGATATCCAAAGCCATCTTTATGATGGAGAAGACTATGTCCTTTGCGATGCCACTGAAATACATGAAATCGTCATGAATCTTTGCACCAATGCCTATCATTCAATGGAAGAGGATGGGGGCACAATAATAATCAGACTTAATAAAAAAAAACCATCACCTTATTTAAATTTACCATCAGGAGAATACATATGTTTAAGAGTCCATGACAATGGGATTGGAATTCCAAAAGAAATTATTGATAAAATTTTTGAACCTTATCTTACTACAAAGGAACTCGGAAAAGGTTCCGGGCTTGGTTTATCTGTAGTTCATGGAATTGTTACCAATTATAAAGGTAATATATCTGTAGAAAGTAGCCCTGGCAAAGGTTCTATTTTTGACGTTTTTTTGCCGGTGACAACTCCATTGAAAAAGGTTGAGCAAAAGCTGATAAAGGAAAAGCCTCCGGGCGGGACTGAAAATATTTTGTTTGTTGATGATGAAGCAAGTATTGTTAAATTGGCGACTCGAGTTCTTGAACGGATGGGTTATACAATAACCGGAAAAACAAGTTGTACTGAAGCCTTGGAATTGTTTAAGAATAAGCCTGATAAATTTGATCTTGTCATTACCGACATGGCAATGCCCATTATGACAGGGACGGAACTTACTAAAAATTTATTAAAAATACGACCAGATATCCCCATCATTATGTGTTCAGGATTTAGTGAAAAAGTTGATTTTGAAATGGCTAAGTCTATTGGCATCAAAGAATATATTAAGAAACCGATTCTAACAGATGAATTGATTTCAAAAATAAGGGAAGTGCTTAATCAATCTCGAAAAAATGAAACGGACTAAAATATTAATTATTGATGATGAAGCTCCTGTTAGGAAAGTTCTGGCAAAATTGCTAAAAAGAAATGATTTTGAAATCATTGTCGATGGTTTCAAATAACCGGCGGAAAATCAGGTGGCGCGGTAAAATGAGGTGGACCAGGAAAATGGACAATATAAAAAAAATACTTTGTGCAACCGACCTTTCAAAGGCGTCCAAACCTCTCATTGCCCGGGGAATAGAGTTTTGTTTACGGTTTGACGCTTCTTTTTTTATTTTCCATGCCGTGCAGCCTCCCCGGGGATCTGTGGCCAGGCAAATTGAATTTGAACGGGGTGGTGAAAAAAAAGAAGCCATTGAAAGCGCCCGGGAAAAATTAAAAAAACGAATGGAGGGGGCAGACATAAAATGGGATTCGGCAATCACCTATGGAGATCCAGTTCTTGAAACCGCAAAGGCAGCAACAAAGGTGAGGGCAGATATTGTCATTGCGGCAAGCTTAGGTTTATCCGGTTTTCAACAGTTTCTCATGGGTTCGGTGGTAGGACGGATGGCGCAAACTCTCCTGCAGCCGCTTTTGGTGATCCCCCCGCAAACCGATTCCGGCAGATCCAAATTAAGCATCAAAAATATTGTCATCGCCTGTGGTTTGAGAGAATCCGATTCTTACCTTAAGAAATATGCCCTGGCTTTTTCAGAAAAATTCACTTCAAAGATCTGTTTGGTCCATGTCATGGAATCTCCGGTGAATGAGAAGCTAATGGCAAAATCTTCCGGGCATTATGACCAGATGCAAAACCGTTTGGCAGAAAAATTATCGTTAAGATTAAAAAAATTTATGCCGGGCACCCCCCATATTCTCCATGGCGTCCCCGGTGAAGAATTATCTGTGTATGCAAAAAACCATGGTGCTGATTTGATCATAGCAGGAATTGATGACCGGCCGGACAGGATTATCACCACCACAACCGCAGCCTTGCTTCGGCAGTTACCCTGCGCCGTGCTGACCATTCCCCTAAAATTTTAATTTTGGATGATAACAATGGAATTGAAAACCGGCATCGTAAAAGGAGAGATATTTTTAAAACATCGTCCCGGGGAGGGTTGCCCTGACACCCCCCAAAGACTTGAAGACATTTATCATATGCTGAATGACCCTGACATGCAGGAGATTTTTGTTGATGTTCTCCCCCGAAAGGCAACAAAAGAGGAGATTCTTCTTTTCCACACCCCCGAGTATTTTGGGAAAATTGCTGAAACCAAAGGCAAGGAACTCATCGCCTTTACGGCGGACACCCACGCAAGTGAAGATAGTTTTGACGCAGCGCTTTATGCCACAGGTTCATTATTCAGCGCCATCTCCCGGGTAGCGGCAAAAAAGATAGCCAATGCCTTTGCCCTGATAAGACCCCCGGGACATCATAGTGAAAAAAGCCGGGCCATGGGCTATTGTCTGTTCAACCACATTGTTCTGGGGGCGATTTTTGCCCAAACAAATTTAAAATTAGGCAAAATACTGATAGTCGACTGGGATCTTCACCACGGAAATGGAACCCAGCATGCATTTGCAAGGGATCCCAATGTTTTGTTTTTTTCAGTTCACCAGGCAAAACTTTTCCCTGGAACGGGAAGTTTCACCGATAGGGGTTCAGGCCCGGGGGAAGGATATACTATAAATTTACCCCTTCCGAGGGGGTATGGAGATGCAGAATATACGGCCATTTTTGAGCAATTGCTCACGCCTGTGGCAGAACAATTCCAGCCGGAACTGATTCTGGTTTCAGCAGGATTTGATACCCACAAAAAAGACCCAATGGGGGGCATGTTCCTTACGGCTGAAGGGTTTGCAGGGATGACAGGATCACTAAAAAAAATGGCTGACAAGGTCTGCCAGGGAAAATTGGTGATGTGTCTTGAGGGCGGTTATAATTGCAATGCCCTTTCTGAATCGGTAAAGGCGGTTTTAAAGGAAATGGCCGGTATTAACTGCTGTAATGTCAGTGCAATGGCAGCAAAAGCAGACAAAAAAAAGATGGCCTATGTGGTTCGACGCTGCATTGATGTACACAAGCATTCTTGGAATTTCATATAATGAATTAAGGGATGGACATCATGAATAAAATTAGCATCATGGAAGCTGCGGTGAAAAAATGGCAAAGAATCATAGATAAAAAAGGGTCTGACGGCGGGGTGCTGGATTGCCCTCCCTGTAGAATTTATTATTTTTTAGTCTGCATCGGGTGTCCCATAGCCCAATATACCGGACAAAAATTTTGCAAAGGCTCTCCCTATATCCCCTGGTTCAGGCACCAGCTGGATTGCCATGACAAAATGTTTAAACGAGTCTATTGCCCGGAATGTGAAACCCTTGCCCGGGATATGCAGGATTTTATGAAGGAGATAAGAGACCATCTAAAGGAAAAAGAATTGCAAAAAAAAAGGTCCAAAGAGTGCTGATTGCCATGACATCCAAAATCCAAGAAAAGATACAAGCCGAGGTACAAGCTTATCTACCTGGGACGAACAAATTGACGGATCCATCCAGATGATAACCGATATTTTGATTGGGATACTGATTTTTGCCAAAATTTTTTGCCTCTGTTCTGCTTCATTTTTTATATTTCGCAAACAGGGAAATAGTTTTGCAGAATCTGCTGCATATGCCATTATCACAATTTTCATGCTGCTCTCTTTTATCCATCAGATATCTTTTATAACCGGCTATTCAATTATTTCCAATGGTGTGGAAATCTTTTTTCTCGTGGGGTCCATTTTCCTGATTTTCAGGCATCGTACCCAGATCTTCAACCTGGTGAACACCTTAAAAAAATTTGGAACTGAAAATCCCATCTCCTTCTCTTTTTTGGGGGTATCTCTCGTATACATGGCAATCCATGGGCTGTTACCTGTCCCCAAAGAATTTCAAAATGACCTTTACACCATTGCCCTTTATGAAAAAGGCGGTTTTTCTTCACTTGCAGCTGATGCTAATTTTCCCGGTTTTTTCCCGGTTAATCACCTTATTTTGTTTAATACATTTCTGAGGTCTGGCTCAAATGCCGGTGCAGGAATCTTTTGCTTTTTAGCCTATCTTTCCATAGGATTTTCCACCTATGCCCTTGCCAGGCGGTATTCATGGCAGACAACCTCATTTACAACAGCCATTTTGGTCATGTCCATGCCGAGGCTTGTTGTCCAGGCAATATATCCGAATACCCAGATCATCTCTGTTGCAGTGACCCTGTTTTGTATCCTGGCAGTGTACCGATGTGTAGAATTGCCGAACCTGACAGATCTTATTTTATTGATCCTGGGACTCTTTTTTTCCATATCTGAAAATATTTCCAGCATGATCTTTGGGCCGATTCTTTTGGTGCTGTCCTGGGTGATTCTTTTCAGGCGGCACGGCACGCTTACATGGAAAAGCATCCTGGTGAAAAACCCCTATGCCCTTTTTGCCATTGTGCCGGCTGCCATTTTTTCACAATCCTGGCTTTTTTTGTCCAATCATTTTAACAAAAGCGACTGGCCGGGTATCTTTTCAGCCATTTCTTTCAATCCCGACGGGATCCAGGGCGCCCTGGCAAATTCCATACGATATTTGTTTGAAGGGTTAAATTTTGCAGCTCCAATGGAATTATTTTTCGATAAAATTTTCAAATGGAGCATGGCAGAAAATTTACAATCCCTTTATGATGTTTCGGTAATACCATTTTTGGGCAAAAGCGGTGCAATCCAGGTATTTCATTTAACATGGCATCCCCTAGGGATGTTTTCATTCGGGCCTGTTGGATTTTTCCTGGTAATTCCGGCCCTGGTGTATGCCATGGCAAAAGGCACAAGAAGGCTTAAATCTATTGCCATTTCCTTTTTTGTTTATTTTTATCTGATATCTTTGATACTGGCATGGGCACCGGGCAATGAGAAGTTTTTCGAAATTTTTTATGTATGCTCGGGGTTCAGTATTGCTTTTTTTTTCCCGCCCTGGCGATTCACAAAAACAAAACAAAAAATTTTCCAGGCAGCCGGATGCCTTCTGTTATTTTTAACACTGCTGGCGGCTTTATAGTCAACACCCCTTGGAAAAAAACATAGTAAAAAAAACAAAAAACTATCCGGGATAAATTCACCAAGATAGTTTTTTGTTTTTATAGGTGTGTAATCCTCTGACATTGGCCATGGGTCGGACAAAGTTAAAACAGCCCGTCCCAAATCAAAATAACGCCGACTCTATTTATTAACCTTATACGCATCATTAAGCCGGACAACTAATTTCCCAAAATTCTGACCTTCCAACATGCCGATAAACGCCTGGGGTGTATTTTCCAAACCATCCACAATTTGCTCACGGTATTTTATCTGTCCTGCTTCCAACCATTGGGACATATCCTTTGCAAATTCATTGTAACGGTGACCATAGTCATCAAAGATAATGAATCCTTGAACCTTTATCCGCTTGACAAGAATGCTGCCCATGAGAAGGGATAGGCGATCCGGTCCTTCGGGAAGCTGGGTTGCATTATACTGGGAAATCAGTCCGCACAAAGGAATCCTAGCCTTTACATTGAGCAATGGCAGAACAGCATCAAACACCTTGCCCCCCACGCTCTCAAAATAGATATCAATTCCCTTGTTGCATGCCCTGGAAAGTTGTTGGGCAAAATCCTTGGCCTTGTGATCCAGACACTCATCAAAGCCAAGCACTTCTTTTGCATAGGTGCATTTTTCCATGCCGCCGGCAACACCAACAACCCGACACCCTTTTAATTTTCCGATCTGTCCCACCGTGGCGCCCACAGGTCCTGTGGCAGCGCCAACAACAAGGGTTTCTCCCTGTTTGGGCTGCCCAATATCCAATAACCCCATATAGGCGGTAAACCCTGGCATGCCCAATATTCCCAGCGCATGGGAGGGGTTTTTGGGATTTTTTCCCAGGGGAGTGAGTCCTGCACCATCTGACAACAAATAATCCTGCCAACCGCTATAGCCAAGCACCCAGTCCCCGGCCTTATAATCAGGGTGAGACGAGATTTCAACCCGGCTAACCGTTGCCCCCACCATGACCTCATTAATTTTAACCGGTTCTGCATAGGAGCGTGCATCGTTCATCCTGCCCCTCATATAGGGATCAAGGGAAAGGTAACTTGTACGCAACAGCACCTGGCCCTCGGCGGGCACGGGCACGGGTGTTTTTTCCAGACGGAAGTTATCTAAAACCGGGGCGCCATGGGGGCGGGAAGCCAGCACCAGACTGCGGTTCTCTTCTCTATTTTGAGACATGAATAGCTCCTTGATTTTATGGGTATTTTTCTTTTAAGTACTCTTTTAAGTATTTTGTTACTTCTTCTTTTTTCCTTTTTTTTCCTGGGCACAATGCAAGGCTTCTTCAGAAAAAAGCGTTAAAAAACAGCGGTTACATGAAATACAGGTTGCCTTTTCCCGGTCCCCCCCAGCCCATCTTTTGACAAGGCCAGGCTCCCTTATAAGCGGTCTTGACAGGGCGATGTAATCGGCAGTCCCTGAGGTGACAACTTCTTCAGCAGGAGCATAGGAAAGAAAACCACCTACCAGAATAAGGGGGATCTTTATTTTTTGCTTAAATGCCTGGGCAGCCTTTCTATAGTATACTTCCCTGTCTTGAGACTTTGATGTTCCACCCCTTGAAGGGATCAGCTTGCCCGAGTCAAAGGTTCCGCCACTCATCTCAATGGCATCCATCCCCCGTTCTTCCAGCATCAGGGACACCGTGATCATCTCTTCCACTGTCATCCCGCCCTCAAGAAAATCCTCTGAATTAATTTTGACCATGACAGGAAATGAATCCCCAACCCGGCGCCTGATCTCTTCGTAAACTTTCACAAGAAATCTTGCCCGGTTCCCAAGCGTTCCCCCATATTCATCCTCCCTCTTGTTGTAAAAGGGAGATAAAAACTGGCTCAACAGATATCCGTGGGCGGCATGGATCTGGACCCCGTCAAAGCCCGCGTTAACAGCTCTCTGGGCAGCATCTCCAAAGGCAGTTATCGTTCTTTCAATATCCCCAACCGTCATTGCAGATGCTTTCTTTGTCTCCCCATCAAACAAATCTGAAGGGCCCAGGGGTGCCCATTCATTTTTTCCAATCCCCTTATTGCCGGCATGGGCCAACTGAACCGCCACAACCCCGCCCTTTTCATGAACTGCCAGGGCAACCTGTTTCAAACTGTCAACCAGGGCATCGGAATAGATACCCATCTGTCGGGGGCCTGCCTGGCCTTCCAATGTTACATGGGCATGTCCGGTAATAACAAGTCCGACATCCCCCACAGCAAGGTTGGCCATGCATGCCAACAGCGTTTCGTTTACGACGCCGTCAAGACCTGCCATTGCCTCGTGGGTTGCAGATCTGACAAAGCGATTTTTTAATTCCATGCCATTTATTCGACTGGATTCAAACAGGGTGGGTTCAAATGAGGTAGACATATTTCTCCTTTTTTTGTGATCGTTAAAACGATACTTAATTTTGGTTATGGTTTCAGAAAAAAATCAAACAAAAGCCGGACACACTCTTTTACCGGGGTGGTGGAGGCCTGAATTTTCATATTCAGCAACCCCCCTTCCCAGGCATTCCAGATGAACTCGGTCAGGGCCCGGGTTGATATATCATTTCGAATGGTTCCCATGGCCTGACCCCGGGCGATGTAACCTGCAATGCGTTTTTTCCAGTTTATGGTTGCACCACGCATCTTTTGCCGGCACAATTCACTGGCCTCGCTGATTTCTGCAGCCAGGTTGCCGATCAGACACCCGGTTTTCACCTCACTTTGCTCATGGAGGGAAATGATCATCTCAAAACTGTTTCGCAGGGCGGCAAGGGGTTCAGACGGGCCTTTTGCCAGCAATTCATTCCAATGAACATCCAGGGTATCTGAATAAAACCCGATGATCTCAACGGTGAAATCTTCTTTGCTTTTAAAATAATTATAGAAGGATCCCTTGGGCACCCCAACCTCATCCACAATTTCCTTAATCCCAGTGCCATTGTATCCGTTCTTTCCAAACAATCTAAGCCCGGTCTGGAGAAGTTTAATTCTAATCTGAATTTTGGGGGTTATTTTTTCCATAAGTATAAATATATGACCGGTCGTCTCAATAATCAAGGGGGTTATTTTTTAAAGTGTGAAAATCTTATAAATACAGCCATTTTTTGCTGGATGCAGTTTGCAAAAAAAAATTTCAAAAGCGAAAGATGGACTATTATTGGCTAAAATGATAAGTAGCCTGGAATTGAAAGGAACAATGATCCGAATAGAAAGTGGATCAGGCATAAAAAAACAATTTAATCAATCGAGAGAATACAATGGAAAGAGTTTTGGTTATTGTTATTTCCGCCGCCGTTGGAACCGCATTTTTCCTATGGTTTTCCCAGGCTGTTAAAAAAAAATACATGCAAGAATACATCATGTCAAACCAGTGGCTGCTCCACCCCAACTCAATTTGCTATTGGCGGACAGCCATGGCAGTCATCGGATTTATCCTCTACTTTTTTACCCCCTATCAATCCATTGCCATATTTACCTTTACCTTTGCGGCGATCCTTGACGGGGCCGACGGCGTTGTGGCGAGGGGATGCAATCTGGGATCAAGCTGGGGAGAATGGCTGGACCCCATGTGTGACAAATTGACCTATTTGCCGCCATTGATTGGATTTGCCTATGCAGGGATTATATCCATAGAATATGTATGGATCCTTGTGATCATTGAATTTGTGGGTCAGTTTTTTGCCCGGCGAATTCTAACCTGGATAAAATTTTCAGGGGCTGCCAATAATTTTGGAAAAATAAAGGCCATCATCTGCTTTGGCCTTGTTATTTTATGTGCGTTGATTGATCGGAACCCGGGATTCATCAACATTGCAGATGGCGTGCTCATGGGTTGCATTCTCCTTTCATCCGCATCTGTACTCTTTAAATTCATCCCCAATCGGCTCTACGCTGATATTCTTTCAGCACTTAATTTTTGTTGTGGCGTGGCAAGTCTTATTCTGACCCATCATCATTATTTTGCCTGGGCAATTTGCATCATTATCATCGGGCAATTGTTTGACCTGTTTGATGGACGGATGGCGCAAAAGCACGGAGGCACCAAATTCGGCCCCTATTTGGATGACATTGCCGATTTTGTCAGTTTCGGACTGGCCCCGGCCTATGTGGTTGTAGAAAAAGGCGGTTCCCTGGCATGGTTGTTTGGCGGTATCTTTATTGTCGGGGTTGCCTTTCGCCTCATCCGGTTTATCGCAAAGGATAAGAACAGAACCGACCTGCCCGAGGGCATATTCAACGGGCTCCCCAGTCCTGCCGGCGCATTGATTGTTCTGGGTGCCTCTCTTATTTCGACGCCGGTTATGTTGTGGGGAATGACAAGCGTCTCTGTCTTCTTAATGGTGGGTCACATTCGGTTTGCCCATTTTGGGAGGGTGATCCTCAAACAAACCCCAAAGCCGGTATTTTTCATGATTTGTGCATCCATCATTGTTTTGCTTGCTTTTGTTTTTAAAACAAAAAATGTCCAGATGTTTGGATATTTGATTCTGGGTTCCGTTCTTGTCTATGTGTTTGCCGGCAGAAAATGGATTCCCAAAGAATAATCATCCATGGACAGGTGGAATACTAAGATAAAAATACTAAGAATAAACTTTTCCAAGGAACCCGTTATGCAGATGCGTTTTAGATCCCGTATACTGAACATGCTCTCAATTATTCTTGTATTTATGCTGTCCTTTACCGCATCCCACGGATTCGCCAAGCAGTACACCCTCACCGGCAAAACCATGGGCACATTTTACAGCATTAAATTCATTTCCATGGAAAAGCAATCCTCCGCCACCTGGCAGCAGCGGGTGGATGTCCGGCTAAAAGAGGTCAATGCAAGACTTTCCATGTACAATCCCAAGAGTGAAATTTCCCGGTTTAACCAATATCCTGCAAACAAGCCCTTTGCCCTTTCCAGGGATTTTTACCAGGTGTTAATAGAATCCCGGCATCTGTTTAGAATTACAAATGGCGCCTGGGACGGGACCGTTAAACCCCTGGTGGATCTCTGGGGGTTCGGCACCAAAACCAGCCCGGATACCCTGCCCGAAACCGCTCAGATTCTGGATGCCCTTTCCAGAACAGGATTTCATAAATTGATCCTGGCAGATCATCTGCTGACAAAAAAAGAGGCCGGCATTAACCTGGATCTTGGCTCCATTGCCAAGGGATACGGAGTGGATGCCCTAGCCCGGCTTTTTTCCTCCAACGGGATTAAAAATTTCTTAGTGGAAATCGGCGGAGAGCTGATGGGTTCAGGTAAAAACAAAAAAAGGCACCCCTGGGTGGTGGGTATCAGCAAGCCTGAAAAAAAAGGGTTGAGCACGGGTCTGTATAAAATCATTTCTTTGGATAACATGGCCATTGCCACCAGTGGAAATTATCGAAATTTTTTTGAAAAAGAGGGCCAAATTTATTCCCACATCATCAATCCCAAAACCGGATTTCCCGTTGAGAATAGAGTGGTCAGCACCTCGGTGATTGCAAAAAACTGCACCATGGCCGACGGGCTTGCCACGGCATTGATGGTCATGGATGTCCAAAAAGGCATTGACCTTGTCAATGACCTCCCTGATACGGAATGCCTGATCATCCAGAGACAAAACAACAAGTTCATCTCCACCCAGTCAAACCACTTTGAAAACTTTGTACAATAATACCCCTTAAATTGATAGCAACAATAATATGAAAAAAATCCTGTTTCTGGTGCTGGTAGTATGCGTACTGCCCTGTTTTGCGGAACAATATAAGGTGCTGAGGGTTATAGATGGCGACACCATCGACATCGATTATAACGGGAAAAGGGAAAGAATCCGCTTCCTGAATGTGGATACCCCGGAATCGGTCCACCCGGACAAACATCGTAACACCCGGCTGGGGAAACAGGCCTCAAACTATACAAAGAAAAGACTGTCCGGCAAATATATTTCCCTGGAATTTGACGGAGATAAAAGGGGCAAATACGGCAGACTGCTGGCCTATGTGAGCCTGGACAAAAACAATTTCAATCTTGAACTTGTTCAAAAAGGCTGGTCTCCCTATTACACCAAATACGGAAAAAGCCAAAAATATCATGACCCGTTTATCCTGGCCCAAAACCATGCCCGGCTTGCGGGGGAGAATATTTGGTCCTCCCCTGCTCCGATGCCCCCCCAATACCGGGCCGCAACTTTCCCAACCAAGTCAAAGAATATTGCCACAGGATTATTCCACGGAAATACCAGCAGCCATAAATTTCATGGTCCAGAATGCCGATATTTTAAGTGTAACGCCTGTACAAAAATTTTTTCTTCAAAAAATGCCGCCCTTGCTGCCGGATATTCTCCCTGCCTTTTGTGCTCACCTTAAGGAATCCAACCCCAACATCTTTTGACCTGAATTATATTCTGGCTAAATATTTTTTTTTGTGTTTAATCTGGGGTTAAAATTTGCCATTAACAAGGAGTTACCATGCAACTGAATCTATCAACCTGGTGCGAAGTTAAAGACTATTTAAAAACACAAAAAGACATCATTATTCCCATAGGATCAATGGAACAACACGGGCCAATGGGATTCATTGGTACAGATTCGATTTGTCCGGAAATTGTGGCATCAGGGATATCAAAAACACAAAACGTTTTAATCGCACCCACGATACCGGTGGGGATGTCTCAACATCATTTGGCATTTCCCGGAAGTTTGACCCTCAGACCAACAACCATGATTGCCGTTATAAAAGATATAATCTTGTCATTAACGGGTCACGGATTTACCCATCTATTTTTTCTCAACGGACATGGTGGAAATGTTGCTTCCATAAAAACCGCTTTTTCAGAAATATATGCCGAGCATAGTCTCTCGAACAAACCCTCATCGGTACATCTGGATCTGTACAATTGGTACGATGGGAAAAGGGTTGAAGAGATTGAAAATAAATATTTTAAAGATGTAAATGGAAGCCATGCCACCCCCTCTGAAATTTCACTTAGTTTTTATGCCCATCCCGATGCGGTTAAGAAAGCAGAATTAAGTCCCAGAGTGGCGCCAACAAATCAGTTCAGAGATTGTTTTGACTTTCAAAACAATTTTCCAGATGGCAGAATCGGTTCAGACTCATCCCTTGCATCCATTGCTGTCGGAAAAGAACTATTTGAGGCTGCTGTCCAGGATGCTTTAGAGATTTACAAACAGTTTATTAATAATAAACCTTAATCCCATACATTTTAAGTAGAGGTTAACACATTGGGAGGCCCTGGAAAATTGCGAGCCCTGGCAAAAATGGTCCGGCTGGGAAAAAGGGTCCTGCCTGGAAAAGGGTCCTGCCTGGAAAAAGGTCCTGACTGATAGGATTTAAAACCTGTCTGCCCAGGCAAACAATTCCGGGGTGCCGCCGGTGTGCAAGAATAATATGGTCTGGTCCTTGGTCCAAACCTTTTTTTGGATCAAATCCAATAGGCCACCCATGGCCCTTGCCGTATAAACCGGGCCCAAAAAAATTCCTTCCAGTTGTGCCAGATCCCGAATGGCGTTGAACTCCAACTCTCCAGGCTGTGCATACCCCCCACCCAAATAATCACAGTTCAGTGAAAAATCCGTCTGGGTTAGCACCGTGTCACTGCCTATTCTTTGGGCGGTTTCATTGGCAATTTTTTCCAGAACGGGTAAAAAAGAATTGTCCCCGGTTTTGGTTTGATCAATACTGATGCCCATAACCTCGCCTGCAAAACCGGTCACCCTCGCCCCTAGCGTTAACCCTGCCTGTGTTCCGCCGGAACTTGAGGCAAATAGGATGGCATCGGGTTTCAAATCCATGGATTCAAGCTGATCCTTGAGCTCAACCATGGCATTCACATAGCCCACGGATCCGATGGAATTTGATCCGCCAACGGGTATAACAAAGGGCTTGTTCCCCTTGGCGGCCAGCTCATCGGCCACTTGTAAAAGCCTTGCATCCCGATTCTTTCTGTCGCAATAATGGACCCGGGCGCCCAAAATTTTGTCCAACAGCAAATTCCCGTTGGAAAGAGTTGGGGGACTACCGTTTAAAACCAGGTCACATGCCAGACCTGCCCTGTTTGCAGCTGCGGCGGTGAGACGGCAGTGGTTGGATTGAATCCCCCCTGCCGTCACCAGGGTATCGGCCCCATCTGCAATGGCCTGACCAATGAGAAATTCAAGTTTACGGGTTTTATTTCCCCCCATCCCCAGGGAGGTGAGATCGTCCCGTTTCATGTAAATGGAAGGCCCCCGGCAGGCCTTTGTCAGTGTTTTCAGACAATGAATGGGTGTTGGAAATTCAGCCAGATTAAATCGCGGCAATTGATCAAGTTTCATAACGCCCCTCAATAAAAATTTAGTTTAATGGGTCAAAATTTTGCTGATAAAATCAGCTGCCCGCTCGGTTTTTGGATTGTCAAAAAATTGGCTGGGGCTACCGGTTTCAATGATTTTACCCTCATCCATGAACAGCACCCGGTCGGCCACTTTTTTGGCAAACCCCATTTCATGGGTAACCACGCACATGGTCATGCCCTCGGAGACCAGATTGACCATCACATCCAAAACTTCGCCTATCATTTCCGGATCTAAAGCTGAAGTGGGCTCATCAAAAAGCATGATGTCAGGAGACATGGCAAGCCCCCGGGCAATGGCCACCCGCTGCTGCTGACCGCCGGAAAGCTGGGCAGGATAGGCCCCGGATTTTTCCGTCAACCCCACCTGATCCAATTTTTCCATGGCAATTTTTTTCGCTTTTTGTTTGGCCATCTGTTTAACGTTTACCGGTGCCAGCATTATATTCTGCAGCACGGTCATATGGGGATACAGATGAAATTGCTGGAATACAAACCCTATTTCTGCGCGTAACTTGGTCAAATTTGTGGACCTCTGGTGAACAGGGGTTTGATTGACCATGATCTCCCCTTTCTGGATCTGTTCAAGGCGGTTGATGCACCGGATCAAAGTTGATTTCCCGGAACCACTGGGGCCGCAGATGACCAGCACCTCCCCCTTTTCTATCTTTAGATTGATATCGTTTAACACATGGAGCTTGCCATACCACTTGTTTACATCTTTAAATTCGATCATCACTTTTTCCCAAATTTTTGGTTTATTATTCCGTCTGCCCGGTATTATCCGTCTGCCCGGTATCATCCGTCTGCCCGGTATCATCCGTCTGCCTTGTATTATCAGTCTGCCCAGTATCATAAGCCGGTTCCTGGACTGTCTGCGGTTAGCCTGGCCATTGGTTTATTAACAGCTTGGGCTAAATTGGCCTGGCTTAATTGGCCATTTTCCGCTCCAAATAATTGGACAGGATGATCAGGGGGTATGAAATCGAGAAGTAAAGAATTCCGACCAATGAAAAAACCATGAGCCCTTCTGGAATCCTGACCACGGTCACCCAACCCACCCGGGTCAATTCCATTACCCCGATGACCGATACCACGGAGGTATCTTTTATCAGCAGTACATATTGTCCCACCAGGGGAGGAAGGATCACCCGCATGGCCTGGGGCATAATCACCAGACGAAGCTGCTGAAAAAGGCTTAAGCCCGAAGCGGTTGCCGCCTCCCACTGCCCCGGAGGAATGGCGGAGATGCCGCCGGCCACAATCTCGCAGATAAAGGCCGATCCCATGATAGCCATTGCCAGCAAAGCCGCAGGGAAAGCCTCCAGTTGAAGGCCCCACTCGGGCAAGATAAAAAAGATAATAAAAATCTGAACCACAAAGGGGGTGCCACGGACAAATGAAACATAGATTCCGATAATAAATTTAAGAATTTTATTATCCCCAGCTCTAAAAATCCCCAGGACAAACCCGAGTAAAGTACAGGTTAAAAGACTGATGAACGCAATCTTGCTGGTCATCAACAACCCCTTGAGAAAAAAAGGATAGATTTCCACAAGCCGACTAAAATAAAATGCCATCATATTAATAGGCCTCCCTGAAAATCAATTTTTTCTGTGACCAGTCTGCCAGAGCTTTCAGCGCAAAATAGATACACATGTAAAAGAATGCCACCGTAAAAAAGGCTTCCGCAGGCATGAACCGCTCCGAGGTCATGGTCTGACCACAACGGGTCAACTCCATCACTGAAATCAAAGAAAGCAGTGCAGAATCCTTGACCAGAACAATTGCCTGACCCAGCAGGGGCGGCACCGTTACCCCCAGAGCCTGGGGAAGGATGATGAACCGCATCCGCTGCAAATAGCTTAAACCGGAAGCCACGCCAGCCTCAAGCTGACCCTCATCAACAGAATTAATCCCGGCCCGGATGATTTCTGAAATATAGGCACCCGAATTGAGCATCAGCGCTAGGATTCCCGTCTGGAGCTCGGGTATTCGAATCCCCAGGGTGGGCAGCCCGAAATAGAGAAAATAGATCTGAACCAGCAATGGCGTGGACCGAACAATCTCAATATAGGCAATGGCCGGATATTTGATTGCTCGAATACCCGATATCCTCGCGGCACAGGCAATGATTCCCGTTGCCAGTGCCAGCAGGATGGAAACAATGGATATGAAAAAAGTGGATTTAAGGCCCGTCAAAAACAGGGGCAGATACTCCATTATGATTCTAAAATTAAAATCCGTCAGCATGGTGTTGTCCGTTTGGGTTGCGGTGCGGGCCGTTAAAAAACCGGTCCGCACCATTGACATAAATTACACTTGTTTGTCCTAAAATTTCAAATCTAGTGGTCTTTTTTCCACTCAATGCCTTCTAACCAATAGGCGATATTGGCATCATAGTCACCATTGGAGCGAACGGTTTTCAAATAAAGGTTAACCCACTGCCACAGGTTGACAGATTCCTGGCGAACTGCAAATGCCAAAGGATCTTTTCCCTGGCCCAGCCGTTTGTCAAGCAACCGAATGGAGTTGGGGGGAAAATCAGGCAACACGGTGAGAACAGCCAAGTCATCGTTGACACCGGCATCCACATGACCTGCAATCAGGGCCTGGACAACCATCCGGCCGCCGCCTTTATAGGATTTAATCTTGGCATTGGGCAAATATTTTTTAGCCATGGTTTCCCCGGTGGATCCCAGAAGAACCCCAACGGTAACCTCGGGTTTGTTTATATCTTCAAGGGTTTTAAAACTGGCACCCGGGGTGGTGAACATGCAGGGCTGTACCTCAATCCAGGGGTCGGTAAAGGAAATTTTAAGGGCCCGTTTCAGGGTGGGGGTCATATCGGCAGCCAGGATATCGGCCTTGCCGGATAGCAGTGCCGGAATCAATCCGTCCCAGTCAAAATCAAGAACCTTAAGTTTAACACCCATGGCATCGGCCATTCCCTTGGTAAAATCGATCATGGAACCGGCCTGTTCCCCATTTTTATCAAAAAAAGCATAGGGCGCAGCCCCGGATTGAACTGCCACCCTAAGTTCGCCTCTCTTGACAATCTCACTCAGGGTTCCTGCAAAACAGATTCCGGTAAAGAATACTGTGATGGCAAAGGCCAAAATAGTTGAAACCATTTTTTTTCGACTCATGTTCTTCTCCTTTTAATGTTGCGGTTATAAAATCAACGGTATACCGTGACGTCCCTGCTTTAATGTATTTTTATACGCCTATATTTCCTCCATTGTTTCCTGGATCACGATCCCTCTTTTCTTCAGACGCGCTAGGAACGGCGCCGCCGGGATGTGGGTCATGGGGGACAACACCCCTTTTTCTGTAATTTCACCCCTGACAATCATTTTTGCCACAATACAGGCGGTATATCCCACCCCCTTGCTCATGGCCAAAATTCCGGTATCAAGATCCCGTTCAATGATCATGGAACTTGTGAGGCGCATGGGCTTATTGTCTTTGATGCCCTCAAAGATATTGATCATGGCGATCAAATCCTTTTCATCCGCCTGGTATTGCATCTGGGGACCTAGAAATTTATCCAAAAAATCCATGGGAGATACCTTGCCCGGCAACCCTGGCACAGGTTCTTCACTTAAAAACCCAAATTCTTTCAAGGGCCGCCAAAAATCACTCCACCCGGGCCAGCGCAAAGAATATCTGCCGGTTTGGACAATATCCCGGGTTATTCCCATGCGGTCTGTAAAGAAAACAGCATCTCCGTTGGGAACCGCTTCCAGGGTGCCCAATTTTGGAAATTCAACGGGATGTACATAGGCGGGATCGTGTTGATTTTTTCCGGGGATATCAATAATTTTTCCATTCTTGATGATCCTGCCCTCCCGCATGATGGACCCCAATACCCCCCGCCAGATCCAGGAAACTTTATAATCCATGGGATTGGTACAGGCGTTTCGATCGGGAAACCCGCCGCAATAGGAATTGATCACAGACAGGGAATCAAACCTGGCTTTGGCGTCCCCATAGATCACAAGATCTATCCCCGGGTCCAGCCCGCATTCCGGCATGATGATAATTCCCGCCTGTTTGGCCTGTTTATCAAGGGCTTCCGGGGAATAGGCATAATTGGTGTTGACCACATTTACCCGGGCTTCCAGGGCTGCTTCATACACAAAGGTTTTAAATTCTTTGGGCAGAAGGTCAATGACCACATCCACCTGTTTGTACAAGGTCAAAAGCTCTGCTTTATTTTGCGCATCAACCTTTACCTGGGTGATTTTTTCCATGTTGGTAAAACCGGCGATTTTTGACAATCCATCAAAATTGATATCTGCACAGATAATCTCTTCCACGCTATCATCGGAAGCCAGATCATGAAGAGCGGTCCTTCCTTGAATGCCGCACCCGCCGAGAACTAAAATTTTCATATATACCTCTGTTGATTTATAAATTGCTAATGATAATAAATACCCCGTGGCCACATCTTAATGTATACATCAAACTATTTTTCTGAACTTTTACAATTTTACCAATAATTGCTCAAATGTTGTACGCACATGCTGTTTCATCAAATTACCCGCCTTTTCCTCATTCTTATTTTCAATGGCCTGGACAATCTGTAAATGCTGTCTGGGGCCGGTCTCCTGATTTCCTGAAACCACTTTTCCAGTATAATAATTATCAAAAAAGAAAATATAGGCGTGGGAACGCCAAAATGAATGGCGACAATATTGCTCCAGGTATTTGTTCCGGCTGATCTTTGCGATCCCCAGGTGAAACGCCTCATTCACATGGACATAGGCTAATTTTGAAGGGCATTGGGCCAACTCTGTTTCCTTTTCAACCAACCCATACAGGTAGGCAACATCGCCATCCGCCGCATACCGGGCCGCCGAGGAGGCCGCCAGCCCTTCTATATTTTCCCTTGCAAAAAAAACATGGCGGGCATCTTCCGGGCTTACCTCGGGGATAAAGCAGCCTTTTTTCTTTTTTTTGTCGAGAAAACCGCCTGCCACCAACTGACCAAGGGCATGCCTTACAGGGGTGCGGCTCAATTCCAGGGAGGCTGACAATTCCGTTTCAAGCAGAAAATCCCCTGGTTTAAAATGATTGTCCAGGATCAGCCTAAGGATGGAATTGTATGCAAAGTCTTCCAGATTTTTTTTTGCCATGTCATTTATCCCCCCCTTTGATTGATGTACACATTAGAGTTATGTGCACATTAGATTGATATATAATCCAATGTCAAGTCATTTTTTGCTTATATTTTCGAAACAACCGAGTCCTCACTTTAAAAAATAGACAAAAACCAATTCAATTCCTTTCCAGGGAGTGGTATGGTGGCTTGCCCACCCCTTCGGGACAATTATAAAAGGAAACGATAAATGAACCTCTGCTATGACGGGAATGTTCTGGAAGAATTGTTACGGTTGTTAAAGCTGGAAAAAATCGAAGCGAATATTTTCAGGGGCCAAAGCCAGGACCTTGGATACGGCAATGTTTTCGGCGGCCAGGTTATTGGCCAGTCCCTGTCTGCCGCTTCCCGGACCCTGGGCCCTGATTTTCAGGCCCACAGCTTCCACGGATATTTCATGCGGGCCGGGGATGCCACAAAACCCATTGTTTATACCGTGGACTGCATCCGTGACGGGAAAAGTTTTGTCACCCGCCGGGTGGTGGCGGTTCAAAAGGGGGCCGCCATTTTCTCCATGGCCGCCTCCTTTCACCGGGGAGAACAAGGATATGCCCACCAGGATCCCATGCCGGAAATAAAAGGGCCCGAAGGCCTGGAATCCGAAGTTGAGATGGCCAAACGCCTTGCTGATCAAATCCCCCCGGCTATTCTTGAAAAGCTGCTTTGCAAAAAACCCATTGAGATCCGGGTGGTTAACCCGGTCAATCCCTTTGACCCCAGTCCGATGCCGCCGGAAAAATATGTCTGGTTCAGGGCCATTGGTCAAATTCCAACCAAGGACGCGGCTGTTCACCGGTATATGCTGGCCTATGCCTCGGATTTCCACCTGGTGACAACCTCCCTGTATCCCCACGGAAAAACCTTTTGGTCACCGGATATGCAGGTGGCAAGCCTGGACCATTCCATGTGGTTCCACCGGGAGTTTTCCATGGATGACTGGCTCCTCTATGTGATGAAAAGCCCCACAGCCAGTAACGGCAGGGGGTTAAACATCGGCACCATCTATACCCGGGACGGACGACTGGTGGCCAGTGTGGCCCAGGAGGGGTTGTTGCGGCCCTTGAAAACCACCTGAACCCCTTACTGGTTTTCGGCCCGTAAATCTTTTTTCAAAATCTTGCCGGTTGCCGTCATGGGAAGCGCTTGTCTAAAATGAACGATTCTCGGATATTTATAGGCAGCCATCTGTCCCTTGGACCATTCAATAATAGCTTCAGGAGTTGTGGATCCCCCCTCTTTGAGCACAATATAGGCAACAATTTCTTCGCCGTGTCTGTCATGGGGAATCCCCAGAACAGAGGCCAGGGAGACATCGGGGTGGGAAAGAAGCACCTCTTCTATTTCCCGGGGATAAACATTGTAGCCGCCGCGGATAATCATGTCCTTAACCCGGTCTACAATGTAAAAATAGCCTTCCCTGTCCTTTTTGCCCAGATCGCCCGTGTGGAACCAGGTGGTGCCGTCAAAGGCCTCTGCCGTTGCTTCGGGCTTGTTATAATATCCCTTCATGACATTGTGGCCGCGGATAACCACTTCGCCGACCTCTTCGACTGCCAGGGGATTGTTATCCTTATCAAAGATATCCACTTCAACCCCCCAGATAGGCGTTCCAATGGACCCGGGTTTCCGGGCACGGGTCAGATGGTTAAAGGTGACCACAGGGCAGGTTTCGGAAAGGCCGTAGCCTTCCAGGATGGGGATCTTATATTTGGCATCAATTCCCTTGATGATTTCAAGGGGAAGAGAAGAGGCTCCGGAAAAACCGATTCTAAGGGTATTGGCAATTTTCTCATTGTCAAACTGCCCCTCCTTGTCTTCATAGTTGAGCAGGGCCCAATACATGGTGGGAACCCCGGCAAAGACGGTGGCACCATCATTTTGTATGGCAGACAGCACCGCGTCGGGCGTGAATTTAGGGATCATAACCAGGGTATTTCCGGCTGAGAACCCGGCATTCATCTGGCAGGTCTGGCCAAAGGAATGGAACAAGGGCAAAACAATGGCATGGATATCATCCGGGGTTGACTGCAACAGCAACCGGGTGGAAATGGCATTCATGGTCATGTTGGAATGGGAAAGCTCTGCCCCCTTTGGATAACCGGTTGTTCCCGAGGTATAAAGAATTACCGCTGAATCTTCAGGACTGGTTAGTTCGGTATCGCAGACAGGAGAAGCATCGGCAATAAGCTGACCAAAGGTTTGGGTGCCTTCAATGGGGGATGGGGCAGCAGGATCTGCCGTGATGACAAAAAACTGTTCACACCTGTCCACCTGTCCAAACCCTGCAAACCCTTCCTGGGCCATGGGAAGCTCCGGAGTTCCCTGGAAGCAAAAATACGCTTTGGCCTCACTATCTTTCAGGTGATAGGCAATTTCGCGCCCCTTTAACAGAACATTCAGGGGGACAACCACTGCCCCGGTCTTTAAAATCCCATAATAAACCATGGGAAAAGAAGGCAAATTAAGACAGCTCAAAGCCACCTTGTCGCCCTTTTGAATTCCCAGCTTCTTCAGGGAATTGGCCACCCGATTGACCATGGCCGCCACCTGGGAAAAACTAAAACTTTTATCCTGGAAAATAATGGCTTTTTTGTCGGGAAACTCGTTTGCACTGTGTTCAAAAGTACTCACCAAATTTAACATTAAATGCCTCCTGTGATAATGGTTTCGTCGCTGGCCGGAATGGAAATAACGCTACCCCATGCACAACCTTTGGTCAAGGGGTATTTACCTCTGCTAGTATCATTTTTTTTATTGACAGATATAACAGGGCGATCTATATTGTCACCAATGGTGACAATGACATATATTTTACAGGAAGAATCCAATGAACATGAGATCAACAGACCGCAAGGAGATCACCAAGGAAAAACTGGTAACCGCCGTCGGAAAAGTGCTGGCTAAAGAAGGATTCAAGGGACTGGGTGTGAATAAGGTTGCTAGACGAGCCGGTGTGGACAAGGTTTTGGTTTATAGATATTTTAACGGACTCCCGGGCCTTGTGAAGGCCTACAGCCAAACCGTTGATTTCTGGCCCAAGGTGGACGAAATCCTGGGGCCGGATCCGGAAAGGGTAAAGGCAATGGCCCCTGACCAACAGGTGGCCCATTTTTTCAAATCCTTTGCCGCAGCATTGAGAAAACGGCCTGCCACCCAGGATATCCTTGCCTGGGAACTTCTGGAAAGAAATGAATTGACCCGGCAATTGGAAGATATCCGGGTAAAAACCATTCTCGAATACTTTGACTGCCTTGACAAAATCCCCGAGGACGACAATCTCTCTGCCATTGTGGTTCTCATGGGCGGGGCTGTAAATCATCTGATTGTAAAATCCAGGATACACCCTTTTGTTGGAAACATTGATCTTGGGTCTGAAAAAGGGTGGCACCGTGTCAATCAAGGGATTGACCTGCTGCTCAAAGGAATTTTCACCCGGTAATTTTTTCCCCAAAAAGTCACCATCAGTGACATCATATTCAACCTATAGAAAATCCAAAAGGACCCCATGCCAGATATACATTCCCAGCCAATAATTAAAAAACACCAACCTGCCCGGCAGATACCTTCTGCAATCGATTATCTCATACAGGGTCATTCCTGCTCTCAAGCTGTCGTCATGGCCTATTCAGAAGAATTTAACCTGCCATTGGATTTTGCGGCAAGACTTGCGGCCGGGTTGGCCGGGGGCCTAGCCCAGGGGAAAACCTGCGGTGCGGTCACCGGGGCCATCCTGGTTGCGGGCCTGAAATACGGGGAAGGCCAAACCCGGGACACCTATTCAAAAGATCTCTGTGTTCAGATGACCCAGGAGTTCTGTCACCGGTTTGAAGCCAGACAAAAGACCGTAGAATGCCATGAGATTTTGATGATGAACCACATCGACCCCAGGAATCCGGAAGACATGAGGGGGTTGAGGGAAAAAGGGCTCTGCAAAAAAATTGTTCTGGATGCAGTGGAAATTCTTGAACAATTATTCAAGGAAGAACCCGGTTAACCGATTATTTCCGGGAATGCTTTAACAGGCTGGCAAGCCGATACCCCAGCATGGCAATGCATTCTGCATCCAAATATGTTTCCACATGCTTCTCAAAAAGGAGTGAACATTCCGCGGGAAACGATTCGTCGGCATCATTGAACAGTAGCACCATGGGAATTTTTGGCAGCCCATCCACCTGCATGGCCAGGTCATAGCGAACGTCCAGATCAGGCGGATACCCGTTCAAAAACGCCATGCCTTGTTTGAGTTGATCAATTTTCCCTGCAAACACTCGGACAATGGCCTGTTCAACATTGTCCCGAAAATAGACGACCAAGGGGCCTGAATCCCTGAGGTCTCTGAAGGCAACCCATTGGCGGGCATGGGGCAACATAGCTGGACACATGAGCAGATGGCGACACAGGATAATACAGATATCGTACCTGGGTTTTTTCCCCGACAAATCTGTGATTCCCCGGGGGGAAATATCATAGGACTGGCCCAAGAGGGACACTCGGAGACACTTGCCCTGAAAATTTTTCTTGACCTGCCCTCCCAGTTTTAAGGCCATGGCATCAAAATCAAGTGATTCCAATTGTTTAAGATAATCGATATAATATTTTTCAAAGACAGTGGCTTGGGGTTCCATGACATCTCCCTGTATTTTTTTTGAACTATACCAAAAACCGGTTCAATAAATCAACCCGTTCACCTGTCCCAAATCCACCGCCTAATTTTGTGCAGACCCGTCCAAAGAAAAATCGGGGAGTTTTTTTCTTGGCGGGGGCCCATTTCGGCCAGACTTAACTTTTTC